>JBBRNO010000092.1:0-26119 GCA_038230275.1 Bryobacterales bacterium
CGTGGGGCCCGCCGAGGCAGGATTCAACACCGGCGCTGCAGCAGAGTTCAACCGCAACGTTGGGGGATCGGGAATGGCGACTTCTATCGAGCACGGCAAGCCCGAGACCCGGCTCTGGGCATCGCGAACTCTTACCTGAAATTCGGTACTGGCTGCCGCTGTCGGCGTCCCGGTGACCGCTCCATCGACCGAAAGGGTCAGACCCGCCGGTAGTGTTCCCGCCAGCGCGAAGACATAGGGAGCAGTTCCGCCGTTCGCCGCAAACGGGGACGAGTAGGGAACGCCAACGCGGCCTTTCGGCAGCGGGCAAGAGCCACTGATTTCAAGCGGCGAGGGTGCCACCGTGATGCCGCAAGGCTGTACTGTAGTCCGTCCCGTGCTATCAAGCACTCGCACATTCAACGGAAAGGTTCCGGCAGCGGTTGGCGTTCCCGTGATCAAGCCATAACTATTAATGTTCAATCCGGGCGGCATGTTTGAGACGGCGGAGAATACGTAGGGTTCCTGTCCGCCATCGGCCGAGATGGAACGCGAGAAGGAAACACCCACCGCGGCATTGGTAATCGGGCACGCGCCAACGCTGAAGGAGGATCGCAAAACCGAAAGCGTGCACGGCTTTGCCACCGTACGTCCCTGGCTGTCGGAAACCAGCAAATCGAAGCTGAAAGGACCGGCAGTCATGGGGCGTCCGCTGATCAGCCCGTTTCCATTCAATGTCAGGCCTGCTGGCAGACTCCCGATTGCCGACCAACTATAAGACCCGGCTCCGTTCGCCGCAGTCAATTGCTGCGAATACGATTCGCCAGTTGTTCCAGCAGGCAGAGGACAGGCGTTGGTCACGGTTACAACCGGTGGCGTTACCGGCAAGCGGCACGATTGAATGCTTGTCTGGCCATGAGCATCCACAACCCGCGTGGAAAACTGGAACTGTGCGGCAACCGATGGAGTGCCGGCAATTCTGCCGTCAGGCGAAAGTGAGAGCCCTGTCGGCAACAATCCTATGGTGGACCAAGTGAACGGAGCCGTTCCACCGGACACGACCAAAGTTTGCGAGTACGGCACACCGGAGGTCGCCCCAGGCAGGGCGCAGGACGTTGTTAGATCCAGAACGGCCGGACGGACGGAGATGCCACAAAACTTGGAGGCAGGGCTCGAGCCGTCGGCAGGATTACTCGCCACGCTGAGTGAGAAATCGAAACTGCCCTCGGCCAGCGGCACACCGCTGATGACGCCTTCGGGACTAATTGAAAGTCCACGCGGAAGTCCTGTGCCATCGCTACCCAATGACCAGGTGTAGGGAGTGCGGCCCCCGTTGACTTGCAGGGCGCGTGAATAAGTCTGGCCGACGGTAGCGGCGGGTAGCGGGCATGCGTTCACAATGTTCACGCGCGGCGGATCTACCGTGATGGAGCATCGCGACGCAACTGTTTGATCGCCGTCCTCCGTATTGGCGGTCATCCGTACAGTAAAATCAAAAGTCCCCGGCACGGTTGGAGTGCCGCTGTAGAGGCCACTACTCGAAAGTGTAAGCCCAGGGGGCAAAGAAGCACCCGGATCCGCCACCTGCACCCAGCGCAGGTTCGTACCACCGCCCACAGCGGTAAATTGCTGAGAATAGGGCGCATTGAGATTCGCACTCGGAAGGGGGCAGCTGCTGGAAATACCTAGCGGCGGCAAAATCTGCCCGTTGCGGGCGCGGAAGATGTATCGGCCCGTCTGCGTATTGTTGAGCCGGTTCCGGATGAGGCTGCGATTCCCGTTATCCAGCAGCGCGCCGGTGATTAGCGATCCGTCGAGTTCGAACGCCGTGCCCGGTTCGCCGGTTCCATTCGACCAGCCGACCGCGGCTGGAACTCCGCCAACACCGCCCACGCCGCCGCTGGCATCGCCAGTCTCCCAGGAGATGCGGTTGTAGTTGAATTCGATGTCGAAGTTGCCCGGACCAAGGTCTGAACGATCAATCAGGATCAGTTGGAAGCTGTTGAGCTTGTCGTCGTGCACGTTGTAGTACCCGACGTCGATGTAATTGACGCCGAACGCGGTTCGGCCATTCACCGTATCCAGCCCATAAGTAACAAGCTTCGACCGGGCCGGACGAGTATCAACGTCCGCAAAAAAGGCGGCGATAATCTCGCGCCGCGTGCTGGTCAAACCGAACGGCGTGAAGGTGGACAGGCTGTTATCAAAAGTAACGTTGCCGTTATTGTTGACGTAGACCTGCGAGCGATTCTTGCCAAAAAAATTGATGTTAAATCCCAGCGGCTGCAGAGTGCTGGACCCATCGTCATTCCGCGGAACGCTGCTGGTGAGAAAACCCGGCAAATTGCGAACAGCCTGTCCATACGCCAAACCGGATAGCAGTAAAGTTGCAGCCAGAATCCGTCTCATCGGGATACTCCTGCGGGGATGGTGAGAACACGTGGCTCGCCGGAGTCTCCGTCAAATAAAGCGATCAAGTTCTGCGATCCATTGGTCAATCGAAATACCGCGTTGCCTTGCGCCCGGTAAAGCCCATCAGCCTCACAATCGCATGGGGTCGCGATCACGGCGCGGGATTCCAGGTCTATGCTCAGCACCGATTGGCCGCGTAGATTGGCTACGATCAGTTGCCGGCCGTCGGCGGAGAACGCGACAGCAATTGGCTGCGAAACTCCTTCCTGATTGCTGGCTAACTGCACTGTATCGGCATCGGAATCTACTTTTCGAATCAGCAAAACCTGATCGAGCGACTGTTCGGCAGCGGCAAGGTCGTGCGTGCCGGGAAGGAAAGCCAAGCCGAGAAAACTACCGGCGGACAAAAACTTCCCTGAGCTAGCCAGCACTAGTCCGGCCCCGGTGGCGGCCGCTATCGCATCTCCGTCATCGGACAAAGCCAGCGCTGTCAATTCGGAACCCTCGACTTCTTTGTATAACGATGGCTGATCCGGCAAGCCCTTCCATACTTGGATCTTCCCGGTGCCCCGGTTCCAGATCGCGGCGGCGGATCCCGATCCGCTGAAGGCAATCAGATCTGTCGCCCCCGGGGTGCCATCGAGCTCTACGGCGTTGGTGGAAATTCCGCTCCACGTCACCAGCAGAACGTGCTCCCCGTCCTTCGTCGTTGCCAAAGCGAACTTCCGGTTCGGCGAAATGGCCGCCGACTCCAGCTTATTGGCGACGGCTAAACCGCCTTCCAGGCTTGCTGCGCCCGGGATACCGGAAAGGGCTCGGATGCTCTTGGCGGACGAATCGAAAAGATAACCGAGCGTCGGCGGCGTCCAAACCACGGACTGCGCGGCGGCTAGCATTGGGAGGCACAAGCCTATTAAGAACGAACTGTTTACAGTGGAAAGTGGATTCATTGGTTGAACCTTAAAGTCGAGCCTCAATATTATCTGGGTGCGGTAACTGTCGGCCCACCAGGAGTAACCGTGTAACCCGCCGGATTACCGCTGCCGCTGCTGTTGTGCAAACCCACTGCTAAACCGATGCCGACGCCCGCAGCAACCACACTCAGCATGATGATGGCCCTCTTATTCGTCCATCTCGATTGAGGCGGGCCGTCGATTTCGGCATTTGTCTGTGTAAACACGGCCGCTCCGCGCATCCCTTCGCTGGAAGCACGAACATCCGCCCTGAACGAACCCGCCAGATTGCGAGTGTGCATGCCGCTAAAGGTCACTCTGCCTTCGCGCCCGGTGTGCTTGGTATCAATGGTGTTTCCATAGCCGAACGTTCCGCCCGCGCCGTTTGCCGGCAGCATAACCGACACCACGGCACCCTCAACGGGCCTCTTGGCGGAATCCTGCACCATGATGGTGACGGGATGCAGACGCTTGGCGGCCAGCGAATTGGTGGCTCCGTCGCCTTCGAGCACTACAACCTGAAGGCCTGAGGAGGTCTGGGCCGGAAGACCGGTGGTCAGTAACGCAAATGTCATAACTAGGCTGAGTGGTCGCATAACTGTATAAAAAAGCGTAATCGTCAGATCGGGGGAGGAACTGTAGGTGCCGAAGTACTGATCGATGAAATACCTGTGAAGGAGCCGCCCCCGCCAGAGTACAAGCGGCACACCGGCAGACGGTGTGTATCCGCGTGCCACGGTCCGCGCCTATCCCGTTCAGGTCCCATTCGGATACCATTTGGGACCAATTGTCCCGAAATGGGATTTTCCGGCGACAGCCGAATCTCGCGCGAATCCTTCTACGGAAAACTTCCCAAGGGATTGAAAAATCTACCAATCGTGAAGCGATCTAGGCGCTCCGCTTGGGTGGAATTCGTTGTAACTGCTGGAAAACCGGCGATTGGCAATTCACGTGCTAAGAGTCCGGCAGGAGAGTATTAAGATGTCCACACAACGCATCGCAGTTGAGACTATGGTTCTGGCGGGATTGCAGAATTTATTCGCGGACGAATCGGCTCTCGAGAGCATGTTCGACAAGATGCTGGACTCGCCCGGGGGTTCAGGCGGTTCGCAAGCGCTGATGCAGCGCCTAATCGACCTGGAGAGAAGTGCAAACCGAATCGATAGACTGCTAGACGCAATTGGCTAGTGTACTGTCCGACAGTGTACTGTCCGACAAATAACTGGACACAAGAAAGGGCCTGCTCACGCGCGCGGCTGTGTCTCGAACTGGTTATTGCAACAGTAGTTTCCGGGCCGCGACTGTAAAGGAGGGCTTTCCGGTAGTGTCCACCCAATTCGCGGACACTACACTAGTACCAACGGCACTACTCCGCAGTGCGCCGTATGATATGGTAAAGACTGTCGCGAACTGCGATGGCAATGGGCATTGCAAACTTTTCTTTAAGCACGTCTCTGATAAAAGACACTGTAGCTGCGCATTTGCGCGATCAAATCATCGCCGGTCATTTGCAACCAGGTGAGGCTCTGATTGAAGGTAAATGGGCCACGAAATTGAACGTGGCACAAGCATCCATTCGCGCGGCACTCAATATATTGGAAGCCGAAGGGTTCGTCGAGCGGCGAAATGGCCGTAGCGCGCACGTTACACAAATCAAGCAGGCTGATATTCCGCATAACTTCCAGGTTCGCGCCATTCTGGAGGCTTTGGTCGCCAGGCTCGTTGCGCAACGGCAGCCGGATTTGTCGTCGTTAGATCAAGTAATTGCGGATATGCGATCGGCCGTCGCATGCAATAATCTGCAAGGGTTTTATGAGAGAGATCTTCGTTTCCATCTGACACTGTGTGGGCACTCGGGCAACCCCGTTCTTGAACAGATTCTGCAGCGCCTGCTGCGTCCCCTGTTTGCGTTTGTCATCATGCGCACTCACGACACGATGGGCGCGCCGGAACGATGGCTAAACAGCATTGCAAAACACGAAAAGATTTTGGAAGCCATTCGCAGTGGCGATGCGAATAGAGCCGAAGCCGAAGTGCTAGGTGTCGTGGACTATTTCTATGTTGACATTGACGATTTAACCCGTAACAAGACACAACGCCAACCCCAAGTTATACCCACGGAATAACTTCCGCCCGACGCTTTCAACGGCGCCGCTCGCTTCTCGTTGAAGATCTATCACAACTGTGGCAGCGGTGGCAAGGGCCCAAGTTCCACAACTTTACGACGTACGCTGGCGCCAGATTGCCAGATCTTTGGTCAATCGGTCTCGAACGGTAATGAATTGCGGGTTCGCGTACTGGTTCGTCATTTCCCGTGGGTCCGCGTTGATGTCGAACAGCTCGCCCGGCCCGGCTCCTCCGTCGCGCAGAACCAGTTTGAAACGCTTATCCCGGATCATCTCGGTATTCCGGAAATGTCCGTAGGCCACTTGTTTCCACGGCTCTTTCTTCGGCAGGCGCTCGCGCCGGATCAGCGGCGCATAGCTTCGGCCGCAAAGCTTCCGGCCTTCGGGTTCCGGTGAGCCTGTGATTTCGCAGATAGTAGGCATCACGTCGTAGAAACTCACCACGTCTGGCGCCACATATTCGGTGGGGATTTTGCCCGGCCAGTTCCAGATCATCGGCACGCGCATTACCTCGTCGTACATGTTGATAGGATCGGACGCCAGCCCCTTGCTCCACAGGCCGTGGCGTCCCAACAAGTAGCCATTGTCTCCGGTGAAGATGATGAGCGTATTGTCACGCAGACCGCGCTCTTGCAGCTTCTTGAGCAGCACCGGAATTTGATCGTCCAACGCGGTGGTTGCCGCCGCACACTTGCGAATGTTGCCCACAGTATCCGTTAGCATTTCCTTCTCGCGAAGGGCATTCGGGGCGGCGTGCTCCCAACCAAAGGTGTCGAAGATGGACTTTGCGTACATATCGTAATACTTCTGTGGATGGCCATCATACGGCGTGTGGGGATTCTGATAACCGATGGTCAGGAAGAACGGCTTGTCCGCCTTTTGGCTGTCGAGAAAGGAACACGCCCGCTGCGTCATCACGTCACTGGAGTAACCCTGTTCCTTCGCCACGGTCCCATTGGTACTCATCTCCGGATTCTGATACGGTCCGGAACCCCCGGCGATGGTGCAGGTGTATTGAAAACCGTGCTTGGGCTGCAGGTCTTCACCCATGTGCCACTTGCCGACGTATCCGCAGTTGTATCCCTGCTGCGCCAGCACGTCTGAGATCATCGTCTCCTGCGCGAAAGAGGCCGGGGCGGCCTGCTGCCCTTGCGGCGGTGCCGCTATCGGATTCGGTGTCAAAAAGTCGTGAATGCCGTGCTGGCGGGGCACCCGTCCGGTAAAGAGCGTGGCGCGGCTGGGAGAACAAATCGGCGTACAGCAGAAGCTGTTTGAAAAGCGCATGCCGCCGCGCGCCAGTGTGTCAATATTCGGCGTCTTGATCTCTTTGTTGCCATAACAGCCCAACATCCAGGCAGCCAAGTCGTCGGCGAGGATAAACAGGATGTTAGGCCGCTCCACGGGCTTCGTGGCGGCAAACGCCGCGGAACCGGCTGCGCCGGCGCTGATTAGAAACTCTCTGCGATTCAATGGCACGGAAATCCCTTCCTTTTATAAAACATCTGCGAAGCCGCGCTTGAGGTGGCGGAAAAACAGCCCGCCTACGACGAACGAAGTGATAGCGTAAGCGGACAGAATGGCGAAATCGGAGAGGCTCGGCGGCTGGAAGGACAGCAACCGCTCCCGGTAGGCGCGAACTACATAGACCAGCGGATTGATCTGCATGACGAAGCGGAACTGCTCCGGTACCTTCTGCTCGTCGATCATAATCGGGGTCATCCAAAACCAGAAAGTCATCACGACCGTCAGAAGTTGCGCCGTGTCCCGCAAATAAACCTGCAGGCTGGCCACAATCCACCCGATTCCAATGGCGAACAGCCCGAGTACAGCCATATAAAAGGGCAGCAGCAGGACCATGAAACTGAAATGCTGATCCCAGACGCCGATGATCACCACGGCTAAGAGCAGCGCCAGCAGGTGACTCATCAAACACGACAGGAAGATGGACACCGGGACGAATTCGGACGGGAACACGGTCTTTGTGATCAGGTTGGAGTGATCAATCAGACAAGACGAGCACCGCAGCACAGTTTCCTGAAACAGTAGCCAGGGCAGGAAGCCGGTGAAGATGAAAAGCGTGTAGTTGGTGGTAAAGGCATCGGCCGGAGGGGTCTGTTTGAGACACCACTCAAAGATAAACGTGTAACTGGCCAGCAGCACCAGTGGATGGATCAATCCCCAAACCCAACCGGCCGCGGAGCCGACGAAACGTTGTTGAAAGTCGCGGCGCACCAGTTGAAACAGGAGCGTGCGGGCTTGAACCAAGTTATGTAGGAAATGTTTGCCGGGGATCCGCGCCATAATGCCGGGAGTTCTATCGCAACTTCGATGCTAACATGCGTCCGTCGCGCAGAGTGTTCTTCACACGAATGGTCATGGCTTTGGTGGCGGCCATCTCGCCCTCGGCCGGCCGGCCGAGGCGGAAGTATAAGGCGGCCAGATTGTTAAGGCTGTCCTGCAGCGCCGGATGATTGCTCTCCAGCAAAGCCTCCCTGATGCGTAGCGCTCGAAGGTAAAGAGGCTCCGCATCGGTATACCGGTGCATCTCAAAGGCGACCGTTCCCAGGTTATTGAGGTCGCGTGCCACCGATAGATGTTGAGGGCCTAGCGCCGACTCGTCAATCTCCAGCGCTTGCCGGTACAACGCTTCCGCCCTGGCGTACTGATGCCGGACGTAATGCATCGTCGCCAGGTTGCTCAGACCACTCGCGTAGTCCGGGTGAGCGGGTCCGGCGGAGGCTTCCCAAATGTGCAGCGACTGTTGAAACAAGCGCTCCGCGGCGCCATACTTCCTGCGCTGGACCATCAACTGGGCCAGGTTGTTCAGCGTGGCGGCAAGGTGCGGATGATCGGTACCACCCGACTGGCGGGTGATGGCGATCGACTGCCGGTAGAGCCGCTCGGCTTCGGCGAGCCGATGGGTGTGAGCGGCCACCTGGCCCAGATTGCTGAGACGAACAGCCACCTGACTGGAATTCGGACCGAACGCAATTCGGGCGGCCTCGAGCGATTTCTGATAATCCTCCCCGGCCAACGCGTAACGCCCCTGTGACGAGTAGAGATCACCCAGCTTGTTGAGCTCGTCAACTTGAGCGCCGGCGAGCGCCGGGGTAAACAGCAGGGCGAACAGGGCAATCGTTTTCATACTTGCCAATGTAAGCCAAAAGTGGTCTGGCCAAAAGAGCCACTCTCTGATATTATTACGGTGCCACTATGAAGCACATCGCCGCCATCACGCTCCCGCTTAGTTCGGACTCCGAAGTTCCGTACTACATCCAGCTTTATGAAGAATTGCGAAGAGCGATTCTTCACGGAGGTCTGCCGGCAGGCATTCGGTTGCCATCGACACGAGCGCTGGCGAAGCAGCTTTCGATCTCCCGCAACACCGTCACCACCGCCTTCGACCAACTGCTTGCGGAGGGCTATCTCGAAGGCCGGCCGGGCTCCGGGACATTCGTCGCCAGCCGGCTACCGGAGGATCTGCTCACGGTGCGTACGAAGCGGACTGAGACCCCGCTCGCTCTCAGCCGGGAGCCCCGGCTCTCCAAGTGCGCGCGGCTCATGACTGAGACGCCGCTGAGCGCCTCCGTCATCGGAAGCGTGGGGGAATCCGGTACCCGGCGCGCCTTCAAACCACACCTATCCGCCGTCGAGGAGTTCCCCGTCGAGGCCTGGATCAAGATTTCGGCGCGCTGTTGGCGCAGGCCGCAGTCGGACTTGCTCGGCTACGGCGACTCCGCCGGATACCGGCCGCTGCGCGAGCAAATTGCCGCGTACGTGAAGGCTTCCCGGGCCGTGCAATGCGAGCCGGACCAGGTGATCATTATCTCCGGCTCCCAGCAGGGCCTTGACCTGGCTGCCAGGGTGCTGGTCGACCCCGGGGAGAGCGTCTGGCTGGAAGAGCCAGGATATCTGGGTGCACGGGCAGCATTCCGTTCCGCCGGGGCCACACTGGTGCCCGTCCCAGTTGACGGCGAAGGCCTCGACTTAGAATCCGGCATCGCGCGCGACCGGCGGGCTCGCGTAGTCTACGTGACACCGTCTCATCAATACCCCCTGGGCGCCACCATGAGCCTGTGCCGGCGCCTGGCCCTGCTCGAATGGGCGCACCGTTCCAGCGCCTGGATACTGGAAGACGACTACGATAGCGAGTACCGCTATTCCGGGCGTCCGCTGGCTTCGCTGCAAGGCCTGGACACGCAGAACCGGGTGATCTACATGGGGACGTTCAGCAAGGTGCTGCTCCCGTCGCTGCGGCTGGGCTACCTGGTGGTGCCACCCGATCTGATTGAGATCTTCACGCGGGCGCGAGGTCACGCCGATGGGCACTCCCCCTTGGTGGAACAGGCCGTACTGGCCGAGTTCATTGCCGAGGGACACTTCTCCCGGCACATCCGCCGCATGCGAAACCTTTACGAGGAGCGGCAAGGCTACCTGGTGGCGGCCCTGCGGCAGGAACTGGCAGGGTTCCTGGAAGTCAATCCGAGCGAGGCCGGCATGAATCTGATCGGCTGGCTGCCAGTGGGTGTCGACGACCGGGCGATGGCGCTGCGAGCTGCGGAGTCTGGCATCGATGCCACTCCGCTATCGAGTCATGCACTGGAGCCGGTGAAGCGCGGAGGGTTGCTGTTGGGATACGCCGCGTTGAGCAAACGGGAGATTTCACAAGGAGCGAGAAAACTCGCAAAAGCTCTGCTCACTTGACTGTAAAAATTGCGTCTACCGGTTTGCCGGTCAACCTCCCTTCCACACTGGAAAAACCCGCCTGTTTCAGCAATTGTGTGTATTCGGGCAAGGTGCGCTCCTTGCCTTCGGTGCAGATCAACATGTTCAGCGATTGCAGGTGCACGTGGGTGGGGCCGGTCTTGTCATCGGCTAAAAGCTTCTCAGCAATGAGCAAGGCCCCGCCCTGTGGCAACTTATCGTAAATCTTGCGTAGCAGCAGATGGATCTTCGGTTCCGCCCAATCGTGCAAAATGCGGCCCAATGCGAAGAGGTCCGCGTCCGGAAGTTCACCGGTGAAAAAATCACCCGCAACTGCGTCCAAGCGATCGGCTGCGGGGGACTTGGCGAGGTACTCGCGCGCTACGGGAATCACGACGGGCAGATCGAATACGACGCCATGAAGATTTGGATACCGTTCACAAGCGGCAATTGGGAGATGGCCGGTGGCGCCGCCGAGATCCACCAGACGATGGAAGCGGCTGAGATCGAACGCGGCCACGACTGCGGGAGAGCTTAGTGTTCCGAACCCGTTCATGCCCGCCAGGAAGTCCCGCTTCGACTCTTCCGTACTAAAGAAGTGTGCAAATAGAGAACTGTCTTCCGCACCGAACGTGCGTTTCCATTGATGATTCCCTTCCCGCACCGCAGAGCCGAGGTTGGCCCACAGCGGATAGAGCGCGGTCTCGGAATAGCGAATGTATCCGCTGAGCGTCTGTGGACTTTCACGCCACAGATAGACGTCGGCGATGGGCGTGTTGGTGTATGCGCCGCCGTCTTTGGCGAGAAGTTCCAGGCCTATGCAGGCGTCGAGCAATCGCTCCAATGCGCCGGGCTCGGCTTGGAGTTCGTTCGCAAGTTCGGCGCAGGAGGCGGAGGTGTTGTGCAACCTGTCGAAGATGCCGAAGGACATGGCGACAAATAGCACTTTCGACTTGCGAAAGGCATCGATGAGGTCAATGATAGGCGCGGGATTCATTGTGCGGCCTTGCGGAGCTGCGGGTAAATCAATTGCTGCGGAGAAGGCACGTATTCGGTCACTGCTCCCTTCTTCTTCAGCTCGGCTGCCAGCGCTGTACCGTCCACCTGCTGCACTGCGGCATTTTGCCGAATAGCCATACGGGCGGCGACGCCTGCCGCCTGTCCGATGATCATGTATTGAGGTTCCATGCGCATGGAGGAATAGGCCACGTGGCTGGCGGAAAAACAGACCGGCACTAACAAATTTCGTACTTGATTTCGCTTCGGCAGCATGACGCGGAACGGGATCTGGTAGGGTTGCACTGCCACCTGCATGTCGCCCTCGTTGCGGGCGAAGCCATCCTGATCGACGATTCGCTGGATATTGTGCGAGTCGCTGTTGTAAGAACCCATGCCGATAGGATCGGGCTTGGTCAATTCCGTTTGCAGGTCCTTCTGCACGGCGACATACTCGCCTACCATGCGCCGCGCCTCGCGAATGTAAAGTTGGTGGGGCCAGTTGGCGGTGTCGGTGAACTCGTCCTTACAAAGCGCCCAACGGTTCATTTCGGTGCGCAGCGGATCGGGCGTTTGCGGATCGTTCGCCAGGAAATACAGCAGCCCGGCGATGTAATCTTTGTGCGCCTGAACGATCTTTGCGCGCTGGGAGTAATCAGCATCCGGATATTCGTAGCTGCCACCGATGTAGTCGGTTGAGAACGCACCCTGATTATTGACGTCGGCTTTGCCGTTCGGAATCAGGTCGATCTTCAGGAAGGTTCGCAGAGGGGGCAGGCGACCCTCCGCCTTGGTACGCGCGGCGATCAGACGGGCTAGCAGTTCGTAGCGCCGCGGGTCGTACCCTGCCGGTTTCGGAAATGGCGTCTGATTTCCGGGGACATCGGAGAAGCACATGCGGTAGTTGTACGACTGCACTTTCTTGTCGGCCGAACCAGGCGCGAGAAGCTTTTCATCCGAGACTTCCGGAAGCAACTGGTGCGCGGGGCCGTGTGCGGGCACGTCTACGAGAAACTGATGCTTCGGTGTGCGGTCGCGGACACCCGCCAGCGACTCGCCGTACTGCGCACTGGATTCTCTGCCCGTTGCGTACGACACTCCGGCCTGCGCCATCAGATCGCCTTCATAGGAGCTATCCATAAATACTTTGGCGGAAAATGCAGCACCGTTCTCCATGCGTATTTCGGAGATTTCGAGGCCATTCTTGCTGACTGCGTTCCGCTGTTGCAGACGGTGCCCTTCCAAGACCGTCACGCCGGCTTCGCGCAACATCTGGCGGAAAATCTGTTCCGCCACATGCGGTTCATGGTTCCAAGAAACTTCGTTCCCGTAGCGGTTCATCTGATAGTGTCTGCCTACGCGATAGTAGAACTCCAGGGCATACCCGCCGATCACTTCCTTCTTGCCGTAATCGGTCCAGCTCAACCCGCCCGAAACCATGCCGCCCAAATGATGGCCCGGTTCCAGGAGTGCCGTTTTCAGGCCCTCGCGAGCAGAGGATACGGCGGCGATGACGCCGCCCGCCGTCCCGCCGTATACGACTACATCGAAGTTCTGCGCCGCGCCGAAGGCGAGCAGCGCGAAGGAAAGCAACAGTGGGATGAGCTTCATGGATTTACCAGAGGAGCTTCAGCGCGAGCTGGATGTTTCGCGGCTTGTTATCCTGCGCGCTGATGATCCCGAACGCGGCATTGCCCACGGAGGCATTTGGACCGCTAAAGATCACGTGATTGAGAGCGTTGAAGGCTTCGGCGCGGATCTGCAACTTCACCGACTCGCGGATTGCAAAGATCTTCATGAGGGAGAAATCCACATTCCGGTTCCCTGGGGTGCGGAAGCGGTCTGTCAGGCGCGGCACGTCGCCGAACTCGAAGGAGAGTGGCTGACGGAAGGCTGCGGCATTCAAGTAACCTTTCCCGCCGGAAACGCCACCGAGACGGCTTTCGATGTCGCCTGAAGTGTAGGCGTTCACGCCAGCACTAGTAAAGCTGGGCCGCGAACCGGCGAACGCCGGCGCCCCGGTATTTGAGAATTGCATGGGAAAGCCGCTTTGCAACGTAACAATGCCATTCAATTGCCAGCCGCCTACCGCCGCATTAACCCATCTATTCATGCCGGACCCGAACGTCTTCCCTTTTCCAACGGGGAGTTCGTAGTTGCCGCTCAAGACCAACCGCTGCGGAATATCGGTTGCCACCACGGAGCGTTCGAGTTTCCGGTTGAAGTCGTTTTGATATCCCGGAGTTCCCACATCCAGAAACCCGGTGGTGAGGTTGTTGGCGTCGCCGAGATTCTTCGACCAGGTGTAACCGAGCAGGACAGAAAGCCCGCGGCTCATGCGCTTCTGCAGCGTGATCTGCAGTGCGTCGTAGACGGAATTGGCTTGCCCCAGATACTGTTGACTGGCGGAGGTGAACTGCGGAAAGGCGCGGAGGAGCACTTGGCGTTGTACCGTGGCGGTGGCGAGCGGACCGGTGGCGATGACGTTAAAGAAAGGGTTCGGCACCAACTGCGTGAGGAAGGCTACCTGGGTTTGATCGCCGGGAGTGCCGTAATACCGCAGGGGCAGCGAGTTCAGATTGAAGTTTAGCGGCAATTTGACGCTGTGATTGCCGGCGTAGGCAACATTGACCAGCCAAGCGGCCGGCAGTTCGCGCTGCACTCCGAAGTTCCATTGCTGCGTGTAAGACATGGGCGTATTGTAATCCAAGCCGCCGATGGAAGACCCCACTGAAGTAGAAGCCCCCAAAGACGCGCCTACCAGCGGCAGGGTGCCGTTTGGAAAGGGATTGGCAATGGCGCCGACAGGGGTGACGCCATCGATGCTGGCGACAAATGTGGTGGTGACTTGGAAGCCAGGGTTAGTGCTGCTGTAGCCGCGCTGCGAAGTGGGTAGGAAGAAGATGCCATAAGCACCACGCACCACCGTCTTCGGGGTGATGGAATAGGCGAATCCCGCGCGGGGGCCGAAGTTGTTCCAGTCCGTTTTCCAAACCTGGCGCGGAATCCCATTGACGCCGGAGAATACCGCGCCGCCTTTGAGCGGTAGTCCCGTGGTTTGCGCCAGGGGGCTGGCGATGTTCGGGTCAAAGTAGGCCTGGCGGTTATATCTTTCGGTAAAGCCTGTTTCGATGTCGAGGCGGAGGCCGAGGTTCAGAGTCAATTTCGAAGTGACGTGCCAGTCATCCTGGACAAAGAGCGCGTGGTAATACTGCTGCCGTGCCCAGGTATCGCTGTAGCGGATGGAGCCACTGGAGGGATTTCCCAACAGGAAACCGGCATAGGCATTGTAGGGATTCTGCGCGGCTGCCACCGCGGCGCGAGGGTTCGGCCCGTTGGTGAACGAGCTGTCGTAGGCGAAGGTGCCCGCGCCGCCGTCCAGAGTGAGTTCATTGTCCCGGTAGAGGCGTCCGTCCCAGCCGTATTTAATGGTGTGCGGACCGCGTATCCAGGTAACGTTCGCCGCGAGTGCGTGGCTATATCGCGACCAGTTGCGCGAAGCATCATTGCCGATCAGGCGGTAGCCAGCGATGTTAAGAATCGGGATCGCCTTGACGAGCGCCTGCGCGGAGTACGAAGCCGGAAAGCCCACTGCCGATGGATCGGTTCCCACTGAATACGGCGCGACCACGTTGCGCTGAAACGCAAAGCCGTAGCGGAAGTTCAGCACCATGGTGGGGCGAAGCACCTTCACGTAATCGAGAACAAATGTATTGGCGTTGATGAACTGTCCATTTCCGGTGATGCCGTTGGCCCAGTCGCCGGCGTTGTAGCTATCGTCGCTGACACTCCAGCGGGCAAACAGACGGTTGGAGTCGTTGATGTTGTGATCCACGCGAATATTGCCTTGGGCATCGTTGGTGGAGATGGCCTGCGTCCAGTCGAAATTATTGACCACGCCCGCGCGGGTGGCTTGCGGGAAAATCTTGTTGTAGTTGAGCGCAATGGGACTGATGCGGGCCGAGGGAATCTGGTTGCCTGCGAACGGACTGCGAATGAACTGGCCCGGGGTTGCCGGGTCGGGACGAGTGGTTAGCGGGTCATAGACGGGAAGTGGGGCCTGGGTGAAATCGCCCGCGCGAATTCCAGACGGCGGCACTACGGAAGTGACGAAGTTATACTGGCGCACCTTGGTGCCTTCGTATCCGCCGAAGAAGAATGTCTTGTCCTTACCAGAGTAAAGCTTGGGGATGGTGACGGGGCCACCGACGGTGAATCCGTACTGGTTGTAGCGGAGCGGCGTGCGGAAGTCGCTGCGTCCCGGGATGGGCGGTTTGCCGCCGCGGTTGACGAAGAACTGCGCGGCGTTCAACTGATCGTTCCCGAGGAATTCATAAGCGCTGCCATGAAAACCGTTGGTGCCGGACTTGGTGACGATGTTGAGAATGCCGCCGCTGGATCTGCCGAACTCGGCTGCGGAGGAATTGGTTTGCACCTTGAATTCCTGCGTGACATCGACTGACGGGATGATGGCGGGCTGCCCTTGACAGCAGACGGTGATGGGCACGCCATCGAGCAGCACTTCATTGCTGCCGGCGATGCCGCCGTTGGCCATGAAGTTATTGGCTCCGGCCATCTGCGCGGCGGAGCGGGTGGTGTTTAAGCCGACGCCGAACGAACCCAAGGGGAGGACGCCCGGGGTTAAAGCGGCCAGCGCGAAAGGATTGCGCCCGTTCAGCGGCAGGTCAGCAACCTGGCGTGAGGAGATCACCTGGCCGAGGGAAGAGGTTTCATTTTCAATCAGCACGGAGCGCTCACTGACGGTGATGGCGTCGGAGACTTGGCCGACGGCTAGCACCGCGTCGATGCGGGCGGTCTGATTCACGGACAGCTCAAACTGGGTGACGAATTTTTGGAATCCCGGCTTCTCCACGGTCAGCCGGAAGGAGCCAGGTTGGACCAGCGGGAAGAGGTAGCTGCCTTCGCTATCGGATATTGCCGTGTGCGTCACTCCGGTCTTTGTGTTCAGAAGTGTAACGGCGGCATCCCGCACGGTGGCAGAAGCGACATCGGCTACGTGTCCGTTTACCGTTCCGGTGTTTGTTTGTGCAAAAGCGGAAGTAGATGCTAGCAGAGTTGTCAGTAAAAGGCAGATTTTTCGCATAGGCGACCCGACCGTTGGATATCGAACCTCATGAGACGATCCCTCAGCTAATTCCTTACTGGCAGTGTAACCTGTGTGGGCGCTTCGTTGGCGACTTTCGGATGCTCTCGTTTGAGTGGTTCTGTTCGTTGCATTGCCCCGTCCGAGTTTGGTTCGACTGGTGTGGTGATTTTGTGGAGTGGCTCGATTGGGGCAGGCGGTTCCGGGTCGTTTCGTAATTTTTCTTTTCGGTGTTTAGCGAGGCTGTTTAGTGCCCTTTGGTGCATTCGGGTGTAGGCGGTTTCATAGCGTAAGAGGAGGTCTAAGCCTTTCTCTTCGTTTGCTAGTGCGGTGAAGGCTAGCGTGACGCGCGTGGTCTGGTCTATGTGGTTGAATGTTTTGGCGATCTCGGCTTCCTGTTGGTCCATTTTCAGGTCGAGCGCGGCGGTTTGCATGCGCCAGATGCGGCGGAGACGCCATTGGGCGGCTGCCATTTGGTCGATCAGGTCCATTTCTAGGGTGCTCTCGGGTTGGAATTCGTGGACGTAGGCCTGGTGGAGTTCGTCGAATTGTTGTTGGGATTCGTTGGTCAGGACGATGGCTTTCCCGGTTAGGCCGTGTTTTAGCGAATTTTGGGAAGATTTGTGAATGCCGGCTGAGGACTTCGCCCCGGCTGCTTTGGCGCCGTTCTGGCGCGCTTGTTTCCGTATCTGTCTGGATGACATTTGTGGATGCTCCTTGCGTTGACGGTAGGCGGGGGCCGTGCCGGGGTGCTGGGAATTTTGGGTTAACGTGTTGTGGGCGTGCGGAAGATAGCTT
This sequence comes from Bryobacterales bacterium, assembly GCA_038230275.1. Taxonomy (GTDB): domain Bacteria; phylum Acidobacteriota; class Terriglobia; order Bryobacterales; family Bryobacteraceae; genus JANXXV01. The sequence goes on from JBBRNO010000092.1 coordinate 17,073, forward strand.
GCATTATTTTGTGAATGGGATTATTACCGTTCCTCGCGATTCGTTTTGGCTCGATTTTATTTAGCCGCCGATGCACGCCGATACACGCAGATTTTGGAGGTTTTCTGATAGCGCGACATTGCTTGAGGTGGGGAAATTGAGAATTTGGTTGGGATGAACCAAAGAAATACGATCACGGAAATCGTATATCTCTATTTGACTTGCTTTGTTTGTGTTGTGGGAAATAGGAGGGTGAGGTGGTGCGGTGATTTTGTAGCATTTGGGCATGGATCTTCATTTTTTGCTTTTGCGTGAGGTTCGGTCGGTTTTGAAGCTGGTTGGGGCGGCGCTGTCTGGCGGGGAGCCTTCCGACGGAGAGTGGAATCAGATTCGGACCGCTATTTTCAAGGCGCTGCGGCCCTTTGATGACGCCCGGAGAGCGGTGCGGGAGGGGCTGCGGACGTTGGGGCATTTGGGCGAGCTTGCTCCGTTGTGAAACTGGGCGAGTTGGATGATTCCCTGTGTGAGCCGGTTGAGTTTGTGACGACGCGGCTGGGGTTTGTGCCGGATGCGATGCAGGAATTGTTGCTGCGCGGGCGGATGCGCCGGGTGTTGCTGAATTGTTCCCGGCAGTGGGGGAAATCCACGCTGACGGCGGCAAAGGCGGTGCATCAGGCGTATACCGTGCCGGATAGTCTGGTGGTGGTTTTGGCCCCGGGTGCGCGGCAGAGCGGGGAATTTCTGAGAAAGGCGGCGGGCTTCGTGCGGCGGTTGGGTATAGCTCCGCGCGGGGATGGCGACAACGAGATGTCAATACAGTTTCCCGGCGGGGGGAGGATTGTGGGGCTGCCGGGGAATCAGGATACGGTGCGGGGATTTTCGGCGGTTAGCTTGTTGCTGATTGACGAGGCGGCGCGGGTGAGCGACGACCTGTATAACGCGGTGAGTCCGATGCTGGCGGTGGGCGATGGCGATTTGTGGCTGATGAGCACGCCGCATGGACAGCGGGGCTTCTTTTATGAAGAGTGGGCGCATGGCGGGGAGCGGTGGGAGCGGTTGAGCGTGCCGGCTGGCGACTGCGCGCGGATTGCGCCGGAGTTTTTAGAGGAACAGCGGAAATCGAAGGGCGAGCGGTGGTTCCGGCAGGAGTATTGTTGTGAGTTTGTGGATACGGAGGAGAGTTTATTCTCCAGTTCCTTGATCCTCAAGGCGATTAACCCTGACTTGCAGCCGGTGCTATTGGATGAGTATTGAGATGCGGACCTTGGAATCGGTGAGCGAGTTCTTTGTGGGGTTGGACCTGGGGCAGAAGCGGGATTTTTCGGCGTTTTGCGTGGTGGAGCGGCGGGTGGAGATGTTCGATGCGAGAGACCCAGTGACATGGGATTATCTGCATCGGACGCGGTTTCACTTGCGGCATCTGGGACGGGTGCCACTGGGAACTACTTATCCGGAGGTGGTGGAGCGGATGGTGACGGTGGTGCAGAGTCCGGCACTGCGCGGGCGGTGTGAGTTGGTGGTGGATGCGACCGGCGTGGGTGGGCCAGTGGTGGATATGCTGCGGGCGGCGCGGTTGGGATGCCAAGTGGTGCCGGTTACGATTACGGGCGGCGATGCCGCGGTGCGGGTGGGGACGGCATGGAAGGTGCCGAAGCGGGATTTGATTTTGGGGTTGCAGTCGATGTTCGAGGCCGGGGATGTGGAGATTGCGGGCGGGATTCCGGAGACGGAGAAGTTTGTGCGGGAGCTGATGGGGATGCAGGTGAGGGTGTCAGCGGCGGGGCATGATTCGTATGGGAGCTGGCGGGATGGGGAGCATGACGATCTGGTGCTGGCGGCGGCGCTGGGGTGTTGGCGGGCGAAGACTTATATCCGTTGGAATTTGCATGGGACCGAGAGGCTGCCGGGGATGTGAGGGAGTGGACTGGTTCGGGTGAAGGGCCTGGGGCTGGGATCAATGGGATGCCATGTTGGGGACTTTGCAGGTACGTTATTTTAGAGTTGGTTGTTGCGCAATACCCATGTGGTTATGGTGCGTTGATTCCGGACGACCGTGGTCTTCAATGAGTCGGCCAGTTTAGTGGGCTCGGTAAGCTGAAAGGCCTGGGGCCGGGATAAATGGGATGAATGGGATGCCATGCAGGGGACTTTGCAGATGCGACGCCTTCTTATTTTAGAGTTGGTTCTTGCGCAATACCCATGTGGTCATGGAGCGTTGATTTTGGACGACCGTGGTCTTTAATGGGTCGACCAGTTTGCCGCCCAAGCGTTTGGCGATTGCGCTGAGCATGACTTCGTCTACCAGATATCTCTCCGCACCGTCCGGCGACTTGTAGCGGCGTCCCTGGACACGCTCCATCTGGCTTTCCATTCCGATGGTGGATGCGAGGCGGCAGAAGAAGAGCCCGCCAGGCTTAAGAACGCGCCAGCATCCTGACAGCATGGACTCGAAGTCCGCGTCGTCGACCGCAAAATGGAGGACCGTGTTGCTGATGACCACGTCCGCGCAAGCATCGTCGAAAGACATTTGTTCGACGGGTTCGAGTCGAAAGTTTGACGGCGGAAGCGCGGGCGCAAGCATCCGGGCGAGGGAGCGGACACTCTCCACGGACTGCACGTCCGTGTCGACGCCGCAGACTTCGTAGCCTTCCCGCAGGAGATAGACGATGTTTCGACCGGAACCGAATCCAGCGTCCAGAATTCGCATACCGGGCGAGATGCGGCCTTTCAGAAGCTGGTCGAATAGATAGATGTCGATCTGGCCGAATTGCTCCTGGATGGTGGGCATGGTTACGACGCTAGCGTAGCGGTGTGTTTGCGTCAAGTGGTTTGAGTAAGAGGAAACGGGCCGTGCATCGGAGTAAGAACCGGTTTAGTGACCTAAAAGGTTTCGTTACCTGAGCGGAGGTAAACAGGGACCGACGGAGAGCCTGTCGGAGATAGAATCCGAACAAAGTACTTGACCATCGTTGCTGAATCCGTAATCTGGAAAAGTGAACAAGCGATTCCGGGTTTGCGACCTCGATCAGCCCTACCTGCTGCAGTCCTCTTGACAGGATTGGATCCCCAGTGCGGATAAGAACTGCGTTCGATAGCAGCTTGTAGTTGTCTACTTCGTCTACCAGATATCGCTCCGCACCATCTGGCGACTTGTAGCGGCGTCCCTGGACACGCTCCACTTGGCTTTCCATGCCAATGGTGGAGCGAGGCGGCAGAAGAAGAGTCCGCCAGGCTTAAGTACGCGCCGGAATCCCAACAGCATGGACTCGGACTGCACGTCGCCGGCCGCAAGATGGAGGACGGTGTTGCTGACGACCACATCGGCGGAAGCATCCTGGAAAGACAAGGGTTCGACGGGTTCGAGTCGAAAGTTTGACGCCGGAAGCGCGGGCACAAGTATCCGGGCGAGGGAGCGGACTCTTTCCACGGACTGCACGTCCGAGTCGGCGCCGCAAACTTCGTAGCCTTCCCGCAGGAGGTAGAGGATGTTTCGACCGGAACCGAATCCAGCGTCGAGAATTCGCATTCCGGGCGAGATGCGGCCTTTCAGAAGCTGGTCGAATAGATAGATGTCGATCTGGCCGAATTGTTACCACGCTAGCGCAGCGGTGTGGTTTCGTCGAGCGTCTTGAATAAGAGGCGATCCCTATATCGTTGAAAGATCGCTGAAACGGGCGGTTCATTGGAGTAAGAATGGGTTTAGTGACCTATAATGATGTCGCATGGCCGAAAATCCAAGCCAATGGAGACAAGCGATAGCCGGCTTCTGCGCCTTGCTCCTTGGATGCCCATTGATTGGTGCGGAAGGACTCAATTGGGAATGGCGCGACTCGAAATGTTTGAAGCACACGTTGCGTGAGGCTAAAGTCGGAAATGAGGAAAAGACGGCAATCGCGAAGGCGATCTCCCAGCAAGTCGGGCCCTACACGCCCGATATGAAGTTGGTTGGTATTGACTCCGCGCAGCAACTGAAAGACGCGATCCTGGAGACACGGACAGAGTTGGTCGACCTCAATGACGACGGTACGCCTGAAGTCATCGCTCAGGGGACTAACAAAGAAGGGTGCAGTCCCACCGGCAACTGTCCTTTTTGGGTCTTTCAGAAGTCTGGCCAGGAGTACCGTTTGTTGGTCTCGTTGAGCGCAATCCAGACCTTTCAAATTCAGCGCAACCGCTCCGGCCGATTCCAGGATATCGTCGTTGCGATGCACGGTTCCGCCACTGAGAGAACGCTGCGACTGCTGCAATACAGCCGCGGCAAGTATCGTCAGGCGGGTTGTTATGATGCGAATTGGTCCGTGCTGGAAGGCGGTATGCTTCGCGAACTCAAAGATCCGCAGTTGACACTGTGCGAATTACGGTAGCTGCTTTGCGCCGGGGCGATCGGCGCGGACTGACAATCGGAATGTTGCCAAGAGCGTTTCGAGTCAAATCGGGCGTTTCATTATTCAATTGGGACGCAAAGCAATTGGTGACACGGCCGCTGGCCGCTGGCGAGAGACTACCACAAGCTTTTGCCCGTTCCCGCCAACCGCGTAGCTGAAGCTCGAATGCCGTCCGAAGTGCGGAAAGATCCGATTAGCCCGAATCAGACCGCGGTCGCTGGTTGCGGCGTTTCCATTGGCCTCATAGCTGGGTTGTTTAACTGGGCAGTGGCGCGTTGGCGGGCTCGACCGTCTGGAATCTAGCCCGCCAGCGGTGCTGTTCGGCGACGGGCCAGACGACTGTGGCTCCCGCTGCGACCGCCGTGGCAAAAGTGGCATCCGGATCGTCCACCGTCATCACCATCCGGACGGCGCCTCCCCCTAGAGTTTCGGGGCTGAAGTTGGAATGTTCAGGAGACTCGTCCGCAACCCAGAATTCCGCGGCCGCCACAGAAAGCCTGGCCACTACCGCTCCAGACTGATCGTCGATACGAAATAACTCAGTGGCGCCGAAGGCTGCTTGATAGAATTTGATTGCCTTGGCACCGTTGCGTGTAGATAACACCGCAGCGATGGTGGTCATCTTCGAACAGCTCCGGTGTTTTCGCCGGCAAAGCGGCCGCTAGGCGCGCTGGGCGTCTTTCTTCTCCGGGTCCAGACCCAGATCGAGAATGGCTTGCCGGGCCGCGGCCGCGTCGAATTTGCCGTCTCGCGCCAGCCGGGAAAGTGCCGCTGCAGCGATCGATTCGGCGTCGTTTTCAAAATGGCGGCGGAGATGTTCGCGATTATCGCTGCGTCCAAAACCGTCAGTACCAAGGCTGGTCAATCGGCCCGGCAGCCACGGCGCCAGTTGATCGGAAACCACTTTCATGAAATCCGTGGCAGCGATGATTGGTGCTTCGGTGCCCTTGAGCGCTTCCAGAATATACGGTGTCTTTTGCACCTCGGCCGGGTGCAGCCGGTTCCAGCGTTCCGCTTCCAGCGCGTTGCGGCGCAGTTCGTTGTAGCTGGTCACACTCCAGACGTCCGCATGAATCTGATACTTTTCCGCCAGAATCTGCTGTGCGCGCAGAGCTTCGTTGAAGATGGGTCCACTGCCAAATAGATTGATGACCGCCGTGCCCCCTTCGGCAGCGCGGTACTTATAAATACCCTTCAGAATCCCCTCCTGGCAATTGGCGGGCATCGGCGGGTGGGCATAGTTTTCATTGCCTACCGTGATGTAGTAGAACAGATCCTCATTCTGCTGGTACATGCGGCGGATGCCGTCCTGAATGATGGTGGCAATCTCGTAGGCATAGGCCGGATCGTAGGCGGCGCAGGTGGGAACGGTGCTGGCGTGAAGCTGGCTGTGGCCGTCCTGGTGCTGCAATCCTTCGCCCAACAGCGTGGTGCGTCCGGCGGTTCCACCCATGAGGAAGCCCTTTCCGCGCGAATCGCCGAAAGCCCAGATCTGGTCACCGACGCGCTGGAAGCCGAACATGGAGTAATACACAAAGAACGGAATCATCGGTACGCCGTAGTTGGCATACGCGGTTCCGGCGGCGGTAAAGCTGGCCAGGCCGCCCGCTTCGGTAATCCCCTCTTCCAGGATCTGCCCGTCCTTGGCTTCCTTGTAATACATGATGGTGTCGCGATCGATGGGCTTGTAAAGCTGGCCCTGGCTGGCGTAAATGCCGATCTGGCTGAACAGCGAATCCATACCGAACGTTCGCGCTTCATCCGGAATAATGGGCACGATGTACTTCTTGAGCTCGGGGTTCTTCAACAGCGTTTTGAGGATGGCTACGAAAGCGGAGGTGGTGGAGGCGGCGCGGCCACCCGACCCGGCCACGGAATCGGCGAAAGATTCCAACGCCGGGGCCTGAATCGTAATCGGTTTCGGTTCGCGTTTGGGGAGATAGCCGCCCATGGCTTCGGCGCGCTGCTTAATGTACTCGGCTTCCGGGCTGCCGGCGGGGGGGCGGTAGAATTCCAGCTTTTCGATCTTTGCGGGATCCATATCCAGCTCGAACCGCTTGCAGAAGAACTCAACCTGAGGAACCGTCAGCTTTTTCTGCTGGTGGGTTGCATTACGGCCTTCGGCGGCTTCGCCGAGTCCATAACCCTTAATAGTCTTGGCCAGGATTACCGTGGGGGAACCCTTGTGCTCAACCGCGCGCTTAAAGGCGTTATAAACCTTCAGCGCATCGTGGCCGCCGCGGCGGAGTTTTTCCAGCTGATCGTCGGTCTTGTCGGCTACCATTTCCAGCAGCGCGGGGTACTTGCCGAAGAATTCCTTGCGGACGTAGGCGCCGCCTTTGGCCTTGAAATTCTGATATTCGCCGTCTACGCATTCCTGCATGCGTTTGACCAGCAGACCGTCGTAATCGCGAGCGAAGAGTTCGTCCCAGTCCGATCCCCAAAGGCACTTGATCACGTTCCAGCCCGCCCCGCGGAAAGCGGCTTCCAGTTCGCGAATGATACTGCCGTTGCCGCGGACTGGACCGTCCAGCCGCTGAAGATTGCAATTGACGACAAAGATCAGATTATCCAGCTTCTCCCGTGAGCCGAGGGTCAGCGCGCCCAGCGATTCGGGCTCGTCGGTTTCGCCGTCGCCCAGGAACGCCCATACCTTACGGTTGGTAGCGGGGATGATGTTCCGATTTTCCAGGTAGCGCATGAACCGCGCCTGATAGAGCGCGTTGATGGGGCCTAAACCCATGGACACCGTGGGGAACTGCCAGAAATTCGGCATCAGCCATGGGTGCGGATAAGAGGAAAGGCCCGGATGTTCGCGCAGTTCGTGGCGGAAATTCTCGAGGTGCTTTTCAGTCAGACGGCCTTCCAGGAAGGCGCGGGCGTACATGCCGGGGGAGGCGTGGCCCTGATAGTAAATGAAGTCACCGGGCTGGTCCCCGTAGGAGCCATGGAAGAAGTGGTTTTGGCCGACTTCGGTCAGTGTGGCGAGCGACGCGTAGGTGGAAAGATGGCCACCGATATTATCGTCGTACTTATTGGCGCGGACCACCATGGCCAGCGCGTTCCAGCGGATCCAATTCTTGATGCGGCGTTCAATGGCGCGGTCACCCGGGTATGGAACCTGGGCTTCTACTGGTATGGAATTGACGTAAGGAGTGTTGAGTGTGAAGTTTGGACCGATGCCGAATTCGGCGGCACGCGTCTGCAGGCGCTGCAGAAGAAAGGCGGCGCGCTCCGGGCCAACTTCGTCAATAATCTGATCGAGCGATTCAATCCACTCGCCAGTTTCCTGAGGATTGAGGTCCTCTGCGGCATCCACTTTGGTTAATAGCATTCTTGGGGGTCTCTCTATAAAATACCGTTTCTTTGCGGGTTGGTGCAAACTTGGGATTTGGCGGTAGGAGGATGGCCTGGACGCCATCCGATTCGGTGAGGCTGGATTTGGATTTGTGCGGCTCCGGGGGCAGGTCAATCTCTTCGGAACCGTTGTATTCGAAATTTTGAGCAGGCTCGGCACTCTTGGTGATGGTCAGCCGGACCACAACCGGCGTAGGCTTCTCATGAAGGCTCCGAAGAAACTCTGGGCTGCGGTGTTTTGCGGCCGCGGGGAGGACCCGGCCGAATCTCCCATCCTAAAATCCGGGTTGGCAGACGGCCATGGAATCGAGCGATAATCAAATCCCAACGGACCTTCGATCTCTTCCACTAAGAAATTGTCTAAAGACTTCTGACTTTCTGTCCGCCCGAAAAACTCACTCAAGAATTTCCCCATTTTGGGAGTACAAATTGTTAACGCCCGGCCTAGGATCTCATCCGGATTGAGGTTCAGCTTTAGAGCGCTGTGGTAAAGCACCGCGAGGGCTATCATCGTGTCTCGAAAATCGAAAGACAGATTTTCAAGCGCTAACGCTACGATGCCTAAGAAGATTTTATCGGGATCACGTTCCCGGACTCCATCGACAGCATAAAGATTGGCCACGCCCCTGAACATCGGGGCCATCTCAACTGTAGTTCGAGCCAAGATATCTGTTCGACCGTCACTATCAACCGAAAGATATAGCCGACACAACTCCTCTATCTTGGGCAGGTTGGCTTCCCATATCCTAGCATCTCTACTCTCTGCAGCCTCGCGAATTAAGCCGATGAGGGATTCGATTTCCTCTGCTTTGTAAGCATCCATATCAGATTCTCCGTCAACCGAATCAATACTGCACTTCCTCCCCGCTGGTTACATCTTTCCGCAACGCGACAACAACTGGTTCGCCGCCCCGTACTGCACCCCGCTCACCACCACCGCGCTGCTCTGGTCCGTCATCCCAACAGCCCGATGCATGGTGTCCAGCGAATAGCTGTACGACGGCCCCGCCACATTCTGCCGCACCGGAATGTAATCCGCCGAAGCCTGCACCGTCGACGGATACGACATCCCCGTCATCGTGCCTTCATTATCGTAGGTGTACCCCGCATCCAGATTCAGCGCCTGCACAACCGGCGGTTGCGGAATGCTGGTCTGCCATCTTACCGCCTGGTTGAACTGCATCCGCTTGGTCACCACCTGCCCCGGAATGTTGTAGTTGTACATGTCGATAAACTGGCCGTAGCCGTTCAACACCGGCTTATACTGCACCGCCGCCAGCCGCCCCAGCGTGTAATGCGAAAACGTCCCGTCGAACGGATTCGCCC
>JBBRNO010000093.1:0-26063 GCA_038230275.1 Bryobacterales bacterium
CAACTCACCCACGCGTAACAACGGATTCGACACCGTTTCCATCAATACGCAGCCGGGCTTGTTCTGCTCGATGGCCTTGCGCACGGCTTCGGTATCGCAAATGTCCACGAACGTGGTTTCCACGCCGAACGGCTCCATCATTTTTACAAGCATGTTGGTGGAAGCGCCGTATAGCGCATTGGCGGCGACAATCGACTTGCGGCGATCGAGCAGCGCGGTATGCAGCGCAATGTGTAGTCCCGCCATACCGCTGGAACACGCCAGCGCCCCGGCGCCGTTCTCTAGCGACGCACAGAGTTCTTCCAGCGCGGCGTTGGTGGGATTGCTGTAACGCGCGTAGGCGAAGCCCTGGCTGGGGTCTGCAAACACGGCGTCCAGCGTTTCCATTTCGTCATAGAAAAAGCTCGTCGCCAGAAATATCGGGGTCGTACTGGGAGTACAGGGGTCCCCCTTTTTTCGGTCGCCTACATGAACCGCTTTCGTTTCGATCTTCATTTCCGCTTCCAACGCATTCCTTCTTTGGTGTCTTCCAGGATCACACCGCTTTCCAATAGCGAGGCGCGAATCTCGTCAGACCGCTTGAAATCTTTCGTCTTTTTTGCCTGCACCCGTTCGGCGATCAGCGCATCTATCTGCGCTTCCGTGATTCCTTCTTCGCGCACCGTGGGTTTCAGAACATCCATGATGGAATCGAAGCGCGCGAATAGCGCCAGTGCCGCCGCGCGGTTGCCTTCGTGAAACTCGCCCGCATCCATGTTGGAGTTGGTATCGCGCACGTATTCGAAAATTGCCGCCAGCGCTTCAGCGGTGTTCAAATCGTCGTCCAGGCTTTCTTCAAATTGCCGCAACGCCAGCGCCGTGCGTTCCGTGATTGCAGCGTTCTCGCCTGCGGGGAATTTGTCCGTTTCCAAGCGCAGTTTGTAGTTTCGAAGCCTATCTATCGATGTCGCGGCCGCCTTCAACCCGTCGAAGGTGAAATTCAGCTTCTTGCGATACGGCACGGAGACCAACAGATAGCGAATGACTTCCGGTTGATAACCACGTTCAAACAAATCGCGCAGCGTATAAAAATTGCCGAGCGATTTCGACATCTTCTGCCCTTCCACAATCAGGTGTTCGGCGTGCAACCAGAATCGTGAAAACTGCTTTCCGCTGAGTGCCTCCGATTGCGCAATCTCATTTTCATGATGGGGAAAGGTCAGGTCGATTCCGCCGGCGTGGATATCCAGCGTGTCGCCCAGATACTTCATCGCCATCACGGAACATTCAATGTGCCATCCGGGCCGGCCTGCGCCCATGGAAGCGTCCCAGCTTGGTTCGGAATCCCGCTTCGCCTTCCACAACACGAAATCCCGGGCGTCCGCCTTATCGTATTCATCGACGTCCACTCGCGCGCCGGCGCGAATGCCGCTCACATCCAGATGCGAGAGCTTTCCATAGTTGGCGAACTTCGAAATTTTGTAATAGACCGAGCCGTCGCTTTGATATGTGTAGCCCTTCTCTTCCAGCTTTTCAATGGCGGCCACCATCTCCGGAATGTGCTCAGTGGCGCGCACCAGCCGCTCCGGCCGCTCCAGCCGTAGCGCATCGGTATCTTCCAGGAAGGCTTCCTCGTAAGGGTGGGTGTATTCGTGCAGCGTCTTCCCCTGCTGCATGGCGCTACGGATGATTTTGTCTTCCACATCGGTGATGTTCATCACGTGATTCAACGTGTAGCCACGGGCGCGCAGCCAGCGGCGAAGAATATCCTGGAACGTGAATGTACGGAGATTGCCGATGTGCACGTAGTTGTAGACCGTCGGTCCGCAGGTGTACATTCGGACAGTCTTGCCGTCCATCGAGGTGAATTCCTGAACCTGTTGCGTCAGGGTGTTATATAAGCGCAAGGGCATACTGTGAGTGAATTCTCCATCTTAACAGGCGGTATCCTAACGAGAGATGAGACTTGGCATCGATCTCGGCACAACCCGGATCGTGGTGGCCGCGGTGGATCGCGGCAATTACCCGGTTGTGACTTTCGAGGACCGTGACGGAACCAGTTGGGAATGGTTTCCGCCGTTGGTTGCGGTGCGCGGTGAAGAGCGGCTATACGGTTGGGATGCATGGCGCGTGCAAGCCGAGCAGGGGTATACCGTTGTTCGTTCCATCAAGCGCGTGCTGGAAGATGCCGGCCCCGGCACTCTAGTTTCGCTGGGTGACGTGAGCCTGCCCGTTCACCAAATTCTGGTAGAGATGATGCTGGCGCTGAAATCGGCTCTGCTGGAAAGATTCAGCCTGCAGGTCAAACCGGGTGATCCGCTGGAAGTGATGTTGGGTGTGCCTGCGAATGCGAACAGCAATCAACGATTCCTTACCGTGGACCCGGTTCAGCGAGCCGGATTTTCCGTACTTGGATTGCTGAATGAACCTTCCGCGGCAAGCATTGAATATGGGCATCGCAAGCGCAGCGCGGAAACCGATGAGCGCGTGCTGATCTACGATTTGGGTGGTGGCACGTTTGATGTTTCGTTGGTAAATATTGAGGGCAGGGAACATTCGGTCATCGCCTCGGAAGGCATTTCCATGCTGGGCGGTGACGATTTCGATACCTTGCTTGCCGACCTCACCATCGATACCGTCGATCTATCGCAGGCCGAAATGTTCCGTTTGTACGAAGAGTGCCGCACAAAGAAGGAGGCCCTGCATCCGAACACCAAACGGATCACCATAGATCTGGGCGCGGTGCGCGATGGCTTGCGGGATGTCTCTATTCCGGTGGAATTGTTTTACAACAGTTGCCGGCCGCTGATTCAGCAGACCATCGATGCGACGGAGAAGTTGCTGGATATCCAAGGCGTTCGTATCGACGCGGTGTACATCACGGGCGGCGGAAGTGAACTGCCTCTGGTATCCAGAATGTTGAAGGAGGTCTTCGGCCGCCGCGTTCATCGCTCCGCGTATACCCGGTCCGGCACGGCCATTGGTCTGGCGATTCAGGCGGACGCGCAGGCCGGTTACAAACTCCGTGAGCGCTTTACACGCCACTTCGGCGTCTGGCGGGAAGGCGATGGCGGACGCGAAGTGATCTTCGATTCTCTGTTTGCGAAAGGCACTCTGCTACCCGCACCGGGCGAACCGCCGCTGGAATTACGGCGGGCCTATAGTCCTGTCCATAATGTCGGGCACTTTCGCTATTTGGAATGCAGCCATTGCGGAGAGGGCGGGCAGCCGGTTGGCGATATTGCGCTGTGGGACGAGATTCTATTTCCGTTCGATCCAACGCTTCAACTGATGGACGATCTGACTGCTGTTGCCGTGAATCAAACAGCGGCGATGGATCGGCAACCAATCGAAGAGATCTATTCGTGCGACGCGAACGGCGCCGTCGCCGTCACCATACAGAACACCGCTACCGGCTATCAGCGGTCCTATTCCTTGGGCCGTTGGGCGCAGAGTGAAGACGAAGTGATCCCCGGCAAGAAACGGAAGAAACGGTAGACTATTTTGAAACCATCCCTAGACTGGCTCTTGATCTTTGTTCCGATTTCTGTCGGATTGCATTTCTACTTTCCAGATAAGGCGACGTACACATTTGTTGCTGCCTGCCTGGCCATCATTCCGCTGGCGGGCTGGCTGGGTACGGCCACTGAACATCTTGCCGAAAAAACAGGCGAGGGCATCGGCGGCCTGCTGAACGCGACGTTCGGCAACGCGGCCGAACTGATAATTGCGCTGATGGCCCTGCACAAGGGCCTTTATGGCGTGGTGAAAGCTTCGCTCACCGGGTCCATCATCGGGAACTTGCTGCTGGTGATGGGCGGAGCGCTGCTGGCAGGCGGGTTGCGTTTCAAATCGCAGCGATTCAACGAGTCGGGGGCGCGTTCGCAATCGTCCATGCTATTGCTGGCGGCCATTTCGCTGATCGTACCAGCGGCCTTTCACTATTTGGCAGGCTCGGCCGCGGGGCCATCGGAGGACGGCCTCAGCCTTGAGATCTCTGTGGTTCTGATCGTCACCTACGGGTTGAGTTTAGTGTTCTCACTGGGAACCCACAAGCACTATTTCGGCGGATTGGACGCACCCGCCATGGAAAAGAATAGCGAAGGTTGGACGCTGCGGAAATCGATTGGCGTACTTGCGGGCGCAACCGCGCTGATTGCCTGGTTGAGTGAAATTCTGGTGGGCTCGGTGGAACAGGCCGCACACACGTTTGGGATGACCAGCGTATTTGTCGGCGTCATTGTGGTAGCAATCGTCGGCAACGCCGCCGAGCACAGTACGGCCATCCTGATGGCGATGAAGAATCGAATGGACCTCAGCCTGGGTGTCTCCATCGGCAGCAGCATTCAAATCGCGCTCTTTGTTGCGCCGGTGTTAGTGTTCGCCAGTTACTTCATCGGTCCACGTCCGATGAACCTGGTTTTCAGCCCAGCGGAAGTGATGGCGATTGTTGTCACCGTGATCATTACGGGCCAGGTAACGGGCGACGGTGAATCCAACTGGCTGGAAGGCGTACAATTGCTGGCGGTATATATCATTCTTGGAATTGTCTTTTATTTTTTGCCGGAGGCCCCTCAACATTGAGCGAGCTACTAGGAATTCTGAATAACAGCCGCGTGTACGACCTGGCGCAGACCTATTTCGTGGGCATGCCGCACTTCCCCACGCACCCGCCGTTCCTGTTCGGACTGACGAAGAAGCACGGAGACTATGTGGGGCCCGGCGGCATGAGCTCGGCCGCGGACTCCATTTCCTTGGGCGGGCATCTGGGCACGCACATGGACGCGTTGAATCACTTTTCCTGCTGCGGGAAACTCTTCGGCGGCGCCGAAGTGGATCTGATTCAATCCTACGCAAGCGGAGTGAATCACAAGTCAATCGACACCGTTGCGCCCATTGTGCGGCGCGGCGTATTGCTGGATATCGCGGCGCAGCAAAAGGTGGACGCGTTGCCGAAGGATTTCGAAATAACGCCGGAGCATCTGGAAACGGCGCAGCGCGATCAGGGCGTTACCGTGCAGCAAGGCAACGTAGTGCTGCTGCGCACGGGTTGGGCGCGCTACTACGAAGATGCCGCGCGCTACATCTCGGAAACTCACTGCCCGGGGATCGGAATCGAAGGGGCGCGCTGGCTCAGTTCGCGCGGTGTGTTTGCGGCCGGGTCGGATACGGTGGCTCTGGAGCTGATACCGAATCCCGCTATGCCGGTTCACGTTCACCTGCTGGTGGAATCCGGCATTCACATTATTGAAGTGCTCAATTTGGAAGAGATCGCGCTCGATGGGGTTTATACTTTTGTATTCATGGCCGCGCCGCTCAAGATCCGCGGCGGCACGGGCGCACCCATTCGCCCACTGGCGATTGCGGAAAATCAGGAGAAAAAATGACGGCAGAGTTAGCAGGCAAGACAGCGTTGGTTACCGGCGCTTCCAGAGGCATCGGCGCAGCCACTGCGATTACGCTGGCCAAGAATGGAGTGAGCCGAGTGGTGTTGCACTACAACGGCTTCAAACAAGGTGCTGAGGAGACGCAGGCGGCGGTGCAGGCCGCCGGAGCGAAAGCGGAGATTATTGGCGGCGACCTGTCCACACCTGCGGGAATTCACGAATTCATCGGCGCATTGAAGTCCGCGGCGCCGAAGGTGGATATTCTGATCAACAACGCCGGGCATTTGGTGAAACGGGAAAAGCTGGTGGAGATGTCATTCGATACTTACGATCGCGTGATGGATCTGAATGTAAAAAGCCTTTGGTTCATCTCGCAGGCGGTGGTGCCGCACATGATTGAACAGAAGAGCGGCATCATCATCCACCTGAGTTCTATCGCTGCCAGAAATGGCGGCGGTCCTGGCGCCACGATGTACGCCGCGGCGAAGGCTGCGGTTGCCTGCATCACGAAGGGCATGGCTAAGGAACTGGCGCCGCAGGGAATTCGTGTAAACGCGGTGAGCCCGGGGACTGTGGATAATTACTTCCACGAAAAATATTCGAATCGCCAGATGTTGGACGGTATGCTTGCCGCAACGCCCGCCGGACGCCTGGGCACCAACGAAGAGATTGCGGATACCATTCTGTTTCTCTGCTCGGACGCCAGCCGTTACATCTACGGACAGACCATCGAGATCAACGGTGGCATGTACATGGTTTAACCGGTCCGCGAAAACGTTTGCTGCGCTCTCTGTTGTGGCCGCTGTGTTTTTCGGAGCGGTCGCGATGGGGTACGTTCGCCGGTATTCCATCCCGATCGCGGCGGCGATTGGTATCTACACGTGTTTTCTCAGTCTGTTTCTACTGCTGCTGGTCCCGGGCTTCTTTAAGATTCGCGGGGCCAGGACCATTGGGGTGCTCTTCTATCCCTATCTGATTTACGCGGCTACGAACAACGACTTCAAGTGGATGGCGTTTGGAAAGCTGCTGTTGCTGGCGGTGGTGCCGATTGCCGTCTTCTTCTTCTTTCCGGTCAATAGGCCTGATGGTTTCCAGTGGCAGGACTGCGTAGCGTGGCTTTGGTTGATGATGCCGGTGATTCTCCGCTGGCAAACAGGGATCTGGACCAAACCGGTGAATCTGGATTTCATGGCGAGGCTGTACACGCTTGCCCTAGCGGTTTGGTGTTGGCTGGTGTTGCGGCACACGTCAGGAACCGGCTACCGCTTTTCCATTTCTCTCCTCCACCTGCGGGCGACGATCAAACATTTCCTCCTTTTCGCGTTAATCGCTGTACCTCTTGGTTTCGTGTTGCACTTGTCCATTTGGAGCCCGCGCTGGCAAGGCCTCTGGAAATTCTGCGTAGACTACATCACCATCTTCCTCTTCATCGCATTGCTTGAAGAATTCTTCTTCCGCAGCATTCTGCAGAACCTGATGGCGCGGACGCTGGAATCGCCGAAACGCGCGCAAGTGTTCGCATCGCTCGCCTTTGGGTTCAGCCA
Organism: Bryobacterales bacterium; assembly: GCA_038230275.1. Taxonomy (GTDB): domain Bacteria; phylum Acidobacteriota; class Terriglobia; order Bryobacterales; family Bryobacteraceae; genus JANXXV01. The sequence continues at coordinate 6,911 of JBBRNO010000093.1, forward strand.
CATTCTGCTGGCGCCGGCGCCAAACTGGCGCTACGTAATAGTTGCATCCATTGCCGGATGGTTTTACGGAAGCGTGTTCGCGGCCAGCGGTACGTTGCTGGCTCCGGCGATGATGCACGCAATGGTAGACACGGTCTGGCGCACCTGGTTCGGCAGAGCCGGGGCGGCGTGATATTGTGATCGTCTTGGAGGATTTCATGTTCAAGCGATCTCTATTCGGACTTTGCCTCGGTGCCCTGCTTGCCGCCGGAGCGGAATTTCCCAAAGCGGAAATCTCCAACGGCGTGGTGACGGCGAAGTTCTATCTACCCGATTCCGAACATGGCTACTACCAGGGGACCCGGTTTGATTGGTCCGGCGTGATCTACAGCCTGCGCACTCTGGATCACGAATTTTTCGGCCAGTGGTTCGAACGCTACGATCCGAAGCTGCACGACGCCATCATGGGCCCAGTGGAAGAATTCAAGACCGACAATGCCGGTCTTGGATATGCTGAAGCCGCGCCCGGCGGTACTTTCATCCGCATCGGCGTGGGCGTGGTGAAGAAACCAGAGGAACCGAAGTACGAAGGTTTCAAGACGTATGAGATTGTCGATCCGGGCAAGCGCAAAGTCCGCACCGGGAAGGACTGGATCACCTTCGTGCATGAGCTGAACGACAAGAATGGCTATGCCTATGAATACACGAAAACCATCCGCTTGGTGAAGGGCAAGCCAGAGATGGTGATTGAACACGCTCTGAAGAACACCGGTAAGAAAGAGATTCGCACATCGCAATACAACCACAATTTCTTCGTGATTGACGGAAAGCCCACGGGCCCCGAGTCTATTCTGAAATTCCCGTTTGACCTCCGGGAATCCAAACCCGTACAGGATGGCTTGACCGAAGTGCGAACCCGTGAAATTGGGTACGTTAAGCAGCTGGTCCCTGGCGATCGCGCCTACAAAGAATTCGAAGGCTTCGGCAAGACGCCCTCCGATTACGATTTCCGCATGGAAAACCGCAGCGCCGGCGCCGGGGTACACATCACTGGCGATCAGCCTCTTTCGAAGATGGTTTTCTGGTCCATCCACACCGTTTTTTCGCTTGAGCCCTACATCGAATTCTCAGTCGAGCCCGGCAAGACCCATAAGTGGACCTACAACTATCAGTTCTATACGTTGGCTAAGCCGTAGGCGTCCAGAACGGCTCGCCCGATGGCATAAATTCAACGGGCACTTCCGGCACAAACGTCTTCAGCCATCGCGCGCATTCTTTCATACCGCTCTCTTCCGACGGCACATGGCCCAGAATCAGCAGGCCCTTTTTCTGTCCCAGCGTCAAGGCGTCGCGCATATACTCCACGCCTTCCCATTCGCGGGATTCGCCGATGATCAACACGTCCAGATCCGGACGCTCAATGGTGCGCATCACACCCCTCGCGTCTCCAAATCCCGGGCTCATCCCCACCCGGCTCACCTTCAATTCCGGATCGCCCATCACTCGCATGGTGCGAATCTTCAGCCGTTTCCGCACGTCTTTCGCCAGGGTCCCAAGCGTCGTCGCAGGCATGGCGAACATCTGTCGATTCTCCGCATCGCGATACTTCTCCCAGCCCAGTGCTTCCGTCATCCCCTCAAAGATTCCGTCCGGCTTCCGCGCGTGCCAATGATCGTGAAATCTCCAGACCACTAATCCGTTCTGGTCGATGTAGTTCTGCTTCGCGGTGTACACCGGATCGCCAATCAGATCTTTGGTTGAGTCCTGGTGATTGTAAAAAGTGGGTTCATGAACGATGAAGAGATTCTTGCCGGAGGCCACGCCGCGCTGCATCACATCTAGCGTGGCGCTGAACGACGTCACAATTCCCTTCACCGCATTATCCGGATTGCCCGCCTTGAACGTGTCGACGGTTTCCGCATGCCAGGGGACACCTACATTTTTCTGAATGCGTTCGATCACCTGGCGCGCCGTAATTCCTGCGGCATCCACCCGGCTTGCAGCCAGTGCGCCCGCGGCGACAACTGCAAAGTGTCTTCTCGATAAGCCTGTCGGATTCATCATGTTCTTCCGGGCTGAGTTTATCATGTGGGATTATTGCAGCCCCGCATCGATTTCCGCCATTTCCTCAGGCGTTAGCTTCCAGTTCGCGGCAGACGCGTTCGCCCGCACCTGGCCGGCGGAGGTAGCTCCAGCTATCACGGATGCCACCGCCGGGCGCGACGCCAGCCAGGAAAACGCAAGTTCCAACAGAGTGTGGCCCTTAGCTTCGGCGAACTGAATCAACCACTCCACCATGGCCAGGTTCACCTCAGTGTAGACCTTGGGTCCCCAACCCGCTTGGCCACGGCTCCCCTCTGGAAGCGCCTCTCCACGGCGGTACTTTCCGCTGAGCAGACCGCTGGCCAGCGGAAAGAAAGGCAGGAACGCAACGCCCGCGCGAACGCACTCGGGCAGCACTTCCTCTTCTGGCTCGCGATGCAGCAGGCTGTATTGGTTTTGAACGCTGGCGAATCTTCCATTCGCCTCCCGCAATTGAGCCGCGGAAAAATTTGAGCAGCCGATCTCACGTACTTTGCCCGCCTGCACCAGCCCTTCCAGCGCGTCCAAAGTATCGGCGATGGGTACTGCCGGGTCCGGCGTGTGCAGTTGATATAGATCGATATGATCCGTACCTAACCGCCGCAGGCTATCTTCCACGGCTTGGCGCACGTAAGCAGGCTTGGCCCCTTGTCGCTGGTCGTCCATCTTCATGCCGAACTTGGTGGCGATCAATACGTCCCCGCGGCGCCTGCCAAGAGCGCGGCCCAGAAATTCTTCGCTCTGTCCTCCTCCATAAATATCGGCCGTATCGAAAAAGTTGATTCCTTCGTCTATCGCCGCTTGCACCACCGCTGCCGTGGCCGCCGCATCAATCCGCCAGCCGAAGTTGTTGCATCCCAGCCCCACAAGCGTGACTTCCAGGGATCCCATCCGCCGCTTTTCCATTGTGCTTTTTCGCTCCTCTGCTTCCAGATTACTGCGCTGGCGCGTGTTACTCTGACTTACGAGAGGACTCAACCCGTGAAAATTTTATCTTTGATTGCGACCGCAACCGTCGCCGCCATGTTGTTGCCGGCTGCTACAGGCAACCGGAAAGTGACGCAGAACAAACTGAGTCCGCCGGCGGACACCAGCGTCACTATCAATGGAAAAGTGATCACCATCGAATACAACGCGCCCTCGGCGCGTGACAGGAAAGTGGAAGGTGGACTGATCCCTTACGGCTCCGTGTGGCGTTTAGGCGCCGATTCGGCCACCACTTTAACTACCGATGCAGACTTGACCATCGGTACCCTCAAGGTGCCGATGGGTGTCTATACGTTATACCTGCTGGGCGGTGAGAGCGAATGGAAATTGATTGTAAATAAGCAGACCGGCCAGTGGGGAACCGAGTACAACGAATCGAAAGACCTGGGGCGAGTCTCCATGAAGGTCTCGAAATTACCAGCCGCCGCCGAGACGCTGAAGATCACTCTCAAGACTCCTGGGATTCTTGAAGTGGCCTGGGGCAAGAGCTTGGGCACGGTTTCGATTAAGCCCAACTAGACCGGCTCAGACTCGTAAATCGTAGCCGTGACCGCGCATGCCGTCGATAATGGTGGCGCGGAAAGTTGTGATCTCATCCGAGGAAAGCGTCCGGCCCGCGGCAGCCAGCGTCAGCCGGAACGATACGCTTTTCTTCCCTTCCGGCAAAGGCGGTCCAATGTATTGGCGGACGAACTCGATGTGTTCCAGTCCCGGTCCCGCCAGCGCTTCAAGCTGCTTCTGAATATCGCCGGCCAGAACCCGCAGTCCGGCGATCACCGACAGGTCGAAGGTGCTGGATGGAAAACGGTTCACCGGGCGGTAGCGCCGGTCGGTAGATCGCAATCCATCCAGCCGGTCCAAATTGATGTCAAGAATGGCTGCTCTGCCGGATTCAATAATCTTCGGGTGTAACTCAAAAAGACGTCCGATTGCGTTGCCCTGCAGCAGGACGTCCACAGTGCGCATGGGATGCTCAAATGCGCGCGCCGGGGCCGGTTGCAATTCGATCCCCGCGGCAAAACACTCCGCCAGCCGTTTCAGTTCGAACAGGCCCGCGGTTGAGTCTTCCTTGGAATATACAGCGGCGGCGAGGTGCGTAATTTCGTTCGGCAATCCCTCATCGCGCTTGTGAATCTCCCGCCCGATTTCGAAGAGCCGGAAGGAATCGGCATACTTCGCATTCTCCTGAATGTTTTTTGCGATTCCCGGGATCAGGCTGATGCGCATCAAGCTCTGATCTTCCGCAATCGGATTGGCCACACGGATGTGGCTGGCGGGATCAAGTTGGAACGTAAGCACGGCTTGATCGCTAAGGAACGAATAGTTCGAAACCTCAGTGAATCCCTGCGCTGCGGCCATGTCGCGAATCTGGTTGTGATAGGCGTGCTGCTTGTTGATCAACGGCGCGCGCACTGCTACCGCCGGAGCCTGCGGCGTGATGGACGCGTAGCCGATCATGCGTCCCACTTCCTCCACCAGATCGTCTTTCATGGAGACGTCTTTGGTGGCGCGCCAACTCGGGACCGTTACCGTGAACACCCGTGCGGCGGTCTCGGTTACGCCAAACTGCAGCGCCTCCAAAATGCTGCGCACCTCTTCAGCCGCTAGCGTCCGGCCCAGCTTGCGGTCCAGCCAATCGAGTGGAAGTTCAATCGGCGGGAGCACTGGCAGCGGACGATACTGATCGGCTAACCCGCCCACCAGCCGGATGCCCGGTGATACCTCCCGCAACAAATCGACCGCTCTTGCCAATCCCCGGACGGTGTTTTCCGGATCCTGCGATTTTTCGAAACGCATGGACGCGTCCGTGCGCAGCTTCAGCGCGGATGCCGTCTTCCTAACGCTGCCCGCATGGAAACAGGCGCTCTCGAATATCAACTTCGTCGTGCTGCTGCCGATGGCGCTCCCCAGTCCTCCCATCACGCCTGCCAGCGCGATCGGGCCGCCCGCGTCGGCAATCACCAGGTTTGCCGCGTTCAGTTCGTAGGACTCGTTGTTCAAGGCCATGAATAGTTCGCCGGGCTTCGCGCTGCGGACGAAGATGGTGCCGCCGTGAATCTTCTCCGCATCGAAGGCGTGCATCGGCTGCGCCAGTTCGGCCATGATGAAGTTCGTCACGTCGACAATGTTGTTGATGGGGTTCAACCCAATCGCCTCCAACCGGTATTGCAGCCAGAGCGGCGACGGCTGCACCGTGACGTTCTCAAATAGCAGCGCGCTGTATCGCGGACACAGATCGAAATTCTCAATCGCGACGTCGATCAGCGCGGGTCCACTGGGAATGGCGCCGGCGCGCACAGGATCGATTAACGGCTTGCGCAGAATCGCAGACACTTCGCGAGCCATCCCGTAATGTCCCCAGAGGTCGGGCCGGTGGGTCAGCGATTTGTTGTCGATTTCTATCACCGCATCCGGCTTGCACGGCAAAGAATCGCCAGCCTTCAAGTCAAGTTCCAGAATGCCGTCCTGATCGCGGTTGAGGCCAAGTTCCTGGCCACTGGCCAACATGCCATCGCTCTCTACTCCGCCAATGGTGGCCTTGCGAATTTCGCGGCCGCCCAGCACGGTTCCACTGGGGACGTACGCCGTCATGATGCCAACGCGGCAGTTCGGAGCGCCGCAGACTACGGTGACGTTCCCGCTGCCCGTATCCACCACGGCCTTCTGATTCTTGCTGCCGGGAATTGGTTCGGCTGACAGCACGCGCGCCGCCCGCACCGCCTCCAGGTGGGCGCCGTATGGTTCCACGCCGTCGCTCTCAGCCGTCTTCATGGTAATCAGGCGGCTCAGTTCCTGGGCGTCGGCGTCCAGGCCGTCTACAAGCTCATTGATCCAGTTATAGGAAAACTTCACTTCGGCAAATCCTTAAAATTGCGTTGCGAATCGGAGGTCGCCGCTTTGCAGCCACCGGATGTCGTCGATGCCGTAGCGCATCATCACTAGCCGCGTGAGCCCCAGGCCGAATGCAAATCCGCCCCAGACTTCGGCGTCGATGCCCGCCATCTTCAAGACGTTTGGATGCACCAGGCCGCAGGGCAGAAGCTCTACCCAGCCGCTTTGCTTGCACACCGGGCACCCTGGACCTCCGCAGATCAGGCATTGGATATCGAGTTCAAACCCTGGTTCCACGAACGGAAAATAGCCAGGCCGCAGCCGCACGGTCACTTCGCGGCCAAACACCGCGCTCAACAGCGTCTTCATGAAGTAGATCAGGTTGGCCACCGACACATCGCGGTCAATCATCATCCCTTCCAGCTGATAGAAAGTGTGTTCGTGCGAGGCGTCCACTTCTTCGTTACGGAACACACGCCCCGGCGCAATCATGCGCAGCGGCAGATCCAACGTCTTCATCCCGCGAATCTGCACCGGCGATGTATGGGTGCGCAGCAGGTGGCCGTCGCTCAGCCAGAAAGTATCCTGCATATCGCGCGCCGGATGGTCCTGCGGAATATTCAAAGCGTCGAAATTGTGATACTCGGTCTCCACTTCCGGTCCATCCAGCACGGTGAAGCCGAGTGAGACAAACAGCTGTTCGATCTCCCGCTGCAACTGCGTAATGGGGTGAATGCTGCCCGGACGCACTCCAGGAGCGGGTAAAGTGAGATCCAGCCATTCCGAATTCAACCTTGCACTAAGGGCCGCGGAGTCGAACTGGGTTTTCTTGGCTTCGAGTTTGCCTTCGATTTCCTGCTTGAACAGGTTGAGTTGCTTCCCGGTTTCCGCGCGCTCAGCGGGCGAAAGTTTGCCCATGCCTTTGCTGATCTCGGCCAGCTTGCCCTTGCGGCCCAGGATTTCGATGCGGATTTCTTCCAGTGCCTCAGGCGTTGCGGCCGCGTCGATGCGCTGTAGCGCGTCGTGGGAAAGTGATTGCAGTTCGTCCATTATCTATTGCTCAGCAGCTCGATTGCATCGGTATGATTGCCCGCGGTGGCCAAGGATAGGGCGGTGCTGCCGTTTTCGCTCACCGCGTCCGGATCGGCGCCATTCGCCAGCAGTAACTCGATCAACCGGGCATCGCCGTTGTTGGCAGCGCCTTGCAACGCCGTCCAGCCGCCGTGCTGCGTTGCATTTACCTCGATTCCGTTTTCAAGAAGCAACTTGACGGTCTGGAATTGCCGTCCCGCTACGGCGGCGTGCAGCGGCGTATTCTCCATGCTGTTCGAAGACCGCAGGCCCACGTCCGCATCCCGCGCCAGCAGCAGCCCTACAGCTTCCGGATGCCCGTAATAGGCGGCCAGATGCAGCGCCGTCCAGCCGTCTTCCCGGTGCTTGCCCGCCAAGGCAGGGTCTGCCGACAACAGTTCGGAGATTACACCCGTTTCTCCTTTTTCGGCTGCGGTGAAGATATCCATCGTTCTAACTGACCGTGGCGCCGGTTGGGTTGAATGTCTCTGTCGACTTATTCAGCTCCCAGTCCAGATGGTTGATGTAGAAAACCAGAACCGGCTCTGGAAACTTGGCGTGGAACTCGTCGTAGACCCGCTGTTGCCAGCCTTCGGTAAGCTTTCCGCCGGCGTCCAAATCTTTGGCGAAAAAACCGTCTTCATGCGGAATACCCTGAAAATCGAGCACCGCCTTGATCATGTCCAGATGGGAGACTAACACGGTCTGCGCAATGTCGGTGGTGAAGTCTTCGTCATGCTCGGCTATGCGGGCATACAGCCGTGGAGCGGCCTTGCGCAGGCTCTCCCCATTGAGCTTGTTCAAATGGAAGCGCAATTTCACGCGCTCGTAAAGTTGGAAAGTCTTCAGTTTTCCAATGGACACACTACGGAGAATTTGTTCAAACTTGGCCTCTCCCAGTGCCAGGAAAATGTCGGAAAGCTGCATCTTTTCGAGGTTAACATACCACTGGTCGAAGGCGACAGCCGGGCTGCGCTACAATTAAAGGTTTTGGGCCTGATAATGGAATTTTCAATGCAGTTACGCAACGGAACCACTCATGAGTAACGTAATCATACTCGGTGCGCAATGGGGGGATGAGGGGAAGGGTAAAATGGTCGATCTCTTCTCCGATCGATTTCAAGTGGTGGCGCGCTACCAAGGCGGCCACAACGCCGGCCACACCGTTTTCATTGGCGACAGAAAGTTTATTCTGAAGTTGATTCCCAGCGGTATTCTGCGGCCCGGCGTTCGTGCCGTCATCGGGAATGGCGTGGTGGTGGACCCAGCGGCGCTGCTGGATGAGATGAAGATGCTGGAAGACCTGGGCATCCGCGTGCAGGATCAACTCTCCATCAGCAACCGGGCGCATGTCATTTTCCCTTTTCATCGCCTGGCTGAGAAGATTTCCGAAGGACGGGCCGATCGGGTGGCGATTGGCACCACCTCGCGCGGCATCGGGCCGTGTTACGAAGACAAGATTGGCCGCCGCGGCATCCGTATGGCGGATCTGGTGGACGGCCACAACTACGATGAGCTTTACGAAAATCTGGCCGCCGACAAGGCCACCATTGCCAAGGCGTTCCACATTGAAGACACCATCAACTTCGCCGGCATCCGCCAGCAGTATCAGGAATTCGGCCAGCGGCTGCGGCCGATGGTGTGCGACACCGCCAAGCTGCTCAACGATGCGATCGCGGCCGGACAGAGCGTTCTGTTCGAAGGCGCGCAGGGAACCATGCTCGACATTGACCATGGTACGTATCCGTTTGTGACTTCATCCAGCGCGACGGCTGGCGGAGCCTGCACCGGAACCGGCGTCCCGCCTACCAAGATCGACGGCATCATCGGCGTTTCCAAGGCATATATCACTCGCGTGGGAAGCGGGCCCTTTGCTTCCGAGGCATTGGACGAAGCGGGAGACCGCATTCGCAAGGCGGGCAATGAGTTTGGATCGGTCACCGGCCGTCCGCGCCGCTGCGGCTGGTTTGACGTTCCGTTGCTCCGCTACACCGCCATGGTGAACGGCTTCGACAGTCTGATCGTCACCAAGTTAGATGTTTTGGACGAACTCGACGAAATTCCAGTATGCGTTGGCTACAAGTGTGGCAACGTGCAGACGGTTGAGATGCCGGCCACCAACCGCGGCCTGGAAGAAATCGAACCGGTCTACCAGATGTTCCCAGGCTGGAAGCAACTCACTCGCGGCGTTTCCCGCTTTGAGGATCTTCCGGACAAGGCCAAGAACTATCTCGCGTTTCTCGAAAAGAGTACTGGCGTGGAAGTGGGCAGCGTCTCCACCGGACCGGAACGTACCGAGACCATTATCGTTAAAGGCTCCAAACTCGCCAAATTGTTCGGCGAACAGCCGCTCGTTTAACGGCGCGTGACCACCAGCGCGCGCCACCCCGCATTCCCGGCTGCATCTTTGGCACGGAGCGTAATGCGGTTGTCACCCACCAGCAGCGGGATGTCCCCGGTGGACCAGTTTGTGGTTCCATTCGCAATCCCTGCGGGGCCGGTCGAATTAGTCCAGGAGACCTCGGCTACGCCTACAGTGTCAGCCGCCGTTCCGGTGATCGCGATTACTGCGCGGTTGGTGGAGACGCTGGTTGTGGATGGATACGTGATTGTCAAAGATGGCGCAGTGACATCGGGACTTCCGTGGGAATAAGAAACCACCACCGTTTGTGAAGCCTCTGTTGCATCGGTCGCCATTGCGGTCACGCGAATCGAATTGTCGCCGTCTTGCAACGGAATCGCGGTGGTCCACGTTGAGGTTCCCGTTGCGATCCCTGATCCGCCATTGGAGTTTACCCACTTCACCCGTGCGATCCCACGCGAACTCGAAGCAGTGCCACTCAAAGTGAGCGGACTCTGTGCGGCACTGGAACGAGCCGGAGCGTTAATCACCACGTAGACCGGGGTCGATGGAGCTGCCGGCGGCGGCGTTGGAGTTGGCGTCGGTGCCGGTGTCGGTCCTGGCGTCGGATTCGGCGGGGGATTTGCCGGTGCCGCCGGAGCCGGTACCGGTGTTGGTCCAGGTGTTGGTCCAGGTGTTGGGGTAGGTGTCGGCGCCGGTGTCGGTGTTGCCCCCGGATTCCCGGCGTCTGCGTTTTGCGTCACCACGACATTACCGCTGGCCTTCGCCCCCAACTGATCCGTCGCGGTAAACCGGAAGGTTGTTGAGCCGGATGCCAGCGGACCCACGGTCGCGCGCCAGCTTCCTACACCCGTCGCAGCGCCCGATTGCCCTTTGTCGCTGTTCCACGTCACGTGCGCGCCTCCGGTGCCTCCGTAGGTGGTTCCGGCCAACTCTATCGAAGACGCCGCGGTTAATACGCGATCCGGAACGACGATCGTCAACGGCCCCGCCCCCGGTCCGGTGGGCGTCCCAGGCGAAACCGGCGGACCCGGATCGGTTTGGCCGGGTGCTGGTGCATAGAGCGTCTGGACCGCGGCAATGTCCGCGGCGGAAAGCTTGGATGCCCGTTGATAATACGGATACATCACCGCGCCCGGGGTATCCGCGTGACCCAACCCCAGCGCGTGCCCAAGCTCATGCAAAACCACGGAAAACAGATCGATATCCGCACCGATCTGCCAGCTTTCGTCCCCATCGAAATGCAGGTCTCCGGCGGTTGGCTCCGGATTGGACGGAGCAGGAAAATACGTGTGTGCCAGCACCTTGCCCGGCCCATCGAACGGATAGGCATCGCCGTGCGCGCCGGAGGCGAACAGGAAATTCAGATTTCGCGCCGCGGTCGTTTTGTCAATCAGCGTAAAGCTGACGCTTGCCGCTTTTGACCACTCCCCCAGCGCCCGCTGAATCTGTGTGGTCACTTGCGTCTCGGTGAGCTTGCCGGTGAGCGCCTCAAACGAATAGGTCAACGCCGCCGAACCCTGTCCCGGGCCATCCCACCCAGCGCCCACGGTGGCGATATACTGGCCGATCGATCCGGTCAACGTCAACGCGCTGGCGCACGGATACACCGGCAGACCGTTAACTAAGTCGTCGGAAGCGGGAAAGATGTAGGCGACTTCGTCCCAGCCGGCCAGCGTCGCCGCACTGTCCAGCGACCCCTCCACCAATAGCTGATTGGCTGGAAGATCCGGCCGCTGATGCAGGATTAACCGATTTTGGATGACTAACGCTTCCGCATCTCCAGGCGCTACATCCGGATGAAACTCCACTAGAAAGAAACTGAACAGACCGCCATCCAGCAGGGCGGTACTAATCTTTGAGGTCACGTCCATCCGGATGGCGGAACCCAACCCGGCACTGCTCAAGTCCGCGGCATCTGGCGCAGAGATTACGTACCCAGCCGCCGGCAGCACTCGCACAATCCAGCCGTTTCGCTCATCCAACGCCTTCGCCACGTCCTCTACACTCAAACCCGCGGTCTGCAATAGATAGTGGGACCGGCCCGGAGTTCGTTGCTTCACGCGAGAGGCGCCAACAGGCGAATTCTTCCATCGCACCGATTCCTGCGCGGCCAACAGCCCGGCAACTATAAGGAACGCCGAAGTCAACCGCAATCCGCAAATACCCATAGACTTCTAATCGTTCGATCTGGAGAATTTTTGAGCGCAGACCGCACCTAAGTTGATAGGTGAGTATTTACACGGTGTTTTCCACTTCTCTAAGAATTGTCCTATTGCTCGCGGTGGGTGCGGGCCTTTGCTTCGCGCAATCCTTATACAGCATCTCTACCGTTGCGGGCAGCGCCAATTCCGGCGATGGCGGGCCCGCCGCATTCGGCATGCTGAGCCAGCCTGAGGGAATCGCCACTGACGGCCGAGGCAATATCTATGTGGCCGATGCCATAGATCACCGCATCAGAAAGCTGGCCACCGACGGAACCATTCGAACCGTTGCCGGCACTGGCGCCGCCGGATTTAGCGGCGACGATGGTCCTGCCAGCGCCGCGCAACTTAATGCGCCTTACGGACTCTGCATCGATCGCCAGGGAAACCTCTACGTCGCCGACTTAGGCAATGCTCGTGTCCGCCGTATCTCCACCGACGGAATTATCTCCACCGTCGCCGGCGGCGGCGCAACTCTCCCAGGTGGTGACGGTGATGGCGGCCAAGCCGTGAATGCCAAGTTGCTGGCGCCACGAAACGTCACTACCGATGCGCAGGGGAACCTTTACATCTCCGATTTCAACGCCCAGCGCGTCCTTAAGGTAGATTCCACCGGAACTTTGACAACCGTGGCAGGAACCGGCGCCGCAGGCTACAGCGGCGATGGGGCATCCGCACTTCGCGCTTCCATTGCCTATCCCGCCGGACTCGCCATTGACCGCCTCGGCGTTCTGTACATCGCCGATACCGGCAACAAAAAAATTCGCCGTGTCTACCAAGGCGTGATGTCCTCCGTTCTGGGGACGCCGGCATTCCTGCTCAACGTACCCACCGGTCTGGCCGTCGACCGGCTCGATAATCTGTACATCGCGGACAATCGGAGCACCATGTTCCGGGTAAGCCAGCAAGGGGTTGTCACTACGGTGGCGGCTGGCGGAGCCGATGTCGCCATCGATGCCTTGGATAATTTATACATCACCGGTTCCCATGTGGTGAAACGCTTGACCGGAGCCAACGTTTCAGTCCTGGCCGGAACCGGAACCAGCGGCTTCGGCGGCGATGGAGGCAGCGCGCTGCTGGCGCGTCTGGATACGCCACTGGGCCTGGCCCGCGATCTCAGTGGGAACTGGTACTTCGCCGATTCGCAAAACGTTCGCGTTCGCCGAATTAGCCCCCAAGGCAACATCTCAACCTTCGCTGGCGCGGGCCAAAACGCGTTATCGCCAGGGTCGCAGGCCACCAGCATTCGCCTCGGCTCTCCAACTTCGGTGGCCCTGGATAGCTTTGGCAATCTCTATTTTTCCGACACCGCTGCCAACCGGATTCGCCGCGTTGCCCCCGATGGCACCATCATCACCATCGCCGGCGCCGATGCAGCAGGATTGCAAGGCGATGACGGCCCCGCCTCTAGGGCCCTCCTGAACAATCCCACCGGCATTGCTATCGATAGCGAAAACAGCCTTTACGTGGCCGACACCGGTAATAACCGCATTCGAAAAATAACCCAGATCGGACAGATCTCGACCGTCGCCGGCGGTGGCAGCAGTACGGACGACAGCGGAACAGGTCTTGCCGCCAAACTTACCCAGCCCCTGGCGGTGGCCGCTGACAAAAATGGAAATGTCTATATTGCGGAAACCGGCGCCAACCGTATTCGCCTCTTGAACCGGGCCGGCACTCTTACCACGGTGGCGGGTGTGCGATCGAGCCTGAACCAGCCGCGCGGTCTGCGCGTCGCAGATAACGGGGACGTGATTTTCGCCGATTCCGGATCAAACACCATCCGCAGGCTCGCTTCCACAGGCGAGATCGAGACGATAGCAGGAAACTTGTCAGCCGGTCTGACCGGCGATGGAGGACTGGCCATTTCCGCCAGCCTTCACAATCCATCCGATGTCGCCCTGGATCCCGACGGCTCCATTTTGATTTCGGATACAGGCAACAATCGAATTCGCAAGCTCACCGTGACCACGGCTGGACCGGTTCCTCCGGCCGCTGTGACGGACACCTTCACCATCACCCACAGCGCAACTCTGCTGGAGCAGCCTGTCGCGCCCGGAGAAGTGGTTTCCATCTTTGGAGCCGGTCTGGGTCCGGATACTGGAGCCATCGGACGGATTACCGCTGCTAAGACGCTCGAAACCACCGTCGCTGGCACCCAAGTGCTCTTCGATGGCACCCCCGCGCCGTTGTTCTATGTCCAAGATAAGCAAATCAACGCGCAAGTCCCCTATATCATCGCCGGACGCCTGGAAACTGAAGTGACCATCGTAGTCGGCGGCGTAGTGAAAGGCCGTAAGCGTATCGCGGTGAAGCAGTCCGTGCCTGGACTGCTGACCCTGTCCGGCGGCACCGGTCAAGTTATTGCGGTGAATGACGACGGCAACTCCAACAACCCTGGCAATCCGGCCGCGCGCGGCAGCATCGTTACACTCTACGCCACCGGGGACGGACAGTTGGGTTCAGACGCCATTGATGGAAAGCCCTACGCTGCAGGCAAGACTTCCTACTCGGTGTCTGTAGACTTCGGCGGCTATTCAGGCGAAGTGCTTTACGCGGGCCGCGCCCCCGGCTTCGTAGGATTGATGCAGCTTAACGTGCGTATTCCGGCTCAATTCGTACCGTCCGGAGCTGTACCGATCATCCTGACAGTTCGGGGCGAGGCGAGCCAGCCAGGCGCCACCATCAGCATTCGTTGAGCGCCGGACGCCGATGGTCAGTGCTACTCCTGCTGTCCGAAGAATCGCCCTGCGTCACCGTCAGGTAAATAGATCCTCAATACTCGCGAAACGCCGGGTGCTGAAAGGATTTTTCCGTCTTGCTCAGCGCCTTGCTCTATACGCGCCTCGACCCCACGGAGCAATTGATGGCCGTTGCAATGGGGACCCCGCAGCCGGTTCATGCGTGAGTTATTTGCGCACGGTCGGATACTCGATGCCCAGCTGTTCCAGATACGTCTTGTACTTGGTAGGGTCGTAACGCAGCTTGTTCAGCTCAGGCCGGAATCGCTCCATCTTTTCCTTGTTCAGATAGATGGGAGCCGGCGTGGTAACCGGAATCAGCGATTGCCATTTCACCGTCTTCGTCTGCTCGGCGAAGTAGGCTTTGGCCGCCACCAGAATCTCGGGCTTGGTTAACAAATCGATGGCTGTCATCGCATAAGCCATTGCCCCGGCCGTGGTTCCCTTATGGGCAATCGGCGTAGCCATGGCGATGCCGCTGGACCAGTGGTGTCCAATCAGATTCGGAATGTTGCCCGGATACTGCAACACCACCGTAGGCAGGTTCCAGGACACTTCCGCGATGTCGTCCGAGCCGGCGTTACCGCGCGTCGGATCGGGGATTTTCAAATCGGGCACCGCGGTCCGCAAGCCATCCGTTTTCGACTTCAACTCCGCCTGGGCCGCACGCGCCAGCGTCTGGTCGGCTTCGGTCCAAACCGGCATCCCCACCTTCTTGATATTCGCCTGCAGCACCTCGGCGATGGGCTTGTTGAAGTGGCCGGGCCACGCGGCGCCAAGCACTTTCTCGGTCATGGTGGTATCGGTCATCATCGCGGCGGCGTTGCCGATTTTCGTGCCGATCGCATGCAAATCGTTGATGCGCTCATAGTCCCATTCGCGGAAGAAATACCAGACGGTGGCCTCCGGCGGCACCACGTTCGGCTGGTCGCCGCCGTGGGTGATCACGTAGTGCGAGCGCTGCTCCGGGCGCAAATGCTCACGGCGAAAATTCCACCCGATGTCCATCAGCTCCACCGCATCCAGCGCGCTCCGCCCCATCCACGGGCTTCCCGCGGCATGCGCGCTGGTGCCGTGAAAGCTGTACTGCGTCGATACCAGGCCGGAGCCGTTCGCGCCGTAGCTGGTGGTGAATTCGTTACTGATATGGGAGCTCAGCATCACGTCCAGATCGGTGAACAGCTTCGCATTCACCATGTAGGTGCGGCTGCCCAGCAGCTCTTCGGCCACGCCCGGATAAAGGCGGATGGTACCTTGCAGGTGGTTCTTTTCCATTAGACTCTTCACCACCAGCGCGGCGGTGATATTCAACGCCTGGCCCGCATTGTGACCTTCCCCATGGCCGGGTCCGTTAGGAATCAGCGGGTCATGATAGGCGACGCCCGGCTTCTGCGATGTCTCCGGCAGGCCGTCGATGTCGGCCATGAAGCCGATCACCGGTTTGCCGGAGCCCCAGGAAGCGACGAACGCCGTCGGCATTCCAGCAACGCCGCGCGTGATCTGAAAGCCTTCCTTTTCCAGGATCTTAATGATGTAGGCTGACGTTTCGAATTCCTGGTAGCCCAGTTCGGAGAAGCTGAAAATGGAATCGATCATCTGCTGGGTGAAGACCCGGCGCGCTTCCACCATCTCCACGGCGGCTTGTTTCAACACCTCATTGGACGGCGTCTGTGCGGCGCAAAGGCTAGACAGCAACAGCGCGGTTAACAGCGATCTTATCGGCATGGTAAATAGTTTAGGGCATGTTCCATCGTTGCTGGAAGCGCTTCTAGACGGCGAAAACAAGCCAGCTCCGCGCGCAGTTCGTTATCGGCCAAGATCTTCATAACGCTCGAAGAATAGTGTAGTCGGCTTGATAAGCCGCATATTCACTCGCGGCGACTATCTCTTCACTTTCCAGTGAGGTGCAGTCAGCCAAAATCTCATCGAAGCTGGAAGCATTGGCCAAAAGCTCGAGAACATCGGTCACGGGAACCGCTGGCCACGAATGCAGAAATGGCCCCTGCCGCGGCGCCACCTGCGCCCCGTTAACCGCTGAACCGGCTCAGCCATCTGCTTCTCCTCCCACTTCACCGGAAGCGTCTGTGAAAAGACAGTTGCCAGCCCACAAATCGTCAGCAAAAGCAGCCCCATTTTGAACTTTCCTCCACGTTGCTTCCCTATCGTAATCGAGGCTTTGGGGAGAATGCAGCTTGACAGCTGTCTCATTCAACTCTCGCGGAACTCGCCGATGCACGAACTGGCCGCTTCCCCGCGACGGTCGCGGCGAAGCATAGTATCGAACTCCAAAATGCGGAAATGCAGTTTCACCATCGGAGTGGGCGCTACGCTGCACTGGCCGAACTTGGGCCATAGGTTTCGAAGCACACCTCCAGCAATCCGCCGGAAGCCCGGACACATAGCTATACCTTCCAGTTGAGAATTATCTGACCGGGACGCTAGTCTACTGTCCGGCAAGTAACTGGACACAAGAAGCGGCTTGCTCACGCGCGCGGCTCGGTCTCGAACTCGTTGCTGCAACAGTAGTTTCCGAGCCGCGACTGTAAAGGAGCGGTTTCCGGTAGTGTCCACCCAATTCGCGGACACTACACTAGCAAGTGCCGCTACTTATCGCGGCTAAGCCCCAACGCCCGAATGCGCTTATGCAGATTCGTGCGCTCCATTCCTAAAGCCCGCGAAGCACTCGACACATTCCACGCAGCCTCATCCAGCGCCTTCAGAATATGGTCGCGCTCAGCAGATTCCCGCGCTTCCTGCACGCTCGATTTCGGCGCGGATTCGCGATAGTGTCGCAACTCCATCGGAATGGAATCGATACCCAGTTGATCTCCGGACGTCAGAATGGCCATCCGTTCCACAATGTTTCGCAACTCTCTGGCGTTCCCGGGCCAGGCATAGTTTTCCAACACCAGAAACGCGCCGGGCTCAATCACCTTCGCACGGAAATTGTTGCGCGAGCAGAATTCGTGCAGGAAATACTCGGCCAGCGGCTGGATGTCCTGCGGCCGCTCGCGCACACTCGGCACGCGGATCGGCACTACGCATAATCGGTAGTAGAGATCCTCACGGAACTTCTGTTGGGCCACCATCTCGATCAGGTCACGATTGGTCGCCGCAATCACCCGCACCTTCACCCGGATCGGCTGCTCGCCACCCACGCGGTGAAACTCCCCTTCCTGCAGCACACGCAACAGTTTCGCTTGCGACGCCGCATGAAGGTCTCCCACTTCGTCCAGAAAAATAGTTCCCCCGTCAGCCAGCTCAAATTTTCCGCGGCGCGCCGTCATGGCGCCCGTGAATGCGCCCTTGTCATGGCCGAACAATTCGCTTTCCAGCAGTTCCGTTGGGATGGCCGCGCAGTTCACCTTCACAAACGCCCCGCCACTGAAGGGACTCTCCGCGTGAACGTGCGCCGCAAGCAATTCCTTGCCCGTGCCCGATTCGCCCATCAGCAGCACACGCGCATCGGACCGTGCCGCCAGCGTCGCCTGTTCCACAACACGCAAGAACGCCGGACTGGCGCCGATCATTCTCGCACCAGTGCCCACCAGTTCCCGCAGCCGCTCGTTCTCTTCGCGCAGCGTCGTCTGCTCCAGCGCGTTCTTCAAGGACAGCAGAACCTTGTCGCGGCTCAACGGCTTTTCCAGAAAATCGAAGGCTCCCGCACGGGTCGCTTCTACCGCGTCCGCGATGGTGCCATGGCCCGAAATCATAATGGCCGGCGCGCGATTGTCGCTTTGCCGTAAGGAACGCAGCAGATCGATTCCATTGCCGTCCGGCAGCCGCACGTCGAATAGGAAAGCATCGGCACGTCCGGGCTGTGCGCGGTATTCCGCCACCGAGTGACACGTGGAGACGGAGTAACCTTCGCGCTCCAGAATCAGCCGCAGCGACCGGCCGATGTTCTCTTCGTCATCGACAATCAACACGCGCTTGGGTATCATTCTCATCCCGTCGGCAGCAGCACACGGAACGCCGCTCCTCCCAATTCTCCTTCTACCAGCACAATATCACCGCCAGAAAGCACGGCACTCTTGCGCGCAATCGAAAGGCCCAGCCCCATTCCCGATTTCTTGAACGAAATAGTGGGCTCAAACAGCGATCCACGGGCATGCTGACTTAATCCGGGCCCCGAATCGTGTACCTCTAAACCCACATTGCCTCCGTCCACAAAAGTCTTTCCCAATACGATGCCACCCCCGCCGGCGGCCTCGGCCGCATTCTCCAGCAAATTCGTGAGAACGCCTTTCAGCAGATCGGCATCGGCCCGCGCTCGCAGTTCCCCGTTCGCCAGTTGGATGTTGTAGATAACCTCCGGGTGGGCTGCGCGCAGAAACGCGACTCGCTCTTCCATCAAAGCGTTCAGATCCACCGGACCCAGGTCGATCGGCGGCTCGGCGGCAAATTCCGAAAACGCGCGCACTCTCCGTTCCAGCGTGCCCACTTCGTCCACCACGATTTGCGCGGCCTGTTCCAGGAAGTGCGGATCGTGTTCATTGCTGCGCGCGGCAATCTCTTCCATCGTCAGCCGGATGGGCGTCAGTGAGTTCTTGACTTCATGCGCCATCTTGCGTGCCAGCGTCTGCCAACTGGCAAGGCGCGTCAAATGGACCAGATGATCGCGGCTGTGTTGCAACTCCGCCGCGGAACGGTTGAAGGCCTCCATGGCAATCCCGATTTCGTCGTTGCCACCGGCCGGCAGGCGCGCCGCCAGATTCCCCGCGGCCAGTTCACTCAATCCCGCGGTCAATTGTTGAATCGGTCTACTGATGCGGTGTGCCCAATAAATCAGCGCGGAGATTGCTATCAACCAGGTTGCAGCCGCCAGCACGATCAATGTGTAGAAGAAGCCTTTGCGCAGGTCGCGAGCTTCCGCTCGCTCCAGCAACGCCTTG
>JBBRNO010000094.1:0-25892 GCA_038230275.1 Bryobacterales bacterium
CTCCACCCAATGCTGAAAACAGCCCGGGACCAACAGGCGTGCCCTCCGCGGATCCGCGCATTGGCATTGTCGCCATGCCACCGCGAGGACTGCTCTCGCGCAAGCCGCAGAAATATGGTTTCGGCTTATAGCCCGCCACCATCGTCACCAGGCGCTTCTCCACATCCCGCAATTGTTCGGTCTCACCTGGACTTAGACAGGCGCGGACTTCATCGTCGCTCACCTTGATGTCCTTCGACACCCGCTCCGCGAGGGCTTTCTGTTCCGCCGTGCGCTCGCGGTCCGGAACTTTCAACGCAGCTTGCGCTTCCGCTGAAAGCGCGGCGGTCTTGGTTTTCTCCAACTCCGTCTTGCAGCGGTTCTCAAGCGTGCCGACGCGGTCGCTCAACTCACGCATCTTGAACTCACGCTGTAAGTCGGCCGATTTCCAGCCCAGCACGCCGCGCATACCGTACTCGCCTTTCACGGCCGGAACGAACACGGCTTGCAGGGCAAAGTAATCGCGCTGAGGAATCGGGTCGAACTTATGATCGTGACAACGCGCGCATCCCGCGGTGAGACCCAAAAAGACAGATGCAGTTGTGTCCGTATAGTCGGTCAAGACCTCCACGCGATTGATATCGGCCTGATCGGGAAACAGGTCCCGGTTTGGCCCGATACAGTAGAGGCCCGTCCCCACTTGACGCCGCGTATCGTCAGGCCAATATTCGTCGCCCGCGATCTGTTCCTTTACGAATTCCGAATACGGCTTGTCCGCGTTGAACGCGTCTATGACGAAATCGCGATAGCGCCAAGCGTCGTTGTTGTATACGTCCAACTCAAAACCTGCCGTATCGGCGTAACGCACCAGATCCAGCCAGTGACGAGCCCAGCGCTCTCCATACCTTGGCGAGTCGAGGAGCCTGTCAATCAGTTTTTCGTAAGCCTGCGGCTCCGGGTCGGCTACAAAGGTCCGCACTTCTTCAGCCGTGGGAGGCAAGCCGTGAAGATCGAAGTACACCCGCCGAATTAAGGTTGCGCGGTCCGCCTCAGGGGCCGCGGTAAGCTTCTTTTGCCGCAATTTGGCGAGTACATACGAATCGATTTCGTTGCGCACCCAGGGATCTTTCAGAGCGGCGATCGGCCGCAGGGGCTTCTGAAGGGACCACCATTTACTCGCCGTAACGGGCTTGATGGCGCTTCCTTCCGGCCACTTGGCGCCGGAGGCAATCCAACCGCGAATCAGTTCAATGTCTTCGGCCGGAAGTTTCTTCCCGGGAGGCATTTTAAGCTCGCCGGATTGGGTAATCGCTGAATAAACGAGACTTGTTTCCGGCTTTCCTGGAACCACCGCGGGTCCACGGCTGCCGCCCTTCAAGGCCGCGTCACGCTCTACCAGAGAAAGCCCGGACATATGGGACGCCGACCCGTGGCACGATGCACAATTTTGCGTAAGAACTTCGACGGCTCGCTGACTGGTATCCTGCGCCATCAGCAAGGAGCCCGCAAGAAGGAAATGAAAACACTTCAGCATCGTCTAGATTCTATATTTTAGCGCTGCTTCGATCTATCAGAATGGTATTTGTTTTTGGAGCGATTGTATCGTGACACGGTTTCGCAGCATTGGAACAGAAACCAACGCCGGCGCCGAAATACAATCAATAGGAATGGATGCAAGCCGCATTCCCGAAGCGCCGCCCCTCCTCGGCTGCATTGCCGACGACTTCACGGGTGCCACCGATCTTTCTGGAACCTTGGTGAAGAATGGGGTGCGAACCGTGCAAATGATGGGCGTGCCGCAATCTCCTCCGCCCCGTGGGATCGATGCTATCGTCGTCGCACTGAAGAGCCGGTCCATCGCCAGAGAAGAAGCCGTGGCACTCTCCCTTGACGCGCTGGCCTGGCTTCGGTCGGCGGGTTGCCGGCAATTCCTCTTCAAGTATTGTTCAACCTTTGACTCAACAGAGCAAGGAAATATCGGACCGGTGGCCGAGGCGCTGATGGATAAACTGGGAACAGACTTTACAATCTTCTGTCCCTCCTTTCCCGCGAACGGGAGAACCGTGTTCCAAGGACATCTCTTTGTCGGCCGGTCCTTGCTCAGTGAGAGCGGCATGGAGAACCATCCCTTGAATCCGATGCTGGATTCCAGTCTCGTTCGCCTCTTGCAGAGGCAGACAAAGCGAACGGTGGGATTGATTGACTACAGCACAGTGAGACTGGGCTGCACCGGGATCCGGAACGCCTTCGCGCAACTTCAGCGGGACGGCGTGCAAATGGCAATCGCCGACGCGGTCTGCGATCAGGATCTTCGAGAAATTGGACTGGCGGCCGGAGAGATTCCTTTGGTGACCGGGGGCTCCGGTATTGCCATCGGACTGGCCGCACGGTTGCGGCAGGACGGGATGCTCTTGTCAAGCCCTGAACGGGATCCGTTGCCGAAAGTAGCGGGTCTGTCCGCGGTGATCTCAGGCAGTTGTTCACAAGCAACGCAACGGCAGGTGGCCATCATGCGGGATCATGCGCCTTCGTTCCAGATTGATCCACTGAGTCTGGCCTCTGGCGTTGATCAGGTGGATCAGGCAATGCGATGGGCGTCCGAACGCCTCCAGCAGGGACCGGTGCTGGTCTATGCCACAACCGACGCTGCAGCGGTGAAGAACGCGCAAACCTTGCTTGGAGCCAAGCGCGCCGGCGCGCTGATCGAAAAGGCATTGGCCGATCTGGCCGTGAAATTGGTGGATGCCGGAGTCAGGCGTCTGATTGTGGCGGGCGGCGAAACCGCCGGAGCCGTTCTGGAGGCGCTTGGCGTCCGCGGCCTGCGGATTGGACCCGAAATTGATCCCGGCGTACCATGGACCTTTGCGCTAGGAGAGAGAACCATGGCACTCGCACTCAAATCAGGCAACTTTGGCACACCGGATTTCTTTCTAAAAGCCTGGAGTATGCTTCCTTGACCGAAACACAATTACGCGAACAGATAGCGGCTCTGGGGCGTTCCATCTTCGAGCGCGGACTGACTGCCGGCAGCAGCGGAAATATCAGTTGCCGCGTGGAGGATGGCTGGCTGCTAACGCCCACGAATGCCTGTCTGGGGCGGCTGGACCCGGCGCGCATCTCGAAGCTGGATTGGAGTGGCCGGTTGGTTTCAGGAGATCCTCCATCGAAAGAGGCGCCCCTTCACCTGGCCATGTATCAGGAGCGGGCGGAAGCGCAAGCCGTCGTTCATCTGCACTCCACTCACTCTGCCGCCGTATCGTGTATGCGCGGTCTGCAAGCGGACGATTGCCTTCCGCCATTGACCGCGTATTTTGTGATGAAGATCGGACGCCTGCCTCTGGTTCCTTATCACCGGCCGGGTGATCCTCATCTGGGAGATGCCATTCGTGGCTTGGCGCGCGCTCACAATTCCGTGCTGCTGGCCAATCATGGTCCCGTCGTGTCCGGGCCTTCTCTCGAGGCGGCGGGTTACGCTATCGAAGAATTGGAAGAGACCGCGAAGCTGTTCCTGCTGCTGGCCGGTCACGAGACGCGGCCTCTCGACGCGGCCCAGATCCAGGAACTGGCAAAAGCATTCGACCTGAAACTGTAGACTGATAGGTCTGTCCAGCGATCTCCGTACGATAGATTTGCTGCGGTCCAAGAGTAGGGATCTTTATTTCGCCCCGGTTCACTTCCTGGCCGCCTCAAAAGCCATAGTCGGCAAGCCCGGTGATCCCCTGATCGACTTTGTATTTCACCTTCGAGCCGATATCGATTCGAGTCGGCGCGGTCTTCGAGAGATACGGTACCTCCGCGCGGCCGGCAATGCTCGTACCCTCGTGAATTGCATCTGTTCCGAAAAAGAGCTTACCCGTCGCGCCAGATTTTTCTCCTACCATCACGCCAAGCGCTCTAAGAATGCTGCCATTCTCGACTGCAAATTAGCGCAAAACTATCAAAAACGCTGAGAAAACTAGCATTCTGCAAGAAAGGCGGGCGCGCGCCACACACTCTCGTGTTAGGTTATATCTGAACTTCGTGCGAATCGGCCGGGTTCTCCGTAGAACATGATCCGCTTTATTGCAACTCTTTACTTTGCGTCATCGTTGTTCGCAGCGGCGCCGCCCGTTCCTTTGTGGGCTCGTTTCGAGCGCGCATTTCAGAGCACGGTGAACTACACAAACCCGGTACAGGACGTGGATTTCCGGGTGGAGTTCCGTTCCGCTTCTGGAATCCGGCGCGTTGTTTACGGATTCTGGGACGGAGATAGAACGTGGCGCGCGCGATTTGTTCCAGTCGAAACGGGCGTCTGGACCTATCGAACAATGAGCTCGGATCCAGCCAACAAGGGACTCGCTGACGTGTCGGGTAGTTTCGTTTGCGGTCCAGCGCGCAACGACGGAAGCGTGTTCGAGCGGCACGGTCCCGTGGAAGTATCGAACGACGGACGTCATCTCTCGCATGCGGACGGAACACCGTTCTTCTTTCTCGCCGATACAGCTTGGAGCGGCCCTTTGTTATCCACGCCGGAGGACTGGAGCTTTTACATCAAGACCAGGGCCGGACAGAAGTTTACCGCGATTCAATGGGCTGCCACGCAATGGAGAGGCGCGCCGAAAGGGGATAACGCGGGCCGCCTTGCCTACTCTGGAGTCGAGAACATTGCCCTCAATCTCGATTATTTTCGCAGGCTCGACCAAAAGAGCGCGGCCCTGAACCAGGCCGGTCTGCTCAGCGTTCCGGTGATGCTTTGGGCCTTCGATCACAGCGCTGAAGACCAGGTAAGTCCCGGCGTTTCGCTGCCTGACGCGCAAGCCATCGTACTAGCCCGCTACATGATGGGGCGTTGGGGAGCCGACGCAGTCCTCTGGCTCCTAAACGGCGATGGCGACTACCGCGGACCCAAGGCCGAACGCTGGCGAAATATCGGCCGGGCGGTGTTTCAGGAAGTCTGGCACGCCCCTGTCTCGCTCCATCCCGGCGGCGGAATTTGGGTGATGGACAATTTTCGCGATGAATCCTGGATCTCCGTCTCGGGATACCAGAGCGGCCATAACGATAGCGAGAAAAACTCCCGCTGGATCACGTCCGGTGAGCCGGCGGTCGATTGGAAAAGAGATCGAGCGCGCACCTCAATTAGTCTGGAAGGACCATATGAGTCGCCGGCCCGCCCAGACCGGACGCCCGCGCCCGAGTTTCTGACAAGGCGCAATCACTATTGGTCCCTGCTGAATGCACCGACGGCGGGCATTACCTATGGCGTGTCGGGTGTTTGGTCCTGGAGCGACGGAACATGTCCTGTTCCAGGACATGGCCCGGTTGTAGGGCCCCATTGGAAAACCGTGCTTCATCTGCCCGCGGCGGAACAGATGAGATACCTGGCTGAATTTTTCCAAGGCATCGATTACTGGCGTCTCCGCCCTGAGCCGGCAGTGCTGGGCGCGCAACCCGGTGTGAATGCCATCGGCCGGTTCATCTCCGCCGCGCAGTCTCCGGAAAAAAATCTGACCGTCCTGTATATACCGGAAGATCGATCTGTCACGCTTGTGTCAACTGCTGTTCCGGCGCGGTTCTCGGCGGAGTGGTTCAACCCGCGAACCGGCGACAGGTCAACCGCAAGCGCCGAGCCTGAAGGCCTGGCCATTCAATTCTTGACACCCGCGGCAGGCGACTGGGTGCTTTTACTCAGGGCGAAGTAAGTGGAACAACGATGCAAATCACAAGACTGATTTCCGGAGCATTGCTGCTCCAGTCTGTTCTAGGAGCCGGCCCCAGGCCCGGCGACGTATTTCGCGAGTACAGCTTCAAGCCGCAAGGCAAGTATCACGTCCTCAGCTTCGATCAGAAGGCGCTGGAGATTCCGGAGAGCCTGGACCTGGAGCATGCCACAAGAGCGGAAGCCGTCCTTGAGATTGGCAACGCGCACCTCGGCTTTGAGGACATGTTCATCCAATTGAACGGCGGCCAGTGGCATCGCATTCCGTTCCCCGAACTCACCCCGCGACGAATCTCTCCTTCCCGTTACTTTCATCAGTGGTACCCCACCATCGCATTCGCGCTAAGTGATTTGAAGAATGGAACAGGCAACCATTTTCAACTGCGGATCGGGCCGAAGACATACGAGGGAACAGTTCCGCATCCAGCCTACACGTGCGTGTACGGAGCAGTTTTCAGGGTCTACTACGATCCGGCCGCAAAGAAGCATGCGGCCGGCCGGGTGACTTCGCCGGTGGCGCGCGCGACGCTTGGTCCCGCGGTGGAACTTAAGGCCGCCGTGGACAGTGGCCTTCCGATTCGCCAGATCGACTTCATAGGCCGCTATGAAGACCTCAACTATGAGGGCGACGGCATCTATGATCAGTGGCACTACATCTTTTTAGGAGGCCGCATCGCGAAGCACCTGGCTTCGACAGACGCCACGAACAAGTCCGCAACATGGGATACGTCGTGGGTGCCCGACCAAAAAGGTCCTATGCAGATAGCGGCCCGAATCATCAATGACCAGGGCCTCATTTACATGACCAGGCCCATTGACGGACTGTCTTTCCTGCGCCCGAACGTGTCAGTTGAACTCTGCAAGCCTTACGACGTTCCCATGGCCTTCACCTCTTGCCAGTACGGCGCATATGTAACGCCAGGTTCAAAGGGAGAGAAATTCACGGTGCGGGGAGATCCCAAGAACATGCTGGCCGCCAGATTTGCGATTTCCTGCTGGAATGCACCGTCCAACCATGGCTTCACAGTCAACGGGCAGACCTTGGAAGGGGTCAAGCTGGAAGGCTTTGCCGGAGATCATCACCTCTTCATAGAGCCCCTGGCTCCGCTCACCGCGCTGAAGGCTGGGGAGAATACGTTTACAACAGTTCCTGGGCCGGCGAGATCCAGCGACATCCATTGGCCAGGAGTTGCCGTGTTGATTCAGTATCGGAAGTAATGCCCGCCGAAGGCCGTGATATGCGTCAAGAAACAGTCCCAAAGAAACGCCGGGCTCCCCCTTGACACGGAGGAATCCGGTGTCCCATCATCAGCTAGAACTTAAAGCTAATAGACAACTGCATGATCCGCGGAGTCCGCGTTGAGGTAACCTGACCGAACTGGCCATTCACCTGTTTTCCCGTTGGATCGAAACGCGCAGTCGTATCCACGCCCGCAAACTGCGTATGATTGAAAGCGTTGTAGAGTTCGCAGCGAAGCTGGAACAGCCGGACGTCGCTTCCCAACACCCGGAAATTCTTGAATCCCGAAATATCCCAGTTGTTGAAGCCAGGGCCCCGGAAGATATCCTTCGGCGCGTTTCCGAAACTTCCCTTCGGGGGGCGGGACACCACCGAAGTGTTGAAGAATTGTTGGAACGTGCGATCACCGTAGCTCTTGGACGCCTTGCCGGTCAGGATCACGCGGCCGCCATCGCCGCCTCCGGTGATTTCCTGTCCATCCGTCGTTTGGTAGTTCAGACCGGTCGGGAAACCACTGGCGAAGGTGGTGACGCCCGAGACCTGCCAGTTGTCAAGCGCCTGCCGGACGGCGAAGTTGTTCCACAGCGTGCTGGCGCGCGGAAGGTCCCAGGAGTAATTCAGAACAAAAACATGCGTCTGGTCGAAGCCGGCCCTGCCGTAAAGCCACGATTTGGCCTTCTGGTAAGTGGGGATTACGCCGCCGTCTCCATCGGTTAAATCCATCGTCTTCGACCACGTATAAGCGACGCCGAACTGAACGCCTTTGGTGAATCTACGGTTCACTGTAACCTGAAGTCCGTTGTAATTCGACGTGCCCGAATTCTCCACGTACGTAACACCTCCGAGGCCCGAATAGGGACGGAAAAAGTCGTCGCCAAGGAACCCCGCTGGATTTGCGGGGTCGGCATTCTGCGGTAGGAATCGCGCCCCGTATGGCACCAGGTTGATGTTTCTTGCCTGCTCCAGGTGACGCCCCACGTTTCCCACGTAACCTGCACTCACTACGGTTCCGGCGCCGACGTTACGCTGGATGTTGAAGTTATAACTATAGACCGAAGGTGTGATGGGGTTCTTCTCAAGGCCTTGCACTGTAGGCGGAAAGAGAGTGTTCGCCGAGTTCAGAAAATTGGTGAGATCTCCGTAGTACACCACCGGGTTGTATTGCACGGGGCCATGGGTGAGATTGTTCCACACCATTTCATGCGCCGAAAGCGTCATTTCCTTCGTGATTCCAAAACCGCCGCGAACAGCGGTTTTGCCGTCTCCAAAAACGTCGTACGCGAATCCGAACCTGGGGGCGAATTGCATGGGGGCTGCATTGCGGAATCCGTTCGGATAAGTTTTGTCAGCCGAACTGGTCAGTCCATTGGCGGAGTCTCCAATACCGGGCACGTAAGAACCGATCAGAACTGGCGACACGAATGCCCCTATGACCGGATTTTGGCCGGCACGTTTCCCCGTGGCCGGGTCGAGCGCAGGCCGGATGAGAGGTGGCGCCTTCTTCGGATCATAACGTTCCAGGATGAAGGCGCCCGCATTGCCATTGACGTAGCGGTACGGCGAACCCCAGGAAAAGCGCATACCGTAATCAAGAGTCAACCGGCGGTTCACTTTCCATGTATCCTGGGCGAACCATTCGTACAGCAGGTGAGTAACGGGAGCGTCGTTCCTGGTGGTGGCTTCTGTGTAGGACTTGAAATTCCCCAGCAGCGCGTTGGCAAACGCGTAATTCGCATCGAACGGATTGTTAGTGTCCTTTCCAAAATCGAACGTGCCGAAACCGTTGCCCTTGATTCCTTTGTTGGTCCAGTTCTGCTCCAGCAGGAAGCCGAACTTGAAGAGATGGCCGCCGCGGTTAGCGGTGAAGTTATCGCGGAATTCGTACATGTGGTCGGTTTGATCCAGCGGGAACCGGTCATCCAGCGTGAAGGAGGGCGCGCTGGGCACTCCACCGAACAGAACCTGTGGCAATACGTTCAGCGGATTATTTTCCGGGTGGAACTGTTTGATATTGATCCCGATTGCCTTCCTGGATAGGAAGTCGACCTCGTCAGGCGACGTAAGCCTCGACGATTCCCCTCCCCACCGCCGTCCGAACGACGCTTCGTTGAGGAGTGTCGGGCTGATCGTCCGGCTGTAGTTCACATTGATCGAATGAGACGGGAAAGCGTAATGGTGGCGGACCAGAGGCCACGGCGGTCCAATGTTGATGCCGTATCCTTGTTGATCGGAGTAGTAGTCCCGGAACCGCACCGTCAACCGATCCTTGTTTGAGATGTTGTAGTCCACCTTGGCGAGCTCGGTATTCTTCGGCTGATCGAAAATGCGCTGGTACTGGTAATTGTAGTTGCCCTTGGTGATGTTACGGTCAAGGATATTCGGCTGGGGGTATATTTTGAAAAGACTCTGGCCATCGCGATTGATTCGATCGGTTGGAATTGTGTTGCCCGGGAATGGAGCGTGAGTTGTTGGATCTATGATCGGGATCATCACTCCGTTCAGATCGAGGGTCTGCGAGAAGTTTCCCGCGCGCTCCAGATTGGTCGGCATCGTCAACAGAGTGGTCGCCGCCGGATAGTGGATCGTCCACAACTCACCCGAGAAGAAGAAGAACAGTTTGTCGCGATTCGTGTTGAATTTTCCGGGAATGTAGATCGGTCCGCCTATCGTCCCGCCGTAGTTGCTGTAGCGGTATCGTGGTTTGGCGATTCCGTTCCGGTTATTAAAGAAGTCATTCGCGTTGAACTGCTCATGACGCTTATACCAGTAAGCGTTTCCGTGAAAATCCTTTGTGCCCGATTTGCTCACGAAGTTCACAAAGACTCCGGAGTTCCGGCCATACTCTGCCTGGTAATTCGTGGTCACAACTTTCGCTTCCCCGATGGAATCCATGCTGCTCATCCCGTTAAAAGTCGATTGCGCGAAAGTGTTTGATTCGGTCTGCCCGTCAATGGCCGTGGTATTCCAGCCGCTTCTCGTGCCATTGAAATTAGGAGTGGCTGTTCCGAAGTTGTTGCCCAGCGTGTCGGAATTGATTTGACCGGTAAGAGACACTCCGGGAAGAATCCGCAGCAGCGAAATCGGATCCCTCGCCTTGGCTTGAATCATACTGATCTGGGTCTCGGTGAGCGAGTGCGAAGTCTCGGAACTGCTGGTTTGCACCGTCGCTCCCTGGGCGGTGACGGTGATCTTCTCGGAAACATCGCCAAGAGTCAGAGGAACGTTTCCCAACGAAAGGTGATCCCCGGCTTGCAGGACTTGCTTATTTCGTTCGAAGGTTCGGAAGCCCTTCATTTCCAGCCTCACCGTGTAGGTGGACGGGGGGACCGCGACAAAAGTAAATAGTCCCGATTCGTCGCTGGTCTCTGTACGGACTGTTTTGGTCCCTTCGTTGATCAGCGTCACCTGGACTTGCGGAATGATCGTTCCAGACGGGTCTGTAACAGTCCCGTTGATGGTTCCGGTGATTAGTTGTGCAAGCACGCTGGAGCCTGCTATCAATACGGCGAGGCCTATCAGAGCCAATTGCTTCTTCATGGAAGTTCTCCTGAGCACATCCGGAACATAATCCGGTTTAGACGATGCTACCCGGAACTGCCAGCGTGATCTATAGACATCCTGCCGATCTTTGTCGCGAAGCTATCGAACGGCCCGGATTCACCGCTGTCCGTAGTAAGCGCCTGTTCCGTGTTTGCGGAAGAAATGTTTATCCCTGAGGCTCGAACAGATCGAATCGATCCGCGGATTCAGCGCCATCGTCTGCATCGCCAGCATAGCCACTTCCTCCAGAACCACGGCATTGTGAGCGGCCTCGGTAGCGCTTCGGCCCCAGCAGAATGGCGCGTGGCCGGCCACCAGCACCGCCGGAGAATGCATCGGATCGAGATCCTGGAACCGCCTGACAATGGCGTTTCCAGTATTCACCTCATAGCCCTCTTTGATTTCTTCCTCAGTCAGCCGCTCCGTTATCGGGACGGATCCATGGAAGTAGTCCGCATGCGTAGTGCCGAGACAAGGAATTTCACGGTGCGCCTGCGCCCACGCTGTGGCCGCTCGCGAGTGAGTGTGCACCACACCGCCGATGTGCGGAAATGCCTTGTATAAAACCAGGTGTGTCGGTAAATCGGAAGAGGGCCTCAACGTGCCTTCCACCACGTTGCCATCGAGGTCCACAATCACAAAATCCGCGGCTTTCATCTGTTCATACGGAACGCCGCTGGGCTTGATGACCACTAATCCCTGTGCCCGGTCGATTCCGCTCGCATTCCCGAAGGTATACAGAACAAGCCCGCGGCGCACCACTTCCAGATTCGCCTCCAGTACTTCTTCACGCAGAGGCTGCAGCATTATTGCTCTCCCTCACCTCCGCCGCGATTCTGCGCAAGGCCGGCAGCACGCCGCCTAACGAGACCGCCGCGGCTCCGCCTTCACCCAGCCCGAAGTACAGCTTGCGGTAAAGCGCATACATCTCTTCGTAGCGTTTGGCGGCCCGAGGATCTGGCTCGAAAACTGTATGCTTCGGACACAACGCCGCTTGTGCGTCTTCAATTGTCCGGAAAACTCCTGCCGCGAGAAACGCGAAAATGGCCGACCCCAGACTCGTCACATCGGTCTCCGGCGTTAACACCGGTTTGTTCAGCACATCCGCATAAACCCGGTTCAGCGCCGGGTTTCGCTGTGGAATGCCGCCGCCGTTGATCACCCGATCGATAGACACGCCGTGTTCCTGCATGCGCTCCAAAATTACACGCGTGTGAAAAGCAGTGCCCTCAATGGCCGCGAACAGCTCATCCTGTGCCGTGTGCCCCAGGCGCCAGCCGAGTGTTGCGCCGCCCAGTTCCGGGTTCACCAGAACGGTTCGATCTCCGTTATCCCAGGTCATGCGCAGCAAGCCGGTTTGTCCCGCCTCATATCGCTCTAGACCCTCTGAGAGTTTTGCCACCGTGGTTCCCGCGCGGCGCGCAATGGCATCGAAGATATCGCCAGTGGCGGACAACCCAGCCTCAATCCCTGTCTTGCCGGGATGGACCGAGCCCTGTACCACGCCGCAAACTCCGGGAATGAGCCGAACCCCTTCGCCCGCCGCAATGATGCAGGTGGATGTGCCGACCACATTCACGACATCGCCCAACCGGCAGCCGGCTCCGATAGCATCCCAATGCGCATCAAATGCGCCCACGGGTACCGGGATTCCCTCCCGAAGTCCAAGCATGGATGCCCACTCGGAACACAGCGTACCGGCGATATGAATAGACGTCCGATATTGGCCCTTCAATTTATCGCGAACGCCTTTCAGAAGAGGATCAACGGCCGTGAGAAAGTCATCGCTGGGCAATCCTCCCAGAGACTCGTTCCACATCCATTTATGGCCCATGGCGCAAACGCTGCGTGGCGCTTTTTCGGGATCGGTGATGCCGCACAACACGGCCGCCACCATATCGCAGTGTTCGAAAGCCGTCACTAACTTGCTGCGTTGATCGGGATTGTGGCGGAGCCAATGGAGGAGCTTTGCAAATCCCCATTCCGAAGAATAGACTCCGCCGCACCACTCGATAGCCTCAAGGCCCATGCGGTGCGCCGCCGAGGTAATCTCCGCCGCCTCCCGCCAGGCGCGATGATCGCACCACAAATAGTATTCGCCTAACGGTTCCAGGCCTTCGCCCACCGGGATGACACTCGAGCCGGTTGTGTCCAGCGCGATGGCTTCCACCCGATTCCCATTCACGGCTGCGCCCGCCAGCGCCTTGCGCGTCGCCTCCACCAGCGCATTCATGTGATCGGAATGGCTCTGGGTAGCGTAGTCCGGGTCGTCCATTCTGCGGTGCAGCGGGTACTCGCCAATGCCTGATGCGAGACGGCCCTTCTCGCTGTCGACAATGGAAACGCGCACGCTCAATGTGCCGAAATCGGCGCCCGCAACAATCGCCATAAGACCTACCCCGCCATGGCCGACGCGAACTGATTGCCCGCCCGCCGCCAACAATCGATCACCCTGTCGTAAAGCGGAAAATCGTCGCTATTATCAAAACCGTGCATAGCATCCACCCAGGCAATGGTTTCGCGCATCCCCTCCACAAACGGCTTTGTCTGGCGATAGCCCAGATCTCTCTTCGCCGCCGTGGTGTCAAAAATCGTATTGAAGTGGAAATGCTCGCGCACAAAACCTGCGTGCTCGGGCACGGCCTTTACAAGAGCGTCCGTAGGAATGTGAATTAGCTCAGGGTCCGGGGCGCCCATGGCTTCGGCAAGCGCTTCGTGATAGCGGTTCCAGGTAAGCCATTCATCGCCCACCACGTGGTAGCTCTTCCCGATTGTGTTCGCATTCTTTACCGCTCCAACAAATCCGCGCGCCACGTCTTCCACATAACCCGATGCCCACAACGAAGTTCCATCTCCGTGAACGATAAGCGGCCTACCCTTCCGCAATCGATCCAGAAAGAAGGTGCCTTTACCGAATGCATGGATCACGTGGCCCCGATGACTTCCTCCGATGCCATAAGTGTGGGACGGCCGGATGATCGTCAGCGGGATCTGCCCCGCGGCGTGCGCCTGCTGAAGCATCTCCTCACACAGCACCTTGTTGGCGGCATAGTCTCCAAGCCCCCTCAGCGGTTCCTCTTCAGTGATCGGATACCGCAGCGCGGGTTTCCCATATACGTCGATTGTGCTGCACAGAATCACGTGAGCGGAACGGCCCGCAAACGCCTCAATTAAGCTCGCGGCATCCACCGGCTTGTAGGCGATCATGTCGATAACGCAGTCGAAGTCGCCGGCGCGCCGCATATCGGCCACGAAGCTGACACAGTTGTAGCGATCGCCTACGATTTGCCGAACCTCCGGCGGCAACACAACGCCCGACATTCCGCGGTTATAGACCGTGACGGAGTCACCGCGCTCCGTCAGTTGCCGTGTGAGGGCGGTACTGATTAGACCTGTCCCGCCGATTACAAGTACCTTCATTTCTGAAGCACCGGAGCAGTAAACTTCTTGCCGGTATCGTCGAGTATTAAGACCCAATCGCTACCGAAGCCTTCCGATGGCGGAACAAATTCATGAGTTCCTGTGTTGTCAACGGATTCAACCTCGTTGGAAGTTCCAGTGCGCGGATTGTACCAGTAGGCCTTCAGCCGGCTGCCGGAGATCTTACCCAGATTGACAGTAAACTTCCGCCCCTGCGCACTATAAACGAAAAGATATCCATCTCCACGCGTCGCCGATATGTAATCGGCGCCTTGCAAGGCATCGGCGACGATGGATTGATCCGGAACGCGAGACAGGAAAGGCCGCGATTCCATCAGTTCGCGAACGTACCTCATCTGATTGGCGCCGGGACGGTGAATCGCTTCATTCCAGTACAACAGGGGACCATTGATAGGTTTCCGGTTGGGTGCGTACATCTGCCATACCGAATGGTCGCCGTAAGTATGGCCGAACGCGCCCGCGAACAGATCCCAATAAGCACGCTGGCGAATGTGGGCATCGAAGGAGTAGCCGTTATCCTTGGCGCGGAAAGCGAGCGGATGATCCTCGTACAGCGGCTCGCCATCCATCACCGGCTTCACCGGCGTACGTTCGTAGTCCTTCGTAATTTTCGCCCATGGCATCACTGTATCCGCCAGCCCATGTCCGGTCTGGTGCATGTTGAAGTCAAGCCATTCGTCGTTGTGAAACCAGGTGGACGACGTGTCACCGCCGCGGGGATGGAAGCTCATCAATACCGCTCCGTAGTCCTCTTTGCCTGAAACCCCGATGGCGATACCCTTGGCCATGGATCGCCAAATTTCCTCCACCCCGGCTCCGGTGCGGTCGCCCCCCAGTATCCAGATGATGCCCTTCCTTCCGAATCTCTTACCCAGAAACTCGCCGTAAATCTGAGCGTTTTCAGGGGTAAAGATCGTCTCGTCAGTGCGGCCCTTCACCACCCACCGCCCCCACGTAGGCAGCAGGGCTATATAGATACCTCTCTGGTTGGCCTGATCGACGATATAGTCGACGTGGTCCCAATAGTCGTACTGTTCCGAATTGGCCGGATTGGATCCTGGCGTCACCGCCGGCCTTGCCGGATCTTTTTCGATAAGAGGCAGATCGCCGTAAGGATTCGGATCCGTAATCCCTTCCAGTTCAGCCAGCGCTACTGCCTGAATCACCGTGAATTTCTGTTTTGCTCTGGTATCCAGATATTCCACCGCCTGCTTCCTATCCAGACGGTGCAGCAGCTCCCAGCCTGTATCGGCAAGATAGAAAAACGGCTTGCCGTCCGCTTGCACCAGGAACCGTTGATTCGGACTCACCTTGAGCCGCGGGAGCACGCGGGCTTTTGCGGCCGGCGCATCGGCTGCCGTCAGCGCAGCGGGAATTGCGGCGCACAGAAGTACATTCAGAATGGAGGATCGCATCGGGTCTCAGTTATCTTCCGACAAGCTTCTTACGCGTTCTATCAGGATTCTCTCGAATTGTATGAAGGAACTATCGGAACAGCCGCGGGCGAATTCCACTATGCTGAGAGGAGTGAATGCAAGCGGAAGCACTGACTTTGCGAGTATTGCGACAGATTCGGGCACGATGCGCATAGTCAAGATTCTTTTCGTTGCCGTACACTTCTATGTGGAACTCCTGAAGCCATGGCTGTAATTGCTATCGATCTGGGCGCCACTGTCTGTAAAGCTGCCATCTTCGATGGCGGACGGATGCTGGGCTACTGCTGCCGCCACCACGACTACACTTGCCCTGAGGATGGTTGGGCGGAGCAGGACGCATCCCAGGTTTGGTCGCTGGTGAGCCGTGTAGTGAAGGAATGCCTCGCCGGCTGTCAAGGCAATCCGAAGGTGGAAGCTCTTTCCGTCTCCGTTCAGGGCGATGCGATCATTCCCATCGATTCCGCGGGCAACCCGCTGCACGCCGCAATTCTCGGGATGGACACGCGCAGCTACCGTGAGGCCTTTGATCTGGAGGACCGATTTGGCAGCGGTCCGCTCTATGCCGCAACAGGTATGCCGTGCAAGCCGTTAAATGCCATCACGAAGATTTTGTGGCTGGAGCGTAATCATCCGGAATTGCGAAAGCGCCTCTGGAAATACGTTCACTACGGCGAGTTTCTGCTGATGAAGCTGGCCGGGATTCCGGCCGTGGATTTCAGTATGGCGTCGCGCAGCATGGCCTTCGATCCCGTGGTGAAAGATTGGGTTCCCAGCATACTCGATTACGTCGGAATAGGCCCCGGGCAGCTTGGAAACGTCACTCCGTCGGGCGTGCCCATCGGCATCATTCGCAAGGCCGTTGCCGACGAATGGGGAATCAACCGCAACGCGCTGCTGGTTGCGGGCAGTCACAACCAATGCATGGCGGCCATCGGCGCCGGCGTCATCGAGCCGCATTTGGCCTGCTATTCCATGGGTACAGCCGAGGTCATCAGCACCTCCTTTGGATCGCCCAAAATATCGCCCGCCATGTTGGAAGCAAACTACCCGTGCTATTGCCATGCCGTGGCGGATCAGTATTTCACAATCACCTTGAACCAGTCCGGCGGCCTCTCTCTGGAATGGTTTCATCACAATATCAGGGAACGCGCATCTGACGATGAGGCCGCCTTCGCGCGTTCGCTGGCTCAGGTCCGGTTGAAGCCGTCTCCGGTATTGTTCCTGCCGCATCTGGTCGGCAGCGGTACCCCCACCTGCGACCACCGTTCTCGAGGTGCTTTCATCGGCATGTCGATCAAGACCAGCCAGGTGGACCTGTTGCAGGCAGTTGTGGACGCACAGGCTTTTGAGGCCCGCTTAAACCTGGAAACACTCGACAACCTTGGCATCGTTATCACCGATCTGCGCGCGGTGGATTGGGGCGCCAAGGAGACCAGGATTCTGGAGTTAAAAGCCACGGTGCTGAACCGTCCCATCCGCACTCTTCGTACCCCCGAGGCAGCGCTGCTCGGAACTGCTATGCTCACGCAAACGGCCGTGGGTCAGTTCCCAGACCTGGCTAGCGCCTGCAATGAATGTGTGCAAATCGCCTGCACCATTGAACCGAATCCGCGGGCCAAAGACGAGTACCAAGAATCGTTTGAACGATTCCGGCAACTTTACGGGACCTTGAAGAGCTTCTACCGTCACTGGCATTCAGGTCAGCCTGCGTACGCTGCCGTCTAGGGTGGCTTTAAGCCGACGTCCGGGCGGCATCACGGTGCCGGCTCCAATTACGTGATGACACCGCGTGGCTGAGCCGCGACCGTGAGGGAGCGGTTGGCCGGTCGAATGCGCCCGCTTGAAGCGGAAGAAGGATCGCGTAAGTCGTTGATTCTTCGCGCGACCCTTTGGGAGCGAACGAGGCTACCCGATACAGGTGGCCTAAACCGAGAACAATGATCGCCCATGGCAACAATTGTAAGGTTTATCTCTGGACACAGCCTCAATCCGCAATCAGTTGCCTCAAGTTTGCAAGACTGATCTCCACCCATCTCCGCTCTTTCGCTACGGTGTCGGCAATATTGCATTCGGGCGGCGGCCAGAGTTCCAAAATGCAGTTGAACCGGCGCCCCGCCTGTCGTAGCTGCTCCAACAGCCAGGGCATGTCAAGGCTTCCCTCCCCGGCTGGTGTACCTTCAATCGTAAAACCCATCATGTGACTCGCGCGTGAGATCTGGAAGTCCTTCACGTGCAGGTTGACCACGAACTCGCCCAGCGTGCGGACCACTACCTCAGGCCCTTCCAGCGATCCGAACGAATTCACCGTGTCCAGGCAGATGCCTACGTTGGGGCTTTCAATCTCACGCACAATGCCGGCCAACGCCGCCGACGGAAACCGGTCGTGATTCTCCACGGCCAGGACAACTCCAGCCGACGTCAGTCGCGGAACGGACCGCCGTATCAGTTCCACCACCTCCCTTGGATTGGGGTGATGGTCCGCCGTGTCTACCACTACCCGCAGCAGGCGCGATCCCAACACGTTACAGATGCGAATGTATTTCTCAAGGTGTTCGATGGAGATCCCGCGCGTCCCCACTTCCATTTCGATTCCCAAATCGTCGGCTCGCCGGCGCAGGCCGGCAAGCTCCGCGGCAGTAAGAACGTGGAGCGGCAGGTTGTCGGCGATCTGGATCAGCCTGAAGCCCAGAGCAGCCGCGCGTTCCAGAAATGCGTGTACGTCCAGAGGTTCCGGCGGTGGAGAACCGGGGACGCCGATTTCCCAGGCACACGCGTAGGACCCAAGGCCAAGCTTCATCCCACAGCCAGGGTCAGGCAACTGGAATTGCACGTTTCGCTACAGACGTCCCTTGTGTAATGGCCTTGATCTCGGCCAGTACATTCTCCGGCTCGAATACTTTTTTCCAGTCTGGCTGCAGCAATAGTTTCTTACCGCGTTCAATAGCCATCAGCGCGCCATCGGAAAATGGCGAGCCGACATACCCGAAGAGAATGCCGATGTCTACGTTGATGTGTCCAAGAATGAAGTCCCGCGCGGCTTCGGCCGGAACCCCTCGCCGGACGGCTTCGTCAATTGCTTCCTTAATGACAACCATGCAGGTAGCTACAACGGTTTCTGAGAGAGCCGGTTCTAAGATGGCCATCTGTTCCACGGTAACGCGATGCGCGCGCATGACGGGAGCGAACATCGCGCGCGCAATTTCCTCGCCTCGCGCGTAGTCTTCGTCCGGGCCTTGCATTAACGCGCAGACAATGTGCTGCTTGGCGCGGATGGCGCCGAAAAAGTCCATCTTGGCTTCGTGCTCGGTCTCGTCGTTCACTACCGGCGGATGGCAGGGATGGGTAACGAAATAACTGATGTCCAGCCGCTCAGGAAGTTCTCCACCATGCGGAGCCGCGGGGTCCAGACAAATCACCATCGCGCCGCTTTTCAGTCCCGGAACGATAGAGGGCGCTACCTTGCCGATCAACATATCCGGTAGCGCCAGAATCGCGACATCCGCTTTCTGAACCGCGGCCT
The DNA here is from genome assembly GCA_038230275.1 of Bryobacterales bacterium. Lineage (GTDB taxonomy): Bacteria > Acidobacteriota > Terriglobia > Bryobacterales > Bryobacteraceae > JANXXV01. The sequence goes on from JBBRNO010000094.1 coordinate 18,855, forward strand.
CGTGGGCGCAGATCGCAAGCCCGCGTTCCTTCAGCCGCTCAATTCCCGCTGGACTAATTTCGACGTACAGCATGTCAAAACTGGTTCGCTTCAAGTTATCGGCGATACGGCAACCCATCTTTCCGCCCGCGCCGAATACTGCAACCGTGGTTTTCATGTCGTCGTGTAGCTCCTGAATTCTCTCTACCGCCCCCTAGTCTAAAATCGCCTTGGCGCGTAAATCTACGAACATAAGGGAAACTTTTGTCAGAAAAACATCGGGCTAGAATTTCCACAAAAATGATAGTTTTCTAACAAACTCTGCAAGGGCTCTCATAGACGCGGGCCGCCTGTCATGGTTAACTCATTACGGTGCGCTCAGTCCGCAATGCACGTTGGGAAGACGGCTATTCCCTGATAGAACCGCAGATCACCTCTGCCGGTCTCCACGTGTGGCCTTTCGATCCTTCGTTCCCAATTGATGTCCAGTTTTGGGTGATGCGGCGCGAAGCCGATATCAAAATGAACTGGCACAGTTACCTGGAGGTTCTCTATTGTCATTTGGGTGAGATCACCTACCAGGTTGGGGACCGCAGTTTCCCTATGAAAGAAGGAGACCTGTTCGTGATGAACGGCAGTCTGCCCCACCGCATCAGCCATTACGGCCGTGCCCAGGTCCGTGTTGCCGCCTTGTATTTTCAAGCCGACCTGATCCGCGCGCACGACCCATCCGGGGACGACATCGAATACCTGATGCCCTTCCTGGTGCAGGATGCCGATTTCCCTCACGTGGTGTCCGCGAAATCGGGCGTGCCGGCTCAGGTTTTCGACCTCATGCAGCGGGCTCACGCCGAGCTTCCAGCCGCTTCAAATCGGAGCAGGTTGTCCGTGCGAACGTATCTGAAGATGATTCTGGTGCTATTAGTAAATCATTATTCCCAATTCCGCGGGTCCGCGCCGGTTCTTCTACACAAGCAGAGAGATTTGGAACGGCTGTTGCCGGTATTTGAGCTAGTCGAGAAACGCTACGCCGATCCCATTCAGGTGGACGATGCGGCCGCGGTGGCCAATCTCAGCAAGTCCCACTTCATGAGATTTTTCAAGAACGTGACCGGCCAGCCGTTCGTGGTGCATCTGAACCAATATCGCGTCGTAAAAGCGCAGAAACTTTTGGCGACCACCGATCGCTCAATTGCCGACGTCGGCCAGGAAGTCGGCTTCTGCAACCAAAGTTACTTCGGGCTGGTCTTCCGCCGGCTCACTCACGTCACGCCGCGCGAATACAAACTTCGGGCCGCCCATGAACAGTCTGAAGCCCCTAAGACCCCGGAGGGGGATCCATCTCGATCGAAGGCCATACCGGCCGGAAATGACAGATTCGCGGTCAAGAGCCGGTGAGTTCCGATCCGATCCCAACAAAACCGCGCATGATCATGAGAGCATCGCACGGGACGATTAGATTACACTCAAGAGCTTGACGCGAAACGTCCTCCACTACGGTAGCGAGCTTGATCTGCCGGTCAGACAAATCTTGCGCGCCGGACCCCTATCGGTTAGCTATGAAGCCGGCGCGCTGAGGCGACTCCGGGCGGGAACGGTGGAAGTGGTAAGGCAAATCTACGCAGCGGTCCGAGACCGGAACTGGCGCACGATACCGGGATTGATCTCCGGCGAGAAGATTGAATCGAGGTCAGACTCGTTTGAAATCTCGTACCGCTCGGAACATTTGGAAGACGGTATCCACTTCGCCTGGAACGCACACATTCTCGGAAAACCGGACGGAACCATCTTCTTTGAGATGGATGGTGCGGCCGGTTCCTCATTCTTAAAAAACCGGATCGGGGTGTGCGTCCTGCACCCGATACGCGAGTGTGCCGGAAAGCACTGCAAAATATACACTGCGGACCGGGGAATCATCGACACCGTATTTCCGCTCGAGATCGCCGCGCACCGCCCGTTTCAGAACATCCACGCGATTATTCACCATCCTGCTCCAGGCTTGTCCGTTCAGATCCGTTTCGAAGGCGATGAGTTTGAGACCGAAGATCAACGCAACTGGACGGATAGTTCTTTCAAAACCTACAGCACGCCTGTATCGCGTCCCTTCCCGGTTCAGATCCACAGCGGAGACAAGGTCCGGCAGTCTGTGTCTGTTGCCGTTGACGGAATTCAGGCGCTCGCGCGGGACCAATCGTCGGAGCCCGCGCTTACCATTGGAGAGAAGACCGAAAAGCGAATTCCTCCCATCGGCTTGGGGCTCGCGAGCGACGGTGTACCGCTCGCGGAATCTGAGCTTAGCCGGCTGAAGAAGTTGCGAGTGGCGCATTTGCGGGCCGATCTCCATCTTTGCAATCCGGACTGGTTGCATGTGCTGTCGCGCGCGGCCCGGGAATCGAAGGCGTTGTCTACAGCCCTTGAGCTGGCCCTGTTCGTTCCGGCGCATCCCGAGAGCCAACTGCGGATGCTTCGCGCCGAATGTAACAGGTTGGAGGTCAACATCGCGCGCTGGCTGGTGCTGCCGCCGGAGGCCCTTCCCCTCACCCGCGAACACTTGGCGGGGATAAGTCCAAACGCCGGCTTCGGCACTGGAACGGACGCCGATTTTTATGAGCTCAACACAAGTCCGCGGGCTTGGGATGCGGCGGACTTCTTGAGTTATTCCATGAGCCCGCAGGTACATGCCTTCGACAACGAATCCCTGTTTGAGACGCTGGAGACTCAGGGTACAACGGTTACAAATGCAATCGACATCTCGCGCGGGCTTCCCATCGTAGTGTCGCCCGTTACCTTGAAACCTCGATTTAATGCGGTGGCAACCGGCGCGGACGCCCCTATTCTTCCTGGTGAGCTTCCCAAAGAGGTGGATCCGCGCCAAATGTCGATGTTCACAGCCGCGTGGATGGTAGGTAGTCTGCAATCGTTGATTCAGGCCGGCGCGCACAGCCTCACCTACTTTGAGACGGCGGGATGGCGGGGACTAATGGAACGCGACACGGGATCGCCCCTTCCATCAAAGTTCAGGTCGATTCCGGGCTCGGTCTTTCCGGTCTATCACGTGCTAGCCGCCGTCGGCGAATTTCGCGGGGGAACGCTTCGCAATACGCAATCGAGCGACGCTCTTGCATTCCAGGGTTTCGCGGCGGAGTACCAGGGAGTTACTCGCATTCTTCTCGCCAACTACCGGCTCGAACCGCAGACCATCCGTGTCAGTGGACTGTCCGCCGCATCTGCAAGGATGACAATGCTCGGTGGGATGAACGCGTTCGAAGCGACTCCGATAGCCATTAGTCCGGATCGGGGTGCCTTCCCGGTAACTTTGCCGCCATACGCGGTGGCGCGCATCGACGTAGGACCGAATCACGTAGGACCAAATCAATGAAACCCCTCCGTTTCGCGTTGATCGGTGCCGGGTTTTGGTCGAAATTTCAATTGGCCGCCTGGCGCGAAATCGATGGAGTGGAGTGTGTGGCAATTTGTGACCGCGCCCGCGAACGCGCCGTATGCCTGGCTGCGGCTGCCGGAGTTCCGGCGGCCTACAGTGACGCCAGAGAGTTGCTGCTCAGCGAGTCGCTCGATTTCGTTGACATCGTCACCAATCCTGAATCCAACAGCGAAATAGTAGCCCTGGCCGCCGGGCACCGCCTGCCGGCCGTCTGCCAAAAACCAATGGCTCCCAGCTTGCAGGAAGCCATCCGGATGAAGGAGGTTTGTCAGGCCGCCGGGGTTGCGCTTTACGTCCACGAAAATTGGCGCTGGCAAACTCCCATCCGCCAGCTCGGGCGCATCCTCGAATCGGGAGTGATCGGCACTCCATTCCGGGCTCGCATCCGCATGGCAAGCGGATTTTCGGTATTCGAGAATCAGCCGCTCCTTCGCAACGCGGAACGATTCCTGATTGCCGATATAGGCAGCCATGTTTTGGACGTCGCGCGGTTTTTGTTCGGCGAAGCCCTCACGGTATATGCGCAGACCGGCCGCATCCAGCAGGGCATCCGCGGCGAGGATGTCGCCACCGTGATTCTTCGCACAGCCCTCAACGCCACGGTGATCTGTGAGATGGGGTATGCAGGAGCGCCGCTCGGGAAAGATTCGTTTCCACAAACGTTCGTCCTGGTGGAAGGAAATCAGGGGTCCATCGAATTGGAATCCGACTACCGGATCAGCGTCACCACCGCGGCCGGAACCGATTCACAACGGTTCGCGCCTCCCCTTTACTCATGGGCGGATCGTGACTATGCTATCGTTCACGCCAGCATCGTTCCTTGTCAGGAGAATATTCTGGCGGGGCTCAGAGGTCAGCGGCAGCCGGAGACCACCGCCGAGGACAACTACAAAACCATGCAACTGGTCTTCGCCGCCTATGATTCGGCTCAAAGCGGAGAGGTGGTTCACCTGTGAACCCGATGCTGCGCATGACCGGCATTCGCAAAGCCTTTCCAGGCGTACAGGCGCTTGCCGGCATCGACTTTGACACGCAAGCCGGCGAGGTTCACGCGTTGGTTGGTGAGAACGGCGCGGGTAAGAGCACGCTGATGCATATTCTCGCCGGCGTTCATCGTCCTGACGCCGGCCGCATCGCCTTCAACGGACAGGAAGGCATTGAAATTTCGGACGAACAGCACGCACGCCGTCTCGGCATCGCCATCGTTTACCAGGAGCGAAGTCTCTTCAGTCTGCTCAGCGTGGCGGAAAACATCTTTGTGAACAACCAACCTGTAAACCGCGTGGGAGGCATTGTCCGGAAAGAATTGTACGCACGAACCACGGAGCTGCTGGACCGCATCAGTGTGAAGGTTCATCCCGGAACGCCCGTGGGAAAGCTCTCGGCGGCGCAACAGCAGATGGTCGAAATCGGCAAGGCGTTATCGATCAACGCAAGGCTGGTGATCTTCGACGAACCGACCGCGGCCCTGACCAGGACAGAGACGAATGTCCTCTTCAGGGTGATCCGGCAGTTGAAAGATTCGGGCGTGGGAATCGTCTACATATCCCACCGCTTGGAAGAAATCTTTGAAATTGCCGGCCGCGTCACCGTGCTGAAAGACGGTCAGTATCAGGGAACGCTCTCCGTTACTGATACTTCGCCCGCCGATTTGGTCATGCGCATGGTCGGGAGAAAGGGTCTCTATCAGCACGTAGACAGATCCATTCCAGCAAAGCTGAAACCGGTGCTGGAGGTGAAGGGCGTATCGGATGGAAAGTTGAGAGACATCCACTTTTCAGTCTCGCCGGGAGAGATTGTCGCGCTTGCTGGTCTGGCGGGCGCAGGCCGGACCGAACTGGCTCTCGCCATCTTCGGCGCGCGGCCCATATCCTCCGGATCGATCGCCATCGAGGGAAAAGTTGTTCCGGTTGTTTCGCCCAGGGATGCGATAGCCGCGGGCATCGGCTATCTGCCGGAGGATCGCAAGGAGATGGGCCTGTTCCTCGAAATGAACGTAGCCGAAAACATCGCCGCTGCCAGACTCTCGTATTTTGGCTCCTGGTGGATGAGCCGCGCAAAGCTGTTCGAAACAGCCCGGACCTACATCGGGCGCTTGAGAATCGCCACGCCCGATGCCTCGCGGACCGTGCGAAAGTTGAGTGGCGGCAATCAGCAGAAAGTGCTGCTATCCAGATGGCTGCTGCGGGATCAGCTTGTGCTGATAGTCGACGAGCCGACGCGCGGCATTGACGTGGGCGCCAAAGCGGAGATTTATGCGTTGCTCAGAGACCTGGCGGATCAAGGAAAGGCCGTAATCGTGATTTCGTCGGACCTTCCGGAAGTGCTCGCGATTGCGGACCGCATCGTTGTTATGCGGCTGGGCCGGATCGCGGGCGAACTTCTCCGCGCCGAAGCCACCGAAGAAAATATCATGCGGCTGGCATCCATGCGCGTGGAGGAAACCGCATGCCGGTGATCCCATCGCGATTCCTGAATCGCGAAGTCTTGCTGGTTGGACTGATTCTCGCTTTGATCGTGGCTATGTCGATCTTGTACCCCGCTTCGTTCCCCACGCTTGGGAACTTCAGCGCCATTCTCCGGAATCTCGCCGTGGACGGCATCATGGCATGTGGCATGATGATGCTGCTGATCGCCGGAACTTTCGACCTTTCGGTGGGTGGCGTGTTCTCGATGGCCGGGGTGGTGGCCGGTTGGCTCATGAAAAATGCCGGCTTCCCGGTGCCGGTCGCCGTGCTCGGCGGGCTGGGAGTGTCGATTCTCGGTGGCTTGATCAACGGAGTGATTGTCGCCCGCGTGAGAGTGAATGCCCTCATCGCAACGCTGGGGACCATGGGAATCTATCGAGGCATCGCCATCCTGCTGGGTGGTCCCGGAATCAACTTCCTGCCCCGATCGTTTTCCGATCCGGGGCAGGCAGTCCTTCTGGGCCTTCAGGCTCCCGTATGGCTGATGATCCTGGTGGCGGCCTTGTTTCAATACCTGCTCTCCCGGAATCGATTGTTCCGGCAATACTACTACATTGGAAACAATCCAACCGCCGCGCTGCTCTCCGGCATTAACGTCCCCAGACTGCAAATCATGGCCTTTACGATCATGGGCTTTCTGGCGGGTTTGAGCGGCATCGCTTTCGCATCGCGAATCGGCACCAGCGTCTCTATTGCGGGTGACGGGGCTGAGTTGCGGATCATCACGGCGGTGATCCTCGGCGGCGCCAGTCTCACCGGCGGCAAGGGCAGCATCTGGGGCGCCTTACTCGGCGTCGGATTCGTCGCGCTAATTAACAATGCGCTGATTATCGCCTCGGTATCGGCTTACTGGCAAAGCATCATTACGGGCGTAGTGCTGGTCGCGGCGGTTTCGCTCGACCGGTTCATGCAGTCGAACGATTAGGACCACAACATTAGGAGCACAACCATGGCAAACATCATTTCGCGGCGAAGCGCACTGCTCACCGGCGCAGCCTTGTCTCTTGGCGGTTGCGCGCGGCAGCCCGAGACCCGGACTGCCGAGACCACTGTCACTCCAGTATCCCTTCGCCCGAATCCAAACGAAGAATACGTATGGATCTCCGCGAACTCCAACCTGCCTCTGTTCGTCGCCGCCGACCATCCGGC
>JBBRNO010000095.1:0-25463 GCA_038230275.1 Bryobacterales bacterium
CGAGCTTTCTCGCGTGGCTAACAAGCGGCACAACAATGCCATTCCAGAGGATGTCTTCACCAAGCCCCCGTCCGCCGAGTTGAGGGCCGACCAGAAAGACACCGATTCCCTGCCCGAATACGATGTGCTTGATCGAATCCTCAAAGGGTATGTGGAAGATACCCAATCGCCGCAGCAGATTGCGGCTGAGATGAACGTGAATGTGGATCTGGTACGCGACATCATCAACAAAGTGGATCGCAACGAATACAAACGCCAACAGGCCGCGCCTGGTTTGAAAGTGACGACCAAAGCATTTGGAATGGGACGGCGCTTTCCAATCGCGCAAAGGTTCTCTGAATGAAAAGTCTTGCGTTGTTGTCAATCCTCGCACTTGCCGCACTCCTCTCCTCTGAGACTTCACCCAAAGAGCAAATCGGGCCGCAGCCGAATGGCGGATTTCTGTTGAACAGCGGTTGGCGGGTTCAGCCCGCCGGCCGGCAAGTCGCTCTGGGAGTCTTCCCGATGGCTTCGGCCCTGTCTCCGGATAAGAAGTATTTGCTGATTCTGAACGCCGGGCCACAATCGCCCAGCATTAGTGTGCTGGACGCCGGCACGGCAAAAGAGATTGGACGGACAACGGTGCCGGACGGCTGGCTGGGCCTTACATTTTCGCCGAATGGCCGGTTCGTTTACTTGGGTGGCGGCGGACACGCTTGTGTTTACGAATTCTCCTTTGCGCCGGATGGCAAGATGTTGCTCACGCGAACGTTCGCCATCGTGCCGGAGGCGAACCGCAAGCCAACGGATTTCGTGGGCGACGTGGCGGTGAGCCCCGACGGACGGCTGATCTATGCGGCCAGTCTATTTCAGGATGCGATTCACGTGATCAATCCGCAATCCGGCCGGGTGATTGAGAAGTTCGCCACCGGCCGCAGACCGTACCGGATTTTGTTTCATCCCGATGGCAAGACGTATTTCGTTTCCAGTTGGGTGGATGGAACGGTGTATCATCACCGCGCCGATACCGGGGAGAAGCTGGGTGCCGTGCGGACGGGTCAGCATCCAACAGACATGGTTTGGCGGGACCGCAGGAAAGAGGAACAGGCGGAAGAGCAAGTCCCGTGGGCTGGGCGCCTTTTTGTGTCGGCAGCGAATACAAACAGCGTCTATGTCGTTGGCGTTTCGGAATCGAAAGAACTGCGGATGATTGAGACAATCAATGTGGCGATGACGCCGCGGCATCCGCTGGGCATGACTCCCACGGCGCTGGCGATGAATGCCGACCAAAGCCTGCTCTACGTTGTATGTTCCGATGCAAATGCAGTGGCTGTGGCCGACATTTCCGAAGTGCGGAGCCACGTCGCGGGCTTCGTGCCCACGGGATATTATCCGACAGCGGTGCGATCTCTGGCCAATGGCCGTTTGATTGTTTTGAATGCCCAGGTACCGCGAATCGTCACGCGCCCTGCAATGGAAAGCGCTCAGACAGGCTCAGCATCGATTGTGGACCCGTTTAGTGAGGATCAACTGCGGCAGTACACCAAAGCCGTGCTGCTGAACTCGCCTTTCCGCGATGAATTCATGGATGGCGTGAACACGGGTCCGGGCAATCCGGTTCCCTCGCACCCAGGCGACGCGACTCCGATTGAGCACGTAATTTATGTTTTGAAAGAGAATCAGACTTATGATCAGGTTCTGGGCGACGCTGGAGCTAACGGCGATCCCACGCTGGCGCTGTTTGGGAAACAAGTGACGCCGAACCAACATAATCTCGCGCGGGATTTCGTGCTGTTCGACAACTTCTATGTGAACGGCGACGGCAGCCGCGATGGGCTCAGTTGGTCCGGCGCCGCGATTGCCAACGACTTCGTGAAGAAGATGCATACGAATTTTGAAGGGAAGGAAGCAGCCGCGCTGCCACCCGCCGGCTACCTTTGGACGAACGCCGCATCCGCCGGAATTTCCATGCGCAATTACGGCTGGTGGACAATCAATGTCACGCCGGCTCCTGCAGCCGGCGCTACCCAGGTGGCCAGCGTGAATGACAATGTTCTTGCGCGCGGAACAAATATGGCTTACCGCGGATTCGATTTGTCGTATCCTGACACCGAACGCGCCAAGGTCTTCGTGAAGGAACTGACGGAGTTTGAAGCACAGGGTAAAATGCCCAAGCTTCTTTTCATGCGACTGGGAAACGACCACATGCAGGGCGGGGCGGCGGGCGCCGCGGATAATGATTATGCTCTCGGCTTGGTTGTGGAAGCTGTTTCCAAGAGCAAGTTCTGGTCTAGTACCGCGATCTTTGTGATGGGCGCCTATGCGCCAAATGGATCGGATCACGTAGATACCCATCGTTCGCCGGCGTTCGTGATTTCGCCGTTCACACACCGTGGCGTCGTGGACAGCAACATGTACAACACGACATCTCTGCTACGAACGATGGAGCTGATTTTGGGGCTTCGCCCCATGACGCACTTCGACGCCGGAGCGCGGCCAATGTCGGCGGCATTCGCGAATGCGCCAAACAACGCAACGTATATCGCGGAAAAACCGCTCAACGCCAATTAAAAGGATCCATGCAGCACATTTACCTCTGCTTCGTCTGGCACATGCACCAGCCGTTTTACAAGGATCTGGTTTCCGGCGAATACAAACTGCCTTGGACCCGCATGCACGGCCTGAAGGATTACTACGGCATGGTGAAGGTGCTGGAGGATTTCCCTAGCGTTCACCAGACTTTTAATCTGGTGCCGTCCATGATGGTGCAAATTGAGGAATATGCCGGCGGAAAGGCGCAAGATGCGTTTCTACGCGCAGCACTGAAGCCGGCGGAGCAACTCTCGGAAGCCGAACAATCGTTCATCCTGCAGTATTTTTTTCAGGCGAACGTGGCACGGATGATTTACCGCTATCCGCGCTATGGCGAGTTGTACAATCTCTGGCAATCGGCGGGAACGAATTCCGCCCGGGTACGGCAGACTTTTGGAACACAGGGCTTTCGCGATCTGCAAGTGCTATCCCAACTGGCGTGGTTCGACGAAGAGTTTCTTGTTAAGGATGCGATCATACGGGAACTTGTGGCCAAGGGGCGCGAATATTCCGTTGAAGACCAGCAAATGCTGGGCCGCAAACAAACTGAGGTGATGGGCAAGGTACTGCCGGTGTACTCCGAATTTGCCGCGAAGGGACAGATAGAAATTTCCACCACGCCGTTCTATCATCCGATTCTGCCGCTGCTTTGCGATTCCAACATCGCCGAGATTTCGCATCCTTATGTTCAGCTGCCATCGCGTTTCCGGTATCCGAACGATGCGCGGGATCAGTTGCAACGCTCACGGGAATACATGCAGCAGAAACTGGGAAGCCCGGCGGTTGGACTCTGGCCTTCTGAAGGTTCGGTATCGGATGAAGTGTTCCATCTGGCCGCTGAGAGCGGGTTCCGCTGGGTGGCTACCGATAACGGCGTGCTGGGCCGTACGTTGCACCACGGCGCGGATGCGGATCTGACTTATCGTCCGTACTTGTGGTCGCAGGGCGGACATGAGATGCGCGTGATTTTCCGCGATCATTACCTCAGCGATCTGATCGGCTTTGTCTATGCCAGGATGGGAGCGGCCGAGGCGGCGAATCATTTTCTGGACCGCATTCGGGAGAACTGCCACGGCATTATTTCCAGCGGCCGGGATGCGCTGGTGCCCATCATTCTGGATGGCGAGAACGCCTGGGAATATTACGAAGAAAGCGGGCGGCCGTTTCTGCGCGAACTCTATCGCCGCATCGCCGACGATTCGAGGATGAGCGCGCTCACGGTCTCTGAAGCGCTAACCAAGGTGGAACCGCACAAGATCGATCACATCTTCCCGGGTTCATGGATCAACGCCAACTTCGACGTTTGGATCGGCGCTGAGGAAGACAACAGAGCTTGGGAATACCTGCTGCGCGCGCGGCAGGCGTACGACAATTTCATCCATTCGCCTGAAGCGGCATCGGTTCCCGAAGACCGCAAGCTTCTTGCCTACGAAGAACTGCTGATCGCTGAAGGCAGCGATTGGTGCTGGTGGTATGGCCCGGAACACGATTCAGCGAATCGACCGGAGTTCGACCAGTTGTTTCGCGATCATTTGGCGAACGTGTATCTGGCGCTGCGCCTACCTCCCCCGGAAGAACTTTCGCGGCCGATACTCAGGGTCTCGGTGAATGAGTTTCACCAGGCCCCCAGCGGCCCGATTCTGCCTACCGTGGATGGCGAGGTGACGTCGTACTTCGAATGGTTGGGCGCGGGAATCTACAGAGTGAATGGGCGTTCGGGAGCGATGCACGGGCAGCGTTTTTTCGTGAGTGAGCTTTATTACGGAAGCGATGGCCACAACCTCTTCATGCGGCTCGACTTTGTGGAGAACAGCATTTCCACTCTAGAGGGTACGGAACTTAGGATCAATGTGAAAACAGCGGAAACATCCTGTTCCTTCACCACGGCGCTGACGCAGAAGCAAGATGGTATCGAAGCAGCGCACGGAAAGATTTGTGAGTTGCGCCTGCCACTGGAGGCGATGGGAATTCCCGCGGGACACGCGGTGCAATTTCAGATTTCACTGTGGCACGGAGGGTTACCGATGGACGCGCTGCCGCCCCAAGGATGGATCGATTTCTCCACCGCCGAACCGGCGGATTGGGCGATCTGACTATGGGACAATCCCGATGTGTTCCACGCGTTGATCGAGCTGCTTGCCGCCGTAGTACGCAGCCGCCCCAATGCCTGTGGTTAGCCCGGTGACGGTGGCCACGGCAACGACTTCGCCCATATCCGAACTTGCTACGATGCTGCCACTGACATAGAGGCTGCAAGAACACCAAAAATCGTCGCAACCACTTTGCCCGCCGCGCCACCGGATCGCTTCAAATCCGGCAGCGAAACCGCGGCTCAAAGAATGGACTGCCGGCCAAGCGGCAGCGCTTTGCCATCGGCGGTTCGGCTGTCGTCGATCACCAGAACTTCGTCTGCGACGGCGATCCCGTCTTGGGTGAACGAAACTGCACCAGGTAGCCTCTTCGACACTTTATGACCGACGACCACCGGCGAAAGTTCAGTCCACTCGAGTTCTAGTGTCTTGTCTGTTCAGAATCCGTTCGCCTGGATAAGTAGACATGGGCCGGCGAATCAAACCGGTTGCAGTTTCCGGTTCATGATTGCGGTACTCTAGCATTTAATCGGGCCTACGGAAAACATGAAATCAATGAATGTCTTAGTCGTCTCGTGCCTCTTATCTGCCGCAGCCGCCGGGCAGACGATCGATCCCGCGGCGATTGACACTGCCGTCGGACAAGCAATGAAAGCGTGGCAGGTGCCAGGCGCGGCTGTCGCCATTGTAAAGGGTGACCGCGTGGTGCACATGAAAGGCTACGGTGTGCGCGAGTTAGGAAGCGCGGAAGCGGTGACACCGGATACGCTGTTCGCCATCGCCTCCAACACCAAGGCATTTACCAGCACCGCCATGGCGATGCTGGTAGACGGCGGGAAGATGCAGTGGGACGATCCGGTGCGGAAGTATCTTCCGTACTTCCACCTGGCCGACCCGCTTGCCGATGCCAACGTCACCATGCGCGATATTGTCAGCCACCGGACCGGGCTGAGTCGAAACGACATATTGTGGATCGGCTCCCCGTGGAGCCGGGAAGAGATTATCCGCATGATCGGTTGGGTGCCACTGTCCAAGCCGTTCCGTGCGGCGTACCAATACCAGAACATTATGTTCACGGCTGCCGGCGAATCGGTGGCAGCCGCGTCGGGCGGCACCTGGGAGGCCTTCTTGCAGCATCAGATTTTCGATGTGCTGGGAATGAAGGGAGCGGATTTTCGATCGGTCGATGCACAACGGACTCCCGACTACAGCGCGGTGCATCAACTGACCAAAGGAAAACTACAGACCGGCTCGTGGAGTAATGTAGACAACATCGGCGGAGCGGGGTCCATCAACGCGGGCGTGCGCGATTTGAGCCAGTGGGTGCGGCTGCAAGTAGGGCGCGGCAGCATCGGCGGCAAGCGCGTTGTCTCTGAAGCGAATCTGATGGAGACTCGTACTCCGCAAACAGTGATCCGCATGGAGGCAGCGGCGCGCGGTTTGAATCCCGACACCGAACAGATGAGTTACGGCATGGGCTGGACGATCTTCGACTATCGCGGACAATCCGTTGTCGGCCACGGCGGCGCGCTGCGTGGATTCCGTTCGCAAGTGGTTTTGCTACCGAAGAAAGACATCGGCTTCGTGATTCTTTCCAACCTGGGCAGTACACAAATGCCCGAGGCGCTTCGGAACAGTCTAATTGACTTGATACTGGACCTTCCGAAGAAAGACTGGGACGGATTGATGCTGGCGCAAGTGAGGAAAACGGAAACGGAAGAGAAAGAAAAAGAACTACAGCGGGAGGCGAAGCGGCACAAGGACACCAGGCCGTCGCTCGCGCTTTCAAGCTATGCGGGCGCCTATAAAAATGCGGGCTATGGCATCGCTGAAGTGATCGCCAGCACAGATGGACTGATTTTGAAGTGGAGCAACTTCGCGCCGAAGTTAGTTCACTTTCACTTCGACACATTCGATATCAAAGAGGCTGGGCCGCTGGCCAATACGCCAGTGCAGTTTGTTTTGGGCCCGGGGGGAGACGTGGCGAGCTTGAAAATGCTGGAGCAGGAATTCCGGAAGCAGCCGGCGCCGGTTTCGGCGAAAGCTGCTTCTGGAAACTAGACCGAGGCTACTTTCTGGCCGAATATTTCGTGAGCTTATCGATCAGTGGAGTTGCCGCAGTGGGCATTGCAAACTTCCCTGCGACGACATCGGCATTCTCGACTTTCTTGCCGTAGAGTTCCGCATTCACGTCCAGGTCCGGCCGCAGTGTGGCGCCGTTGAGCGCGATGCCGGCGAACAGGCCGCGTGAACGGGACCAGGTTAAAATCTCAGCCCGCATGGCGGCATCTGTTTCCGCCGAAGAGGTTCGACCCACGGGACCAGCAGCTACCGAGGCATCGCCACCCAGAGTGAATTTGCTGGATAGTAACTTCTCCGCGCCGCGTGCGTTTAGCACCAACATGATGACGTCCACTTCCGAGCCGCCGATCTGAAACCCGACGCTGCCGCCTTCTACGCGAATTGCGCCCGGCGCGGACCAACCGACGTTGTCCTTACCGCGGCAGGACAGAAAGCCCTTGCCAAATTTGGCTCCGATAATGAAAGCGCCCTTCTTCAAGCCCGGCACGATCACAATGCATTGCGCTTTGTTGAGTAAGTCCTGAGGGATCGATTTGTCGCCCCCGTCCATTACCTCTTGAAGCACGGTTGTCGATTCCTGCAACCGCTTCGCCGCCGAATCGTCCTTGGCAACCAATAAACCCGTCTGCATCAGCGCAGATAAACAGAACATCGATAGACCGCGCACTTGAAAATTTGTCATTACTTTGATTCTACCTGTATCAAGGGGCAGGCAGGTGAACGCCCACCTGCCCCTTGCAGCTTTCAGGTTTAGAATGTGTAACGCAGACCCAGCTGAATACGCCGGTTCTGCGCTTCGTTGGCGCCTTCATTCAGGAACGAAGAGGAATTATACGTCCCATCCGGAATGCCCCAGTCGCGGGTATTTGTCGCATTGAAGAAGTTCGCATGAATCTGGAAGATGTGTCCTTCACGAATGTGAGTGTTCTTGATCAGGCCGAAATCGAGGCGGTTGATTCCGTCCGCGCGAAGGATGCCGCGGCCGGCATTACCGATGGGATTGGCTGCGGTGACGCCGCGGAAAAGGCTGCCACCGCCGGCGGCCTGAACCTGGCGCACTGTCATGCTGGAGAGATCGAGCGATGTATTGAGGAACGGCCGGATGGACGTGCCAACGAGATTGCCTGTAACGACGCCGCCCGGATCGCTGCCATTCAAGACGGTAAAGGGGCCGCCCGATTGTAGCGTGAAGAAGCCGTTGATCTGCCAACCACCCAGTATCTTTCCCAGG
Source organism: Bryobacterales bacterium (assembly GCA_038230275.1). Taxonomy (GTDB): domain Bacteria; phylum Acidobacteriota; class Terriglobia; order Bryobacterales; family Bryobacteraceae; genus JANXXV01. The sequence goes on from JBBRNO010000095.1 coordinate 7,975, forward strand.
GCGCCGCGTTGATCGCCGAAGATGGGAAGTTCAAAAACGCCGTTGGTGGTGAAACGATGCGGACGGTCGTAGGTGGAGCGTCCGCGGTCCGCCTTGCGATTGGTGGGATCCTGCGGGAACGCCACGTCGCTTCCGCTGCCCGAGGCGTTGAATACCTCAGAGGCTCCATCGATGAACGAACTCCATGTATAGTGCGCGGCCATGCTGAAATTCTTCGAGAGCCGCTTTTCCAGGCTGGTCTGTAGCGAGTGATACGTGGACGAGGTGCAGTTGCAGCGTTCGCGGATGATGCCCTTGTTGTTGTCGAGACGCTGGGCGCCGTTGGTGCCGCGAATGGGGGCATTGCCGTCTATGGACTGAAAGAGTCCGGTGCCTTTGGTTCCTACGTAGCCCACTGAGAGCGCGTAGTTGCCACCCAGTTCCCGTTGGAATTGCGTGGAAACCTGTTCGGCCAGGGGAGCGCGGAAGTCTTTCGAGGTAATCGTCCTGGTGATCAGATTCGGATTCGCAGGCCGAGGTACGTTGCCTTTGCGAACCTGGTCCATGATGGCAAATGCGTTTGAGCGCACGCCACCAGCCACGGATGGGTCGAGCGGGATATCCACCACTAGCCGGAACGGAAACGCAGTGCCGACGTTGAGGGCGATGTTGTTGAAGGCTACGTCGTAGGTGCGTGAGTATCCGCCGCGCACTACCAGTTTTCCGTCGCCCGTCAAGAGGCCGAGCATCCCGGGCCCTTGGCCGAAACGATAATTGAAACCGAATCGTGGCGCCCAGTTGTTTACATCGCGATCGGGCACCGGAAGATAGCGATACCGTTCATCTCCGCCAAACGCTTTGACTACATTCTGATTGGCGTCGGAGAGATTTCGCAGCGGGTTGCCCGGTGACTCGTAGCGGATACCGTAGGTGATGGTGAAGTTCGGCCGGATGCGAAACTCATCCTGAACGAAGAAGAAGTAATCGTTGTAGCGGAAGTAAGTAATTACCGTTGCGCCGGGCAGGGGTGCGTTGATCTGCGCGACGGTTGCCTGGTCGTCAATCATGCGCTGAAGATTGGCGTATTCCAGACGGCCGCGGATATTCGGATTGAAAAACGCGAACTGTTCCTGACGGCGCAGATCGATTCCGAATTTCATGGAATGCGATCCCTTCAAAACCGAGAGCGATTCCTGAATCTGGTAATTGTTCAGCGTGCTGAACTGCGGGTTGTTAGTAGCCAGGCCGAGTGCGGTTCGGGTGGTGCCGGCATTGAAGCCGGTCAATCCCAGATCAGTCACCTGGAACGATGGAATGCGCTCGGCCACGGCCGGGTTCTGCGCATTGGTTTCGGACTTATTGCGCCAGAACGAAGCGCGCACTTCGTTGAGCACGGTCGGCTTTAAGGTACTGTTCAGGGCGACGCTCAGCGACCGAATTCTGGACGGTTGTACGTTCGTCAGGGCGGCCGGCGTTACCTGTCCGGTTCCGGATTGCAGCGAATTGTCGTCCATATAACGGCCGGTTAGAGTGTGCTGGTCGCTAAATCGATGATCGACGCGCAGGGACGATTGCCAGTCATCGAATTTCTGAGAAGCTGAGCCGGTGATATCTCCCAATGGGACTACTCCGGTCCGGCCATTCACAACGACGGTCTTGCTGGTTCCGTTGGCCGCTCCGGCAGGAATGTTCTGGAGAAATGCCTGCACGGTGGGCCTGGTGCCGGCTAGGTCCGTAAGAACGGCACGGCCGGCTTCGGTGGGCGCCCCGGTAATGGTGGAGCCCGAACCTAAACGGCGGTCCGTCCAGCGCAATAATGATCCGAACACGAAGGTCTTGTTTTTGATGACGGGTCCACCGGCGGTTCCTCCAAATTGATTCTCAATCCGGAAGGGAGCGGCGGTGAAGCCTGCCCTTTTATCGGTATTGCTCAGGGTGTTCAGGTGATTGTCGTTGTGAAACCAGAAAGCACTTCCATGGAAGCTATTGGTGCCGCTTTTGGTAATCACATTCACCACCGAACCGGCCGCGCGGCCGTATTCCGGAGCGAATTGATTGGTAATAATGCGAACCTCGGAAATGATGTCCGGATTATTCATCGACTGGACGACGCCGCCGGTGCTGGGTCCGTAGGAATCCTGCCCATCAATGATGAACGCATTCGAGCGGGTACGCATTCCGTTCGAAGCAAATTGCAGACCGCCGCTTTCCGTTCCCTGATTTCCGCTGCTGCCAAATTGACTGTTGCCACTCGAAATCTGACTGACGCCAGGGACGGAGACGGCCAGGTTCAACAGATTCCGATTCGTCGATAGCGGCAGTTCGGCGATGCGCTTGGAATCGAAATTGACGCCGATCTCCGCGTTGGTGGTGTTGATGAGCGGCGCATCGGAGACCACCGTCACCGTCTCCGCACTGCCGGATACCTGCAGACTGACCCGTAGGTCCGCCGCCTGATTCAGTTGTAGAACGATAGGGCCTTGCTGATACTTGGCAAACCCGCTCTTCTGCACGATAACTTCGTATCGGCCGGCGGGCAAGAGCGAGAAACGGAAGGCTCCGTCCGCTGACGAGTTTGTCTCTTTGGTAGCGTTGGTGTCAAGGTTCCTGGATTCGATTTTCGCATCGGCGATCACCGCGCCGGTGGAATCCTGAATTGTGCCAAGAATATCGCCCGTAGTGGATTGGGCGAATAAAGTGAACGCGGACGCCGCGAGTGGCGCCAGCAAGAAAAGGCTTTTCATGGAAATACCCCCTAGAATGAAGCTTTTTTGCTAAAGCAAGTTCCAAACGCAAGCCGATTGGCCCGAGGATAGCATAAAAGTGGTCTGGTGTTTTCATCGTAAAGTGGGTCTTCCAGGAGGGACTACAATACTGGTATGAAGCGATTACTCGGGCTTACTTTTCTGGTCTGCGCCGTCTTGATTGCGTCGCGAACCGATTACCTGAACGCCAAGCGGAAGTTTCAGGCCATTGAGAAGTACCAGGTAAAACCGGGCACACGTGTGCCCCTCCCTGCCACCGAGTTGAACGCGTATGTGCAGGTGGAACTGCTGGAAGCGGTCCCGCAAGGCGTCCGCGATCCGAGGGTGGATCTGCAGGCCGATAATATTGCGATCGGCCGCGCGATGATCAACTTTCTGCAAGTTCAGAACAGCCGGGGCGCGGCTCCGGGCTGGATCATGAAGCGGCTGTTGGATGGAGAACACGAAGTGGTGGTGACCACCAAAATCAGCTCCAGCGGCGGCAAGGCTACGGTGTTCCTGCAGCGAGTGGAAGTGGGCGGCATTCCGATTGAAGGAGGGGCTCTCGATTATTTGATCGAGAATTATCTGCTGCCGAATTATCCGAACGCGAAGATCAACCGCCCGTTTGAATTGCGATACCACATGGACCGCTTAGAGGTAACGCCAGGGATAGCGTACGTGGTCATGCAGAAGTGATCATTCGTTCCGCCACCTGCTTTGCCATACGAATGCAATCCGGAATTCCGATGCCGTAGTAGGCGTTGCCGACCAAGTGGAGACCGGGTAAATCTTTGAGCATGTCCTCGATCAACTGAATGCGGGCGGCGTGGCCGACGGTGTATTGCGGCATTGAATTGGGCCAAGGGATCACACGCTGCAGAATGGGCGAGGCCTGGATGCCCATCTTCTGCCGCAGTTCGGGCAGCACGTCGTTAACGTCGCCGTTCACAAAGCAGCGCAGCAGCACTTTGCCGGCCGGTACGCGATGCTCGAACTTGGTGCCTACCCAGGTGCAAGCCGCGATGCTCTTGCGTTCCTTCTTGGGGACCAGAAAACCGAAACCGTTCAGCGGATGCCGGACATCGCTCTTGTTGAACAGAACGGCGACGACCGTGGATGAGCTGTAGGTCATCACTGGAAACAGATTGGGCAGCACCATGTCCGCTTTGCAGGCGATGACAATGCGGTCCGCTTCGAGCCAATCGCCGTTAACACGGATGCGGTAGCCTTTCTCGATCTTATCCACTTTGCCTTGGATGATCTCCGCTTGAGTGCGAAGTCTTAGCTGGGTGATCAGTTGGCCGAAGCCTAGCTTCAACGTACCGAACAGCGGTGGTGCGGATGGCGCTACTTTCATGGCGCCGCGCGAAACGCTGCCGTACTTGGATTCCCATTCGACGAAGCGCGGAAGAACGCTGGCGGCGCTGAGTTGCGTGACATCGCCACCGTAGACGCCGGCGAGGAGTGGCTCGGCGAGGTAGTCGACTACTTCCTGCCCGTAATGATCTTTCACAAATTCGGCGACCGAGCGGTCTTCCTGTTCTTTGGCTGGGCGGCGGGTGAGTTCGCCTAGCATGCGCAGCTTGCTGCCCCAACCTAGTAGCGGCGTTCGGAGCACGGGACCGAATTTGGCCGGGACCATCAAGGTAAGGCCTTCGGGCATCTTGACCAGACGGCCACCACGCCAGATATAGGTAGCGCGAAGATGATCGTTAGAGCCGATGATCTGGTCGCCGATGCCGAGTTCTTCGATCAAATCGCGGGCCCAAGGCTTGGAGTTGATGAAGCTGTCCGGACCCAGTTCAATTACGCAGCCGTCAACGATTTCCGTTTGCAGGAAACCGCCTAATTGCGCCTCGGGTTCGATTAGCTTAACTGGAATACCGGCTTTCGAAAGGTAATATGCGGTGGAGAGACCGGAGATTCCTCCCCCGATAATTACGACGGGCTTCATGTTTACATTGGGTCGAGGTTCGCGTTTAGGGTCTGAAATCACGGACCATTTGCACGACGGCCTTGACGTTTTCCACCGGTGTTTCCGGTAGGATGCCATGGCCCAGATTAAAGATGTGCCCGGGCCGGGTGCCGGTGCGTTTCAGCAATTCGTGGACGCGCATTTTGAGTTCTGGCAGGGGAGCGAACAATGCCGCCGGGTCCATGTTGCCCTGCACGGCGGAGCGATAGCTGATATCCAGCCAGGCTTGGTCGATATTGATCCGCCAGTCCACACCCATCACATCTCCGCCCGCGGCATGCAGTTCACGGAAGAAGCCGGCGGCGCCGGTTCCGAAGTGGATGACGGGAGCGCCGGTGGAACGGATGCGCTCAATCAGCGCCCGCGAGTAAGGGGCAACGAAGCGGACGTAATCATCCGGCCCAAGAGCGCCCACCCAGCTATCGAACACCTGGATCACGCGTGCGCCGGATGCCACCTGCATCAGCGCGAACGAGCCCAGCACGTCCACCAACTTGCCCATCAAGCGGCGCCAGAGCGTCTCATCGCGATACATCATCTGCTTCGTCTTGAGAAACGTCTTCGACGGCCCGCCTTCAATCATGTAGCTAGCCAATGTGAAGGGCGCGCCGACGAAACCAATCACCGGAACACGGCCGGCCAGTGCCTTGACGACTTGCTGGATGGCTTCCCCGACATAACCAAGATCATCCGTATTAGAGATAGACAGGGAGTCGACGTCGGACGAGGTGCGAATCGGATTATCGATGTGTGGACCTTCGCCCTGCAGGAATTCGAGCTTGAGACCCATGGGCTCCACCGGCAGCAGAAGATCGGCAAAGATGATTGCCGCATCCACATCGAGGACTTCGACTGGCTGCAGAGTGACCGCGGCGGCCAGGTCGGGACGTTTGCAAATTTCGAGAATACTATGCTTGGCACGGATGTCGCGGTACTGTTTCATGTACCGGCCGGCCTGCCGCATGAACCACACCGGACGAACATCTGTCGGCCGGCGGCGGCATGCATCGAGAAAACGGCTATTCATTGAAGCCACGCGCATGACAATTCCGATCTGTCTTCGCAGAGATACACGCGAAATCCTTTGGATTTAAATTCCACCGCCCATTGGCGGCCCTTCTTCAAGCCGTCGATGAAAAACGGCTTGGCCCACGCCTCGCTATCGATCGTTTTCGGTGCGATCACCGAGGCCGACAGCATCCCCGGCGCCGGAAATCCAGTACGCGGATCCATGATATGGCTATAAATCCGCCCTTCGGCCCGGAAGAACTTCTCGTAACTCCCGGACGTTGACAGCGACTCGTCTTTCAGAAAAACTTCCTGCACTGTCTTGCGTTCGTCCCGCGGATGGCGAATACTGATCCGCCAGCCACGTTTTTCATCCGGCGGTGTACCGATCGCATAAATGCTGCTTCCGCCAGCGCTCACCATTCCCGACACCACGCCGTTCGCCTTCAGCAACTCGGCCATCCGGTCTACTGCATACCCTTTGCCGATTCCGCCGGGATCGATCTCCACTCCAGGTTCTTTGAATCTTACCGTCTGCACCGCCGGATCGAGAATCAGATTCCGGTAACCAACATGGGTCAATGCACCGCGTACTTCGGCCCGATGCGGCAAATGACCGGATCCTTTATAGAATCCCCAAATTTTCATCAGCGGCCCGACCGATATATCGAAAGCGCCGCCACTCTGCCGGCTATATTCCACACATGCGGCCAGCAGGTTGAACAATTCACTTGAAACTTTTACCGGCCTCTCCGCGGCGTAGCGATTTACCTGGCTCCACTCGCTTGCGGGACGGTAGTTGGAGAGCAGTTGGTCCAGGCGTTTAGCCTCATCGAACGCCAACTCCACGGCTCCCAGCATTTTGGCGCGGTCTGATCCGTAGACGATAATCGAATACGTCGACCCCATCGCATCCATACTCTCCTCGAAACGCAGGATTTCCGGATCGGCGGCCCTCACTCGCACCCGGAGGCCCAATGCCGCCAACAACAAAAATATCACAAAGCGTTTCACTAGACGGGTTTTTTTTCGGGGGGTTCGTCCGGGCGGGGGCGTCCCTTCCTGACGCGTTTCAGGAGATGGGCTACGCGGGAGCCGAGTTCCGCGCCGATAGCCGCCTCAAAGTGGAGCTCGGGAATGCGGAAAATGTCAAGTCTCTGACCTAATTCCACACGCAAAAAACCCTTGGCGTGGTTCAAAGCCTCAATCGTTTCTTCCTGTTTTTGCGCGTTCGAAGTGAGAATCAGCAGGACGCGGGCTTTCCGTCCGTCGGGGGTCACCAAAACATCGCTGACACCCTGGACGTCAATCCGGGGATCTCCCATTTCGTAGCTGATCATCTCTTCCAACTCTTCCCGCATGGCCTGGGAAAGCCGTTCCGATCGGCGAGGGTCCATAATTACTCCAACCACTCCAACGTGCCAGACACCAGGACGGGGCCGAGCAGCAGAGCGGTGTCGTCCTCCACCGCACGGAGAATGATTTCGGCATGGACGCGGTCGCTGGAAACCGTCACCGCGGCGACCAATGCCCGTTGCCACAGGTCTTGGAAATCGATTTCGGCAACGCTCACGTTAAACTTGTGCCGTAAACGGTCCTGCAGGCCCTTCACGACGTGCCGCTTCTCCTTCAAAGAATGCGACCCGTCCAGCCGGAGTTCCAGCGTCAACACGCCGATGCAGGGCATCAACGCTTAGAAAATCTCCGTCGCCTGCCGTTCGTTGACGAATGCTTCGAACACATCACCGGCCTTGACGTCGGCGAAATTGGCGACGGTAACACCGCACTCAAAACCGGCCTTTACTTCGCTCACATCGTCTTTAAACCGTTTCAGCGACTCGATTTTGCCGGTATGAATCACCACGTTCTCGCGTAGGACACGGACGTGGCTGTTTCGGGTAAGCACGCCATCCGTGACCTGTGAACCGGCCACAATACCAACCTTGGTGATCTTGAAGACATCGCGGACCACGGCACGGCCCCTGAACACTTCCTTGTAAACCGGATCGAGCATGCCCGACATAGCTTTCTTGATTTCGTCGGTTAGCTCATAGATGATGGAATGCAACCGGATATCGACCTTTTCCTTCTCCGCAATGGAGGAGGCGGCGCGTTCCGGCTTGACATTGAATCCGATGATGACCGCTTCGGATGCCGATGCCAGCAGTACGTCGCTTTCGGTGATGGCGCCGACGCCCTTGCTGAGGACGCGGATTTTGACTTTCTCGTTCGACAGCTTCTGCAGCATGTCGGAAAGCACTTCCGCGGTTCCACCCACGTCGGTCTTGAGGATGATATTGAGTTCTTTGATATCCCCCTCTTTGACCTGTTCGTGGAACTGTTCCAGCGTTAGGCGGCTGCCCTTCTGCATGGACTTCTCGCGGTTCTTGGCTTCGCGGTAGAGGACGATCTGTTTCGCCTTCGCGGTGTCCGTGATCACCTGGAAGCTATCCCCCACCTCAGGCATGGAATCGAGCCCAAGTACTTCCACCGGAGTGGAGGGCTCAGCCTCCCGCACCTGTTGGCCGAGATCGCCGAACATGGCGCGGATCTTGCCGAACACCTGGCCGCAGATGAAGAAATCGCCGACGCGCAGCGTTCCGTTCTGCACCAGCACCGTCGCGACCGGACCACGGCCGCGATCCAGTTGCGCTTCGAGCACAGTGCCGACGCCCGGACGCATGGGGTTCGCTTTGAAATCGCCGAGGTCGGCGACGAGTAAGATCATTTCAAGCAACAGATCGAGGTTCGTCTTCGCCTTGGCGGAGACGGGCACCATCACGGTATCGCCGCCCCAATCCTCAGCGAGCAGATTGCGATCGGCCAATTGCTGCTTCACTCTTTCAGGCTGCGCATCCGGCTTGTCAATTTTGTTGATGGCAACAATAATTGGGACCTTGGCGGCCCGCGCGTGATCAATGGCTTCCAGCGTCTGCGGCATGACGCCGTCATCCGCGCTGACCACCAGAATTACAATGTCGGTTACCTTGGCTCCGCGGGCACGCATGCGGGTGAAGGCTTCGTGGCCCGGGGTATCGATGAAGACGATCTTGCGTCCGTTCTTTTCGATTTGATAGGCGCCGATGTGCTGGGTGATACCGCCGGCTTCCCTTCCCGCCACGTTGGCGGAGCGGATGGCGTCGAGCAGCGAAGTCTTACCGTGATCGACGTGACCCATGATGGTGACCACGGGAGCGCGGCGGACCAGGTCTTTCGTATCCTCGGCGAGTTCCACCTCTTGCGTCTTCTCTTCTTCGTAGCTGACGTTGTTGGTGGAAGCGCCAAATTCGCGCGAGATATCCTCGGCCATTTTCGAGTCAAGATTCTGGTTGATGGTAGCGAAGATCTTCCGCTCCACCAGTTTCTTGATGACGAGATTTGCCTTGATGCCGAGCTTCTCAGACAGTTCCTTGACAGTAATGCCCTCGGCGATGGTGATCTCACGGTCGATGGGAGGCGGAGGCGCGGGCTGCTCACGGCGCTGGATGGGCGGCCGGAAGCTTTTGCCTTCCATGTCGCGGCGGCGGTCCACTGGACGCGCACTGCCGGGCTTAAATTGCGGGCGGCGCTGAATATCCGTGGGCGGTGGCGCGGCAGGCTCAATTCCGCCTGGCCGCATGGGCGAGGTGGGATGCAATGGCCTGGCGCGGGGACCGCGATTCTGAAATCCACCCGGACCGGCGGGGACGCCCGGTCCAACAGGGCCACCGGGACCGCGCATTAGCGGCTGACCAGGGCGAATGGGCCCGCGATAGATAGGCTGCCCAGGAACGGGACTTGCCTGCGGGCGTGTTGGCATGCCGGGCCGCGGAGCCGCGGGGGCTGCCGGGCCGGGCATTGCTTTCGATTGAGCCAGGCGGGCCACCAGGTCCGCGCGCGGCGGTACTACCGGACGCGCTGCCGGCTGGCCAGCGAAGTTCGGGCGTTGCGGAGTGGCTGGGCCCTGTGCGGCACCGGGCTGCGCATGCGGCTGCATGGTCCTGGAGGGTATGGCGATGCTAGGAGGAGCCGAAGGCATCCGTGGGCCTGCGGGACGTTGGGATGGCGGACCGGGTGCGCGCGGCACAGCTTGGCCGGGCGTGCGCGCTTCCGCGGTTCGCGATTCAGTAACTACGCCCGGAGGAAGCGGCTGACGAGGTCCAGACAAGACCTGCCCAGGCCGATAGATCGGTACATTCCGCGCTGCAATCGACGGCCGGGAAGGCGATCCGGGCATGGCGGGCGGAGCGGGCGCCGGTGTTCCGGGGGTAATTCCAGGAACGACGCCCGGAACAACGGCAACAGTGGCAACCGGCTGAACCGGAGGCGCCGCCGGAACTACAACGGGCGGAGCGGGCGGAGCGAGCGGAGCGGCCTCGACGGGCTGGGCTGGCACATGCGTGGGAACATGAGCGGGCGGCGGGGTGCGGGGCGCGGTGTGGTGCTTGGCATGCACGGCGGCTTCACGATGGGCAGTTGCGCCTCCGAGCGGAGGACGCAATGGCGCAGCCAATGGGCGGGCGGGCGGAGCGTGGTGCTCTACCACCGGCGGCGCATCGGCGACGGCAACCTGCTGTTCATAGGACGATCCGCGGGCTTCTGCAGTTCGGGTCATTACGGGCTCGGCCAATTCGTGAATGCTCTCCGATTCGACATCGCCAGAGTCGTGACCGCCGGAATCGTCATGGCCGTCACCGTCGTCATCATCATGAACGTAGTCGGCGTCAGAACTCCCCGCCAGCCGCTGCTTAACGATAACGGCAACATCCTCATCAATGGAGCTCGAGTGGGTCTTCTTTTCCTGGACCCCAAGTTCCGGCAATAATTCGAGAATCTTGTTTGGCTTGACTTCGAGCTCTCGCGCCAACTCATTGATTCGGACTTTCTTCTTCATATTTAAGAAACTGCACCATCAAGACAGTATTGTCTTGTATATCGTATGTGATCTGGAACTCTAGACCCGAAAAATACTACTCCGCGTCCTTTATCCTAGCAGACTCAGTGTGATCCGGGTCTGAAGGCTCCGCTGTAACCAATTTGGCGGGCTCGACCGCGGCAACTGCCGGCTGCTCCGCCTCTACTTCTGCGTCTCTCGTCTCAACTGCATCCGCATCTGTCTCTAGTTCTGCTTCATCCAGTCCGGCGGCCGGAGTTTCAGCCCCGGTTTCAGCAGATGGCTCCTGTTGCTGAGACTCATCGCTTTGAGGAACCTCCACGGATTCCTCATACTGACCGTAATAGCTAACGACGGCATCCTGAATTTTCTCTACCATCTTCGGTCCGATGCCTGGAATTTCTTCCAGTTCCTCGGGTGTCATGTTGCCAAGCTTTTCGACAGTGGTGATGCCGCCTTCCAGCAGCTTCTCGAGCATTTTCTCAGGCAATCCGTGCTCGACCAGAACTGAAACAGGGGCGCCGGGAACCACCAACGCGGCCATCTGCGTCTCAACTTCCTGCCGTTTCTCTTCTTCACTCTTGATGTCGATCTTCCAGCCCAGCAACTTTGCGGCGAGCCGGACATTCTGGCCTTTCTTGCCGATTGCCAGGGACAACTGCGTATCGTCGACGATGACTTCCATGTGGCGGTCCGCGCCGCTGATAATCGAAACGCGGCTGATTTTGGCCGGGCTTAACGCGTGGGTAGCAAACACCACCGGGTCGTCTGAGAATTCGATGATATCGATTTTTTCCCCGCGCAATTCACGGATAATGGATTGAACACGCATGCCCTTCATGCCGACACAGGCGCCGACGCAATCCACATCGCGGTCGCGGCTGAGGACGGCAATCTTGGTGCGCTCGCCGGCTTCCCGGGCGCAACCTTTGATGATCACGGTATTGTCGTAAATCTCAGGCACTTCCTGCTCAAAAAGGCGAACTACCAGATCGGGTGAGGCCCTGGAGACCACAACACCCGCGTTCTTACCGGTCTTCTCGACAGTTCTGATCACGCATCGGACCCTCTCTCCGACGCTGAAGTTCTCCAGCTTGGACTGTTCCTTTTTCGGAATCCGCGCTTCGGTTTTACCCAAATCACAGACCAGATCCTGGCCTTCGATGCGCTTTACCATGCAGTTGACCAGTTCGCCAACGCGGTCATTGTATTCGGTGAAAATAGTTTCTCGTTCAGCCTCGCGCACCTTCTGTAAAATGACCTGCTTGGCGGTTTGCGCGGAGATGCGGCCAAGCGATTCGGTCGCCTTCGGGATGCGTAACTCAGAGCCGATGGTGGCCAGGGGATCGACGGCCTGGGCCTGTTCGAGGGTGAGTTGATTTATTGGATCTTCAATGGTCTCGACGACTTTCTTGATGGCGAAGATGTGGATGACGTTTGCTTTATCGTCAACTTCGGCAACCAAATCCTCAGTGGTACGGAACTGTTTGCGCGCGGCCACAAGCATCGCGTCCTTGACCGCGGTGATGACGATTTGCGGGTCGATGCCTTTTTCCTTGCTCAGTATTTCTATAGACTCAAAGATCGATGCCAATCTGTTTGCCCCCTCTCTGCTGTCCTTTTCGGGTATCTTACCTGGCTTGCAGCTACCACTCGAACTTCAGATTCGCCTTTTCCACCTGGTCCAGCGCGAACTGAACTGATTTGCCGGCTGACGGCTCCAGAGTGACCACATTCCCTTCCAATGCGGCCAGCGTTCCGATCCAACTGCGCTGGTTTTCGACTGGCTGGTTGAGCACCACCTTGGCTTTCTGCCCGAGAAATCGCTGAAAATCAGCGGGCTTGGACAGTTTCCGCTCCACCCCGGGCGAGCTGACTTCCAGGGTATAAGCCCCTCCGGCGATAACATCTTCCGCATCCAGAATATCGCCGACTTCGTGAGAAATCCGTTCACAATCGGCGTGCGTAACGCCAGCGGGTTTATCTATATAAATGCGCACAAGACGGGCTTTACCGCCGCCGAGGATTTGCACCTCGACCACCTCAATTGCATCGGACTGGCCAACGCGTTCCGTAATTTCAGTGACCTTCACGGAGATAGCGTCTTTGTTGCTGTGAGACATATCCAGCCATTACTTACGGTTCCGACCAATAAAAAAGTGCGCTTTCGCGCACTCTTTTGGTTCGACAACCCTAGTATAGCGCAGGGTGCGCGAAAGCGATACTTACTGGCTAGCCCGCCGGCCGTTTGGTGTCGCGCGGAGCGAAGCTGATCAGTAAGCGGGAGCCAGTCGCGTCAGCCAGCCTCTCTAGAGTCCGCATCGAAGGCCGGGAGCGCCCGCTTTCCAACCGCGCGACAACAGGCTGCGTGGTGCCCATCTTCCGGGCCAATTCCCGCTGAGTCAAGCCCGCATGGTTGCGGACATCCATCACGGCCGAGGCCAGGACGAATTCCTCTTCGAGTGCCTCATAAGCCTTTCGGTACTTCGGTTCTTTAAGCCATTTCTTGTGGAGGTCGGAGATACGTGCCATCGTCAATTCTCCCTCATTCTGATCAGCTTCATGCGGGACCATGCCAACTCTATTTCTCGGCGTGGAGTCTTCTCGGTCTTTTTCACGAAGACGCGCAGAATGACCACGCGCTGGCCCAGAGCAGTCACATAAAGCGCCCGTGAAATCCCGGCCCTGCCCTTCATTCAAATCTCCCAGAGACGGCCTTCGATATGCTTGACGTGAGGTTCTCCGACACGCTCCAGTCCATTTTGCTCGATCAGCAGTGCTATGCGGGCCAGTCGCGCCCGCATGTCGTCGGGCAAGGCCTCGACCTCTGCTTCGACGGTCTCGTTTAGAGTTTCTACCGTCCAACTCAAACGTCAGTATACCAAAAACGATATATTTTGACAGTGGGGTCCCTCTACCGCAACTCCGGCTGAAATCGCACCACGCCCCACCGCTCCGGAAGATGCATATTCACAACCCCCTGGGGCGACCACACCCAGTTATCTTCCTTCGTCCCAGATAACTTATCGCGCCACTCCACCCGCGAAAAATTCACCCGCCATTGATCTCCGGCAAACGGCCGCCCCACCCCGCTTCTCTCCCGAAACGCCGCCCAAGGAAAAGCAATCTCGACAGTCCAACCCTTATCGGTATCCCCAGGATTGTTCAAAGTCCCATCGACATGCACAGCCGTCAGCAACCCCGGAATCTCCCAACTGTTGTCCGCCTTCCCGCCCTTCAGATAAGGCTTCGGCAGAAACAAATCCCACCCGGTATTCAGCGCGTTGATCTCAAACTCGAAGTACTTATTCCCGTCGCCCGTAGGGTTCAGAAAGACCTCGAAATCGTTGTCACGAAAAATCACCGAATCATGCTTGGTGAGAGTACCCCAGACCTGCGGCTCTTCCATCTCGGCGGCAATATAAAAGTAGGTATCGTCCCAGAGCATCTTCACCCTGGTCTTGAATTGCGGCGCCGCGTGACCCCCTCCCTGAATATCGACGAAAAAATCAGTCCAGGGGGCCTTCTTCCACGCGGCGTCATTTAACAAACCGTCCACTTGAACCGGCACCGCCGTCCGTGGGCAGTCGTAGTGCTTCGGGACGGGCGCGGCGAGCAACAGAAATAGAAAGAGGTTCACAGCTTTGGAACAGGAGTCAGCTCGCGGCTGGAAATAATGCGGTCGATCATCCCGTATTCAAGCGCCTGATTGGGATCCATGATGTAGTCGCGATCGACGTCGCGCGCCACCTTCTCCACCGGCTGACCGCAGCAGTTGGCCAAAATATCGTTCAGCACTTCGCGCATGCGCAGAATCTCGCGCGCATAGATATCGATGTCGGCGGCCTGTCCGGCCAATCCGCTCATGGACGGCTGGTGAATCAGGATCCTCGAATGGGGCAGGCTGTAACGTTTTCCCTTGGCGCCGGCGGCCAACAGCACCGCGCCCATGGAAGCCGCCTGGCCAATGCAGTAGGTAACCACGTCGGGTTCCACCAGACGCATTGTATCCAGGATGGCGAGCCCCGCCGTGATGGATCCGCCCGGCGAGTTGATGTACAGAGAAATATCTTTCTCCGGATCTTCCGCGGCCAGAAATAGCATCTGCGCCATGATTAGATTCGCGACATTGTCGTCGATCGCCGTGCCAAGAAAGATAATGTTCTCCCTCAATAGCCTCGAGTAAATGTCGTAGGCGCGTTCACCGCGGGATGTTTGCTCGACCACCATTGGGACCAGCATAGAGTTCATTGTTTCTCCTGATTCCTATCATAACCGTGCCCTGCTGCTAAAATGCACTTCCATGAGGATTTTCTATCGTTTGATGTGGTTCGCGGCCGCGGCAGTGGCGGCTTTATGCCTTGGATATATCGCCACTGAGCGGGGGGAGCCCATCAACAGCCTGTGGCTGGTGGTGGCCGCGGTTTGCACCTACCTGGTGGGATACCGGTTTTACGCGGGCTTCATCGCCGCCAAGGTAATGGCGTTGGACGACTTGCGAGCTACCCCGGCTGAGCGATTACGCAATGGCCACGACTTTGAGCCGACCAACAAGTGGATTTTGTTCGGGCATCACTTTGCGGCGATAGCAGGGCCGGGACCGCTGGTGGGCCCCACGCTGGCCGCGCAGTTCGGCTACCTTCCGGGGACGCTCTGGATCATCATCGGCTGCGTGCTGGGTGGCGCGGTGCAGGATTTCATCATCCTGTTCTGTTCCATGCGGCGCGATGGGAAATCGCTGGGCGCGATGGCCAGGGAAGAGATCGGCAAGGTGGGCGGATTTACCGCGCTGCTGACGGTGCTGCTGATCATGATCATCCTGCTGGCTGTGGTGGCGCTGGTGGTGGTGAACGCTCTGAAAGACAGCCCCTGGGGCACGTTCACGATTGCGGCCAGCATGCCGATTGCGGTGTTCATGGGATTGTACCTGCGGTATTGGCGGCCTGGCAAAGTGCTGGAGTGCTCAGCGATCGGATTTGTGCTGGTGTTGTGCAGCATCTTCGGCGGCGAGTGGGTATCGCATTCGGCGGAACTGGCGCCGATGTTTACGCTGTCGGGAATTGCGCTGTCGATTGCGGTGATCCTTTACGGCTTCCTGGCCAGTGCGCTGCCCGTGTGGCTGTTGCTGGCGCCTCGCGATTACTTGAGCACGTTTGTGAAATTGGGTGTGGTCATCATGCTGGCCATCGGGATTCTGGCGGTCCGTCCGCAACTGGAGTTGCCGGCGTTCACGCGCTTTGTGGATGGGACGGGTCCCATTTTCGCCGGCAAGATATTTCCGTTTTGCTTCATCACGATTGCTTGCGGAGCCATCTCCGGGTTTCATGCGTTGATTTCGTCGGGCACCACACCCAAGATGATCGCCAGGGAAAGGAACGCCTGGCCGGTGGGTTATGGGTCGATGCTGCTGGAAAGCTTTGTGGCCATCATGGCGTTGATTGCAGCGTGTTCCCTGCAGCCGGGCGTGTTCTTTTCTGTCAATTCGCCGGCGGGAATTGTCGGCAGCACGGCGGAAGAGGCCGTGGCTACGGTTACCTCATGGGGTTATCCAGTGACGGCGGCACAGATGAGTTCGCTGGCCGCCGACGTTGGCGAGAAGAGTTTGTTCTATCGCACCGGCGGCGCGCCGTCGCTTGCCTTGGGAATGGCCCATATCTTTGCCGGGACGGGGGGTGGACGCGCGATTCTGGGGTTCTGGTATCACTTCGCCATTATGTTTGAGGCGCTGTTTATTCTGACCGTGATCGACGCCGGCACGCGGGTGGGCCGGTTCATGCTGCAGGATCTGCTGGGCCAGGTTTATAAGCCGCTGGGGCGCACCAGTTGGATGCCCGGAGTGATTGGGACCAGTGCCGTGATTGTTTCGTGCTGGGGCTACTTTTTGTATCAGGGCGTGATCGATCCGCTGGGAGGCATCAATTCGCTGTGGCCGTTGTTCGGAATTGCAAACCAGTTGCTGGCGGCCATTGCGCTGTGCGTGGCGACTACGATTCTGATCAGGATGCATGGAGCGAAATATATGTGGATCACTTGCGGTCCGCTGGTCTGGCTGTTGATCGTGACGTTCACGGCCGGCTATCAGAAGCTGTTTTCCGACCTGCCGCGGATTGGGTTTCTGGCCCAGGTGGACCAATTGCAAGGTTCGCTGGATGCGGGGAAAGTGGTGGCGGCGAATATTGCCGCGACGCAAACGCAGATTTTCAACGCGAAGCTGGACGCGGTGGTGACGGGCGTGTTGATGCTGCTGGTGGCGACGGTGTTGATCGATTCGGTGCGGGTTTGGATTGGGATTCTGAATGGGACGCGGGAGCAGCGAGTGTCCGAAACGCCGTTCGTGATGACGCGGTTGCAGGCGGAGGAGCTATGAAGCGGGCCTGGATTTTGTTTGTCGGGTTGATGCGGGAGCTGTCGGATCAGAATGCTTATGCGCGGCATTTGACGGCGCATGGAGTGCAGCATTCGGGGGCGGAATGGCGGAAGTTTAGCGAGGAGCGGTTGAAGGCGAAGTATATGCGGGCTAAGTGTTGTTGAGGGGATGAGGGGTGTGTCGCGCCGTTTGGAAATTCGGCCCCGCTTGGGCGAGCTGACGCTCGCTCAAGCGGGGCAACGCCTATGAATCGGCGATGCCCCGTGACCGAGGTGCTTTTTGGTCTGGGCTATGGACGGTCGGGAATCGTCGCTTTGATACACTATCAAAATTCGGAACGAGTAACCAGGCAATGCTATGGACGGTCGGGAATCGTCGCTTTGATACACTACATCCCCCGCGTCATAGCCGCGGAAGGTGGCTATGGACGGTCGGGAATCGTCGCTTTGATACACTGTACCTACTGTTTGCCACTGCCCACGATGGGCTATGGACGGTCGGGAATCGTCGCTTTGATACACTATCCAGCCCGGAGGCTCC
>JBBRNO010000096.1:0-25317 GCA_038230275.1 Bryobacterales bacterium
CAAATTCGGCGTTCGTGAATTAGACCGCGAGATTGGAAATATGTTGGGCGATCACTTTATCGCTGCGAAAGAAGAAGGGGGCAAACGGGTCCGCCTGGATATTGAAGCAGATGGCGTGATGGCGATTAGCCCCGCGGAATAAGAACAGATGGCTGCACGGGCGACAGCGCAGGACATCAACAAACTAAAGCAGGGTTTTCCGCAGTCGGCCGGCGTATGCCTCGCTATCATGGCCGCCATTCACATCCTGCCGAAGTCGAAGGATGCGGCTACCATGCGATTGATTTTCACCGTCGCCTATTTCGCAGCGGCCGGCACGCTGCTGTGGCTGTGCAATCAGCCGCGTGCCGAATACATGAAGAAGTCGTATGAGTGGAAGTACGCCGAAGCGGGCCCGGCGCTGGACCAATCCTGGCGACTCTATCTGGCGTCGTTGAATCGGTTTTGCGGAATCACCACCACTCTGTTGTTGGCCTTTGTCGCGGCCAACGCAGTTTCTGTCCTTTCCTTGTGGATTACCGCGCTTGCACTTCTTTCGCCCATCGCCAGCCTCGCCTGGTGGGGCTCGCTTGCCGGTATTATCTCGTTCCCCATGTGGGGCCGGAACTATCTTTCTGAAGTCCTGCAGCGCCGGCGCCTACTGGCCGAAAGCGTGGAGACCAGCGATTTCCAGCCCAGGAGTGTTGCCTCCGCCGAAGCCGTGCAGCAGCAAGCGAACCGCCCGCCGGTTGAGTACGCCGGCGACCATGCCTTTCTAGCAGGCGGCTTCCAATGGTCGTGGAACGATTTTTACAAGAATTGCATTATTTTCGGTATGTCCGGCACGGGGAAAACGGTATGTGTGTTGAATGCCTTGCTGGACGGCTTACTGCTTTCCACCGAAAAGTCATCGGCCTGCTGCGCCGGCCTCATCCTGGATCCGAAAGGAGACTTCAAGAAAAAGATTCGTACGGTTTGCGCCAAGTATGGGCGGGAAGACGATCTGGTAATTATTAACCCCACCTCAATGCTGGAAAGCATCCGATGGAACCCGCTGGATTCAGACGACGACGAGTTGGAGATTGCGGCTCGATTCGCCGCCGCCCTGGAATCGGTTGGCATGAAAAGTGGAGACAGTAGTTTTTGGGTGGATTCCGCCAAGAAATTTATCCGTCACGCGATCAAGCTGATTCGAATTACAAACGCGGAGGGCGAACCGCCAACGTTCGAACAGATTGGTCAATTGGCGGGCAGTATGCAACGCCTTTCAGAGTTTGCCGACCTGGTGGCTGACGATGATCCGCGGGGTGACCAATGCCTCTCCTTTTTCGCCGACGAGTGGGCCGTCATGGCCAATGAAACGCGGTCCTCCATTCAGGCCTATATCACCAATATGATTGACCCGTTCCTGATGGAGCCCTACGCTACGCTCTTTTCAGGACGATCTACCGTGCGCATCGCGGACATGATTGACGACGGGAAAATCCTCTACGTGTACATGCCCATCGCCGACAAGGAAGCGATGTCGAAGGTGGTCTGTACCTTCGTAAAACTGGAATACTATCGCGAAGTCTTGAAGCGGCCCGATAAGAAACGTTCCAGCTTCTTCCTTTGCGACGAATTCCAGGCATACTTCACCACCATGCCAGGCAAAGGCGATGCAGACTTCTTTGAACGCTCGCGGCAAAGCAACCATGCCAATCTGATTGCAACTCAAAATTTTCCGGCGTTGATCAAGGTTTCCGGTGACAAGGAATCCGTGGTGAATAATCTTCTGGGCAATTGCGCCGTGAAGATATTTTTGCGGAACACGGACCGCAGCACCAATGAATATGCCTCCAATCTTTTCGGCCAGGCATTGGTGGCCATGGCAAGTTCCAGTCTGAACCAAGGCACGGGCAAGGCCATTGGAGGGACTTCAGGTGCCTCCGCCAATCGCCAGTACGACCAGAAGGTGCGGACCGAAGAGTTTATCGATTTAGCGGTGCCCGCGGGGGACGTCGATTATGCGGAGACCATTGTTCATCTTGCCTCGCGCAGTTCCGTTTCCAAGGAGAAGTTGCGATGGCGTGTGCATCCACTGAAGGACTAGGAATGGCCGCGTGATTCGTTTCCTTCTGAAGTGGGGGTTGATTTTGGTTGCGATCCTGGTAGTGTGGACCACCGTTACCGGGACCATGCAAGGTATCTACTGGTGGATGTATCCGTGAAGGCAAGAGAATGCCATGACTGCTGATGACGAATTTCTGGCCTACCGGTCCGATCGGTGGGAAGCTACGTACGAGCGAGGCGGCCGGAAGTTGACCGTTCCCGTCGAGGGCTCCTTTGACGGATCGATTCTTTATGTCTATCTCGATCGTGTGATTTCGTGGGATCCGCCAAACGAATCCGAAGAATTAACACTAGGCGAGCGTACACAGATCGGGGCGGACTTTATTGACTCGTTCCAGCGGCAGAATATAGCCGCTGAGATAGATCCTACCGACTGAGGTGAACCTTCGATGAGCAGCTTCGATGTCGAAAAACAGCAGTTCCTTGCCAATCTGGAAAAGGAAATCGATGATCTGCGCGACCGTCAGAACCTTCGGAGCGCTAAACGGCCCTTCCAGGAAGCGGCAGGCCAGGAAAGCGTAGTTCGGGGCATTCGGGAGGCGCGCGCGCGCGGCTACCTTCCTGTGCCCACCGCCAAAGACGGCGCCGTTTTTTACGACCGCGGCGAAACTACAACGGACACGCTCAAGTACGATTCCCACTACAAGGTCGATAGGCGGGCAGTTGTCAGAAACGCGGATCGTGCGGATGATTTTTGTAAACAGCCGGGAAATGAACACTGCCAGACCCTCGGAATGACGGAAGGCGGAGCTTGGTTGGCCAAGCAGAATCTGTACAAAGGTGTTCTGGTATCGGATCGTGCCGACATCGTCTGGTCATCCCTGTCGGAAGATTTCGCAAAGGGCGCATCCGGCGAAGTGAACGCCTTCGTCCGAGTGGATTCGCCCGCTCAACGGGTCTTCCGAAAAGTGGAACGGCCGGCCCTCTGGCAAAACCAGGGCGTAATGGCGATCCGCTATCGCCTGCTAGAGAATGGGATGGAAGCCGTTCATCGCGAGCACCTGCGGCTGGAACCGAAGACTGGCACTCTATCGGCGCCGAACGGTCCTAACAATCCGCCGCGGATCGTGGCTGAAGAGAAGGCTCGGCTCCAGGAAGTGGAAAAGTCGAAGCAGGACGGGGCCGTGAAAGCGGAGAGAAACGATGCGGGCCGTGATGCCGACGAGAGGACAGCCCGCAGGGTGGCGGACGGAAAGGATCCGGCCACCGGCGAACAAAAGCCAATGAAGTTTGAGGGCCCCAACGCCGGAAAAGACGCGGACGAGGACTATCGCCGCCGGAATGACGCGGCTGAATACCTGAAGAAGAAGGAGCAGCAGGCGTCTGAACAGGAGAGTCGAACGCAAAAACGTGCGAGCGAAGAGGCCGCGCACGAGGCTAAGTTCGCCCAGAAATTCGAAGACGACATGACTGCCGCTAAACGTTGGGACCCTGAGTCGCAACGGCACGGTCATTCCGATCGCCCGAATGGCGAGAAAGTGAGCGCGCTGCCTTCTAAGCAGGACGAGAAACAGTCCGCGGCCTCGGAAACGACGGCGCGTCCCGAGCCTGCCAGAACGCGAGGTTTTGGGGTAGATCCGAATGCCAAGGCTGCGGTGCAAGATCAGGAGAAGACGAAACCGTCGACGCCGCAGTTGGGGGCCAAGCCTGAGCGGCAAACCCAAAAGGCGGAGCAACCGTCGAATGGGCCGCCTCGGGTAAGCAATCAACCTGTTGCCCCGCAACAGCCTTCGAACACGCCTGGGACTGGCGGGCAAAAGATCGCTGCGTCACAAGGACAGCAACCGTCGAATGCGCCGCCTCGGGTAAGCAATCAGCCTGTTGCCACGCAACAGCCTTCGAACGCGCCAGGGACCGGCGGGCAAAAGACCGCTGCGTCACAAGGACAGCAACCGTCGAATTCGCCGCCTCGGGTAAGCAACCAACCTCCTGCCCCGCAACAGCCTTCGAATGCGCCAGCGACGGGAGGGCAAAAGCCTGCTGCACCACCACTACAGCAACCGCCGAACGCGCCGCCTCGCGTGAGCAATCAGCCTGCTGGAGCGCAACCGCCTTCGAATGCGCCAGCGACTGGCGGGCAAAAGCCTGCTGCGTCACAAGGACAGCAACCGTCGAATGCGCCGCCTCGCTTGAGTAACCAGCCTTCGAATGCCCCAGCACCGGCTAGTCAAAAGTCCACGACATCACAAGGAAGGCAACCGTCGAATGCACCGCCTCGCGCTAGCAACCAACCTAGTGCATCGCGACAACCGGCGAACACTCCAGCGCCAGCAGGGCAAAAGCCCACTACACCGGAAGGAAAGCAACCGTCGAACGCACCACGCGTGAGTAACCAGCCTGCTGCCCCGCAACAGGTTTCGAACGCGCCAGCGACCGGAGGGCAAAAGACCGCTGCGTCCCAAAGACAGCAACCGTCGAACGCACCACGCGTGAGTAACCAGCCTTCGAATGCCCCAGCACCGGTTAGTCAAAGGCCCACGACATCACAAGGAAGGCAACCGTCGAATGCACCGCCTCGCGCTAGCAACCAACCCAGTGCATCGCGGCAACCCGCGAATGCCTCAGCCCCCGCCGGTCAAAGAGCGGCGTCGCCACAGCGGCAACAGCCATCAAATCCGCCGCCTCGCGCAAACAACCAACCCGCTTCACCGCGACAGCCCGCAAATGCCCCAGCGCCCGCCGGTCAAAGATCTGCATCGCCGCAACGGCAGCAACCGTCGAATCCGCCGCCTCGCGCTAGCAACCAACCCTCTTCACCGCGACAGTCCGCGAATGCCCCAGCGCCCGCCGGTCAAAGATCGGCATCATCGCAACGGCAACAGCCATCAAATCCGCCGCCCCGTACAAACAACCAACCCTCTTCACCGCGACAGCCCGCGAACGCGCCAGCGCCCGCCGGTCAAAGATCGGCATCACCGCAACGGCAACAGCCATCAAATCCGCCGCCCCGCGCAAACAACCAAGCCGCTGCACCGCGACAGTCCGGCAGCGCCCCACCACCGGCCGGTCCAAGACCGTCATCGCCACAAGGACAACGACCAGCAAGCCCGCCACCGCGAACAAGCAATCAGTCTGCTACACTGCAAGGCCGGAACCAGCGACAGCCCATCAATTCACCTCAGACCGCCGGTCAAAAGGCACCCCCTCCGCCACCTCCACCGCGGCCGAACGGTAATCAGCCCCGCGCTACGGGTTCATCGTCTCCTCCGCCACGGAATGGAGCGCCCGCGGTGAGTCCCCCGCGCGGATCGGCCGGACTGCAAAATGGCGCGGCAAGCCGTAATCCGAGTGCGCCCCCTCCCCGGAAAGCGGGCGGAACTCCATCGACGGCCGGCCGGACGTCGGGCCCCCCGCCACGCGCCAGTGCTTCCGCGCCACGAAATAATGGGCCGTCCTCTCCGCCGGCAAGATCAGCATCTAACTCGGCGTCCCCTGCAAAGGGCTCGTCCGCTGCCTCCCCGTCTTCTCCGCCACCGCGAGGCGCGCCGCCAAAAACCGCTTCCGCCGCGCCCAGTCAGAGTGCACCCGCGCGTTCGAAATGACTTAATTCGAGATGATCCCCGAAAACGAACCAGAGCGCGAACTCAGCCGGGAACGACGAAGCCCTGTCCCCGAGGCGAAGATTCAACGGCTTGATCCCCGCCCTGAAACACAGCCTGTATCTGCACCTGCCTCCAGCCCTGCACCACAGCCTTCACGGCTGTCCTTCCAAAAGTTGAGACGTGCTACAGCAATCCTGCTGCTTCTCATCTCTGGCGGCGTCCTGATCGGCGGCGCGGACGAGAAGCAACGACCTGCGCCGGAACCCCCGGCAGCAATCTCTGAATCCATTCCCGACGAGATCGTGGTCGATCTAAAAGACACAATCACCGATGCGGAAATCACCGCTCTCGGGCAGTCGCTTGGCATTGAACTGAAATACAACAGCATTCACTCGGTTGCCGCCAAGCTGATGGTGGCGAAGATCAATCCCAATGACCGCGGCCGCCTGCTCACTCTGTTGCGTGCCAGTCCGCTGGTGGAAGGCGCCGAACCCCAATTCCTATATCATGTGGACCAGGCTGCCGCGCCCTCCAACACTTTCGTTCCGAACGATCCCGACTATCGCCGCCAATGGCACCTCAGCATGATTGGCATGGAAACCGCGTGGACGAAATCCAGAGGGAAGGGGGTCACCGTCGCAGTAGTGGATACAGGAACCGGCGGCATGACGGCGAATGGGTTGGTTCAGGCCCAGGATTTTGATCCTGCCCGGTTTGTGAAGGGCTATAATTTTGCGGATAAGCAAGACCTTGCACCCGACGACAATGGGCACGGAACCCACGTCTCCGGCACCATCGCGGAATCCACCGACAATGGTGTGTTGGGGGCCGGCGTTGCGCCCGAAGCCAACATCATGTCCTTGCGCGTAGCGGATGCCAAAGGAGCATTACTGCTCAGTTCGCTCACCGATGCCATCCGGTTCGCCGCGGATCACGGAGCAAACGTAATCAACATGAGCCTCAGTGGCCCCAACTACAGCCAGATTGCCGAATCGGCCATGACCTACGCGTACAAGAAGAACATCACCTTGGTATGCGCCGCCGGCAATACGGGGCAGCAGGGAGTGCGTTATCCCGCAAAGTATAAAGAGTGCATTGCGGTATCCGCCGCGGGGCCCGGCGCCATGATCGCTTCTTATTCCACTTGGGGAAAGGAACTCGATATCGCCGGCCCAGGCGGCGATCCAACCCAGGGTGATTCCGGAATGATCTGGCAGAATACGTTCATGCAGCGCCGCGGCTTCTTCGGCCCCAGCGGTCCTCGCGTTGATAGCATCTTCCCTCTGAATGGCACCTCCATGGCGGCGCCCCACGTAGCCGGCGTAGCTGCTTTGCTTGTATCCATGGGCATGACGGATCCCAAAGAAATCCGTTCACAAATACGGAAGTCCGCCAAGAAATACGCGCCTGCCGATCACTATGGCGCCGGATTGCTGGATGCCGCCAAGGCAACCGAATCGGTGCAGCGCGCCACACGTTACAACTGGCTGCAGATTGGCTTGGCCGCAGGCATCGGAGTCCTTCTTTTAACCATCGGGCGCAGTTTGCAGAAGCCCACCGATCCCATGTTTTTCGTGCACAAGATCGCAGTCGCCCTCGCCGTCGGGCTCTTCTTTCCGGTCGCCTTGGAAAAACTCGCCGGCTTCGGATCGTATTGGAATCTGCTCGGTCACAGCGTGATCGTCGCCATCCTCTTCCTGATGCTCCCCCGGCTGGACCGCTCGGGTTTCTGGCAGGCGTTCGCGTTCACTTTCGGCATCGTGATCCACCTGCTGCTGGATGCCGATTCGGGCCGCGCGCCTTTCCAGGTTTATCCTCAGCAGCGGATTTTGTTTTGGATGTACATGAACGCGGCAGTCGGCCTGTACTTCTGTGCATCCGCCTACCGCAACGCGCGCCAGGTGGCCATGGCCGGCAGGGCTTGAACCACACTATTGGCGCAACCGCTGATTCACGGCCTTACCGTACACCATTTGACCTCTGGAATCGCGGCGATACAGAACGACTCCGGACGCAACAAGAAACACCACGGTATGCAGACACAGAACCAGCAGCGCCTCGTTCGATTTCGGGAAGTCCTTTCTTAGAATAGATTCCATGGCACGGAACACCCAGAAGCCGCTAATCGCCACGTGGGCCATCAGGTCGGCTATCTTCGGCATGTCGGAAACAATCACACCGCTCAGCATGATCTGCGGGATCAGCGCGATCGGCACCAGCGTGCTTGCCTGGTCTTCGCTTCGGGCGATGGCGGAAAGAAACAGACCGGTAGCAGTTCCCGCCAGTACGGACACCAACATCGATACCGCCTGACGCATGGCATCACCCGGAACTTTGCCAAAGAACTGCACAATTCCGAATAGGATTGCCACCTGCGCCGCGCCCACAAGCCCCAACATGATCATCTTCGAAAGAACATAGCTGCTCACCGCCAGATTCACGTCGCGTTCCATGCTATACGTGAATCGTTCCTTCACAATTTCTTTGGACGCATTGTTGCACCCGCACCAGAAACAAGAGATGCCAAGGAAAAACAGCAAGGAGAATTGCTTTGGGTCGGAATCGGAGAGCGTTCCAAATATCAATACGATAAACGCGCCGATGAGGGCGCTCTGTCCCGCGGAGATGGCGAGCGTCTTGCGATCCGCCGCCAACAACTTTGAAAAGCGGCTAATCAAGATCCCGAATTGCCGTTGCAGTTCGGGTAATTCATCCTGCAGCCGGCCGCTCTGGTCCGCGGGCCGCGCCGGTGTTGCCGGTTCGTCCGGCATGCTCTCCAAAGGATCGTGTATCAGTTGACGGTACTGCGGGCTTCCGCGGAACCGGTCGCGCCACTCTTCTCCAGGCGATTCGGCCAGTTTGCGGTAAACATCCCCCAGCTTATTCAGCCCAAAGTAGCCACGCGCCTCTGCTGGCGGGCCATAATATGCCAACATTCCCGGCTGCGTCATCAGGATGATCTTGTGGCAGAAATCCTCCACGTTGGCAACGGTATGGGTCACGCAGATGACCGTCATTCCGTCATCGGCCATGCGCCGGAAAAGCCG
Organism: Bryobacterales bacterium; assembly: GCA_038230275.1. GTDB lineage: Bacteria > Acidobacteriota > Terriglobia > Bryobacterales > Bryobacteraceae > JANXXV01. The sequence continues at coordinate 8,681 of JBBRNO010000096.1, forward strand.
CATCATTTCCCAATCGGTACCTTCGTCCAAGCCGCTGGTCACCTCATCCAGAAACAGCAGATCCGGTTGGGAGACGGTTTCGTTTGCCAGCGCCGCGCGCTTTTTCTGGCCTCCGCTCAGATGCCGGATCGGAGTGGAAGATCTATGCTGCAGGTCCACCCGTTCAATGGCCCGATTCACTGCTTCCGTGAGTCCGGCATCTGAAGTATCCGGCGGCAAGCGCAGTCTGGCCGTATACCGAATGCACTCTTCAATCGTCAGATCTTCGTGCAGGACATCCTTCTGCGGAACCAGCGCGATGCTCTGTTTCAGCGCTTGAAAATTGGAATACAGACTCACGCCATTCAGAAAGACCTGACCACTGTCGGCTGGTTTGCGCGCGCTCAACGCCTGCATCAAGGTAGACTTTCCCGAACCGCTCGATCCCAGGATGCAGACAAATTCTCCCGGTTCCACCACAATGGTCAGGTCATCCAGAATGCGCGTCGCCTTGCCATCGGAGTGCGACCGCACGGTACGCATGAGATTACGCGCCACCACTCGAAGATTTCCCTGGCGCGAGGATTGCGTCAAACCCCAACCATTGAAGGTGAACGAGTAAGGACCAATATCAATCCGGTCCGATGCGCGGACTTCGCGGTAGGCGGTGATCCGTTCGCCGTTCACAAACGTACCGTTGCTGCTTCCCAGATCGCGCAGGAATACCTTATCGCCGGTGACCCTCACTTCAGCGTGCTTTCGCGAGACGCGGGGATGATCCAGAGTGATACTCGCAGTTCCCGCGTCGCGGCCGATGATGGCATTTCGATCCAGCCGGATCTCTCCGGCGTGATGAATGGCATTCATTTCATCGCGAAAGTTGCCGACCACTGTAGCCTTCGGACCATCGATAAACGGCTGGCGAATCTCCGGCTCGGGAACAACAGGATCCGGCGCCGCCTGAGTTTCGCGAGGCAACGGGGGAACGGACGGCTTCGCCGCGAACCGCGTGCGCACGCCCTGGTTCCCAACGACTGCAGCGGTCTCCCGTTCTAGAAAAATTACCGTGGTGCTACCGCAAGTGATTTTGTCGTCATGTTGCAGCGTCTCAGGCTGCAATGCTGCCACTCCATTCCGTAGGGTGGGAACACTGCGCGATAGCGGTTCCAGCACATACTTTCCATCGCGGCCGCTCACCGAAAACTGCAAACGGGAACACGTGAGATCGGGAATTGGAATCTCGGCGGAAGGGTTCCGCCCAATCACGCACGGCTTTCCGTTGAATGTCTCAAGCGAGACAAGTTGCTTCAGTTCGGGCAGGTACAACGCGGGATATTTCTCCATCACCAACTCTCACGGTGTCGCATTGGTGTCCCAAACGTTTAGCCGAACTTCCGATGGCTTTACCACCATCTGATAGACAACACCTTCGTGAAGCCGGAACTCATCCGCGGGGTACATGCTGGAGTCGAGTGGAATATCCGAAATCTGCACCAGGCTTTGACCTTGCGCGGAGTATTTGCGGATGGTTTTCCTCACATCGATACGGTCGCCGGGGCTGGCCGATTCAATCGCGACATAAGTACGATTGCGGGAATCGGAGCCTAGCCGCTGTACGGAAACCATGCTCTCACCAGGCGCTTCAAAACGAATTGCGATGGGAGCTACTTCGGTTCCCGGGCGCGCCAGCGCACTAACGGCCGCATTTTGCGTATCCAGCAGTTTCGCGGTTCCGGCATCCTGGGCGTCGGGATCAGCATCGGACGCCGTCGCCAATCGAGGCGCCTTGTACTGGCCCGCGCCGTCGGTCTCAAAAATGTAGCGAACGCCGCTCTGATGACGGACCACACTCAGCGCATTGTTCGGCAGTACGCGCAGCCGTTCAGCAGACACAAAGATTTGCAGCTCGAACCGGAAGCGGCCGGCTGCGTCGTAGAAGACAATTCGCTTTCGCAGAGGGTCGGTGATCACAATGCCGCCATCGGGGAACACGTCAAAGCTGGATGGCCCTTCCGCTTCTTCATCCTCGTCCGCTTCGGACAGGGTTAAGATTCCGGATTCGGCCGGAGCACTGGATGGATCAGCCACCGTCCGTGCTGGAATGACGATGCTTCGCGTGAGCGAAATTGCTTGAGCCACCGCCGGCGCCGTCTTGCCCGGGCCTGCATCAGACGAACTGGGCCGGCTGGAACATCCGCTCCAAAACGCGGAGCAGCATGTTAAACCGAAACATGCGGAAGCAAAAAGACCGGCCCTCCAATTCGGCTTCATGGGTCGGTCAGGCTGTTGGACTGAACCGCATGATAGCCGTTCAAACGGGACCACGACAGCTTGTCGTTTCGAATTACCCGGCCCGCCGATCCTGAAGCTTCATAGACAATCGGGCCCCCATCGGGACGATAGCCTGCGAACAACACGATATGGGAACCAGGCTTATTCAGAGCATCGCCAGGTTTCAATCCGTTGTAGAGATTTCGCGTACTGCGAGTGCTCAGCACATCCATGGTCGCCGTAGAGAAATTATGCCCACCCTGTCGCCGGCCCCAACAGTATGCGACAAACCCTGAACAGTCTATGCCCGCCGTACAAGTTGCGATGCCATGCCTCTTGTGGGAACCGGCCCCAAGTCCCTTGTGCAATTTGCGCTCGAACTCCTGGGGACTATCGAAGCCGCCCCAATTGTAGGGAAGGCCGGTCACCTGTTCGTTCGACTGCCAATCGGAGACGTAGGCAGCGTTCCGGACACAAGGGGCGCGCAGATTGGCATCTCCGCATTTCCAGGTGAACTTAGAGAGCGATTCCGCGGTCTGCATCACCTCTGCCCGGCTGACCGTGCCGCCACTCGCTGAAGCCGGAAGCGTTGGCACTGTTGGAAGTACCGTCGCCGCTACGGGAGTTTTCAAATTCTTCGCCACCGTTGGAGGTGGTAGTTGCACCTTTGGTTGCGGCATGGAGATTGGCTTTGCCGGATCGGGAACAACAGGTTTCACGCCTGGCGACGATGGGGGAACGCCACCCGGCACAGCTGCCGGCGCAACAGCCGGCACCGTACTGGTAACAGGCACAGTTGTTGGAACCGCACCGGCGCTGCGATAGATCCAGATCATGAACCCCAACCCGATTCCGATACCTACCGCGCTGGCGGAATAAAGCAGCGGAATCAGCCAGTGCACTGGCTGGGGGGAGGTGGCGTCGAGCGGAACCTGCTTCTCCCGGGTTTCTGTATTGTCGATAATCTCAATCGGCCGCGCCTCCGCCAGAGCGCTAGCGGTTTGCACACGCTTTTTCGGGTCAGGCTCCAGCAGCGGCATCAGTTCCGCTTGCAGTGCTTGCGGTACATTCGGTGGAATCCGCGGCTTCACTTTCCGAAGCTCAACGGCTTCGTAGAAAGTCTGTCCCATGGGAATTGGCGCGCCACTCGCCGCTTCCGCCAAAACAAGGCCCAGACTGTAGATGTCGGAGCGGTGATCCACCTTACCGCCGAAAAGTCCGAACTGTTCCGGCGATGCATACGCCAACTTGCCCTTGAAATCGCCGACCATCGTTTGCCCGGGCACCGCGGCCACTGCGGCTACGCCGAAGTCGATCAACTTCGCTTCTTCAGGCCGCCCATTCGGCAGAATTATGTTTCCCGGCGAAATATCGCGATGGACAACTCCCAGTGCGTGCGCCGCCGCCAGTCCGGAGGCAATTCGCTTCAGCAATGCCATCGTCTCCTGCGTACTGATGGGCCCATCCTTCAGAATCTCTTCCAGCGACGGACCCTGCACCAACTCCATAATCAGATAGATTTGTCCGTCTTCCTCCAGCAAATCATGGCACCGCACCACCGCGTCATGATGGATCTCCATCAGCGCATGCGCTTCCCGAACAAATAGCTTCTCCATGTTCGGATCCGTTAAAAGATCGGGCCGTATCACCTTAATGGCACGCAGCGTGGAGAGTTGCTTGTGCCTTGCGCGGTATACCCACCCCATCCCTCCGCCACCCAGCACGCCTTCCACTTCGTACACGCCGAATAGCGTGGTGCCGGTGGGGATTTTGGTATCGCTCCTCTGCTTTCCCGCGGGCTGCGGTCCTGAAGAAAACGGTTCGCTCAATTCGTTTACTCCTTGAACTGCCTTAAGGTCTCAAGCTGCTTTTCAGCCTGCTCCAAGTTATGCCGAGCCGTTGCCAGATCGCCCGCTCGTAAGGCTTCCTCGGCTGCGTGCGTAAACCGTTTCATTTGGTTTAGAGCCGAACTAATACCAGACCGCAGCGGTTGGTTGCTCGGCAAACTGCGCCTGATCCCCTCCCAGAATTCCACTGAAGCTTCCGCGTCGCTCTTCACCGTCTTCATTCGATCGGCCACCTCGTTGTAATCGCCGGAACGCGAGCTTGGAACTTGCGGAAGTTGTTGCTGTTGCATCCCTCCCTGCCGGAGGGGGTTCTGAGCCACCAGCGGCGGTGTATTGGTCTGTTGATTGGGCTGCCGGACGCTGGGCGGCTGGTAGCCCGGGTTGGGCAAGACTCCATTTCGGGATGGAATCGAAGTGGTCGGGCCCGGAACATTTGGATCGCGATATGTTTGGACTGGAGGCGGCGTGTTATATGGAATCTGAACCGGAGGTGCCGGATTGCCACCGGGTTGATTCGGCGGGCTGACGGCGGGGCCCTGGTAGGGCGCTGGGTTCAAAGACGGGTTCAACGCTGGGTTTACCGGGGGACTTACGGGCGGGTTCAATACCGGAATCACTGCGGGGCTAACCGCCGGCTTCGTCACCGCCGGTGCACTGTAGCGCGCGATCCCCAGCTTCTGATGCAACTGGTACTTTTCCAGCCCCACTCGCTGGTCAAGCTCGTCGGTTGCATAAAACGTTCCAGCAGCAGTCAAGGCCGTCAAAAACACCCACCCGATTGACAACCGGACGCCGTTCATCTGTCCTTCTTCACCGGTGCTGGCAAACCATTGGAAGCCCCTTGCGCGGGGGCGGCGGGACGTGGCGTAGTCCGGCGGGGAGCGGCTGGCGGAGGAGTCTTTACCCTTTTCAATTTGTCTCCTACCCGGGCCGCGGGAGTGCCTCCGCGGGCCAACTCCGCAACCGCGAACCGGTCTTGTACATCCGTCACAACCAGCGTTTCGACGCGCTCATCGGTGTCGATCGAGTTCCCGCGATCGTCTTTCATCGTTCCCGTCACTCTTCTTACTTCCAGGTAGTCGTTCACATTCAATCCAGCGTTCTCTCCGCCGGTGATGTAGACTTTTCCCGCGGCAACGCGGCCTACTGACAGCGCCTTGGAATCACCTGTGGGTTCGGGCAGTCGCGAGGAATTGGAGCTAGCCTCAGGCGGTGCACTCTTTCGAATAGTTCCCGTCGGCGCCAGCGGATTTTCCTGCGCCTTACGCGTGGGCAGGGAAGCAGCCTTCTCAATGATCTTCTCTGCCAGTTCATCCGCCGCTTTCTGTAGCGCTAACGTAACCGATTGGGCGCCAGGAAATCGATTCGTCGACGTGCTGTCGGTGCCCCCTTTTCCGGCTACGCTACCCGTATTTCCAAGGCTCCGCGATCGTTTTGCGTTGGTGGTTTCAGCCAGAAAAATTCGACCCGTTTCGGTACTAATCACTCGCATGCTGACGGTGACTTCGGCAATTGCCTGCACTTTGCCAATGCCGACGCGGCCCACACCCATTCGGTTGTTTTGCACTTCTGACGACAGGCTTTCCACCGCTCCCGTTATAATCGCGTCCACGTTCAGCAATTTTCCTAACTTCGGCGCATCGCGGGGATCGAAGCGTTCGCTGAATTTAAAATTCTGCTCTTTCATCAAGTTGTCGATCTGATTTCGATCGATCACATCGAAAGCTTCTTTGCCATTCACCAACTTTGAAATCACTCGAGCGGCAACTTGGGCACCGACTGGCTTGTCTGATCCGTATGCCTGCACAACATCGTTACGGACGGCGCGGTAATCGAAGTCGTATACGGCGATGCGCTTACTTTGCGCATATCCGGACACTACGGCCAGGAACAAGCAAACTGCGATCTTCAAGTACGTCTCCTGAGTAAAGAAATTCCTACATTCGGTGGAGCCAGTATAACTCAAAAATTAGTGATCGCTATCGTCTAAAAGTGCTCCAGGACCATAGTCCTACCAGACCCGCGAGGCCGAAAAAAATCCAATATGCGGGTATGCCGAAAATCTTCGTTCCCGTGCGTGGCCCGGCGCTTGGTGCAACGGGATCTGGAGTGGGCGAAACGCTGGCCGGAACTGCTTGGTTTTCCGGCATTTCATCGTGAAATGCGGTTACCAGGGAAATCCAATTCTCACAGCCCGAAGTACAGTATTTGTATCGGATCAGCTCTATCGTTGTGTACCCGCGATTCAGGTAGCTCAAACGCATAAACCGGGTCACCCGCTCCGCCCCTTGCGGATAGTTCTCAAAGGGAGATTGCGCACAATTCCGGTGGTGGAACCAATTCCACGCGTTGTTGTCTGCGCACAGATGCCGGCCGAAGGTGGTTTCGGCCCCTGAAATCGCGATAACCAGCCGCGGGTCCACATTGTATTGACGGCTGTAGTCTACCAGCGCGGACCCAACGCCAGCCATCGGAGACTGTTTTCGTTGAAGATACGCGTCGATTTCCGGGGCGCCTGGATTCGTGACGGAGTATTCCAGCGAACCGGCCGCCCACAGCGGAATTGTGGCGAGAAAGAATCCGGCGAGCTTCATCGCAGTTGAGCGCCGGCGATTACCGTGCTGAACAGAAGCCTGAGGTCTTGCTCGCTCTTATTTCCCACGCGGTAGGTGAGATAGAACTTATACAGTATCGATCCGCGCGGTAGATAGAAGGCCACCGTAACCAATCGGATATCGCTCGCCAGGGTTTCCGTGTAAGTCACGCGGATCCCCGGCTTTCCATTTTCAACCGCTTCTTCAAAAGGCCCTGGTCCGGCGCCCTTCAATTCCGTGCGGATGTAACCGGTTAGATTGGAGGGATTGGGCACACTGGTTATTTCGATCTCGGCGCCCCCGGCCGGGACAATTCCGCCCCGTTCATAAGCCCCGCGGAAGTTATTTAGGGAGATCGGTCCTCCGGCCTCCGCCACCGGTTTGTTAGCTATCCAACCAGCAAGTATCGGCACGCGTGCGCCTTTTGCCTCGGCTGTGGATTGTGCGGAACTCTGTCCGGGAAGTGTCGCGAATTGGGAGCAGAGACAAATCCCGAAGAGAAGGCGGAGGAGCATTGGTATCAGAATACTGCTTTCTGGCGCTGGAAGGGAATTCGTTGACCGTAATTACAGTCCAGGTCCCCGGTTCCTCCCCGGTTGACGATTGATGAATCACACCTGAGATCTGCACGGCTATAATCCTGAAGTGATGGGATTGTCGATCCTCGGAGCATTTCGATAATGAAAATCGGAATTGATAGTTATTGCTACCACCGGTACTTTGGCGAAGTGTACCCGCAGCAAACCAAACCTTCGCGACAGATGACGATGGAGGACTTTGTCGGCCGGGCGTCCGAGCTTGGAGTGGGCGGCGTCTCGCTTGAATCCTGTTTCTTCCAGGAATACTCCTCCGGCTACCTCAGCGGCGTAAAGCGGCTCCTGGACGAACACCACCTCGACCGCGTATATGCCTGGGGACATCCCAACGGTCTGGAAGGGGGCTCCAGCACAGAAGCGTTTCGCGACATGCTGGGAAGCTTAGAAAGAGCGAAGCTGATTGGCGCTGACGTCATGCGCGTGGTTGGCAGCAGCCTGATGTACCGCAACAACCCTCACGGGCCCCAATTGGAACGGCTGGCGGCTATGTTCCGGGAGGCCGTGCAGGCGGCCGAACAGTGCGATATCCGGCTTGCTGTGGAGAACCACATCGACTTCACGGCAGCGGAAATGGTCTGGCTTCTAGACGCAGTTGACTCTCCCTACTTGGGGATTAATTTCGACACCGGAAACTTTCTTCGCTTGCTCGACGATCCGGTCCGGGGAATGGAGAAACTGGCGCCACGCGTGTACGCGACCCATATCAAAGACCTTAAGATTCAAAAGGGCGTGGCTCCCGGCGAATGGTATTTCTTCTCCTGCACTCCGGTTGGCGATGGTCTCGTCGACAATCAGCGATTGGTGCAATACCTGGCGGATGCGGGGTACCAGGGTATGTTGGCGGTCGAGATCGACTTTCTTCATCCCGACTACAACGACGATGAAGATGCGGCGGTGGCGCGCAGCGTGACCGAGTTGAATCGCCTGGTCAGCGCCCTCAAGCCAAGTGAAGTATTCGGCGACCGCTAAACTCTCAGCAAGAATCCATGAGGGAGGACTTATCCTGAAATCGATCAACATCGCTTTAATCGGCTATAAATTCATGGGCAAAGCCCACAGCCATGCCTGGCGGGATGTTACGCGCTTTTTCAATCCGGATGTGCGGCCCACTCTGAAAGTAGTGTGTGGCAGAAACGAAGGGCCGCTCACGGAATTCGCGCAGCGATGGGGTTGGGAAGAAACGGCCACGGACTGGCGCGAAGTAGTTACCCGCTCCGATATCGATATAGTCGACATCTCGACTCCCACCTGCCTCCATCACGATATCGCTATCGCCGCGGCACGCGCGGGCAAACATATATTTTGCGAGAAGCCGTTCTCGCTCAATCTGGCAGAGGCAAATGACATGTGCGAAGCCGCGTCGAATGCAAAAATCGTAAACTACGTGAACCACAACTACCGGCGGGTTCCGGCCGTCGCTCTGGCAAAACAGTTCATCGGCGAAGGCAAGATCGGAAGGATTTTCCACTGGCGAGGCGCCTATCTCCAATCCTGGATAATCGATCCGGAGTTTCCTCTCACATGGCATCTACGAAAGGAAACTGCCGGCGCCGGCCCTCACTTCGACTTGAACTCGCACAGTGTCGACCTTGCCCGTTACCTGGTGGGCGATATCACAAAGGTCAGCGCGATGATGTCTCATTTCGTCCGGGAGCGGCCAGTCGATACTTCAGACTCCGGCGGCGCATTCACTGCGATATCACAAACCGGGGAGAAGGGCGCCGTAACCGTGGACGATGCCGCGTTCATGCTGGCCGAGTTTGAAAATGGCGCTATGGGCTCGTTTGAATCCAGCCGATTCGCGGCCGGCCGTCTAAACTTCAACTCGTTTGAAATTTACGGCGATCGTGGCAGTCTGTCCTTCAACCTGGAACGGATAAACGAACTGGAGTATTGCTCGCTTGAGGATCCGGTTGGTGAACGTGGCTTCCGGACGATTCAGACGACTGAGCTGGTTCACCCTTACATGTCGCACTGGTGGCCTCCTGGACACATCATCGGTTATGAGCATACATTTATCCACGCCGTATCGGACTTCCTGGATGCCATCACCAAAGGCGTGCCGGTCCATCCAAACTTTCAGGACGGAATGGAAGTCATGAGGATTCTGGAAGCAGGTCTGGATTCGGCGGCAAATGGATGCTGCGTGAATCTCCCGCCACGTGGCCGCCAATGAGAGATTGAAACTAACCCAGAGTAAGACCTATCTGTTTCGCGACGCCCATGATGTACTGCTTTCCTTCCTCATACTCTTCCGGCTTGCTCAAGTGCTCCAGCATCAAGGGAGCCATTGGCGCATGAGCCGCGATACCGCGCAAGTAGGCCGCGTAATCGATTCCTCCGCGGCCCGGTACCGTCTCCGCCAGGTGGACACGGTAGCCCCATAGATCCTTTGCGTGGCAGGATGTTACGAATTTACCAAGCTTTCGGAAGCACTCGTCAATCAGCGCGCCGTTATGAAGGAATCGGTCCGTGCTGTTCATAATGTTGCAAACGTCTATGTGAACTCCGAACCCTTTTCGATCCACAGCCTGAATCAGCCGAACGTATTCGTCGGGCCCATCGGGTGGTGTCCACGGCATCATCTCGATGCTGAAGACGGAACGCTGTGGTTTCACTGCGTCGATCACACGCCGCGCATTTTCCACCGTCGCGTCAAAAAACTCTTTCGAATAGTTCCGCGGATCCGGCCCATCCCACTGTTTGACGTTCATCGATCCGGAGATGGTGACGCAGGTGCGCGCGCCTACCGCTTCCGCCAGCGCCATCCGCTCGGTGACATAGGCGAGATTCTTCTTCCGCGTTTCCATGTCCCGCTCCATCATGTTGACCCAGGCTCCGACTTCCGCGAGGACCACGTGTTGTTCTTCGAACGCCCGAGTGATGGCGCTGATTCTGTTGGAATCCGACAGTTGTACGGCCGGGCAGTACGCCGCGCTGTATCCTAGCCGGCGATGCTCTCGGGCCAGCTCAATGGGATCTTCGGCCTTGAGGAAGATCGGGCCTCCCAATAGAAGACGGGCTCGGGATTGTGCCTGTGCCCGAAACAAGGCGGGCGCGAGCGCCAGGCCCTTCATAAAAACGCGGCGCGTGGTAGTGAGTTCGGGTGGCATGGTTAGATCCTTGTCTACGTTGAGGCCGAAAACATTTTCCATTTGTTCGATGGCGGTCCCGTAAGAAGTGTGGTCATAAGATCGTACCCGTTGGCAATTCGAATCACGCGGCCGCCATTTAAACAGTCTGAACCCGGACAAGACAGCGAGCTTTCCATAGTGGGTCCGAGCTTTGCCAGTGTAACATCGCCCGTCGGCAAGTGGGCCTTGATTGCATTCGCGTTGCCGATGAGACTCGCGAGGGCAGCCCAGTGTTTTGTATTCGTGGCGAACGTCGCGAGGATCCAACTGTGCCCGTTTGGCTTGCCACCGCAGTTCAGATCCGTCGTTGAAAATGAAGTCCTAAACGAAAGCGAACCCAATGAATTGACATATAAACCACAGCAGCATAGACTGAAAAACGTCACTGAAAGCTAGCAAATGTTGCTCCGGCCAATTGAAAGGAATCGCACGAAACGGTTCGCGCCGGGGACCATCTTTTGTCTGGCTGTCGAGAAAATCGAGCAGAGGCGGACGGCACCAAAAAGGGAAGCCCGATGAATTTGTACGCGCCTGCCATCGAACCGTGAAAGGTCTCATAATTCACAGCGGGGGTCCTTCATGAGAATTTCATCGATCTGTACGCCCAATGCCAGGAGACAATCCGGGCAATCGCAACGATGCCGTCCTCGGCGCTTGGTACATCGCGCCAGGACGTGGGCCACGGAGAAATCGATCGAGTGCTGCAGGTGTGCCGAGCGAACAAAATCGATTGGCTCTTCATCAATGGCGGCAACGGGCCGTTAGGGATGGCCGACCGAATCGCAAGAGCCGCAGGTGCGTCAATGCAGGTGAGTGGCGTTCCGAAAACTTTCGACAACGATTTAGTGGAGATGGACCATACACCGGGTTATGCGACGTGCGCACGTTTTTTAGCCTGCGCCGTACGTCACATCGGGGCCGACAACCGGGCACTTCCGGGCCAAGTAGAATTTGTGGAAGTGCTCGGGCGGAATGCCGGTTGGATCGTTGCTGCCACCAGTCTTGCTCGCCGGGACCCTGATGACGCTCCGCACCTGATCTATTTTCCAGAACTTCCGATTCCGCTCGAGAAACTGTTAGATGACGTTGATGGTGTGTTTAGGCGGCTGGGCCATGGCTTGGTCGCGGTATGCGAGGGCCAACTGGATGAGGGAGGCCAGGCCTTCGGCGCCGATGAGCGGGCCGGTTCGCGCGGAAAACTGGCAATGAATCTTGCCCACCGGCTCGCCACTCTGACCAGTGAGCGGCTCAAGTTAAGGGTGCGAAGTGAGAAGCCAGGACTGCCTGGCAGAAGCTGGTGGAGTGACGAGCCGAAGCTGGACCGGATACAGGCTCGCCTATGAGGGGCGAACGGGAGTGGCCGTGACGCTAGTGCGCGAACCGGGACACGAGTATCAGGTGTCCACCGGACTTGCGCCGCTCGAAAATGTAGCCTCCCGTGAGCGGCTCTTTCCCAGCGAGTGACGGAATCTAGGCGGCACCGATGTGACGGCAGCTTTTCAAGACTATGCCTCGCCTCTGGTAGGCGCCATGCCTCATTACGCTCACTTGCTAACGCCGAGTCGCGACCGGTGTATATCTCAATGACATAGACTACTTCTTGGGAGTGAATCGCGGGAACGGGCAGTATTTTTCGGACGCCAAGCCGACTCGGACAAGGGTGGCGCAGGGCCAGATCTCACTCCTTATGGTTCGATGAGCACAAGGAGACCAAAGAAGATGTCAGAAAATTCGAAGGAACCCAAGAATGCCTCAGCCGGAGCCTCCCGGCGTGAACTATTGCAAGTTGGAAACGCCCTTCTCCTGCCGTCGCTTGTGGGCGGCTCGCAAGCATTTGCCGCCGGCCCGCTAAAGGCTGGACCCGACGTCTACCAATCGATCGGCGTCGAACCGGTCATCAATTGCCGGGGCACCTTCACGATCATCGGAGCATCGATCGAACTGCCCGAAGTCCGCGCTGCGATGGACGCTGCGGCTCAGCACTTCGTCCAGTTGGATGAATTGGCGGATGCGGTTGGCCACAGGTTGGCTGAGTTGACCGGTGCGGAATGGGGAATGGTCTCGGCGGGTTGCGCCGCTGGACTTAAGCACGTCACGGCTGCCTGCGTGGCCGGCGGTAATCCCGAGAAGCTGCTGCGCATACCCGACCTGCGGGGTTTGGACAAAACCGAAGTCGTCTCGCCGAGATCTTCTCGTAGTGTGTATGACCACGCCGTACGCAATATCGGCGTCAAGATGATTACCGTCGATACCGCCGAGGAATTCGAGCGCGCGTTGAGCCCGCATACGGCGATGATTTATCTCTCGGCGGGCCGGGCGACGCTGGATGGGCCCTTATCGCTGGTGAACGTTGCCAGAATGGCCAAACCGCTGAATATTCCGATTCTTGTGGACGCAGCCGCGGAGGTGCTTACCATTCCGAACGTGCACCTGGCCAACGGCGCCACGATCGTCGCATACAGCGGCGGCAAGGCGATCTGTGGACCGCAATGCGCGGGACTTCTGCTGGGCCGGAAGGATATCCTCATGTCGGCATGGCAAGCAAGTTCTCCGCACCATGGCCCGGGCCGCGACAACAAGGTGGGGCGCGAAGAAACTGTTGGCATGGTAGCGGCCGTGGAGGCATGGGTCAAACGGGACCACAAGGCTGAGTGGAACAGATGGCTTTCCTACCTCGACACCATCGCCAAGCGCGTATCGGGAATCGATGGAATCAGCACGGCGGTGCGTGAGCCCAATGGGCTGTCCAATCGCAGTCCATCGCTGGTCATCTCGTGGGATCCCGCGCAGTTGCATGTCACGGGCGAGGAAATAGCCGAGGTGGTCGCCAGAACGAAACCCCGGATCGCACTCGGCGCCGGGGGCGGGGCGGGCCGTGGCAACGCTCCGGTAGAGTCTGCCGAGACTTCCCTCGACATCACTGCGTGGATGATGCGTCCCGGGGATGACAGGATTGTCGCCGACCGTCTCTTCAGTCTGCTGTCCCAGAAGCGAAGCCCGCAGCCGGCACCCGCGGCCCCGTCAGCTAATCTCAGCGGACGATGGGACGTCAATATCGAATTCTTCAGTAGCAAAAGCCAGCACACGCTGACCCTCGAACAGAACAACAATCTTCTCCAAGGCTCGCACAAGGGCGATTTTTCGGTCCGGGATGTGGCCGGCACCATCGAGTCGAATCAGGTCAAGCTCCGCAGCACGGAGAACGTCCCTGGCGATTCGATCACATTCACGTTTGTAGGTACGCTATCCGGTGAGAATATGGCGGGAAAGGTCTACATGGGCGAGTATCTTAACGCTAACTTTACCGCGAAGCGACACGTCTATCCGGCCAACAGAAGGCCAATTCTGGTTCCCGGCGGCCCGCCGTTGGCGAACTAGGCGGGATTAGGAACCACCTTTAGTTTCAAATCGCGACCCTGAAATTTCGGGATGCCGATCTCTGTCTAGAGGATACGAAACCAACCGAAAGCCTCCCGGCGACAGGCGCGGAGTAACGGCGCGCCGCAGCCGTCGTTGTCGCAATCGATTGCCGGGTTCCAACGACGACAGGTTATGGCGGTTCGAACGATCGCACCATGTTCTTTGGGCTGGACAAAGATGAGTCGGCCAAATGGATCGAAATCTCCTGGCCGAGCGGCTTCCGGCAGAGGCTCGACAGCCCGAAGAGTCACCGTTACCTGACGATTGACGAATCGTAGTTAGTCAGCGAATGATCTTTGCACGCTGGCTGGCGTAACCCCGCGTCACCGCGCACAACAAGCGCGGTCCATCAGAGGAACGAATTCACGGGAACGCGAGCAGTTTGGGGCGCTGGAAAGACTGTCATTCGACGGGATGGCCTAGGGCATTCGCGTTGTCACGGACGCGAAGGTCGCGTGTGATTATTGTCACCAGTGGCGGCGGATCGCCCAAAGCTTCCGCGGTCGCCAGATGAATAGCGTCCAGAGTACGGATCGGTTCGATAGGGAAGCGGCGTCCGGCCTGAGCTAAGATCGCATCACTCACACTCACGATGTGACAACGCCGTGTAAACCGCTGCAGAGTGAGGATAGCTGTGCGCTCCTGTTGGGCCGTGATCCTTCCCGAGAGCCGAGCGCGAAGTAGTGCGCGGCTGGTTTCGGCTACCGTGAGGGCTGAGGTGACTCGCTGCCCCTCGGCACGAATTGAGGCTTTGGCCGCCGGATCGCCCTCAAGCAACGCCGCGACTAAAGCGCTTGATTCTATGTACCGCCTGATAGGGACAGCCTCGCCGGCCGTCGCTGCACTGCGGGGCGGAACAGACTTACGCTTCGTCACGGTCGCCATCAATCAGGGCCGCTGCCGATCCGGGAGGCAGACGAATTTCCGGGCAGTCCTCCAGCGGGTCGCCGACCTCAACAGGCGGTGTGATCACGCCTGACGCGATAAGCTGGTCGAACCGGCTGATCCGCACCTGCCTGTCCGCAGCCGGCCGTACAAGTTCCGCAACCACCCTCCCGTGGGCAGTTACCACGACCCGCTCCCCGGCTTCGATTCGCCGGATGTACCGGCTGAGGTTGTCCTTTAATTCGCGTATGCCAGTCTCCATGTTCTGATTATAGCTACATGTAGCCACAGAGCAAACTGCAAGGAGTTTGATGCGCGCACGTGGACAAAAAGCCTCCGGAGCCTCAAGTTCACGTAAAGCTCGGCCCGACGAACCGTAGTTACTTCTTTCGGGCCCAACAACTTTTGGGATTCCAGCAGGATTATGGAAGCCGTGAGGAGCCAAGTCAGCTGTGCTGCAAGTCAGGACGGACAGTATACTAAACTCATCCGCGCGCTTATGGCAGCGACGGGATCACGAGACGGCACGCGGTATCTGAACAATGGGTTCCCGGCAAATCGGAAGGCCCGCGTCGCGGTAATCAAGGATCGACGCAAGACCCCAACCGCCGTCGAGCCTGCGGGCGATACGATGTGGGTTGCCGAACGCGGCGTTGGCAAGACAGTGTCTATTCCGATGCCGAAATGATAAAAAGAGATTGGTCAACAAATCCCGATCGGGCGCTGGAGAAGCAAGGAGAGATGACGATGAAATTGGCGAAAGCGGTGTTGCTTTGCACCCTGGCCTCTGTGGCGGCTTCGGCCCAGGTCAATGTGGGCGAACAGAAGTCCGAAGCCAGCCTGCCGTTCACCATGACCACGGTGGCCACCTTTAAACTGCCTTGGCGGCTGGCCTTCCTGCCCGATGGCCGCATGCTGATCACCGAAAAGGCCGGGCCTGTTTGGCTGGTATCTCAGCAGGGAGAGAAGATCCGGATTGACAATACGCCCGCCGTCTATTTTCAGGACCAGAACGGCATGCACGGTGTCTTCCTCTCGCCACATTACGCTACCGGCCAGAGCATCTACCTCACTTATGCTGAGCCGGGTGACTATGGCGGTGGTCTGGCGCTCGCGCGTGCCAGGCTGAATGCAACCGCCACCTCGGCGAAACTCGAGAACTTCGAGGTCCTTTGGCGCCAAATGCCCAAAGGCAAGGGTGGCCAGGAAGGTGCGGCGATCGCCTTCTCGCCCGACGGCAAGTATCTGTTCCTCGCGGTTGGCGACCGCCAACGCATGACCCCGGCCCAGGATCCAAACCAGCCCGAAGGCAAGATCCTGCGCCTGACGCTGGATGGCAAACCAGCCCCCGGCAATCCCGAATACGGCAAAGCGGGCGCTCCCACTATTCCCCTAATCGATCCGCCCCGTGACACCGAACTCGCCAAGACCGCGAAGGTGATTAGCACCTATACCTTTCCCGGCCCGAATCCTACGCTGGCTGAAACCTGGGCCAGCGGCGTCCGCACGCCCTACGGCCTGGCCTTCTCGCCCAGCGGCGAATTGTGGGAAGTCGAGCATGGCCCGCAAGGCGGCGACGAGTTGAACCTGATCGAGAAGGGCAAGAATTATGGCTGGCCGCTCGTCTCCTATGGCAAGAACTATAATGGCGTGCCCATTCCCCACCCGGACACCCTGCCCAACCTGGCCAAGCCGGTCCTCTATTGGGTGCCGGTGATCGCGCCGGGAAATCTGATGTTCTACCGCGGCACCCGGACCTTCCCGCAATGGAACGGCAGCGGCTTCATCAGCGGACTTGGCAGCACGACGCTCAACCGCATCGTCTTTAACGGCCATGGCGGCGCAAAGACCGCCGAGCGCTGGAATGTCGGCCGCCGCATCCGCGATGTGGAACAAGGCCCCGACGGCTCG
>JBBRNO010000097.1:0-24963 GCA_038230275.1 Bryobacterales bacterium
AGAAGTGGAGACCGCCGCCGCAGATCAACACCTCCGCGGTGACGTAATCGGACAATGGGGAGCAGAAGAAGAGGACCGCTCCGGCGGCCTCTTCGACTGACCCCAGCCGTCCCAACGGGCACTTCGATTTCACTGCGTCCAGAACCGCGGGCTGCACACCTACAGGAATCTGGCGGCCTTTCACTTCGATGGTCGCGCCCTGCTTCGCCAGCGCTTGGGTGAGGCGCGTTTCAATCAATCCGAAGCCCACCGCATTCACGTTCACGTTATAGCGGCCCCACTCCTTCGCCATGGTCCGCGTCAGCCCGAGCACGCCGGACTTCCCGGAGGAGTATCCCGCCTGCCCTGGATTGCCATCCGTTCCGGCAATGGAGGTGATGTTCACCACCTTCCGCATCACCCGCACGCCCTGTAGAATCTCTTGCTTGGCGGCCTCCCGAATGTATCCGGAGGCCGCGCGCAAGATACGAAACGGAGCCACCAGATGAATATCCAGCATCGCCTGAAACTGTTCGTCGGTGGTCTTCTGAATTACGTTGTCCCAGGTATAGCCCGCATTGTTGACGATGATGTCCACGCTGCGAAACGAAGCCAATGTGGCGTCCACCAGTTGCTGTGGAAACGCAGACGCCGTAACGTCGCCCGCCAGACTGGTGGCGTTTCCGCCGGCCGAGCGGATATCGGCAGCAGTTTCGTCCGCCGCCGCGGCATCCAGATCGTTAACCATCACCGCCGCGCCGGCCGCGCCAAGTTGACGCGCGATGGCCCGTCCAATTCCCCGCCCCGCGCCGGTAATCAAAGCTGTCTTGTCCGTTAGTGTGATGTGCATACTTCCCGCAATATCGCTGCCGCCTCAACACACATTGCAAGGGTGACATCGTAGTGAGTCACCATGCGCATGTGCGTGGATCCAACACCATTCGATAACACGCCGCGGCGCTTCAACTCTGCACTGATGGTCCGCGAATCCGCGTGCGTGCCGGTGATATCGAAGATGATAATGTTCGTCTTGACGCGCCTTGGATCAAGCGAAATACCCGGTATCGCGGCGATGGATTCCGCCAGTAGTTTGGCATTCACATGATCTTCGGGCAGTCTGGCCGGCATCTCTTCCAGAGCAATCAAACCGGCCGCAGCCAGCACGCCCGCCTGACGCATGCCGCCGCCCAGTCGCTTTCGATAGAGACGCCCGCGATCCATCGCCTCCTGCGTCCCTGCCAGCATGGAACCCACCGGTGCGCCCAGCGCTTTCGACAGGCAGAACGTCACCGTATCCACCTTTGCGACAACTTCTTTCACCGGAATTCCAAGCGCGGCCGCCGCGTTGAACACCCGCGCGCCGTCCATGTGCACAGGCAGACCCAACTCATGAGCGCGGTCGCAGACGTCGTTCAAAACATCCATCGGATACACCGTGCCGCCAGCCATATTGTGCGTGTTTTCCAAATGAACCAGCCCGGTGGGCGCAGCGTGTGGACCCAGCGGCCGGATTGCCTTGCGGATATGTTCCCAGTGCAAGATGCCGTCATCCCCAGCTATCGCACGCGGGACACAGCCGCAAAACCAGGCGATCATGGCGAGTTCGTAGTTCAACACATGGCCGCGCGCCTCGCAGATTACTTCCTGCCCGTGCTGCGTGTGGATCTTTACGCCGATGTTGTTGCCCATGGTGCCCGTGGGAACAAACAGCGCGGCTTCTTTTCCGCAGATCTCCGCGGCGCGCTCCTCCAGCCGGTTTACGGTTGGGTCTTCGCCGTAAACATCATCACCCACTTCAGCAGCAGCCATCGCGGCGCGCATGGCGGCCGTGGGTTTCGTTACAGTGTCGCTTCGCAGATCAATCATCAGTTCACAAATTCCTGGAAAATTTCATTAGAGAGCAGCACCCCCGCGCCCGTCAATCGCAACAACGCGCCATCCCTTTCAAGCAAGCCATCTTTGACGAAGCGGTCAATGGGTTTTGCAAAGCGCAGCCATTCTTCGGCGCGCGGTTCAATGCCATGCAGCAACCGCAATCCTACGAAAAAGCGCTCCTGCTCTAATTTCGCGATAGTGGTTTCGCTTCGCGGAGACGTACCGGCCTTTGCACAGTCGACGTATTGCTGCGCCGTTTCCACATTGCCAGTGCGCCTTTCGCCATCGAAGGAATGCGCGTCCGCACCGAACCCCACGTACGGATGCAACAGCCAATACTTCAGGTTGTGATGCGACTCCATTCCCTTCCGCGCGAAGTTCGAAATCTCGTAGCGAGAAATGCCCATGGTGGCCAGACGCTCCACTGCGATCCCATACATTTCCGCCATGGCATCATCTGTAGGCATAGCGGCCGCACCGTAGCGGCCACCGCCCTGCAGAATTTCGAAGCCGAGACGGCTGTCCTCGTCTACCTCGAACAGATAGACCGATACGTGCGGCGGGGCGAGGCGCTCAATCCAATCGAGCGATTCGTGCCAACTGCGCACGGTTTGCCCCGGCATGCCGGCAATCAGATCCAGATTGATGTTAGCGATCCCGCTGGAACGCAGCAGCGCGCAATCGGCTTCGACGATTGCGGCATCGTGCTTGCGTCCGGTGCGGGACAATTCCGCCGTATCGAACGACTGCACGCCCAGGCTGACGCGGTTGATTCCAGCCGCCTGCCAGGCCGCGACATTCGGCGGATTCAGCGTGCCGGGCGCAGCCTCCATGGTGGCCTCTTTCCAAGGCCGCCCTGGAATCGCGTGCAACAGGGATGCCAGTGCGGCGGCATCCATTTGACTGGGAGTTCCGCCCCCGAGATAGACGGTGTCTGGAGCTTCCACCCACGGATGCTGATTGATCTCAGCCCGAAGCGCAGCCACATACTCGACTTCCAGCGCACGCGGAAACACGCCGGATGCGAAATTGCAAAACGAGCATTTCTGCGCGCAGAACGGATAAGAGATGTAGACGCCGGCTTGTGCCATTACAGCTCGATGTGTTGATTGATTTGCTGGCTAACCGCCGCGGCCATCAATTCCTTCAACGTTTGTCCGGAGCCGGGAAGTACAAACGCCATCCGCTGTGGATCCCAGTCGAGTTTGTAGCTCTTGGAATGCGCCGAGACCCAAATTTGCCGCACCGGAGTGTTCGGACTGACCACAAATTTCGCCGGCGGATCTTCGAATTCCACCGTCAAAGCGCCGCCGAAGTCCGTTTCAAAATCGTGTTCGTCGGACGCCAGACCCAGCGCATTGTATAGACTGGTTAGAGATTCATCGGCGCGGAGTTTAAATTCCTGTTCGTCCATGATTGAAGTTAACAAACTTTCGTATCTTTCGTCCGTCTTAATTCATCTGATAACCTTGGACCATTGAATGGAAATCGCCTGTCTTCGACATACAGAACTGCCGAACGCCTCCAGGCTGTTTACCGATTTCCTATATCACTATGACCGCGTGCAGCGGTTTTACGCGTTGCAAGGTACTGCCGGCCAATACCCGCCGGAGCGCCGCGCGGCCTTGGTGGCTGCCCTACGGGAACAAAACCCCGGCAATCCCGCGCTGGAAGTGCTGGCCCAGCCCGAAGCTGTAGCGTACGTAACCGGGCAACAGGTGGGTCTGTTTTCCGGACCCGCGTACACCATCTATAAAGCGCTGACCGCGGTCCGTCTGGCTGCCGAATCTACCAAGAACGGGAAGCCCGCCGTGGCCATATTCTGGCTGGCCACAGAGGACCACGATTTCGCGGAAGTGAACCATGCCTGGGCTTTTGATTCCGCCATGCAGCCGGCGCAATTTCAAGTGGACGGACACCTGGGCCTGGAACGGCCAGTGGGCGATATACCGATTCCCGCATGGCCGCTGGCTGAATTGCGGGCGTCCATGGCGGGCTTTCCGTTTGGCGACGATGTGATGCGGCTTGTGGAATCCAGTTACGTTCCGGGCGCGACCATGGGCGACGCGTTCCGAGCGCTGGTTGAAAAGATCCTCGGCCGTTTTGGCCTGCTGTTTATCGACCCGCTGAAGCCCGCCATACGGAAACTGGCGGCTCCCTTTCTCAGCCGCGCCATTGAGAACGCGCCGGAACTGACTGACCTGTTGCTTGCCCGGAATAAGGAATTGGAAGCGGCCGGGTATCACGCGCAAGTCCACGTGGAGGCGAAGACCTCGCTTTTCTTCCTGCTGGACAAAGGGCGCCGCATCGCCCTGCGCCGTAGCGAGGGTCTGTACACGGCGAAAGATCGAAAATATTCCGGAGAACAGCTGAAGGAGTTGGCGCAGCAGATCTCACCAAACGCGCTGCTGCGGCCCGTGCTTCAGGATTACATGATTCCGACTGCAGCCTATGTTGGCGGGCCCGCGGAGCTGGCGTATTTCGCGCAATCGGAAGTGATCTACCAGGCGTTGCTGGGCTACATGCCGCGCCTTGTTTCGCGCAGTGGCTTCACCATCTTTGACAGCCACACTGCAAAATTGATGGATCGCTACGGCTTGCAGCTCAAGGATCTGTTTCACGGGGAGGCGGAATTCCGGGAGCGCCTGGCCGCACGGCTGGTCCCGCCCGAACTGGCGCAGCAATTCGCGCATGCGAAAGGGGAAGCGGCGGAGCTATTGCAGCAGCTGCAAAAAAGCGTCACATCCTTCGATGGCACGCTTGGCGACGCACTAGCGAAGAGCCAGACGAAAATCCTCTATCAACTGTCAAAATCCGAAGCGAAGGTGGCCCGTGAAACCATGCGCCGCAATGCGCGCGCGGCAGGTGACGCGGACTACTTGTATGCGGCACTCATGCCCCACAAGCATCTGCAGGAACGCTTCTACAGCATTCTTCCATTCCTGGCGCAGAATGGCCCGGAGTTGGTTGACCGCGTGTACGAAGAAGTAAAGCTTGACTGCCCGGATCACATCCTGCTCACCGTGTAAGCCTGCTCACCGTGTAAGCCTGCTCGCCGTGTAAGATAGTGAGTTCAACTCTCTTATGCGTACTAACCCCGTAAAGCAGGCCCTGGCCGCTGGTCAGGTACAACTCGGATGTGCTTTGGCACAGCTCCGTTCCCAAGAAGTAGCCCGGATTCTGGCAGCGGCCGGCTTTCATTGGGCGTTCGTCGATATGGAGCATGGCGGCTTCGATTATGAAACCGTCCAGGACATCTGCCGGATTTCCTCTTATGTCGGATTCGCGCCCATTGTGCGGGTGCCCGACATGCAATATCCGTTGGTTGCGCGCGCACTGGATTGCGGCAGCGCCGGCATCATCTTCCCGCGCGTGGAATCGGCGGAGCTGCTTGAGAAAGCCATCAGCTGGACGAAATTTCCGCCGGAAGGCATCCGTGGCTTCGGCTTGCAAACGATGCATGTGGACTACGAGCAGGCAACCATTCCGCAAATCCTGGCGCATATGAACGAGAATCTTCTCGTCGTGCTGCAGATCGAAACGGCCCTGGGTGTGGAGATCCGCGAAGAATTGCTGGCCGTGCCGGGAATCGATGCGGTGTTGATTGGACCGGTGGACCTTTCGATATCCCTGGGGTGCCCTGGCGATTTCATGAACCCCAAGATGGTGGAGGCGATGGAGGCGGTACGCGATACCTGCGTCCGGCGCGGCATCGCTCCGGGCACGCAGACCAGAAATCTGGCCCTGGCGAAGTTCTGGCGCGAACGCGGCATGCGGTTTCTTGGATGCAGCAGTGAAACGGGGATGATGTTGGAGAAGGCGACCGAGATTACGAACGCTTTGAAGTAACCGGGAGGCTACTGCAGCGCAGTGGCCTCCGCCGATATCTGCGCGATGGAAACTTGCTCCTGGCCGTTCGCCTTTATGGTGATCTTTTGCGCCTTGCTTTCATGCGGCTTGATGAACTCCGGATCAGTATAAATGCCGGGTTCGATATCTTCCCAGGCATACAGCCGATAGTCGCCAGGCGGCACTCCTTACAGAGTAAATTGGCCGGTCTGGTCGGTTGTAGTCATCCGATAGAGGTCGCTTCTTTCCACTTTCATGGGGTTTGGCAGCAACGTCACCATGCTGCCGGGTGCAGGTTGTTGCTTGGCGTCCTGCACAATCCCGCTAATCTGTCCAGACCCTAAGCCGAGCGTAACTTGCACTGCTGCTGCCACACCCGAGCTTAGATCTAACCCGGTTTCCAATACTTCCTGATCGCCAGAGCGAATGGCCTGCGTTTCGATCGCCCACTAAACTATTAAATCGCAAGATGCACCAACCTGGTTTTGCCAATTCCCAACGCGGGGAATTTTAATTTTCGCTAAAGGGATATTATGGATTCGTGCTGGAATGAAAGAGCCGGAAGATGGTGGCTGAGGAGGGGGTCGAACCCTCATGCCCAGTGAAGGACGACAGATTTTGAGTCTGTTGCGTATGCCAGTTTCGCCACTCAGCCGGAGTGCCGATCACCATTGTAACGCAACGTCCGCGAATCTCATGAATCGAAGACAATTTCTCTGCGGCATCACCGCAACAGCACTCGCACAGCAGCCCGCCAAGAAGCCCAACGTGCTGGTGATCCTGACCGACGATCAGCGCTTCGACACGCTCCACGCAGTAAATAATCCAGATATCCGAACTCCCAACATG
The DNA here is from genome assembly GCA_038230275.1 of Bryobacterales bacterium. GTDB lineage: Bacteria > Acidobacteriota > Terriglobia > Bryobacterales > Bryobacteraceae > JANXXV01. The sequence goes on from JBBRNO010000097.1 coordinate 6,553, forward strand.
GACCGGCTGGTGGCGCGCGGAGTTACGTTCACCGAAGCGCACATCATGGGCGGCAGCATCCCGGCAGTCTGTGCGCCAAGCCGGGGAATGATGCTTACCGGGCAGACGTTGTTTCATGTCACCGACAACATCATCCTTCCAAACCCCGCCCGTGCGCGTCCGTTCGATCTGTATCCGGAATTGTTCCGCAGAGCCGGCTATAACACCTTCGCCACCGGCAAATGGCACAACGGGCCTGTGCTATTCCAACGATGCTTCGCCGATGGCGACAACATTTTCTTCGGCGGCATGGCGGATCATCTGCACACTCCGGTGTTTCATTACGATCCCTCCGGCAAGTATGACGAACGCAAAATGCGGGAAGCTCCGAAGTTTTCGAGTGAGGCCTTCACCGATTCGGCTGTCGGATTTCTGAAACGGCAGAAGAACGCCGCAAAGCCGTTCCTGTTGTATCTGGCCTACACCGCGCCGCATGATCCGCGCATGGCTCCTGCGCGATTCAAAGATTCCTACCCCGCCAGCACCATGAAGGTGCCGCTGAATTTCCTGCCGCAGCATCCCTTTGACAACGGCGAGCTCAAGGTCCGGGATGAACTGCTGGCTCCGTTCCCGCGAACGCGCGAAGATGTGCAGGAGCATCTCTCGGACTACTACGCCATGATCACCGAAGTGGACGAACAGATCGGCCGCGTGCTGGATGCGCTGGAGGCATCGGGGCACGGCCACAACACGGTGCTGGTCTTTGCCGGCGACAATGGACTCGCCGTGGGCCAGCACGGCTTGATGGGCAAGCAGAATCTCTACGATCACAGCGTGCGCGTACCGCTGGTGATTAGTGGTCCGGGCCTTGCACCCAACACGCGGCGCAACGATCTCTGTTACATCTCCGATATGGCGCCCACGCTGCTGCAACTGGCCGGGTTGCCCGTTCCAAAAACGATGGAGACGCAAAGCCTGGTGGGAGGGACACCGCAGCGGGACTCTCTATTCTTCGCCTATCGCAACGTGCAGCGCGGCCTCTGTACAGACCGCTACAAGCTGATTCAGTACAATGCCAAGGGTGTGAAGAATACCCAACTCTTCGACTTGCGGAACGATCCGCTGGAGCAGTTCAACCTGGCCGCCGGCGCGGAACACCAAGCTACGGTTCGCGAGTTGAATGCGAAGTTGAAAACGTGGATGCGGAAAATTGACGATCCCGCGGACCTGGATTCGGATCGTTGGAGGGTGTGAAAGTGCGCAAGCTCTGGATTGCCTGGTTGGTGATTTGCGACGTGTTGAACGGCCAGACATTCTGGCCGACAAACGGCTGGCGGGAAGCGCTGCCTGAGTCGCAAGGCATCGATTCCCAGGTGCTTTCGCAGGCGATCGATCAGCGTCCGCCGGGCTTGCACAGCGTGCTGGTGATCCGTCACGGCTACGTGGTTCTGGACAGTTACTTCTATCCGTTCCCGCACGGCACCGTGCACGATGCAGCCTCCGTCACCAAGAGCATCACATCGGCGATTGTCGGGGTGGCCGTTGATCAGGGGCTTGTGAAGATATCACAGCCGGCATTCGCGAATTCGAAGATCACGGTGGAGAATCTACTGACCATGACGCCTGGATTGGAATGCGGCTTCAAGCCCGGCGAGCAGGAACTGGCGGAGATGAAGCTCTCGGCGAATTTTGTGGACTACGCAACGCATCTGCCGGTGAAATACGATCCGGGTGCAAAGTTCGGCTATTGCAGTCCTGGGTTTCATCTGCTGTCTTCCATCGTCTCCGCGGCGGCGCATAGCAGCGAGTTGGAGTTTGGCAGAAAGTATTTGTTTGAACCACTTGGCATCAAAGACATCGTTTGGCCCAGCGATCCGCAAGGCATCACGCATGGTTGGGGCAACAGCCATTTCCATCCGCGCGACTTCGCCAAAATCGGCTATCTGTATCTACATGGCGGCGAGTGGGATGGCAAGCGCATTCTCTCGGCGGATTGGATCAAACAGTCCATTGCACGCCACTCCGATGCGCGGCCGAACGTAGGGTATGGATATGGATGGTGGCTCTACAATGAGCAACAGCCACGGTGGTTCGAAGCATTCGGGCGCGGCGGGCAGAAGATTATGGTGCTACCCGGGGAAGACATGATTGTCGTGATGACGGGCGGTGGTTATGACGCCGGCAAGATCGCTCCGTTGATTTTGCAGTCGATCAAATCAGACAAGCCGCTGGCCCCGAATCCGCAGGCGCACAGGCAATTGGAGTCGAAGGTGAAGGCTGCCGTGCGCGCACCACAACCTACGCCGATCGGTATCCTGTCCAGCGCGTTCGTGAATAGGAGATACGCGCTTGATCCCAATTCGATCCGGCTCGAAAATATCTCGCTCGCGTTGATCAAACACGGTGGCCGGTTTGAAGTGAAATTGAGGCTGCTGGGCAATGAGTTGACTGTCCCGGTCGGTCTGGACGGCGTGTATCGAACCTCGCCCGGCGGCCCGCTGCAGCTTCCGATTGGCGCCATGGGGCATTGGATCACGCAGCGCGAGTTTCTGCTCGATCTCAATTTCATCGCCAACATCAATCACTACACGTTCGCGATGAAGTTCGATGGCGACAATGTGGAGATCACCGCCAACGAGGCCTCTGGCCTGGCGAAGAACCTCAAGATTACTGGCCGCTCATACTAACCGCGAACTCGAAAGCGCGGATCAGGCTGACGGTGGAAGCAATTCCCTGTCCGGCGATATCGAAGGCCGTCCCGTGGTCTACCGACGTTCGAATAATCGGCAACCCCAACGCCACGTTCACACCGCCTTCGAAATCGAGCAACTTCAGCGGCACATGCCCCTGGTCGTGATACATGCAGACGATGGCATCGAATTTCTTCTTGCGCACAGCCATGTAGAACACGGTGTCCGGCGGAAATGGACCATCCACGGGCATGCCCTCCGCCTGCGCCCATTCGACGGCAGGGCGAATCTCTTCGATTTCTTCCCTGCCAAACAGACCGTTCTCGCCGGCGTGAGGATTCAAGCCCGCCACGGCAATGCGTGGATTGGGTTTGAGCTTACTCACTGCGTCGGTGGTCAGCCGGAGGATGGTGCAGATCCGTTCTTTCTTGGCGGCATGAATGGCATGCTGCAAAGATACGTGCGTACTCACGTGGGTGACAATCAGCTGGTCGGAAGCCAGCATGATGGTTACATCGCTGACGCCGCAGAGTGCGCCAATCAATTCCGTGTGTCCGACAAACGCCGGATCGGTCAACTGTGTTGCCTCCTTGTTCATCGGCAGCGTCACCATGGCCGCAATCGTTCCGGCGAGTGCCGCCTTGGTGGCGGCCACTACGTATTCCCGCGCGGCGAATCCCGCTTTTTTGCTGAGCACCCCCGGCGTTACGTCTTCGCGCGTGAGCAGGCCGTGATCGATAACGTTTAACCCGCCGGGGCCGATCTTCACGCAGAAGCCGAGCTTTTGGTTGTAGAACTCCAGCGCCGCCACGTCTCCGAAGACCACAAACGGATGCTTAATCTCACCCTGCTGATAGGCCTTGAGCAGAATCTCCGGACCAACGCCGCTGGCGTCGCCCATTGTGATGCCGTAGAGTTTATCCATATAGCTTCTTTTGAACCTGAGTCAAGATGTCAATTTCTCCAAATCCTCCTGCTTTTGTGATGAGGTAAATCTCTCGGCCGCCGATAGCCACTCGAGATATCGGCACCCCGGTCACCACTTCTCCCACCGGCCGGATTGGCGGAAACCCGACAGCTTTGAGCATCCCATATGCCGTATCGCCGCCGCAGACCAGCACCGCATCGTAGCTGGCGCGCTGCAGTGCCACGCGAATTTTGCGGCCATTCTCATCGGCTATCTGCATAGGGGATTGTCCCGCTTGCGGACTCCATCGCACCACGGTCCAATGTTCATCTTGCGCCAGGTGTTCGATCTGGCGTGCGGAAGCATCGTGCAGGCTGCCGTTCATGACAAGGCACGAACGGATCCGCGGGAGAAGTAATTTTCCATGGCGCTCGATTTCCAGGTTTTGTGCCAACTTGCCGGCCAGTGCGCCAGTCCCCGCTGCCAAACTGGGTGAAGCGGCTAAAAGAATGCGGCGCGATGCCTCTTCCACGTCCTCTTCCACATCGCAGAAACTGCCCGCAGGCACGCGGCTGCCGGTGATAGGGTTCAGCGGATCCCGCGCAAAGCTGGTCTGCTCCAGCAGCACGCCGTTCACATACAACAAGCCTTCCATTACCGTCCGTCCCATGGCAGGATAAGCCGGCGCATAGATCAGGCGGCGAGCGTAGAATCCGGCAAGGGCATCGAGTTCCGCTGCGATGTTTCCGCGCAGGGTGGAGTCTGTCTTCTTGTAGATGAGCCGCAATCCCGGCTGATTCGCCTGCCCTAACGCGCGGGTGATTTGTGCCGCCGCCATCTCCGGGGCCAGATGCCGGGTTTCCGTGTCGATCACCAGCACGGCCTCTGTGGACTGCAATGCCGCGTTCGTAGTGATGACACTGGCGATCCCTTCGCCGGCAAACTTCGCTCCCACTTCCAATGCGCCGGTCAGGTCGTCGGCCAACACCAACACCTGCGTCATCGCCTTGTCATCGCCGTGTGGTTACGATGCCCTCGCCGTAGGCGGCAAAGCCGGGGATGGAAACCGGAAGCTTTCCGGTGATGGGAATATCGCGATAGAGCGCCTTCACCACCGAACCTTCCGCGGGCGGCGCCACACTGTACGTTGTCATATACGCGGCAACTTCGGGAAAGCTTCGCAACAAGTACGGACTGCCCAAAGCAACCAGCACCACCGGCACTTTGGTGCTCAGCAGAGCCGTCATCAGAGAAGGGAAATTTCCGGCCATGGCGGCCTTTCCTTTGTACTCGCTGGAAGAAACGAAGGCAGCTACGACGTTCGTCTCGCAGTCCGGCATCTTTTGGACGGCCTGCTCCAGTTCGATGGCAGGCGCAATCGGATCCAGCACCACGTAGCGTGTGTCTTTGGACCGCTTCAACAGTTCGTCCTGCAGCCGCCGCCCCTGCTGGCTACCCCGGCTCTCGGTCAAGATAAACCAGCAGGCCTTCTCGGCGTTCTTCAGTGGCACAAGCGAGTCGTCATTTTTCACCAGCGTGATCGCGCGGTCCGTAGTTTCCTGCGCTTTATCGGCGGCCTCCGGCGATTCGATGACGTCGCTAATCTCTTCGACGTTGACGAACCGGACGCGGTCCAGTCCAACGCGGGCTTTCGCCGCCAGCACTTTCGCCGTGCTTTCTTCGATTCGCTTGCGGGAGATCCGGCCGGCGCGCACCGCGTTCAATACGGCGCGAATCACTTCCTCCGGATTCGAAGGCATCAGCAGTACGTCGGCGCCAGCCTCTAGCGCCCGCACCGCGGCTTCGCCCGGCGGGAACTGCCTGGAGAGCCCCTGCATGTCTAACGCATCGGTCACAATCAGGCCGTTGAACTTAAGATCATTGCGCAGCAGTCCGGTGAGAACAGCAGGGGAAATGGTGGCCGGGATCTCGGGCTTTTCCAGCGCTGGCACGGCCACGTGTGCGGTCATCACCGCATCCACTCCGCTGGCGATGGCCGCTCGGAATGGAACCAGTTCCATGGCGTCCATACGGGGCCGATCCGCACTGATGGACGGCATGCCCACGTGGCTATCGACATTGGTATCGCCGTGTCCGGGAAAGTGCTTCACCGTTACCAGAACCCGTTCTTTCGGATCTGAATGCGCGCCTTCGATGAACGCCTTCACCTGTGCCGCGACGTCTTGCGGGTTCTCCCCGAACGAGCGGGTGTTGATAATCGGGTTATCGGGATTGTTGTTCACATCCGCATCGGGAGCGAACACCCATTGCACCCCCAAGGCACGCGCCTCACGGGCGGTGGCCGCGCCCAGGTATCTGGTCAGCGCCAGATCACGGGCAGCGCCGTATGCCATCAGGTGCGGAAACTTGGTGGTGCCTGAGACACGCATGGAAGCACCGCGTTCAAAATCCGCGCCGACAATCAAGGGAATGCGCGCAAACCGCTGTAGCCGGTTCAGGAACGATGCCATGGCATACGGTTCGGCATTGCGCACCGATCCGTTCACCACGCGGTTCACCACGATGATGCCGCCAACGCCAACGTCCCGCACCTGATGAACGAAATCGCGATACGCGGCGGAGCGGGAACTGGGCGCCTCGCCATAAGAGGTGATGACAATCAACTGCGCCACCATGCTATGCAGCGTCATCTGCTTCATGGACCTCTGCGCCCATAACCTGTCGTGCGACGGTACGCCGGCCGCCGTTTTCGCGTTTGGTATCTTAGCCGGTGGACTTACCGGATAGACCGCCAAGGCAGTGCAGAAGAAGGCGGCCAGTATCCTACAATGCGACATGCCTACAGTGTATGCTTAGACCGCCTTGTGCTTGGCCTTTGTAGCGAGTGACTGCGAACGAGCCGGCTTCTTCGGTATTTTGACGCGAAGCAGGCGATTGACGGCGCGAATGAGATGCGCGACCTCATTATTACTCTTTGCCAATACGACGTCGGCACCGGTGTTCTGTTCGTTGAGGCCAAGCGCCTCCACCATACCCGAAACCAGGACGGTGGGCGTGCCGGGACGGTGAACCTGAATTTGCGCGATTACCTCCGCGCCGTTCATTCGCGGCATCTTGTAATCGGTCACTACAAGGTCGAAGCTGCCGTTCGTAAATAGTTCCATGCCATCTTCTCCGCAGCTGGCAATCGCAGTTGCGTAGCCCTGCTCTTCCAGTACGGTCTTCCGCGCCTGCAGGCCTTGCCGGTTATCATCGATGAGCAATATTTTGAGGAGGGGAGCAGGGGAAGCGGCTTTGGAGAATTTCATGGACCACGTGAAGGTAACAGAGCCGTAACCAGACTGTCAACGGAATCGTATCAGCTTCAAAAGTGGTCAGATCCAATGCTTGACTTTAGTACCAGACTTACTCCACAGCACGCGGGGCGTTGTACCCCGCCTTTGCGACGACGGTGTACTTCATCGGCTTACCCTTTTCATCGGTTACGCGCAACGGTTCACCAGTCGCGGGATTCACCAGGTCTACCTTAATTCGGCGGTACTTCCCGTCTTTGGCAGTGTTGGACGGCGCGTACGCCAATGAATACTGGTTGCGCAGCGCCTCATGAATGGCGCGAAAGATGCTTGGGAATTCGCCGTAGAAACGGGGGAAGAACGCCTGCCCGCCGGATTCCTTTGAGAACGTCCGCAACTGATTATCAGCCTGCAGGAAGTCAAGGCGGTCAATGGAGCCCATGGCGCCGCGGGCGTCATAATACTCCCGCAATGCCTGCATAAGGCCGAGCGAATAAACGGGCACGCCGGCGGTCTGAATGATCTTGCGGGTTTTGTCGAAAGTGAGTTTGCTGAACGTATCGATGCCCGATGAGATCAGCACGATGGCCTTGCGGCCTTCAATCTCAGACATGCGATCAGCAGTGTCCGTCAACGCGTCGAACAGATTCGATTCCGAGAATGCCGCGATGCGCAGGCGCTGCATGGCTTCCTGGGTCTGCCCGCGGTTGGTGGTGAAGTCGGACAGGGTTTCGGCGCGCAGATCGTAGGCCACGATGGCTACGAAATCGTCGGGCTTTAGCGTCTCGATAAAGCCGTAGGCGGCAGTCAGCGTCTGATACCAGCTTTCGGTGTAGTAGCTCTGGTAGCGGTTACTGAACTCGATCACCATGCAAACTGTCATGGGGGCTTCACCCAGGCCGAAGTTGGTGATGGTCTGGGGCACGTTATCTTCCAGCACGCGGAAGTTGCCGCGCGGGATATTTGGAATGAAGCGTCCATTCTTATCCAGCACCGACACATCCACCGTGACTGCCGTGACATCGCTCTTGAAACTGGGGCCGTCGGGCAGGCGATCTTCCTTCTTACCGAACTTGGAAGGGATTTTCGGCAAGTCCGCCTCGGCCGGCTGGCCATCCTTCTTACGCGGCTTAGCCACGGTATCGGAACCTTCTTTATTGGGCCCCTGCTGTGCGCTGAGGTGTAGACTCACAAACGTGCCGGCTAGGGTAAGGAAGAGTGCGATGGAGAGCTTTTTCATTTTGGCTTGGCCTTGAGCGAACTATACCAGAATACTGACGCGTTGCGGCTGTGGCTGGTTTCGTAGCGGGTTTGGTGGTTGGCCGGCGTGGTGTCCGGACTTCAGTTCACCCAGCGGTCATCGCCGGAACCGCGCTTCTTCAAGTAGACCTGGAACTTCTTTTTTGCCCGCTGCAGCTTGTAATCCTGATACCAGGAGCCCAACGAAGATAGGAACCCCTGCCGCGGACGGTAGGTTTTCAGGTAGACGTATCCGAAAAGCATTCCGCCCAGGTGAGCTACATTGCTGACTCCACTACCGCTGCCGCCGAAGGAGCTCATAAACGCGATGGCGCCCATAATCATGACGAAGTATTTCGCCTTGATGGGAAACAGGAAACTCATCAGAATTTCGCGATCGGGATAGGTCATCCCAAAGGCGAGCAGCAGGCCATAGATCGCGCCGGACGCGCCGATGGTCCGGGTGTTCATATGATCGCCGTTGAAGATCAGATTGGCGAGTACCACGCAGAAGCCGGCTCCGATGCCGCACAGAAAATAGTAGTTCAGGAACCGGCGGGTGCCCCACAGCTGCTCCAGATCACTACCAAACATCCACAACGCCAACATATTGAACAGAATGTGGCTGAAGCCTAGAGGATCGTGCAGGAACAGGTACGTTACGAACTGCCAGAGTGCAAAGTGGCGCACCACGTCCTGCGGCACCAGGGCGAAGGGTAAAAAAAATCCCCCGTAGCCGGCGATCACAGCGAAGTAGTTAATGATGAATAGCGTGATGTTGCTGATGAGCAGCCATTTCACTCCCGTGGAAAAGTATCGGGAGTAGGAAAAGCCGCCCTTGTGGGGTCTGGTGCGGTAGGACATGCTCGACGTCGATCTTCAATTCAAGAGTATCAGATGACACCTTGATTTCTTACGGAAGAATAACGTCGCCGTTCTCCCCTGCTTTGCGAGCGAGGTGTAAAGCGGTGGAATGGGTTGCAACGGCAAGCGCAAGCCAAACCAGCCAGTGCGATAACAGGCCGCTGGGAATAAAGAATTGACCGGTCCAATTCAAATCCGCGCCTAACCGCCACCCTGAAAGGACGTAGGCCACCAGAGCCACCGGTTTCAACAAGTAGTGAAACAGCGGAGCGATGTCCTGCGTGTTGGATCTGAATGCTTGTACCAAGCCGGGAGCGCCGGCGGGAATCATTTTGCCTAACATATTTGGACCCTTGCTGCCAACTTAGATGCAAGTACCTGACGAATAGTTTCCGGTTTACTTCTGCGGAATTACTCCTAGAGAGTGGCGGCGTCCATGGCGGAGTAGCGGCGTCTGGCATAGCGCGTCAAAACAGCCGACGCAATCTGCATCCCAGCGCCGACGGCCAGCCAAACCTGCCAGTGAGAAAACAAACCTTGGGAGATAGCGAACTGCCCAGTGAGATTCAAATCCGCACCCAGGCGCCAACCGCCCAAGACAAAGGCCATCACCGATGCAGGGCCCAGTAAGGCCGCGGTTCCACGTGCCAATTGCCAATTGAAGCTGTGCGCTTTGCGGAGCGACGACGCGTAATTGATTTTCAGACGGACTTGCATACCAAACTTATGTACTAGTATATTCGCAACTGCGATAAAGTGTATCGAGAAAGTATTCAGAAAAGCGAGATTGGAAAGGAGACTATGCGGAGAGTTCAAACTGCGGTCATTGGGGCCGGATTCATGGGCAGGGTCCATTCGGACGCCATTCGGCGGGTACCGAATGTGGATCTGGTTGCCGTTGCAGCCGCCACTGACGCTGAAGCCGCCGCGTTCGGAGAAAGCATCGGACTGTCGCGGACTACCGGCGATTACCGGACGCTGCTGGCGGACCAGAAAATTGACGCGGTGCACGTGTGTACGCCGAATGCGCTGCACTTCCCTGTGGCGAAGGCGGCGCTGGAAGCAGGCAAGGCGGTACTGTGCGAAAAGCCGCTAACGCTTTCGGTTGCCGAAGCGCGGGAGCTGGTGCAACTGGCCGCGGCCAAGAACGTGGCCAACTGCGTGAATCACAACCTGCGGTACTACCCGGTAGTGCAGCAGATCCGCCGAATGATTGAGGCTGGCGAACTGGGGGAAGTGCTGATTGTGCAAGGCACCTATTCGCAAGACTGGCTGCTGTATGACACGGATTGGAACTGGCGCATCGATTCCAAGGCGAACGGCGCGCTGCGGGCGATGGGTGATATTGGGTCCCACTGGATGGACATGATCCAGCATTTGACCGGACTGAAGATCACATCGCTATGCGCGGATCTGCAGGCGTTTCACAAAACCAGGAAACAGCCCAAGGTGGCGGTGCAAACCTTCGCCGGTAAGACGCTGACGCCGGACGACTACGTGGAAGTTCCCATCGATACGGAAGATTTTGGCGCAGTGCTGCTTCGGCTTGGCGATCGGGCTCGCGGGGCTTTCACGGTTAGCCAGATGTCGGCGGGATGCAAGAATCGCTTCTCATTTGAAATCTTCGGAACCAAGTGCGGCGTGGGTTGGAACCAGGAACGGCCGGATGAACTTTGGATTGGTCACCGGAATTCGCCGAATCAGGTGATTTTGAAAGACCCGTCCCTGCTGCTTCCAAAGGCCGCGGCGTATGCGGATCTGCCTGGCGGGCATGGCGAAGGCTACGACGATACGCACAAGCAGGTGTTCAAGCGCTTCTACAAGCGAGTGGCGGACCCGGCTGCCGAGGTGGAGTACCCCACCTTCCTGGAAGGAATGCAGGGCATGGAGAAGTTGGAAAAGGTGCTGCAGAGTTCAAAACTTCGGGCCTGGGTGGATGTTTAGTTTGACGATGAGTTGACTTGCAATCCTCTTGCTTCGGCATAACGGCGAATCTCGGCGGCCGCGCGGTCTTGTTCGGATCTCGGAGCGCCGCCGGCGGGGCGAATTTGAAACCGGCTCCCTGCCGGAAATTGAGCCAGTTTCCTTTGAAGGGCGTCCATGCTTTCAAACCAAGACGATTGCGCCACTCGAGCGTGTATCCCCAAAGAGTTGACTGCCAATTCAATCGGGATCGGCTTTTCGGCGGCAATGCGGAAGTCCTCCGCACTGTCGGCCTTGCAGCGCTCGCTGATGCACATGGCGCCCAGGCGGCGCAGTTCCGCTTCGCTGGTGAACCAGGCGCGGCCGCGGACGATTGAGGTTCGGAGCATCTCCTCAAGAAAGCGGCCATCGCGGTAATCCGGGTTGTTCAACTCGGCATCTTTCCCTTTCCAGTATTCGTGGAAGTAGAGGTAGCTATCCCACAGCGGCTTCTTGGCCGTGCTGGTACCGAAGCCGGAAAGCATCCGGGCTGCATCGGCTTTGACGTAAACATTTTCGTGTTGCAGATGCGCCACCAGATAATTCTCCAGCACCGGCGTCATAATCAGCCGCGGGATGGCATTGATGTAGCGCACGGTGCATGGCCCGGGTACGGCATGCATGCCGGTGGTGGCGCGCTTCAGTAATTGCTCCGCATACACCGGTTGCACGCGCAGGAAGTAGGCGACGATCTCCGGCTGACAAGGGTTGGTTTGCGATTCGTAAACCTGTTTCATGCGCTCTTGCGATTGCGGCGAAAGATAGAGGGCGATCAGCAGAAACGCGTCGGCAACGGGGTGCTGGATCTCCCCGCGCTGCATGCGTGCCAAGTGGCCGATCAACTCTGTATCCATGGGCGGCACAGTGGCCGCCGGTAGCAGTCTGGTAATACCCTCATCCAAGGTTGGACGGAAGTCGCGCAATTCCGCGAGCAGTGCCGCGTGTCCAGCGGCGGGATCCAGAGCAAGCAGCAGCCGTAGCGCGCTGCGCCGGACGTCGATCCACTGATGGTCAAATGGATCGCGCCGCAAGATGCCGTCGATGGCCGGCCGGATCTGCTGCGTGCGAAGCAGATACCAGAATTCGGAAAGTATGGCGATGGCTTCCCGGGGAGCGTAGCCCGGCAGGTCGCGGACGGTAGCCGCCAACGCGGGCTTGGCGAAATCGGGAATTTGTTCGTCGCCGGTCATCCATCGTGCGGCGACGTAGCGGAGCACTTGGGCACGTTCGGCGAACGCGTGCGGTCCTTCCTTTCCGGCGCGGGCAGCCAGTACGTGGATTGCTTCGAGCGTGGTCTGCTGTTCGTAGCCAGTGGTGGCGCGGATCCATTCCAGGCGGCGCGAATCGCTTTCTTTAGCCGCTGCCATTTCCGCCGCGAAGGGAAACTTGGCGCGGCGGCAAACGTTGGCGATCAGCCAGATGAAATCAGCGGTAATCTGGTTGGCCGGATCTTGCAGAGCGGCGCGCAGCATCTGGCAGCTTTGGTCTTCGTTGGGATTTCGGTAGAGGCCATAGAGAAAGTCGCGCTGCCCGGTTTTCCCGTAACTCTCCAGTCCCGCCTCAAAGGCTTCTTTGACGTAGAGAAACCCCAGCTGTTTCGGGGTTGGCGCGCGGCGCGATTCCTCGATTGTCCGGTGTAGCCAGCCGGGGGTAGCCGGGATCACTTGAATGGCGAATGCGTTCGACAGGATCTCCGCCTTGGGTAAGCCCTGTTTCGCCGCGACGGCGCGGATTCGATACTTGCCTGGCTTGAGCGCCGGGATAAACGAATTGATGTCGGTTTCCACCGCGAGGGAGGCGTGACCGAAGCCCAGGAAGGAATCGAATTTGTGGAAGGTCCACATGTCCATCGGTTGGCACGAAGGGCTATAGTTTGGGCACGGCGGCGCCGGCTCCAGGCGGAACCCGCCGAATCCCCAGATACGGAGGGAGGTGCCCCGAAGCTCCAGCTTCACTGGAATGAGCTGGCCCTCATAGACAGTGGTGGGCCCGGTGGCCGTAAGCACCAGTTCCTGCGCGGGGGCCAAGGTGGCCAGACACAGGAACGCCAGACCGGCGAATTTCATGGCAAGCTCATGGTGGCCTCAACCAGCGGGGTCACGTAGCCGCCGACATCGATCTGGCCGTCCGGGCTCATGTGTATGTGGAGCAGGCTGCGGCGTCCCATTTTGGTGCCTTGCTCGCTGACCAGGCGACGCTGCGAGGTGAGGCCGTGCCGTTGCATATAGGCCGCCAGAGGGCCCGTGGAACTGCCGGTGGCCGGGTCTTCGGCGATGCCGTATTCCGGAGCGAACATGCGGGAGTAGGCACCCTCGGCGGTGGGGGCGAAGACGAAAACGCAGACCGGTTCCGACGGTTTCGGATTCAGTTGCCCCATCCCCGCCGAATCGAGCCGGCAGCGGTCCACGGCAGCTTGGTTTTTCAGGGCGATATAGATAGTAGGATTGCCGGCGCTGAGCAGTTGCGGAGGAATGTCGAGCAGGTCTTCCGGGGCCAGCCCCAGCGCACGGGCGCAGGTGTTGCGGTCGTACAGGGCTCCTTCCTTTATAGACGGCGTGGTCAGCCAGATCAGCGGGCGGTCTCCGGGCTCCACGCGGATCGGGACGGGGCCGATCTTCTCTTCAAGGGTGAAGCCGGTGGAATCGCGAGGCACCATTCCTTCGTCCAGCAGGACGAAGCTGGCGCCCACAGTGGGGTGCCCGGCGAACAGCATCTCCCGCGTCGGCGTGAAGATGCGGACGCGGGCCGCGCAATCCGGGCGGGTGGGCGGAAGCAGAAAGACCGTTTCCGAAAGGTTCAATTCTCTCGCGATGGCTTGCATGGTAGCGTCGCTCAGCGTCGTTCCGTCGGGAAAGACGGCCAGCGGATTTCCTTCCAGGGGGTGGAGGGTGAAGACGTCTACGACGCGGTAGCTGTGCGTTGGCATGGAAATTCCAGGATAGCGCTTGAGGCGGCGGCCTGAGCTCAGCTATCTTGTGCCGCCAATAGTGCAGCTTGCGGCTGTCGCGGTCTTGTGCACTTCATTTCTTATAACGCTTGTCTGGTCGACGTAGAACGATCTGAAACCCGTTACCCCATGTTCGATTGGTTCGGCCAGGATGCTGTATCCCGAGGCGTCGATTTTCAACGTGAATTGGAAGCCACTGCGTTGGCTGGGTGGCGCGTTGGGCACCAGGACAAGGTCATTGGCCATGTTTACGCTCTCGACGCAGCATCCGCGAACGACGGGTCGGGCACTACGAGGTAGGTCGATTACGCTGCGCTCATTTCGGCGAGGGACACTCGGAGGATGAACAAATACCAAGATCACGAGAACCATCGAGGCCGCCAGGATTGCCACCGTATAGATGATCTTAGTCAGGTAGCGCATGGCTAAAGCTGCCGTAGCCACAAAATTGCGTCGTGCCCGTCTCCGAAGTAAGTGAGCTCGCCCTGCAAATACTGGACTACGACGGGCGCGCGCCTGAACATGCGGAGTTCTGGCAGCACATTGACCATCTCTGGAAAATTTATGTCATCGACGGAGAAAACACTCACTCGCCAGACACCAGCCCGAGCGTGGGACACCAGATCTTCCAGGACGGCTAAATCACGATTACTCCAGGGGGCGGCACCTAATACAAGTCCATGCCCCCCTGGTACGAACGAACTGCCTTTGGACAGCGAGTGGAATCCCGCTCTTTCCGCCGCGGCAGGAAACTTCGCACAGTGAACCTTAGTCTGGACGGTTAGTCGTGACCGAAAGTCCGTAGCTTCGGCCCAGCCTTTACGGACGTCCTCAGAAAAATCAAAATAGGTCATGGTTCGTCCACGTTTGTGTAAAGAGTCAAGAGGTCCAGGGCGCGACGGCGCTGGCTTAGCTCGCAAATTCCAGAATACGGCTCGGTGGCGCTTGCTGCGGTGGAACCGTCGCGGAGGATGCAATTGCGGCTTTCGCTCTAGCAAAGGAGCAACCCCAGAGCTTGCCGAGCGTTTGGGTTGACTCTTCATCGCGGAGCACCGGCTGCCTGACCAAGGCGCGCTTCGCCGTTAGACTTCATTCGCAACCTTGGCCTTACACCGCACAGCGCCGAAACGCCGTTGCCAATGCAAGCGCGGTGTCTTCCACGTTGGTCATGCGAACCCACTAAGTCCAGCTTAGAAAAACGACACTACTTCGGTTATCAAGGAGTTAGCCACATACGGCGTTCACCGAGAGCATCAAGCGCAACCAGTTTCCGCGAGTTGGGCGCTAATGGCATCACGAAGAAATCATCGTGAACTTGAGTGCGCGTGAATTTTGTGCTGGCGCTCGCACTTACTGCCATATCAATTCAACCAACCCTGTGTCGTGAGCACTTCGCGGGCGACCTTGATCTGTTTTGCATCAAACGCCTTCTTACGATCATTCCATCCGTGCGTCCGTGCGACTGTCTCAGTGGCGGATTTCGCGTTTTCTCTAGTGCAGACCCAATGCACGGTTGCAAGCAGTTCCATCCCAAAGGGTGTCTCAAATCCGTGAATTAACCGCGCTACCCGATCAAAGCGAGCCCGCGTCTCCGGGTGCGACTCAATGAACTCCGATGCCACTTGTGCGGTACCGGCAAGAAGCTCTATCGGACGTTCGGGATCATCCTCCGCGTCTCCGTAACCGTTTATGAAGTGCCCTTCGATGACGTTCAGAACTGGGCGTAGATTCTTGGCGTATGGCCCGTACAGGCCTTTCTCGTATTTGAGGTGTAGATTTTCCCCAGCCTCTTGCATAAAGTACATCAGCTTATGGATTTCCAGGAGCGTTACAAACGGGTCCATCACAGCCGCAAGATATCGTGACATCAGTTCAATCAGCACCGCACGACCAGGGGTCATGTTCGGTACTTTGCGTTCCTTCACCATCTCGGCGGGCTCCGGTGCGCCAGCTGGTTCGAATACGACGACGCGGACATCTGGCAGGTTGGTGAACGCCTGGATTATCCTTGGCCGGACATCATTCCAGTTGAGACCGCCGAGACCACATCCGAGCGGCGGGACAGCGACGGATTGGATTCGCCGCCTTCTGATCTCATTTATTAGCGCAGTGAGGCCATTGTCGATATCCTCCATGCGGCTCTTCCCTTTCCAATGCCTCTTTGTTGGGAAGTTAATGATGTAGCGAGGGCCCGTGAGCCGACCAGTCTCGAAGACAAACATACTTCCCGGTCTAACCGCTTTGTGCTCACACGCTGTCTCGTAGACCTTGAAGTTGTCTGGAAAGGCTTTGCGGAACTGCAGTGCGATTCCGCGGCCCATGACACCGACGCAATTGACCGTGTTGACGAGTGCCTCGGTGTCAGATTGCAGGATGTCGCCCTGTGTAAGCTCTATCATTTCGTCTCTCTAGTAATACCAACTCGGTGCCACGAGGACCTCAGGAGCATGGGCGGCTTCGCTCAAAATAGATGACACCCGCTCCGCGATTGTGTTATCGAATGCGCCAATTCGTTCGATCAGTTCCCAGGGAAAGGACCGACTAACCAAGAACTCGGCCTGTTTTCGTTCCCGCACAATCAAGTCCTTCCAGGCGATTGCCGCTATTGCATCCCAGTTGAGAATATCGAGCTGGTTCACATCATTGAAGAATTGAGTATAGCGGGTGCCTGCGTTTCCGTTGCTGAATGCCCAGTTCCTTCGTACGGAGTTCGCCCAATCAATTACCTGGTGCAAATCTGCTTGGAGATGTACGATGGGCCGCTGGCCTCCCGTGTAAGTCAGATCCGAATGATTTCCCTTGTGAAGCAAGAAAAGCATTATTGAGCGCGGGCAGAAATAAAACGGAACGTATTCTCCTACCTTCGTTCCCCGATGACAGTCTACCTCTAATTCTTGTAGGCGACGACGTTTTATCTCGGTCATGCCAACAACCTTGCAATCCAATTGTCGCTTTATGCGTTCCGCGTCGGACCACAGAACGCCATCAACAATCTGCGGCAGATTGTCCAGGTGGGTGATGTGATAGATCTTGGGTTTCTTCGGTAGCACGGAGCTTTCATTGTAGATGCTTTGCCCTGGTGACGATGGGCATTTCCATGGGCGAGAGTGCCATCTTCTCGGCCTTTGAGCTTGCCTGCATTCCAAGATTCCAAATGCCCGCGGCATGGTCGTGATGTCTCGCGAAATTAGCACGCAGCCATCGCCCGCCGCGATCCGCAGAACTTCGGGACCAGGAGTGCCGTCCGCGATCACACCGGCAGCGGCCCGAAAATCGACCGACGGTTCCAGCCGGCGCAATCCCCGCCCGATCTCAGGGTTCAGATCGGCATCAGCCTGAAAACGTAAACTCAAGCCTGCTTCAAGGATCTTAGAGTTTTGGCGCGCTCAAAGCGGTCAATCATGTCGGGCGTGAGGGGGTGCTGAGCCTTGACGTCATTGTAGCGGCCATCTTGGGCTTCCAAATAGGTTTCGATTTCCTTCGGATGTTCCAGGATGAAGGTGATTGCTCCAGAGACTTTCGCCAGCGATCCTATGGATGGGTAAGTCTCAAAGATCGCGTCCGCCGAACGACCGTCGCGGAAGTCGTAGACCACTACGTCAAGACCGATGCGTGTACCGGCGATGTAGTAACCCCCGTTGCGCGCCTCAATGTATTCGTTCGTGGGCATCATGGCGATTACCGTCTAAGCGATAGTCTACGCCTTCCCTGGTCGTTCGCACCACATCTCGCGGATGAATTGGGTGTCTTGTCCAAGTTTAGCCCCTCACCGCAGCGGAAAATTCACCAGGCGCTGCCCAAGTTCTTCCGGGGGGCGCTGTGGTTTGATCGCGGACGTGGTCGTTCCTCTTCGCCGTTCCCAAAATGCCGCCGTCCTAATCCGGGCTTGACTTGACGGGCCAATCGGGCCGTCGGGACACTCCAGTCGCACGAAGAACGTTCCTGGCAAGTGACGTTGGATCGCTTGCCCAGCAGTCCAGTTGACCTGTTTTGACGACCAGACTACCGCTTCAGATTCCACTTGGGAGCGGCACGTTGGACCGTTCGAGCTCGCGCGCGGTTGGTGAGGAGAGATCCGAAAAATCAGCAAACCGAGCACTGGACGCCAAACCCAAACGGGCGTCCACTCACCCTCCCGGACCGACGAAGTTGCAGTCTTTCGCGCAGCTTGTGACATCTCTGTCCTTAACTCCCACCAAGAATCCTTACGTCATGGTCAAGAGGTCCATGGTGCGGTGGCACTGGCTGCCCGCCCCAGGAACCGTCAGTTTAATCATCGCGTATCGATAATAAGCCCAGAATCAGTAACTTAACGAAATTTTTCAATCATCCGCCGCCCCCCTCGCGCTACGCTCAATACGAAAGTATCCCCGCAACGGCACTCACCGCCGACTCCGAAATTGGCTTTGCTCGGTAAAAACAACCCCTCTCCAGAATTTCGTTCTGTTCCGCAAGAACACCCCCTAGAGAATCTCACCGCCCTGCCCCCACTATCTTCGCGAGCACCGATGACAAGCCAAATTACCCTCACCCGCGAAGAAGAACTGCACTGGATCGCCCTGCGCATGG
>JBBRNO010000098.1:0-24954 GCA_038230275.1 Bryobacterales bacterium
CCAAAGGCCAGATGATAGGCGGCAATGGAAGGCTCAAGCGTCGTGAAGACATAGATCTGCCGGCCGCGGCTGATCTTGAAAATTGTGCCGCTACGATCGCCAACGTAAAGGTTTTCTTCCTGATCGAACGCAAGTCCGGTGGCTACGCCCATCCCTTCGACGTAAACGGACATGGCGCCGGTCGGAGTGACCTGGTAAACGGTGCCCTCATGCCGGCTGGAGATGTAGAGCATCCCATCGCGGTCCATAGTCAGGCTGGTGGCGTTCATCAGGTCGGTAATGAACGGAACCACATTGTAGTTAAGATCGACCTTGAACACCGCAACCGGCGTCTTCTGCCCTCGTGCTCCGCTGAAGGTACAGTAGACATTGCCGAATGCGTCAACCGCCGGACTGGCAACCGGGTGCATGCCATCGGCGATTTGAATCCCAATATCGCAAATCCAGGAACGGCTCAGGTCCCCGCCGCTACCGACAATCAGTTCGCCAACCGACGCGCCTTCCGGCACGCGAGCAATGACAAACGAATCCGAACCGATAATCACCGGCGCGCGAACATCGCCAATAGTAACGCTGGTACTCTGAGACCGCGCCAGCCCCTTGCCGCGAATTTGAAATTCTCCGCCGGGGATGGCCGCAATTGGGGTAACGTCCGAAATAAGGGGTTGCTGATCGCTGTCTTTGCGCTTAGCCATGAACTGAGTCCGCGAATTTAATAAAGATTAAAACACCCTGCGGCAAACAACACAAGAGCGCCATAAATTCCCGCCATGACGTCGTCCATCACGATGCCGGTGCCGCCCGGCAACGATTCCAAGCGCCTGGCTGGCGCCGGTTTCCAGATATCCAGAACACGAAACAAAACAAACGCCGCAACCCAACTCTTCCAGTTGAGCACAGTTGCTCCGCTAAGCGTAATCCACTGCCCGATTACTTCATCCACCACAACCAGCCCGGGGTCTTTGCGTCCGCTTACGTCCGCCGCGATGGTGGACGCCCAAATGCCCGGCAACAGCAGCAGAATGGCCATGACTCCGAACCAGTAAGGCTGCGCACGGGTGTAGTGTTGAACCGTCCAGGCGATGCCAACTGCGGCCAAGGACCCAGCCGTGCCCGGACCCACCGGAAAGTAACCGCAGCCGAACCACGTTGCCAGCGCCAGCGCCGCCTTATTCCTCATCGGGCTCGTCTTCGCCGTAGTTCAGCGGTTCGGAGATGACGTACTTCTCGGTAGCCCAGTTGCCCAGGTCAATCAGCTTGCAACGCTCCGTACAGAACGGAAAGAAGTACTCGCCGGCCGAAACCGGCCGCTGGCAAATTGGGCACTTCCGGGTCATGCGGTGTAAGTAGGACGGTGCGTTGCCGATTCCGGCCGGACGCCGGTCAGAATTGGAAATAGATTCGGGCCCGCCGGTGGAGCACTGGCTTCCGGCTCGTCGGTAAGCATACCCACCAGATCATAATCGTGCGCCTCCGTCACGCGGAAGCGGCGAATCTGGCCCGGCGTTGGTTCCACGTCGCCGAAGTCATTGATGTAGGTGACACCATCAATCTCAGGAGCCTGCGATTGCATCCGGCATTCCCATAACAGATCGGTTTCCTGCGAGGGGCCTTCTACCAGCACGGAAAATTCTTGTCCAATCAGCTTGCGATTGCGCGCCTTCGAAATCTTGCGCTGCGTCGCCATCAGCTTCCGCTTTCGCCGTTCTATCGTCTTGCCGTCCACTTTGCCGTCCAGCAGGAAGCTCTTGCTGGTATCCTCGTCCGAATACGAAAAGACACCCACCCGATCGAACTGGGCCGCCTGCACAAACTGGCAGAGCTCCTCAAAGTCCTGTTCGGTTTCGCCAGGAAAGCCGGCAATGAAGCTGGTGCGTAGCGTGATGCCGGGAATCGTCCGGCGAATCTTTTCAATCAGCTTCAGGAATATGTCGCCATTGGCGCCGCGCTTCATCCGCTTCAACACCGCGGCGCTGGCGTGTTGCAGCGGCATGTCCATGTACTTGGCGATGGCCGCGTGTTCCGCGATAGTATCCAGCAGCTTCTGCGTCACCTTATTCGGATAGGCGTAAAGGAAGCGCACCCACTTTTCCAGCGGCGTCTCGATTTGCGCCAGACGCGCCAGCAGTTGAGAGAGCCCGTCTTTAATGCCCAGATCCTCGCCGTAGACGGTGGTGTCCTGGCCGATTAGATTCAGTTCGCGCACGCCCTGCCCGTAGAGCCGGGTGGCTTCGCTAACCACGGATTCGAAGCGCCGGCTGCGGTTGGCGCCACGGTACTGCGGGATCACGCAAAAGGTGCACGGATGGTCGCAGCCCTCGGAAATCTTGATGTAGGCGTAGTGGCGCGGCGTGGTCAAAATGCGCGGCGTAAGGTCGTGATAAAGATACGGTTCAAACGGCGCGGCAGCCAAATTGTCACCCTGGCAGAGGCCCACAATCCGGTCCAGTTCGTTGGTGCCGATAATGTGGTCCACCTCGGGCAGATCTTTCTGGATATCGCCTCGATAGCGCTCTACCAAACAGCCCGCAACGATCAGTTTCTGAGCACGTCCGGTGCGCTTGTGCTCAGACATTTCCAGGATGGTGTCGATCGATTCCTGTTTGGCCGGATCGATGAAGCTGCACGTGTTCACCACAATGACATCGGCTTCTTCCGGCCGCGGCGTCAACTCATGCCCATTTGCCACTAGCTGGCCCATCATTACCTCTGTATCCACAAGGTTTTTCGGGCAGCCCAAACTAACGAATCCGACTTTCAAAGGTATTGTTCTCGATGGGGAGGAATGAACTTTTAGAATAACACGGGGTCGAGATTGGTACTCACAATGGTTCACAACTTGCCGATAGGTTCAATAAGCGGGTTGGCGTTGGAGGCACAACGGACCCCTTACCTAAAGAAATACCAAAGATACTATGAATTCAAAATTTGCATTCGCAAAG
This sequence comes from Bryobacterales bacterium, assembly GCA_038230275.1. Classification (GTDB taxonomy): domain Bacteria; phylum Acidobacteriota; class Terriglobia; order Bryobacterales; family Bryobacteraceae; genus JANXXV01. The sequence goes on from JBBRNO010000098.1 coordinate 2,943, forward strand.
AGCACAACTCTTCTGCTGGTACTGACGGCCGCGGGATACGCCGCCGAAGCGGCCGCGCCTGTCGTGTGGAACCACGCAGTCAAATCGAACATTGGCCCTTCGTCTTGGGGAAAGAACGCTCCTGAATTTGCAACCTGCGGGACCAAGTCGGGGGACACCGTCGCGCAAGTTGGAATGCGTCAGACACCCATCGATATCGACAACAAGCTCACGGTGAAAACGAACACGGCGGCGCTGACCTTTCAATATTTGGACGCACCGATGGCTGTCGTGAATACGGGCCACGTAGTGGAGGTGGAATACCCTGCCGGCAGCACCGTTCGTCTGGGCCAGTTTAATTCTTCCGGGCCAGTGAATTGGTCCCAGGTGAGCGACGAATTTCAACTGCTGCAATTCCATTTTCACGTTCCCAGTGAGCATACAATCGACGGCAAACGAGCGGACATGGAAATGCACCTGGTGCACAGGAACCAACTAGGAGATCTTGCGGTGGTCGGAGTGATGATGAATATCGCCGCTGACTCTAGTCTGCTGGTTGACTCGCTGATGAGCCTCGCGCCGCTGACGGTCGGAGAGAAAGGACTGGATGGCGTGCGTTTCAATGCACAGCAACTGCTGCCGGAAAACCGTTCTTATTATATGTACACAGGCTCGTTGACCACCCCGCCATGCACGGAGGGCGTCCGTTGGTTCCTGATGCGAAATCCGGTAAACGTTTCCTCAGTCGCCGTTCGGCAGATGCATCTGATTGTCAGCCAATTTCCCGGCTATGAAGGCTTCCCGGACAACAACCGGCCGATTGTTCCCTCGAATGGCCGGACCGTTGCTGTCGATCGCCAGTAACTTTTAACAATTTGGATCGCCGAGGCTCGGCCCCGGAGCCGGGCCTCGGCGATCCAGCACTCCGTCTGTTCCGCAACCTTGAGGAAGTCGTGGACCGCAGCCCAAAACGTCTTTCCCTGCAACTATGCGCTAAAACTCCGCCGAAAACACTTCAGTCCGGTTGGCAGAAACCCAGGCATTACAGGGCCGGAAACACGCAAACTCCTGGGAAGGTTCGCCGTTGCGACACTGCCTTCTGAGAGCGAATCGAGGATGGCCTGCATGTGAACATCTTTGTGATTGGCAACATCCTTAAGGATTCCATTGAGCGTATCGATGCGCAGAGCCTTGTGAGCGGCAATAGCGATTCGATGCGGAGTTGGCGCCTGCGTCTGCAAGATGATGTGGCTGCCAACCTGATTGACTTTCACATAGCCCCAAGCGCGGCAGAGAACCGTCGCCAGATTCTGGCCGCTCAAGTCACTCGGAAGTTTCATCCCAATGCAAGCACTTCGTCGCGCACAAGGTGCATGCGTATGCCAAGTGGCTTCGGCCCATCAAAATGGAAGGCCTCAACCGCCTCCCTTACAGTAAGCCTCAGTTCTTCCCACGTGTCGCCTTGGGTGAAAATGCTTTCGGTCAGGCACTCGGCGCAAAAGCCGCCGTTCGCCTCGTGCGTGATCTCAAACACAATTTCATTCACAACTCTAAATCTAAGTGATCACACCGCCAGGAGCAAGTGCCGCGCCAAGCTTTAATTCTTCGTGCTGACCAGATTAGATTTGCAATGCCTGACCCAATTAGGCTACGCTAAACCCTTCGATCCATCATAAGTTTCCGAACCTTGCGCAACAAGTCCAGCCGCCGGGTGTTAGGGAGTGTTATCGGTAAGTGCGAGTAGAGAATAGAACGAAGGCGGTTCTGCTGGGCGATGCAATTGAGGTCGCCGACACCAGCAGCAAGCGGCGCACAGGCCTGCTAAAACATGCCGGTCTGGCGAAAGGCCAAGGCATCTGGATTGTCCCCTGTGAGGCAGTCCACACGTTTGGCATGAAATTTTCGATCGACGTGCTGTTCTTGAACAAGAAGCGAAAAGTATTGAAGGTGCGGGAGAACATGGGCCGCCGGCGTATAGCAATTTGCCTGTCGGCTCGCTCGGTATTGGAACTGCCGGCGGGGACAATTGCCGCCACCGGAACACAACCGGGCGATGAATTGGAACTTATCAAGTGAGGATTTAGAACTTACACAGTGACGATCGCCAAATCCATCCCGATCCTGCTTGCCGCGCTCATCTCAGGTGCCTGCACGCACACCGTACGGACCACTTCCGTACAAATGATGCGGCATCCGGAACAGGTTTCGCGCGATACTCAGCCGCTGAGTGCGATGAAGCGCCAGATCGCCAAGGCGGCCGACGCCGGCGACGGCGACAGCATCGCGAACGCGTTGCGGAAGCGGATGACGGCGGACCCCTCGGATCTCAAGCCGAGGATCGAGCTGGCGCGGCATTACGAAGAGATCCGGTCGCCGGAACTGGCCGCGGAGCATTACCGCCTGGCCGCGCAATTGGAGCCCGCCTCGACCGAAGCGGCCCTATCCTACGCTCGAATCCTCCGCCGATTGGATCTGCCGGAGCAGGCGCTCGCCACACTCAATCGGTTTCAAGCTGCGCATCCCAACCGGTCGTCCGAGGTGCTCTGCTGGCTGGGCATCCTGCAGGACGAAGCCGGTGAGTTGATCAAAGCGGAAGCCAGTTACCGGGCAGCGCTGATCCTCAATCCGAAGTCGGATTCGGTCCACAACAATTTGGGTTACAACCTGCTGTTGCAGAACAGGCTCCAGCAGGCTGCCGACGAGTTTCGCAGCGCCCTGGCGATTTCCCCGCACTCCCAGATCGCGCGCAATAACCTGGGAGTGGCGTTGGCGTCGCAGCCGAAGGAAGCGGTGCTGCATATGCAGTCCGTCAGCGACCCGGCCACGGCGCACAGTAATCTGGCCGCCGTGATGATGGAACAAGGCTTGTATCAGCAGGCGCGCACGGAATTGCGCATAGCGCTAGGATATAGGAAAGACCACCCGGCCGCGCTACGCAACATGCAACTGGTTTCCCAGTTGGACGGGCAGCCGTTCGCGGTTCCAGTGATCGATCCACAGTCGCAGTGGAAACGATTTTCTGCCGGGATGAAGAAGGCTTTGTTAGGGACCGGCGACCGCGTCCACGAACAAGAGAACGTGAAGACCGCTTCGAAATAATTAAGGAGATTCAGCCATGAAACAATTTTTCCTTCGCTTAGTAAGAGACGAACAGGGCCAGGACCTTGTAGAGTACGCCTTGATTGTGGCTGCCGTAGGATTGGCGCTGATCACCACCGTGAACCAACTCTCCACGGCCGTTGTCAGCCTGTATTCCAGCATCACGCAAGGCTTGGCCAGCATTGGCACTTCCGGCCAATAGTTTGCCGGCGCAGGTCAACATAGGCGTGACTTACGATGGATGTGACCTGCTCATTTGAGAACCGGGGCGTCAGGCAGCACGAAGCGCGGGAACCGCTTGCCCGGCTATCCTGGGTACTGCCGGACGCTGCGCTGCTGGTTGCAATCCTCACGTTGTTCATCTGTCTTTTCCTGTTCGACGGCACGCAAAAATTGTTCCGCGATTCTGACACTGGTTGGCACATTCGCACCGGGGAAGCCATTCTTTCCGGTTCCGGTCTGCCGCACACAGACCCGTACTCTTTGCTAAAACGCGGACAGCCCTGGTTTGCCTGGGAGTGGGGTTCCGATGTGCTAATGGGCGCCGCTCATCGCATGGACGGCATGAGTGGAGTGGCTCTGCTTTACGGCATCGCCATCGGCGCCTGTTCCTGGTTTTGGTTTCAACTGCATTGGGCGGCCGGCGGCAATTTCCTCATCGCCGGCGCCATGGCTACGCTGATGGTCTCCACCGCTAACCTGCACTGGCTGGCCCGTCCCCACGTGTTCGGTTGGCTCTTTCTGCTTGGGTCGGTGTGGTACGCCGAAACCACCAAGGCACGGACAAATAGCGGCGCCATCGCCGCGGCACTTTTGTTCGGGGCCGCGTGGGCCAACATGCACGCCAGCTTTTTTCTGGCTCCCTTGGTAGCAGTGATCTATAGCGTCTCGCACCTTCTGCGGCCTCTGATCTGGCAATTGGACCGGCTGGCGGAATGGAACCGGGCACGCTACTTCGCCGTGATCGCCGCGGCGGCGTTGGCAGGTGGGTTTGTAAATCCTTACGGATGGCAACTGCACCGGCACGTGATCGCCTATCTCAGGAACAACGAACTGCTGGACCGCATCGGCGAATTTCAAAGCTTCAATTTTCATTCCGAAGGCTCGGTGCAGATTCTGCTGTGCGTCGGGTTCGCGGCATTCGGCGCCGTACTGGCCCTAACGCAGCGGAATCTGGCGCATTTCCTGCTTTCCACCTTATTCCTCGCAATTGCGTTGCGCTCCGCAAGAGGCCTGCCGCTAGTGGCGCTGTTGCTGCTTCCACTGGCGAACGGAGCCATTACAAAAGGGCTGACGGCGGCCGAAGGCTTGCAACCGGCCTTGCAACGTGGTCTGGCAAGCTTTTTGCGCTACTCCCTGAACCTGCGCGCGATTGACAGCGGACTGCGCGGTTACGCCGTTGCGCCGATAGCTCTCTTTCTGGTGTTTGCCGCGCTGCACGCGCCCGCCGTTCAGGCGCGCACCGGATTTCCCGCCACCGAATTTCCGGTGGAAGCATCGGCGGTGCTTGAGAAATTACCGGCTGACATTCGCTTGCTTGCTCCGGACAAGTTCGGCGGCTATCTAATATACAGATTCAACGGAACGAGGGCAGTCTTCTTTGACGGCCGCAGCGATTTCTATGGCAGCGAATATATGAAGGACTATCTGCGTCTGGTGGAAGTGAGGCCAGGGTGGCGCGAACTGCTGGATCGCGATCGCTTCACCCACGCGCTGCTGCCGAATCAATATTCGCTGATCCCGGCGCTACAACAACTGGGCTGGAAGCAGATTTACAAGGACGGCACGGCCACTCTATTGGAGAAGCGGTAACTATGGATCGTCAGAAAATGCTAATGATCTTCGCCGGCGCCTGGGTATCGGCCGCGTTGCTCACTTGGCTGGTGTATGCAAAAACGGCAGGCCCGCGAACGGAAAAGTTGAGCGACGTGATTGCCGCCGCCCGCGATATGCCTGCGGGAACGCGGTTGAAAAAATCCGATCTCAAGGTAATCAAGATCGCGGAAAAAGATATGCCAAGGATGGCGATTACCGACGAAGCGGCGGCGCTGGACCAGATCTTGCTGCATCCCATCAATTCCAACGAGACCTTCGCCAAGAATAAGTTCGCCAGCATGGGCGGGGCGGAAGGCCTCTCAGCCACCATTGAGAATGGCAAACGAGCCGTCTCCGTGCCGGTAACCGACGCCACCGGAGCCGGAGGCTTAATTCAGCCGCGTTCCCACGTGGATGTGATGTTCACCCGCACCGGGTCCATGCGGGAAGCACTCACCACCACCATTCTGCAGGACGTAATTGTGCTTTCCATCGGACGGCTGACCGAGGCCGGACAGGCAATCGACGCCAAGGTGACCCGGCCTCTAACGCAGGCAGCCACGCTTCTTGTCACGCCGGAGGAAGCAAAGAAACTGGAACTGGCGAAGAACCAGGGGAAAATCAGTCTGGCGCTGCGCAACCCACTGGATAAATCGGTGTCGGAGAATTCAGAAGCGGCAACGGCGGAAACTATCGATCCGGAAATGTTCGCCGGAGCCGCCAAGTACGCCCGCCGTATGAACACGCCGAACATTCGCGACAACGGCGTCTGGAACCAGCTTACCTCTGGAGCGCCGCCTGCAAAACCGAAAGAAGAGAAAAAGGAGCCGCCTAAACCCCGAGTTGTGATTGACGTCTATCGTGGCGACAAACACGTTCAGGAAATTTTCCAATGAGATTCCGATACGCTGTTGTCTTTGCAGTTGGTCTCTCGCTGTTCGCGCAGGCCCCCGCGGCGCGCGACCTGACCATGATTACCGGGAAAGGAGAATTGCTGCAATTCGAGCGCGACGTGGTACGCGTGGTGGTAGCCGAGCCGAAGATCGCCGACGCCATCGTGGTTTCACCGCGCGAAGTGATGGTGAATGCGAAAGGACCGGGCAAGACGACGGTCATGATCTGGGAAACGAATGCCGCGGCAGGGCGCTACAACATCAATGTCACCGCCGACACCTCCGACTTCGACAACTTTCGCAAAGAGTTTCGCGACGGGTTTCCAGGCTCCACGGTTTCCGTCTCCGGCAACGCCGAAACACTGGTACTCACCGGCGCGGTGAAAGATGTGTCGCAATCCAAGCGCGCCGCGGCGCTTGCCTCCACTCGCGCCAAGACGGTGGTAAACCTGCTGCAAACGCCGCCTATCGAAGATCCGAAACAGATTTTACTGCAAGTTAAGTTCGCCAGCATTGATCGGATCGCGCTACAGGAGTTGGGCTTCAATCTGGTTTCCACCAATGGAAAGATGTTGGGCGCCACTTCAACACAGGAATTTGCGGCGCCCCGCTTCAGCCAGTTGCAGAATCAGAATGGCAACACACCGGCGCCAACAACGAACTTCTCCGACCTTCTCAATCTATTTGTTTTTCGACCGGACTTGAACATCGGCGCCACCATCCGCGCACTACAAGGCCGGAACCTACTGCAGATCCTGGCCGAACCAAATTTGATTGCCCTTGAGGGCAGCGAGGCCAGCTTCCTGGCCGGCGGAGAGTTTCCATTTCCCACCATCACCTCCACGCCAACCGGGGGCGCGACGGCCCCCGTAGTCACCGTACAGTTTAAGAAATTTGGGGTGCAGCTTGGATTTACGCCAACCATCACGCCCAGCGGAGCCATTCACCTAAAGGTGCAGCCGGAGGTGAGCGCGCTCGATTTCGCGAATGCAGTCACACTGCAGGGCTTTCTGATTCCGGCCGTCTCCACACGCCGGGCCGAAACCGAGGTCATCCTCAGGGACGGTGAAAGCTTTGCCATCGCCGGCTTGATCGACAATCGCGTGGTCGAGCAACTGAACCGGGTTTGGGGGTTGGGAGATATTCCCGTCCTCGGGCAGCTCTTCCGTAGCCGTTCCACGAAGAAGACTACCGACGAACTACTGGTGGTGGTTACACCGCATTTTGTAAGGCCGCTCTCCCCGGATGAGAAAGCTAAGTTGCCGGATATGAGCGCTGCCTTCCTGCCGACGGTTGCCCAGGAGAAAGCAAAGAAGGACGCTAAGAAGAATAAGAAAGCCGCTGAAGATCCCGCTTTCGTAGGACCGCGTGGACATCAGGAACCAAAGTAACCGGTTGGCGGCAACGCGCCGCGGAAAGGACGCCCGGCGATCCCTGCGCGGATCCATGTCCATTCAGATCCTGATCATTTTGGTGCCGGTGTTCTTCGGCTTCATGGGATTCGCAGTCGACCTGGGCCGCCTGTACCTGGTGCGCGGAGAACTGAAGGCTGCGGCCGATTCCATGGCACTGGCCGCGGCGCAAAAGTTGATCGGAACCGATGCCAGCGTAGTGGATGCCTCCGCTTTGGCACGCGTGACTGTGAACAACGCCACCGGATTTGGAAATCGTTACGATTTCGGCGGACTGGACATCGGAATCACCAATGGCAATCTGAACAGCGATGTTCCAGACCCTACTTACTACTCCACCGCGGTAGATGCATTAGGCGCCAGTAGCTCTGAAGCCAGCGGGGCAACGGCGAAGTATGCGCGAGTGACCATCACCGCCGATGCGCCGCTCACATTCTGGAGTTTCCTCTCGCTAGGCCAAACGCGCAAAACGTCAATCGCCGCACAGAGCGTCGCTGGTGTCAGCGCTCCGCTTTGCACCGCTTGCGGAATTGAGCCAATCGCGATAGCAGCGCTGGATGCCACGGATACTGTGGATTTCGGCTTCACCGTGCAGAACCGGTACACACTCGGCTATCAATGCGCAGGCCCTCCAACACCCGGAGTTCTCGGCTCCAGCGTATCGCGCATTCAGTATCTACTCCTTGACCGTCTGGATGCGGATGCGACGCTGTTTCCCGATGAGAGCTCGCAGCTCTACCGCATCGGCGCCCAAGGACTGCCCCCGAACCCTACCGCCGCCAAAGCATGCGTTTCCGTCAACGCCGCTGAACTGGTATGGGCCACCGCGGTTCCGTTGAATTGCAATTTGAACCGGCCACCGAACGGGGCCTCGAATTTCCTCTGTGGACTGGCTTCGCGTTTCGATGCGGCCACGGTGCCAACGGCCTGCGCGAATGTGGTCGATGCCGACACCATCATCGGTGCTGAAATCGCCGACACCGACCTCAATGATCTGGACGATTACACCACCTACGCCGGCAACGGACGCCGTATCATTACCATTCCCATAGTAGATGCGCTTTCCGGAACTGGCACCATGACGGTGCTGGGCTTCCGGCAGTTTCTGGTGGAGCCCAACCCGAACGACGTCACCCTGAATCCGTCAGACGTGAATGCACGGTTCGCGGCCCTTTATATCGGTAGCGTGGTGCCAGTGAGGCAAGGTCAATTCAGCGGCTGCCAGATCACCAATGGTCCAGGCAAAGTGGTGCTGCACCAATGAGCATGCCAGCTATGACCACCGCCCCCGCGAAAACTCGCCGCGGAAATGCCATGCTGGAAATGGCGATGTGGGTGCCCTTGCTGGTCCTGCTGCTGGTGGGCATGAGTGAGCTGGCGCGCATCACCTACGTCTATTACACGCTGCAGAAAACCATGTACACCATTGCGCGTTACGTGGGCACGCAGCAGGGTGTGAACTTCTGCTCCGATTCGGATACCATCGTCGCCGCCGCCAAGAATTTCGCCATCGGCGGCAGCACGGATTCCACCAATACTCCGATACTCGCCAACCTCACCGCGGATATGGTGCAAGTGCGCATTGAGCGCTACTCAACCGATACGCAGGACCTGGGCCAATGCGACTGCTCCATCACCGGCTGCGACTTAGGCTCAGGCGGAAGATCTCCGGATTTCATCGTGGTCTCAATCCCGGATGGATACACCGTTCGCCCCGGAATTCCTTATCTCACCACAGACCCCATTCTCTTCAAGCCGCGCATCCGCGTGCCATTTGGGGGTTCCTGAGATGAGGCTGCGCCGCCGCAAATCGCAATCCGGACAAGCCCTGCTGGAGTACGCCATGACCTTCGCCGGCATTCTGGTGCCGATGACGTTTATGATCATCTTCACCGCGCAGTTGCTCTGGGTCTGGCACAGCATTGTCGATTTCACCCGCGATGGCGCACGCTACGCGACTACACATTGCTGGCAAGGGTCGGGCGACAACGTGACCGCGTATATGCGGGCGAATGTGCCGGCCATGATCGATATGGACCAGTTTCAAACCGGCCAGGCGGGAATCACGGTACGCTATTTCTCGCGCGATCCTGACACCGGCGGTCTGGTGGATTTCACGTGCGATGGCGGTGAGTGCAGCGCCGATTGCATCCCGGACGCGGTGACGGTGAGCATCACCAACTATCAGTTCACCAGATTCATGAATGTACTGGGGCTGCCGCCGGTGGCCCTGCCCGATTTTCGAACCTCCATGCCCATTGAAGGCGCAGGCTGCGATCCGGAACAGAGTACCTGCCTGCCATAGGAATTCTTTCATGCCGATTTCATTGTTAGTCGCATCCACAGACGAGCAGTTCCGGGAGATGATCCGCGAGAACCTGCTGAATCAACCGAACGCAAAGGTGATCTCGGAATACGCCGACGTTGCCTCGAATCTGTACATCCGCGTATTGCAGGATTTGGAACGGCATGCCGAAGCCGCGCTGATTCTGGACATCGGCGGCGATCCGGCGGAGGGTTTCCGGATTCTCGAAAAAGTGCGCGCCGCGGCCCCGGATCTTTACATCATCGCGGCCAATTATAGCGGCGACGGCGAATCCGTCATCGCCACCATTCGCGCCGGAGCGAATGACTTTCTGATGATGCCGTTGCGGCGGACCGATTTCAAAGATGCCATTGCGCGGCTGGAAAAGACTCCGCGGCGTGCCAGTTCGGGCACCAGCAAGTTGGGCCGCATCTATAGTTTTCTGGGAACCAAAGGCGGCGTTGGCACAACCACTCTCGCCGTGAATTTCGCCTCCGTGCTAGCGCAGCGCAAGCAACAGTCGGTGTTGATCGACTTGGATGCCATTGGGAACGACGTCGCCATGCAACTGGGCGCGACGCCTCAGTATACGCTGCAGGAAGTGGGTGAAAATCTCTCGCGCATGGACCAGGCGCTGTTCGAAGGCTTCGTCACACGCGACCCGTTGGGCTTCTTCCTGGTTGGTCCGCCGGACGCGCTGGAACAGCGGGGCTATTTTTCGGAAGCGATGTTCCGGGAATTCGGAACGTTCCTGGTAGAGAAATATGAATCGATTGTGGTGGACGCCGGACGCGCGGTCTCGGACGAAATCGTACTGGGCGCGCTGCAAGCCTCAAGCATCATTTTCCTGGTGGTAACCCAGGAGTTCCCAACCATTCGCAATGCGCAGCGCTATATCGCCTATCTGATGCGCATGGGCTTCAGCCAAGACCAGCTTCGCGTGGTATGCAACCGCTATCAGAAGCGAAACAATCCAAACTATACCAGTCTGGAACAGATCCAACAGACGTTGAATCAGCCGGTGTTTTACGGCATTCCCGAGACCCCGGCCATGTTGACGGCAGTAAATAAAGCGCGGCCGCTGGTGGCCGACCGGCAGTCCGCGCCGGAGTTCGATAAAGCGTTCCGCTCGTTTGTAGACAAAGCGACAGGCATCAGCAAGAGCGTAGCCAAATCGGCGTAAGCCCTATGATTGATTGTATGAAGACGGAGGCGTTCTAAGATGGGCACTCGCCCGATGGTCAGACCCGCAAGTGGGGCGGACCGGTGGTTCAACGTCAAGACTCAGATTCATTCGAAGCTGCTGAATTCCCTTTCGCCCGACCAGCTGCGTGCGCTGAACAAAGACGGAGTGCGCGAACAGATCGGCAACGTAGTGGAGCGGCTGGTGTCGGATGAGTCGATTCCGATGACCGTGGCCGAGCGCGAGAAGCTGATTGAAGAAGTGCTGGACGAAGTGTTCGGGTTGGGGCCGCTGGAGCCGCTGCTCAAAGATCCCACCATCAGCGACATTATGGTGAACGGGTTCGACAGCATCTATGTGGAGCGTGGCGGCCGGCTGGTGGAGACCAACGTCCGCTTCAAGGATCAGGCGCACGTACGCATGATCATTGATCGCATCGTTTCGAACATAGGCCGCCGCATCGACGATTCCTCGCCTATTGTGGATGCTCGTCTCGCCGATGGTTCCCGTGTTTGCGCCGTGATTCCACCGCTTTCGTTGATCGGGCCTATTTTATCTATCCGCCGCTTCGGCAAGAAACTGCTGACCACCGAAGACCTGTTGAAGAACGAGACGCTGACCACCGGCATGCTGGATTTCCTGGCCGGTTGCACCGAGGCGCGGCTAAATATCATTGTCTCCGGCGGATCGGGCGCGGGCAAGACAACCATGTTGAATACGCTTTCCCGCTTCATTCCGGAAGAAGAGCGGATCGTCACCATTGAAGATACCGCTGAGTTGCAGATTCAGCAATCGCATATCGTAAGGCTGGAAACGCGGCCCATGAACATCGAAGGTGCGGGCGCAATTACACAGCGCGATCTGGTGATCAATGCGCTGCGTATGCGGCCGGATCGAATCATCATTGGAGAGTGCCGCGGCGCGGAGGCTCTCGACATGATGCAGGCCATGAACACCGGTCACGACGGGTCGATGACCACTTGCCACGCCAACTCCGCGCGCGATGCCTTCTCACGGTTGGAGACGATGGTAATGATGGCCAGCTCCAGCATTCCCGATAAAGTGGTGCGGCAGATGTTGACGTCGGCCGTTCATATCGTGATTCAAGTAAGCCGGTTAAACGATGGCACGCGAAAAATCCTGAGTATCAGTGAAGTGGCGGACGTGGAAGATGAACACGTCAACATGGAAGACATCTTTGTGTTTGAACGCACCGGCATGAGCGCCCGCGGCAAGGCGGTGGGTAAGTTCAGGGCGACAGGATACCGCCCGCGGTGCATGGAACGGTTGAAGGCGTACGGTGTGCATCTGTCCCAGGCAATTTTCAGTGAAGAGATGGAAGTGAAGGATAAGTAGATGTTCGTTCTGGTAGCATTTGTGATTTTCGCGGCGGCGCTCTCAGGCGCGGGATACCTGGTCTGGTACGTGCCGCAGCAGGAATCGGAGGAGTTGCTCGCGGGGCGGCTCCGCGAGCTGCGGGCGCGCAGTGGTGTGCGCACGCGATCCACGCCCGATCTGTTTAAGCGGGAGAAGCGCGGGCCGCTGGCGGCGCTGGGCGATTTCGTTTCCTGGATTGGCGTCCTGCGCCGGTTGCAGATGCATATCGATCAGGCGAACCTCAAATACCGTGCTGCGGAAGTGTTCACGTTGGTGGTTCTAATCACGGTGTCGGCATACGTGGTCTTCGGCTTTTTCATCTCCATGTTCTTCCTTCGCGTGTTGCTCTCCATCGGACTCGGATCCATACCCATCTTCTATATCAATTTCACGCGCAGCCGGCGGCTGGCAAAATTTGAAGAGCAACTGCCCGACGCGATTGATCTGTTCAACCGCTCGATGCGCGCCGGACACAATATCCATGCGGGTCTGGAGACCATCTCGCAGGAGACCTTCGATCCGGTGCGAATGGAATTCCGCAAGGTGCTCGAAGAGCTTGCCTTGGGATCGCAAATCGAAACCGCATTGCACAACATGGGCACGCGCGTGCCGGTCATCGATCTGAAGTTCTTCATCACCGGCTTGATCTTACAGCGCCAGACTGGCGCAAACATGGTGACCGTTCTGGAGAATCTGGCGATGCTGGTTCGGGAAAGGTTGAACCTGGCTGCAAAGCTCTCGGCGGCCACCGCGCAGCAACGGCTGTCGGCAGGCCTGCTGTGTTCCTTGCCAATCGTCGTCGGCATTGGATTTTGGTTTCTGAAACCGGAGTACATGATGATGCTTTACACCGACGAGACCGGCAGTAAGTTTCTGACGTACGCAATCTGTTCTGAGATCGTGGGAATTCTGGTGATTCGCAAGCTGGCGAATCCGAAGTTGTAGGAGACGGCGCAAATGGTTTTCGGAATCTTGTTCTTCCTATTTGCCTTTGCCACATTCGTGGCGCTGGTGTGGTCTGGAATGGAGTTGTTTCAGGACAAGGAAGATCCACTGGGCGAAAGGCTGGAAGAGTTGCAGGCACACGCCATGGTTGCATCCACAAGAACCCCGAAACGCAAGGGTGGCGGCGGCTTCGTGAACAACTTCCTGTATGGCATCAGCCTCATTCCGGGTGGCGAAGATTGGATGAGCGACACCGAAAAGGAACTGGCGCAGGCGGGAATCCGCAATCGCCAGGCACTGGCGCGCTATGCCATCGGACAGATGATCTTCGCCTTATTGCTGCTGGGCGGAATGCTCTACCTGCAGCGCGACAATCCGATATCTAACAAATTCGGCGGAATTATGGCGGCGGGTCTTTTGGGATATTTGCTTCCGCCTCAAGTGCTGCACCGGTTGGTAAAGCGTTACCGGACGAAGTTGCAGGAAGCGCTTCCCGATACGGTGGATTTGTTGGGGATCGTACTGGGGACGGGGTTGGCGCTGGATCAAGCCTTGCTGCGGGTGAGCGAGGAGATGCAGTATATCTATCCCGAACTGGCTTCCGAATTCTACACGGTGGTGATGCAGGTGAAAGCGGGACAGGACCGCAGCAAAGCCTTTCAACAACTGGTGCGGCGGACAGGGATTGAGGACATCAAATCGCTCTCGGCGATGATCGTGCAGAGCGAGCGATTCGGCACCAGCCTATCGCAGGCACTGAAGGTTTACGCCGATTCGTTGCGTCAGCGGCGGCGGCTGCGGTCGGAAGCCGCGGTGGCAAAGGCCGGAATCAAGATGCTGTTCCCCATCATCCTGTTCATACTTCCGGTGCTCTTCGTGATTACACTCGTGCCCGGTGTGTTAAGCGTGCTGCACGATCTGCGCGGGGGCATCGGGAACAAGTAATAGGTTCTACTTGTTTTGCTTGGATTCAGCCACGTACATAATCTGGTAGCCGAACAAGCCCGGCATCAAACTTGAGCAGACGCGCATGCAGAGGTTGACCACGCGCATGAAGGGATTTTCGGGCGAAAGTCCGAACACCAGCTCCAGCGGCATCGCGGTCATTTTCTCTTTGACTACTTCGTAGCCGTTGTCGGCCAGCATCTGCCGGGCGGTACGGCGGGTGTAGAGATGAACGTGAGTGCGATCCAGAATGCCGCGTTCGGTGTAGTTGAACATGCCCAGCAGCAGCAGCAGCCGGACACTGATGTTCGCCACATTGGGAAGCGATACTACCAGTTGGCCTTTAGGTTCCAGCAACTGGTGGCAGTTCCGCAGGATCACTTCCGGGTGACGCAGGTGTTCCAAAATGTCCAGCAGCAAGATGCGGCCGAACTTCCGCCGCCGCATCTGTTCGATGCTGGCGACGAAGCCATTCTCCAGGTCGCACGGGATGTATTGCTCGAACGCGCCGGGCTTGGCCGGACGGTCCAGAACATCCAGGCCAGTCACCACGTTGCCGGCCTTCTGCAGTTCCTCGGCCATGTGGCCTTCCCCGCAGCCGATATCGAGAACGGACTGTTGCGCGCCCACAAAGTCATGCGCGTAAGCATGGCTGGAGCCGAGGCTCTTCTTGATGGGGTAGTGATTGAAGTATTCGGCGAACTCCGGGAATCGCTCCACGGACCGGCAGGTTTGCCGGTACCGGCGGACGGCCGTGAACACGTCGCGCGCGTACTTCATACCGTTCACGTAGCAGATTTCATTCCCGTAGTAAGTGGGGATGGGGACTTCGGCGATGTGAAAGCGCTGGTGCTGCAGCTTGATGATGATCTCGGTATCGAAGTGGAAATCATCGGTCATTCTGGAGAAATCGATCTGCTTCAGCGCATGCAGATCGTAGGCGCGATAGCCGCTGTGGAACTCGGTGAGATTGAGACCCAGCGAGCGGTTCTCGAATACCGTCAGAATGCGATTGCCGACGTACTTATAGGCGGGCATGCCGCCTTTGATGGGGCCGCCGTAGGTACTCATCATGCGCGATCCGAAGACCGCACTCGCTTCGCCCTTCACAATCGGATGGTAGAGGTGCGAAAGAATCTCCGGCGCATACTGCCCGTCGCCGTGCAGCAGCACTACAATATCGAAGCCCTTCTTAATGAAGTATTCGTAGCCGGCCTTCTGATTTCCGCCGTAGCCCAGGTTCTTCTGGTGCTTCAGAACGTGAAGCTTCGGGAAGGAGTTCAGCGCCTTGAAACCCATGGCCAGTTCGTAGGTGGCGTCCTGGCTGGCATCGTCGAATACAGCAATCTCTTCCACGTTTTGCCAGACTCTGGGAGTAATCCGTTCGAGCACGCGCTTCAGAGTGGTGACCGCGTTATAGGTCACAATCAGAATCCCGATCCGCTTGCCTTGACAGGGCGCTATTGCGGCGTCGCCCTCCGCTATCGATGCAAAAGCGGGCAGCGGCGCGAAACGTGGAGCGTCCGGAATGTTCGCGATGGCATCGGTGGAGGTGGTCTCAAACATACTAGGCCGCTAGTACTAGAAAATAGCACATCCGATGGGCTCAGCGAGCGAGCTTACGATGTTCCTTCAGCACACAATGGTCCATTACCACCACCAGTCCGGCTGCCCGCGCTTTCGCGGCCGCTTCCTCATGGACCACGTCCTCTTGCATCCAGATCGCTTTGGCTCCAATCCGGATGGCCGCGTCCACCACTGGCGGAACCAGTTCCGAGCGCCGGAAGATGTTCACCAAATCCACCGGGACCGGGATGGAATCCAGATCCGGGTAAGCCTTTTCTCCCAGCACTTCCGTTTCCGCCGGATTGACGGGGATGATGCGATATCCCGCCCGCTGCATATATTCCGCGACGCCGTAGCTGGGCCGCGTTCGCTTACTGGAAAGGCCCACCACGGCGATGGTCTTCACGCTACGCAGTATCTCACTCTGCGGCAGCATCTTCCTCCATTTTGAGCAGCTTCTTGAAGCGCTCGATTTCCTTGGCGGTCAGATAGCGGAATTCCCCGCCCTTCAGCGCGCCAAGTTCCAGGAAGCCCACTTTAGTTCGCTTCAGCTTCTCCACCAGGCGGTTGAAATTCTTGAACATGATGCGGATCTGGTTCTGGCGGCCCTCATAGATTTTGACCTCGTACCAGGGGTTGTCGGCTTTCTTTGAGAGCTTGATCTCAGCCGGCGCGGTCCGCTGGCCGTGGATGGAGACACCGGTACGGAACTGTTCTTCCTGTTCCGGCGTGAGCAAGCCGTTGGACTTCACCAGATAGGTCTTCTGGACATGGCTTTTGGCGGCGGTGATGCGGTTGGCGAATTCGCCATCGTTGGTGAGCAACAGCAGCCCTTCGCTGTTGTAATCGAGCCGGCCCACTGGATAGACCCGCGTCTTGATGCCCTTCACCAGATCCATTACGGTTTCGCGGCCTTCCGGATCGTGCGAGGTGGTGACGCAGCCTTTCGGCTTGTGCAACGCAATGTAGACCAGATTCTTCGGCGAGTGAAGCAGCCGGCCGTCCACCTTAATATGGTCGTGCTCCAGATCCGCCTTGGAGCCAAGCTGGGTGATGATCTCGCCGTTGACGGTGACGCGGCCCTCCGCCATCAAGACTTCAGCTTTGCGGCGGCTGGTGACGCCGGCGCGGGAGAGGATTTTTTGGAGCCGTTCTTCGCTCATGACTTTTCCTCTGTTTGAGTCTCGGGGGCGGTTTCGGGCGCTGTTTCAGGCTGTTGGGGCTCGGCGTCCTCGACGTCCTGGAAGGCGAGGCGGCGGAGCTCTTCGAATTCCTTCAAGCTCGGCAGTTCGTTCAGGTCTTTGAGTCCGAACTGGACCAGAAAATCCTTGGTGGTCTTATAGAGGATTGGCTTGCCGACTACGTTCTTGCGCCCGGCGGTGGTGATCAGCTTCCGGTCGAGGAGAGTCTTCAGAACTCCGGCTCCCTGGACGCCGCGAATCTCCATGATTTCCGGCGCGGTGAGCGGCTGCTTGTAGGCGATGACGGCCAGGGTTTCCAGCGCCGCCAGCGAGAGCTTCATCGGCGGGTTCAGGTTCTTGACGAACGCACGGACCGCCTCGTGATGCTCCGGCTTGGTGGCCATTTTGTAGCCACCGGCCAATTCGCGAACGGCTAGTCCGTGCTCCGGGCGCTCGTATTCGGCTACCAGCTTGTCGAGAAGTCTGCGGATCAATTCCACCGGTTCGCCCATGGCACCGGCCATCTGGACGGCAGTGAGCGGCTCGTCCGTCACGTAGACGATGGCTTCGAGGACTGCCAGTTTCCGGGCTTCTTCTGAATCGGTAAGCGGATTACCTTCGTCCGGGATGAGGGTTTGCGCGGACTCAATCTCGATCTCTACGACGGGTTGTACTGCGGCGGCTGAATCTTGCGGGTCAGTCTCCAGATGGTCTGCTTGCGGAACCGCAATCTGAGCGGCCTCAATCTCTAGCTCTACTACGAGTTGTTCTGCGGCGGCTGGATTTTGCGGGTCAGTCTCCAGATGGTCTGCTTGCGGAACCGCAATCTGAGCGGCCTCAATCTCTATCTCTACTACGAGTTGTTCTGCGGCGGCTGGATCTTGCGGGTCAGTCTCCAGATGGTCTGCTTGCGGAACCGGAATCTGAGCGGTCTCCGTTTCTATCTTTGCTATTGGTTGTTGTTCGGCGGCTGGATCTTGCGGGTCAGTCACCAGATGATCTGCTTCCGGGACCGGAATCTGAGCGGCCTCGATTTCTATCTCTGCTACGAGTTGTTCTTCGGCGGCTGGATCTTGCGCGTCAGTCGCCTCGACTGTCACTTCTAAATATTCTTCCATTGCTCCCTAACTGTATTCCGCT
Organism: Bryobacterales bacterium; assembly: GCA_038230275.1. GTDB lineage: Bacteria > Acidobacteriota > Terriglobia > Bryobacterales > Bryobacteraceae > JANXXV01. Next base: position 20,783 of record JBBRNO010000098.1, read on the forward strand.
TCCGCGGCTTCTATCGTCTGTTCGGAGAAAGCGTCATCGAACGAATCGCTGCGCTTGATGGCGATCTCACCGAAGGCGTCTGTCTGAGTCAGCAACACCGCCTGCCGTTTCACCAGCTCCAAAATTGCCAGGAACAGGCAGAGCATGGCCCGCATGCTGTTCTGCTGTTCGAAGAGCATCACGGCGGAGATCGATTCGTTGCGGCCCACCTGTTCCAGCATGGCGCGCAGGTAGCGGATCATGTCCTGGACGGTTACCGACTCCTTGCCAATTTCGTACGTCGGCCGATTCTTGGCGCGTTCCAAAACCGTCTGGAACGTCTTGACCAGATCAAACAGAGTGACGGAGAGGCCTGGATTTTCTTCCTGATCGACAAAGGACTGCATCTGCGGATTCGACCAGGCTGCCTCTTCGATGATGCGCTTCTGTTGCAGCATTTCGGCCGCGTTTTTGTACTTCTCGTGCTCGATCAGCCGCTCCACCAGTTCCTGCCGGGGATCTTCCTCGGGCGAGATCTTCAGCAGTTCCGGGTCGGTGGGCAGCAGCATCTTCGACTTGATATGGATCAAAGTCGCCGCCATATAGACGAACTCCGAACCCAGCTCCATATCGAGTGCCGCCGCTTCCTCAATGTACGCCATGTACTGGGAAGTAATGGACGCAATCGGGATGTCGTAGATGTTGATTTGCTGCCTGCGAATCAAATCCAGCAACAGATCGAGCGGCCCCTCGTATTGTGCAAGGTGGAAGTTTAGCGGAGATGACACTACTTCAACACCTTATCATGAAGGCTTTCGAGATGACTCAGGACTGGGTACGGAGTGTCGTATCCCTTACTATCCCACCACAGGATCGTATTCAACGTCTGCTGCGGAACGTCGTCCGGTTCCGACCAGTTCATGGACATGGATTGGCGGGCGGCCCACAGTTTGCGGCCGGTGAGCCCCTTGAGTGGCGGGTTCATCTCATCCAGGGCGACTTTCGGGGTCAGCGTCTCTAGCGGCGAGAGGTTGGGTTCGTTGGTGAAAATGCTGGTCATCACCCGGGCGCTCTGGTCGAAGCGGGTTTTGGGTTTGATGTGCAGCAAGTCCTGAATGGTGCGGACCATGCTGGTGTGGTTGTAGTGGTTGGAATCGGTGACGCCGCGGCGCACGTAGGGGCCAATGGCCAGCGCGACGGTTCGATGACCGTCTACGTGGTCCAGACCGTTCTGCGCATCATCTTCCACGACGAAGATCATGGTCTTTGGCCAGAATTTGCTCTTGGAAACTGCTTCGACGACGCGGCCCAGGGCAAGATCGTTGTCGGCCACCATGGCGCGCGGAGTTGGGGAGCCGGGACGCGTTCCATTAGTGTGATTGTTGTTCAGCGTCATGATGGTCAGTTGGGGAAAGTGGTTTGACTTCTCCATTTCCCCCAGTTCCTGCAGGAACACTTCGGCCCGCAGCTGATCTGGAATGCTGGTGTTGTTGACCGGGTAGCGGGGGGCAATGTACTTCTGCAGCGCCGGTACGCCACTGCGGGAACCTACTTCGGACTGCCAGGTTCCCTTCTTGTATAAGCTCCAGTATTCGGCCCAGGTACGAAGATCTTTGTCATCCATATCCACGGCGCTCTTCTTTTCCGCGTCCCACTTCGCAGGCAGGCAGAATTCGCCGTAAATGCGGAGGTCGACCGGCGTGGTGGTGCCCTGCCAGAAGAAGCCGGTGGGAGCGACTGTTAAAGCGTCGCTCATGTTCCAGGCGTAACCGCGCGGTGAGGAGGCGAAGGCACGCTCCACATAGTCGCTGACGAAGGCCTGCATCAGCCACTGGTGCCCGTCGAAACTGATGGCTCCGCCGGTGTGGAAGTTGTCGAGCAGGACGTACTTTTCGGCCAGGGCGTGGTGGTTGGGGGTGATGTCGCGGCCGTATTGCACCAACTTGGGATCGCCGTTGCCGCGGGCGATATCGCCTAGAACCTGATCGTAGGTGCGGTTTTCCTTGATGATGAAAATGACGTGCTCAATGCCCAGTTGTGACGGTTTTTCGACACCGCCGGCGGATTCGAACTTTGGCGCGTTGCAGGCGGTGACTTCGCGGGTTCCGGCGGCGATCTGCGGGTCTGTCACCGCGGGAATCTGAGACAGCGATCCGATGTATGCCAGGCTGCTGAAGGAGCCGGTCTTGTTGGCAGTGTTGCCAGTACCTTTGATGTTGAGGACGCGCAGGGCGCCTGCGCTGTCGATTTCCAGCGCCGAGGGAAACCAGCCGGTGGGGACAGCTCCGGCCACCTTCCACTGTTTTCCGGAACGGGTGAGGATGGCGACGGAATTATTGCCGCCGCAGGCTACGTAGAGGCGCTGGCCATCGGGCGCGAAGACGAGGGCGATAGGCTGGCTGCCGATTCCCTTCCCTGGCCCGGCTGGGATGGAAATATCGGTGCGCTTGCGGGTGGCGGTGTCAATCAAGGAGAGCGAATCGGAATGCCCGTTGGTTACGGCTAGCGTGGTTCCATCTGGACTGAGGGCGAGGTTCGACGGCGCCAGGCCCACGGGTAGTTCCTGAGTGGCGAATGTTTTCGGGTCGAGGACGGTTAGAGTGCCGGTGGTGGTGCTGCCGGTGGTTGGGTCGGTGACGACCATGGATCCGCTGCTGGGTGCTACTGAATCGGCGGCGGTGGGGCGCCGTCCGCCGCGATTCGAGACGTAGATTGTTCCCGTTTCGGGCGCGACGAGCACGTCGAATGGCACCATGCCTACCGGAATTTCGCGCAGAACGCTTCGCTTCGCGGCATCGATTACGGCTACCGTGTTATTGCGGCTGAAGGCGACGTAGGCCAAGCTGCCGTCGGCTGAGAACGCGATCCCGGATGGAACGGGATGGCCGGGTAGATCGATCTGGATGGTGGCGGTGGGCTTTCCTGTTTCCGATAGTTGGATGACGGCGATTTGGTCCGGTCCGGTGCGGGTGGTTTCGCTGGCCCAGATTTCACGGTCTCCTGGGCGGAAGGCCAGGCCGGTGTAGGAGGTGTTGGCGAGCTTTACTTCGGCTTGTTGCGCGCCGGTGGTTCCGTCTACCAGCAGCAGGCTGCGGGTGTTCAGGATGGCAAGCAGGTGCTTGCGGGAATCGAAGGCGAGGTCCACCGGGCGGCCTGGGATCTGCAATTGCTCTCCCCATGGGCGGATGAGCTGGTTGGTGGGAAGCAGGTAAAACGCGCCGTTCTTTCCGATGGCTGCGTTGCTTTTCAGGATGGGGAAGATTTCCGTCTCCTTCGCAGTGACGAATACGGCGGCGGTGACGATTACCGCCAGGGCGATCAGTTTGCTCATTTGGAACTCCCAGAGTGGAACGCTACGTTTTGGTGGGGCTGCGTGTTGACGGCGAGCCGGAAGATGTCCGGGCGTGAATAGTGCCCGCAGGTATCGAGGAGCAGGCGGCCTTCGGTTGCGAGGGATGGGCGGATTTCGGCGGTGAGGATGCCGGGTTGGTCGAAGAGCGGACCGGCCAGGTAGCTGCCGTCCGGGGCGATGATAGCGCTGCCGCCACGCAGGAGGAGACGGTTCGGGTCGCCGGGGATTTCGGTTAGGAGGGAATTGGGTTTGTTCGTGCGATTCGGTGCCGACTCCCTTACGGTCGCGGCTCGGTTACGGAACCGCGCGCGTCAGCAAGCGGCTGGCCCGGCGCGCGTTTTCGCAACGGCACTTCGCGCAGGAAGAGATTCACGAACGTCGCCACCGCCATCAGGATTGCGCCGACGAGAAAGATGGCGTGCAATCCCTTGATCAGCGCATCGTGCACGTTGTTCATGAGCACATGCAGGAGCTGGGGTCCGCCTGGATACATGCCGAATGCGGCCTCCAGCCGCGTCCGGATCTGGACTAGTTGCAGCGGATTATTGAAAGGAACCAGCGCCCTCGCCGGCGTGCCCACAGGCACGTGCGCCCGGAAGTGCTCGTGATACAGACTCAGCAATACGGAACCGAAGAGCGCCACGCCGACCGTACTGCCGATGGACCGGAAAAACTGCGTGGATGCCGTGGCAGCGCCCATGTGCTGCGGAGGCGCTACGTTCTGGACCACCAGTGTGTAGATGGGCTGCATGATTCCAATCCCGACTCCGGCGATGATCATGTTCCGGATCACTTCCCATTCTGTAGTGCTGCCGTCCATCGCTGCCATCAGAAACATTCC
>JBBRNO010000099.1:0-24766 GCA_038230275.1 Bryobacterales bacterium
TCTCACAAGCCATGGAGGCACAATACCCAAAGCGGCTTGGAAGAGTTCATTCTCATTAATAGCTGCGCTACCTCCGCGATACGCGTTCAGCCATAGTAACCTGCTTCCCCCCCCAACCCACGACTAACAGCGAAGAACCGGATTTGAAGAAGTACCTGAACTAGCTCCCGCTGGTAGCCGCTACCATTGACGAGGTGACCTTGGAAAAGATCACGCTCATTTGAGGGAAAACCCAGCCCGGCATCACGACGCCAACGCTGGTGCACAGCAGGGCAGCCATCAATGCGTACTCAATGAAATCCTGACCCCGATCATCGCGCCACAGTTTCAGTAAATAGAAAGTGATCATAGTGCTTTCCTCAACTCTTCTATATCTTGCGTCTTTTTTGCGAAACTGACAACCTTATTTTGACCGTAGTGGGATTCTAGTGGATACTTAGAAATGTCGTACTAGCCTATGGTTCGCTACAAGTGGGGGGATTCGTTACCAATAAAGGGGTTAGCGCCGCAAATAGGGTGAGGCCGCATGCCCGCGTGAAGTGCGGAAAATGCGACCTCTAAGGGAAATCACTTACTTTCTATAGTAGGTTTGTACCACGTCACCGCTCTGGGGAATCGCGCCGCTGAGGAAAGTGACCGTTGCCCCCGTCAACGAAAAGTCCACGCCAGTCCGCTGCAGAATCCCATTTCGAAATATTTGCAAGCTTCCTGCCGGGCTTGGACTGCCCGATAACGTGAAGACGCTATTGGAGCCATCCACGGCACCAGTCGGCATCTCGGCATCCACAAACACCGGCCCGCTTCCCCCGCCGCCGGTCCCGCAGGCACCGGAGGTGCCGTCCACCTTCACGCAGTCGCCAAGGTTCCCCAGCACGCTGTCCAGCGCACCGTTTTCGTTGATCATCGCGACTCTGGATATGGAAAAACCGACGCCTTTGATGGGGCGGGCATCCAACTCCTCGCGCAGACCCGAGACATCCGGAATCAGAATCGCCGTATTCACCGGCGGCGCCGTGCTATTGCCGCCCAGTGGACCCTGAATGCGGACATCCCGCAGCCGGAGGCCCGTGTTGCTGGGCGGAACGGCCCAGTATTCGGTAAACTGCGTGCGTCCATTGCTGTTGTACCGCACGCGATAGTAAGCGCCCGGAGTGGCGTTCGTAGTCGGTACCAGTTGCACCCGGATTACGCCGTAGGTGATTCGTAACGTGATGCTCTGCATTGGGACAGGTGACGTGTCCGAAGCATCGAAAGATTTCCATTCAATGAAGGCGACGCCGTCAAAGCGGGTTCCATCCGCCTTATAAAGGACATCGTTGATTAGTGTGAGGGGCGGAGCAGCCGAAGCCGTACTCGCGCCAATAGCCAGGACCAGCGCCAGAGCGCCCATTACCCATCGTTTACTGCCAGGCATTCAAAACCTCCCAAAAAAGAAATGCCCGGCGGCCATTCAGGCGCCAGGCGAAGTTAATACGATCTACTTCTGGTAAGAACGTACCCTTGGGAAGATTTGCAGCGAGGGAGTTTGTTTGTGCAAAAAGCTGTAAGTGATTGTTTCCGCAATCGCTTACAGCTTAAAAGAAACTTGAAAATAGTTGTGAACGGTTTTTTTGGGGGCGGTGCTAGTTCAGCGCCCCCTGCTTGGTGATGACTTCCGCATTTAGAAACGGACGCAACACCTCTGGCACCACCACACTGCCGTCTTTCTGCTGGTAATTCTCAATGATGGCCACCCAAGTCCGGCCTACCGCCAGACCGCTGCCGTTCAATGTGTGAGCGAATTCGGACTTGCCCTTACCGGATTTCTGGCGGATGGAGGCCCGCCGCGCCTGATAGGCTTCGAAGTTGGAGCAGGACGAAATTTCCTTATAATTACTCTGCCCGGGCAGCCAGACCTCAATGTCGTAAGTCTTAGCGGAGCTGAAACCGATATCGCCCGTACACAGAACTACCGTCCGGTAGGGCAGCCCCAGTTTCTGCAGAATCCGTTCAGCGTCAGCGGTCAGCTTGTCCAATTCTTCGTAGCTCTGCTCCGGGCGGGTGAACTTCACCAACTCCACTTTCTGGAACTGGTGCTGCCGGATGATGCCCCGCACATCCCGTCCATAGGACCCGGCCTCACTTCGAAAGCACGGGGTATAGGCACAAAGCTGAATAGGAAGTTTATCGGCGTCCAGTATTTCATTGCGGAAGATGTTAGTTACCGGCACTTCGGCCGTGGGCGCCAACCAGAAATCGGTATTTTCACAATGGAACAAGTCTTCGGCGAACTTCGGCAGCTGCCCCGTTCCTTCCAGGCTCGCCGTATTGACCAGAAACGGCGGCAGCACTTCGGTGTAGCCGTGCTCGCGCGTGTGGACATCGAGCATGAAATTGATCAGCGCCCGCTCCAGTTTGGCGCCCAGCCCGATATATACGGCGAAGCGCGCACCCGTTATCTTGGCCGCCCGCTCCATGTCCAGAATGTTCAGCGCAGGCCCCAGATCCCAGTGCGGCTGTGGCTCAAAGTCAAACTCCGGCGGCTTTCCCCACCGCCTGACTTCCAGGTTGTCGTCCGCGCTACGGCCCACGGGAACAGATTCATGCGGAATGTTGGGCACGCTCAACAGCAACTGATGGAACCGCTCGTCTACGCCGGACAGTTTTTCATCGAGCGCGCTAATGGTGTCGCCAATCTCACGCATCTTCAATTGGCGCGCCGTGGTGTCTTCACCAGCCTTACGAAGCTTGGCGATCTCGGTGCTTTCCGAGTTGCGCAAAGCTTTCAACTGCTCGGTTTCGGTGACGGCGCGCCGGCGTTCGACGTCCAGCGCCTCAAATTCCGCAGTTTCCAGCTGGAAGCCCCGTGTAGCCAGACGTTGCTCTATGGCGCGCAGATTATTTCGAAAAAATGAAAGATCGTGCATCGGGAATTAGCGGCCCGCGATGGGCACCCAAGGTTGGCCCACCGGTTTGCCTTTGTAATCGGCGCGCGGCCGGATCAGGCGGTTATTGCGATACTGCTCCAGAATGTGCGCCGTCCAGCCGGACATGCGGCTTACCGCGAAGATCGGCGTGAACAAGTCGATGGGAATTCCAAGCGAATAGTAGGTGGAAGCCGAATAGAAATCGACATTAGCGTTCAGCCCCTTGGACCCCTTTACCAGTTTCTCCACCGCCGACGAAGCCTCATACAGCTCCAGGTGCCCGGTGCGCCGCCCTAATTCTTCAGACGCCACGCGCAAATGGGTCGCGCGCGGATCTTCGGTGTGATACACGCGATGTCCAAAACCCGGAATCTTCACCTTGTTATCCAGCTTGGCCTGCACGTTGGCCACTGCCTGATCGGCCTTGCCGCCCGCCTCCAGCAGCAGCTTCATCACGTCTTCGTTCGCGCCGCCATGCAGCGGTCCTTTCAGCGCCCCAATTGCCGAAGTGACGGAGGAGTAAATGTCGGATAGCGTCGCCGCCGTCACGCGGGCGGCAAAAGTGGAGGCATTCAATTCATGGTCCGCATGCAGCGTAAGCGCGACATCGAAGGTGTGCTCCATCACGTCATCCGGCTTCTTTCCGGTGAGCGTGTAGAGGAAATTCCCAGCCAGGCTAAGGTTCGGATCCCCTTCGATCACGGCGAGACCCTTGCGCAAACGGTCGAACGTGGTCACGATGGTGGCGGTTTGCGCCATCAGCTTCGCCGCCTTATGTACATTCGCTTCGATTGAACTGTCCTTCGCCAGTGGATCGTACAAACTCAGCATGGAAACCGCAGTCCGCAAGACATCCATGGGTGCGGACTTCGGAACGCTGGCCAGGAACTTGGTCACCTCGGCCGGAATCGCGCGTTCGGCCACCAGGGACTTCTTGAGCCCATCCAATTCGGCTTGCTTCGGTAGCCGGCCATTCCATAACAGGAAAATCACTTCCTCAAAGGTGGCGTTGTCCGCCAGCGTGTGAATGTCGAAACCCTGATAGCTTAGGATTCCCGCATCGCCATCAATGAAACAAATCTCAGACTCCGCGGCAATGATGCCCTCAAGCCCTGCGCCTGTAACTGCCATGGTTCTCCTCTAGCTGATTGGTTTGCGCCGTTACCCCGTGGCGAGCATTCCGTTTGGATGAAGCACACTCGGCGTGACAGCTTAATTATAAGACAGAGGGATCAAAGGTGACGCATGGAAGCCAAGTTTTCCTTGCTGTGAAACGTAAATCCACGCTGGGCAACCTGATTGGTTTGCAGCCGGAACTCGTCTTGAGAGGCCGGGTTGGACGGCTATCGCTCGGAATGACAGCTCTGACCGGGGGTAGAGTGCGGTAAGAGAACGAACCAGGCGTGGCCGGAGGTTTTCGTCAAAAAGCAGCTTCACTCGTTCTACAATCCCGGCTGGCGTTCCCAACCGGCGGCCGCAGAATCTGCTCATGCGTCATACCGGAAGCCAGGTTTCGGGGACTTCGTAGACCGTCATGCGCAGTCCGCGAATACACGGCTTGCCGTTCCGTTTGCCCGGTTCGATGGTGAGGATGCCGGAATCAGCCATTACTTCACGCTACGCCAGAAAGAAGCTGCGCCCAAGTCGAAAGCGGCGCTCTGTCGTTGCTCAGCGATGCTGTCACCAAAGCTATCGAAACCTCAGTTACACTTGAAGCGGAGGAAAACGCACGCCGCATGGCGACACCTGCAAGCGAGGCAATCAAGGCAGACCCTGCGCTTCAACCGGCAGCGCCCGACCGGGATTTGCTGCTCCGCGCTTTCCGGCTGATGCACACATCGCGCCGCATCGACGATCGAGAAATTCTGCTCAAACGCCAGAACCGGATCTACTTCCAGATTAGCGGCGCCGGCCACGAGGCGATTCAGGTGGCCGCCGGCCTGGTCCTCCGTCCCGGCATTGACTGGTGCTATCCCTATTACCGGGACCGCGCGCTGGCCCTTTCGCTCGGGGTCACCGCGGAAGACATGATGTTGCAGGCGGTCGGAGCAGGCAGTGACACCGCTTCCGGGGGCCGCCAGATGCCCTCGCATTGGAGTTCACCGTCGCTTCACATCGTCACCGCGTCGTCTCCCACTGGCACCCAGTTCCTGCAGGCCGCCGGGTGCGCGAACGCCGCATCCTACATCAATCCGAAAAGTGACGAGATCACCCTGGTTTCCACTGGCGAGGGCGCAACCAGTGAGGGTGAATTTTGGGAGTGCCTGAACGCTGCGTGCCTGGAAAAGCTGCCGCTGCTCATCCTGGTTCAGGACAACGAATTCGCCATCTCTACTCCGGTGGAGAAGCAGACTCCTGGCGGAAATATCTCCGCGCTGCTGGAAGGTTTTCCCGGCTTGCTGCGCATCGAAGTCGACGGCACCGACTTTGTCGCGTCCTATAACGCCGTGCGGCGGGCAGCGGATTATTGCAAGGCGCGCAAAGGCCCGGCGCTGGTCCATGCGCATTGCACACGCCCGTATTCCCACTCCCTGTCCGATGACGAACGGCACTACAAATCAGCCGCCGAACGGACTCGGGAAGCCGAGCGCGACCCGATCATCAAGTTCCCGGAATGGCTGATTAGCGAAGGGCTACTGGATCGCCATGCGCTGCAGCGGATGGCGCACGAAGCCGACCAGGAAGTGCAAGCGGCCACCGAACTGGCCTTGCATGCCGAGCCCCCGGGCCGCGGCACGGCGCTTGATTTCCTCTACTCCGATACCGTGGATCCAACTTCTTCCAACTTCGACACCGAGCCCGTCTTCCGCGGCGATCCCCGCACCATGGTTGACGAGATCAACCTCACCTTGAACGAAGAAATGCGCCGCGATGCAGGTGTGATCGTCTTCGGAGAAGATGTAGCCGATTGCAGCCGCGAACAGAACTTGGGCGAGGTGAAAGGAAAGGGCGGTGTTTTCAAGGCCACGGCTGGATTGCAGACCGCGTTCGGAAGCCGCCGCTGCTTCAATACCCCCATTGCGGAAGCGGCGATAATCGGCCGCGCTATCGGGATGTCCACCCGCGGCCTCAAGCCGGTCCCCGAAATTCAGTTCTTCGATTACATCTGGCCGGCCATGATGCAGATCCGCGACGAACTAGCCAACATCCGCTGGCGTTCCCATAACGGCTTCAGTTGTCCGATAGTGATTCGCGTGGCCATTGGCGGCTATCTGAACGGTGGCGCCATTTACCATAGCCAGTGCGGCGAAGTCGCCTTTACGCACATTCCCGGCTTGCGCGTGGTGATGCCCTCGAACGCCTTGGATGCCAGCGGACTGCTTCGCACCGCAATCCGTTGCGACGATCCGGTGCTATTTCTGGAACACAAGAAGCTCTATCGCGAGCCCTACAACCGCTCCCCGCACGCAGGTCCGGAGTACATGGTCCCTTTCGGGAAGGCGAAGATTATGAAGCCCGGAAATTCGCTCACCATCGTCACCTACGGCGCGCTGGTGCAGAAGTCTATGCAGGCAGCCACGCAACTGGAAAACAAATACCCGGACCGCACCATCGAAGTGATCGACCTCCGCTCCTTGTCTCCCTACGATTGGCCGGCCATCGCCGAATCGGTGCAGAAGACCAGCCGCGTGATCGTCGCGCAGGAAGACTGCTTGTCCTGGGGCTACGGCGCGGAGATTGCCGCGCGCATCGCCGATGAACTATTCGGCTCGCTCGACGCCCCGGTGGGCCGCGTGGGTGCGCTCGACACCTGGGTGGGCTACCATCCGCAGCTTGAAAATGAAATCCTGCCACAGGTGGACGACCTGATCCGCCAGGCCGAGCGATTGCTATCGTACTAAAGGAAACCAACCATGAAGTTTGGCGTAAACACATTTATCTGGACTGTCAGTTTCACTAAAGAGAACCTTCCGCTCTTGCCCGCTATCAAGCAGAACGGCTTTGACGGTGTGGAGGTCTCACTCTTTAACCCGAGTGACTTTGCCGCCGCCGACATTCGCAAAGGCACCGAAGCGAATGGCCTGGAATGCACCATCTGTTCGGTAATCACGCGCGACCTGAGCCTGATCAGCGAGGATGCGGACGTCCGCCGCAAGACCATCACGCATCTGAAGGATTGTGCGAAAGCCGCGGCGGAAGCGGGTGCGAAGCTCATCGCCGGGCCCCTCTATTCGCCCGTCGGTTATTTGCCCGGACGCCGCCGCACCACCAATGAATGGAAGTGGGCCGTTGAGGGTTATCAGGCTATCGCCGATACCTTTGCCATGTACGGCGTCGACCTCGCCATTGAGCCGCTGAACCGTTTCGAGACGTTTTTCCTAAACACTGCCGCCGATGCCGCGGAACTTTGCGATCAGGTGAACCATCCCAGCATCGGAATCCTGTTCGACACCTTTCACGCCAACATCGAAGAGAAGAGTATCGCGGACGGCTACCGCACCGTTGCCAAGCATCTGAAGCATGTTCACACTTGCGAGAATGACCGTGGCATTCCCGGCACCGGGCACGTGGAATGGAAGAGCGTGTTTGAAGCGTTGGCGGAAATCAAGTACGACGGCTGGCTCACCATTGAGAGTTTCGGCTTTGCGCTGGGCGAACTTTCCGCCGCCGCTTCTATTTGGAGGGACATCGCGCCCACTCCCGATTCCATTGCGTTTGAAGGCATCAAGTTCCTGAAGAAGTCCCTGCTCGAAAGAGGAGCTCATGCATAAGTTAGCGCTGCTCGCAGTGTTCTCGCTTGTCGTCGCGCAAGCGCAGTCGAAGAAGATTGTTCTAGTTGCGGGAAGTCCCAGTCACGGTCCGGGCGAGCACGAATTCAACGCCGGAATCATTCTATTGGACAAATGCTTGCGTCAGAACAAGGGCGTTGAGACCGTAATTGTCAAGAACGGCTGGCCCGCCGACGAGTCGGTCTTCGACGGCGCGGCGTCCCTTGTTTTCTATTTGGACGGGGGCGAGAAAAGCCCGCTGATCCAAGAGGGCAGGCTGGCGAAACTGGGCAAGTTGATGGCCGCGGGCGTGGGCATGGCCTGCATCCACTACGCGGTGGAAATTCCGAAGGACCATGGCGGCGCGGAGCTTTTGCAATGGATCGGTGGATATTACGAACGGCCCTATTCCACGAACCCGATTAACGTGACAAAGCTGGTGCAGGCATCACCGAAGCATCCCATTTCACGTGGCTGGAAAGGATTCGAATTGAGAGATGAGTGGTATTACAAAATCCGCTTTGACCCATCGGACAAGCGCGTGACACCCATTCTCACCACTATGCTTCCAAAGGAAGCGCCGCTGAAGGAAACCGTGGCTTGGGTGTGCGAGCGCGAAGACGGCGGCCGGGGCTTCGGCTTCACCGGGGCGCACTTTCATTCCAACTGGGGCAACCCGGACTTCCGCACGTTGGTGCTGAACGCCATCCTTTGGACGGCGAAGATCGAGGTCCCCAAGAAGGGCGCGAAAGGCGAACTGAAGTCCGAAGAGCTGACACAAAACCTGGACCCGAAGCCACCAAAGAAGTAGTCCCTCAGCGATCCTGCGTTCATCCGGTTGGGCCGGACACAGCCACCCGCACGCAGTAGCCCCTAAAGCCCGCTCCGCTTCACCACGTAATCGATGGCTTCCTGCGACACCTTGAACTCAGAGGCGCCTTTGTTGCCCATGTAGCCAACGTCCTTCACGCCGATGGCACTGGTATAGAACGCGTCCACCACCATCTTTCGTGCCCAATCGAAGAACACAATCCCCGGGCCCAGCTCCGGCGAATCGTTCTTGCGGTACGCAATCAGATCGAGCAGCGCCGTCCGCTGCTCCGCACTGGCGCTGACAAAATCTTTCCCGTACCGCTTTTCCATGGCGCGATCCATCCAGGAAATTCCGCCCGTATAAATCGACGCCAACTCAGGATTCTGACTGCACAGCAGATCGATAAATTCCACCGCACCGGCATCCAGCGCGCCTTTGGAATGTTCATCGGCTGGCAGAATCAAGTCCGCCAGCTTCTGCATCGTCTGATACTCATGAGCGTTCAGCAGCTTCGCTTTGTAGGCGCCGGTAGTGGCTTTCTCAGCCGCGGCGGTCGTGTGGACGTGCTGCGCCGCCTCCACATCCAGGCCGCCCAACACCGCGGCCAGTGCTACGTTGCGGAACAGATCGCGCCGGGAAGTATTTTCGTTCGAGTTAGACATTGCCTTTCCTCAATTCTTCGGCCAGATATTCCGAAGTGCGCCAAGCCATCGCACAGATAGTCAACGTAGGGTTCTTGTCCGGATTACTGACGAACGGCCCGGCATCGGCCACGAATACATTCTTCACATCGTGCGCCTGACAATACTTGTTGAGCGCCGACGTCTTTGGATCGTTGCCCATCCGCACCGTCCCAATCTCGTGAATGATCGTACCGCCCACCGAGATTCCCGACGATTCCCTCTCCGGGTTCCGCAGACCCAACACTCTTCCACCCATACCTTCAATGATGTTGGTGAAATTCTCATGCATGTGCCGTACTTGTTTGAACTCGTAATCGGTCCATTTGAAGTGAAATCGCAGCACCGGAATCCCGAACTTATCCACCACCGTAGGATCGATTTCGCAGAATGTATTCTCGTTCGGAATCATCTCGCCGCGGCCTGAAAGCCCGACTGTGTTCCCGTACCCGTTGCGGATCGCATCCTTCAACGATTTTCCGTAGCCCTCATGCGAGCGGCACGTTCCATGGAACGAACCCACATTCGGCATGGAGTAACCGCCGCCCATTTCCACGTGATAACCGCGCGGAAACGTCTTGTTTTTCTTGTCCCATTCCCACCACGGAATGTACATGTGCATGCCGCCGAAGCCATCGTCGTCATAGCGGCCGCGCCCTTCCAGCGCCGGAACGTAACCCGAGAGGCCGTAGCCAGTGCTGTCGGTCAAATAGCGCCCCACCACACCGGAAGAATTCGCCAGTCCATTGCTATAACCGGGCCCCTTCGAATTCAATAGCAACCGCGCGGATTCGCAGGCGCTGGCCGCCAGCACGACGGTTCTGCACTTGATCTGCCGCTCGGTGCGCGTGTCCTTATCGATGTAAGAAACCGCCGTGACTTTGCCTGAGCCATTCGTAATCAACTCGCGAGCCATGGAGTTCGGGAAGATGGTCAACTTTCCACTCTTCATCGCCGGGAAGATCTGCACCTGGCTCGATGAGTAGTTTGACGCTGTAACGCAGCCGCGTCCGCATTGCCCGCAGTAGTGGCAGGCAGCCCGTCCATTCAGCGGCTTCGTAATGATTGCCAGCCGCGTGGGAATGCAAGGAATTTTCAACTTGTCGCAGGATTTCTTGATCAGCACTTCATGCACGCGTGGCGGCGGGGGCGTTTGGAAAATGCCGTCGGGCGCACTGCGAATGCCTTCTTTCGTTCCGGTAACGCCGATGAACGCCTCGGCCTTGTCATAGTAAGGCGAGATCTCATCGTAGGTGACGGGCCAATCCGTTCCCAATCCATCGCGCGAATAGGGCGCGAAATCGTAATCCGCGAAGCGCAGTGAAATGCGTCCGTAGTGGTTTGTGCGCCCGCCCAGAATGCGCGAACGGAACCAGCGGAACTCATTGCCTGGCGCTACAGTGTACGGCTCGCCTTCGATGTCCCAGTAGCCATTGGGAGCCAGGAACGGGCCGAACGCCGGACCTTTGCCGAAGTAAGTGGCGCCGCCCGCTCCCGCGCCCCGTTCCTTCAACTGTGAAGGCCACATGTGCTCTTTGAAATCCTTGGCCGGGTTCAACATCGGACCGGCCTCTATCAGCGCCACGCTGACGCCGAGATCGGTAAGCACTTTGACGGTGGTGCCTCCACCCGCTCCAGATCCGATAACAACGACGTCGTAGACGGGGCCGCCGCGATTGATTTGCATATGTCGTTATCCTACCAAACGCGGATAATGAAACTATGTATCATTACAACCCTGAAACCGCACTGGAAGAATTGAACGAAGACGCCGCACTGCCGCATCCGGTGCACATTCGCGACATGATCGTCCGCGCGGAGCTAAGCCCCGATCGCGCTATCGATCTGAACCGCAAGTTTCAAACATATCTCCACAGTTTTGGAGAAGCGCAGGCTGCCGCCAAAGCCATACTGGAAGAGCTGGTGAAGTAGTTTCTTTCTGCCTGCACCGAAACATTTCTGAGCGAACATGATTCGGAATTTGATATGATACTGTATGCCCAGAACCAAGAAAACTGAAACCGAAGCTCTTGTTCCCGCTGAACCGAAAAAGAGACGGACCCCAGCAGCAGCACCTAAGACAACAACAGCAGTGAATCACAAGCACACCACCAAGAAACCGGTATCGCAAGCTGTAGACGCGCCCGCCGCACCTACTGTTCCGGTGAAGATAGCCGCGCAGGAAGAAATTGCGCAACTAGCCTATTCGTATTGGGTAGCACGCGGTTGCCACGGCGGATCGCAACTGGAAGATTGGTTTCACGCCGAACAACAACTCAAAGCGTAAAGAGAGAAGGGTGCGGTCGCGTTCCGGCTTAATGATACTTCCGGAGCACGGCCAGAACCCGGCCCTGCACTTCCACTCCACCGGCCTGCACCATAATCGGCTGCATGGAAGAATTGGCGGGCTGTAATCGAACCAAGCCGTTCGTTTCCCGATAAATCCTTTTCAACGTAGTTTCGGTCCCGTCTACCAAAGCCACCACGATTTCGCCATCCCGCACCTGGTCCGTGCGTTCCACCAGGACAAAATCGCCGCTGCAGATATGGTCGTCGATCATCGAATCGCCCCGTACCTCCAGCGCATAGGTCTCGGAATGCCCAAGGAAATCGGCAAAATTCAGCTTCTCTTGCGAAGCGAAGGATTCCACCGGCGTGCCCGCGGCAATTCGGCCAAGCAGCGGCACTTCC
Source organism: Bryobacterales bacterium (assembly GCA_038230275.1). Classification (GTDB taxonomy): domain Bacteria; phylum Acidobacteriota; class Terriglobia; order Bryobacterales; family Bryobacteraceae; genus JANXXV01. The sequence goes on from JBBRNO010000099.1 coordinate 11,801, forward strand.
AGCCGTGGCAAGCTTTCTTGCCGCAGGCGCCGAAATTCCTGTAGATACTTCGGCGCTACTTCCAAAGAGCGGCTTTGATTAAAACTTCGCCGCACATAATGCTTCGCCTCCAGCGCAGACACGTGCTTGTGCACCGTCGCCAGCGAGGCCAAGTCCAACGCATTGGCCATCTCTTCGTAGCTGGGGCTGTAGCCCTTGGTCTCCACGAAGTCAGCCAGAAAATCAAGTACCTGCTTTTGCCGTTGAGTGAGTGCCATATAGAGTGAGTTGGAACTCCTCTATTGTTGGCGAACAAAAGGAGAAAGTCAAGAGAAAATGCGGGAAAGCTGGGCGGAAGCGGGTCTCCGCTCGCAGTTTCACTCTAAAACATCTTTTAGGCTTCGTGTTTTTTGCTCCTGCCTCGTCGGCGGAGCCGATTTTTGTCCGCCAGCGGTTGACGTTCACCTGCGGGACTACTTGATCACCAACGTACGGACATTACCTGCTATTCCCGCTTGAGGCTGAGACGACAACACGTAGTCTATCGCTATTGGGAAGGGTTTCTGCGGTCCGCATTTGAACTCGAAAGAAGTGGCGTCCGCACTCTGCACAACGATTGCCTTTGGATCGGGAATGGCAAATACCATCTCATTGGACTCCACCAGGACGTGAATGCGGCCATTGACGCAATCCATGTGCTTTGCCGTCCCCTCAACACGCTTCACCCTTTCTCCTCTGGTCAATACAGGCCGTCCGCTCTCGGGACTTTCAGATGTATCCGGATCGAGTACCGGCGGACGGCGGGCGATTCGGGGCGGGGCTGATTCTTGTGAAAGACCGGGGACGCCGGGTGGCTTCATACTCTGCGCCGGTCGATCTTGAGTGACGTATCGCAACATCTGCTCCGACCGTTCCAGCTCTTCCGGAGTTTTCGCCAACTCTTTCGCCCGCGCCGCAGCTTTACGTGCCTCCTCCAGATTCGCCGTTTCATAACTGGCATAGGCAAGCGCTGAGAAATAAGGTATTGCCTGTTCTGTCGTGACGTTTTTGACCAGACGCAAATTGGCAAAAGCAAGAGGGAAATCACGAGCCTCCAGAGCAAAGTGTCCTAGCACTAAACGGGCCTCGGCGTAGTCGGGCTTCAGCTCCAGAGTCTTTTTTAGCGCGGGAATGACCGAGTTTGCACCTAATCCTGCCTGCCTCTCCAAAAGTGCGTATTGGTAACACATCTTAGGGTTTTGGCTTCCAAGTTCCAGGGCGCGCCCAAAGTGTTTTCGTGCAGCAATCGTGTCGTTGGAAATCCAGGCAAGATAACCCAAAGACTCCTCGATTTCCGGGTTCTTTCCGTCAGCTTCAGCCAGCCTCCCATACGCTGCTATGGCCTCTGCCCGCTTCCCCGTCACGGCAAGCAAGTCCGCTAACAGCATGTCCGATCCGAATTCGGAAACCTCCACGATGTCTGGTTCCTCCGCCGAGTGTTCGAGTTTAATATCAAACGTGGCCCCGAACAATTGCCGACTTGTTAAGTACTCCCGCAAATCCTTCTGCACCTGTGGCACGGTCTTGCCGAATGCCTCGCTAAATGCATCTGGCTCCGGCTTGCCGGAAGCTACGGCGCGGAGGAATTTAGGGAAATTCGGCCGGTAGTCTTTCGAGAGATATAACATGTGAGTAAGCGCCCAGCTTTGGGCATAGAAAATGCCCGCTTTATTGCGCTCGTTATACATCGGCGAGTGTTGGTCCACAGCCGTTAGAGTCGGCAGATCCAATGCTTTGGAAGTGGAGATTGTTTGCACACGCCCAGGGAGAAGATCTCCGATGAAGGCTCGATTTCCCAGAGGTTTCAGGCTGGAGTACAAATCCGCCAAGCCCTCATTCAGCCACAGCGGCAGTTTGAGCTTCGTGTGCCGCAGGATGAGGTGCATATACTCGTGAATCGCCACCGGATAACTTTCCGGCGAGATATTCTGCATAACGATATAGTCGCGGCTTTCGCCACCCGCGTAATAGGCAAACGCGGCGTCACTGATCCGGTAAGGTTTGTACTGATTTTCCGTTCGGAATGCAACAATTCGGACCGGAAATGCCGGCACCTGCTTAGCCGGACTCGCTCGCAGGAAAAACATTCTTACCTGCTCAAAGTGCAGAATCGCTTCGCGCCCACTCTTCGCCCCACTCAACGTATACAGTTCGAAATGTGGCGAGGTTACTTTTATCCAGTGTTCGGCGGCGAACACAGGGAACGGGACAACTGCGAGGGCGGCCATCGCGAGCAGAATGCCGCAGAAGCCGGGGACGCGCGAAAGAACGCCGGACGAATGGGTGCTCATTAGTGGAACAGTATAGCCCGAATTGTGTCAGGAAAATAGGAGCAGGATAGTTCGGTTGTCACCAATACTTTCGCCTGCGGTAATGGGGCATGCGGAAAGTAGTCACTTTTTCCTTTGTCGTTGTCTCTCCGCATTGATCGGGTTTTGCGGCCGGCGTGGGTGTTGCTTGGGATTCGGAAATCTGAACACCGCCGGCGTGATTAGGCCGCGGGTGTAATTGCTGCTGGTCGCAGTATATTGCCTTTGGTGTGCAAACGGGTGCGCCGTAGCATCAAGAGACCGGCCTGGGAATCGAACCCAGCAGTAAGCGTTCTGGCCTGCTCAACGGGTTTGCAGTCCGCGGGAAGCCCAGCCTCCTCTACCGGCCGTAGACAACGGGTGTTAGTTGCGTCCGCAAAGTCCAGGCGTGCCGCACATTCCGGCCGGACATCCGCCGCCCATCTCCCGCGGGGCCGGGCCGGCGCTGCTCCCCGAACGCGCGGCGAACGTCGAATGTTCCTGCTTCAAGTGGCTCTCTCCACAGGAAGGGCAAAGCACTTCCGTGTTCCCGCGCACCAGCTTCTCGAATTTGGTTCCGCAATCTTCACAGCTATATTCGTAAATCGGCATAGTCCCTTTAGTTTCCGTTCATCACCAACACTGCAATTTTATCAAGAACCGCGCGCACTTCGGAAGCGGGCCCGTTGAAGTTGTTCACCAAAATGGAAAACGAGTACGCTTTCCCGGCCCTCGGCAGCATGTACCCCGACAAGGCCGTCACGTGGTTCAACGATCCGGTCTTAGCATGAATCGCCCCGTGTCCGGATTGCTGGAAGCGCTTCTTGAGCGAACCGTCTTCCCCTGAAACGGGCAGCAAGCTCACCCAAGCCTCCCGTTGCTTCGACTCGTACATATAAGCCAGCAGCTTCGACACGCTGGCCGGTGTAATCAGATTCAACCGGGACAGGCCAGACCCATCTTCAAAGTGATACTGCTTCTGAGCAACTCCGGCCTCGGCCAGAAACAGCTTCAATTCCTCCAAGCCAGAGGCCCTGCTGCCAATCGAGCCGGCATGGCGAGCCACCTCGCGCAGCATTATCTCCGCATGCAGATTCTGGCTCTCTTTATCAACTACGCGCAGCGCCTCCACCAGGGGCAGGGAATCGTGCCGCGCCAGTTCCACGCCCGCCCCCTCCAACGATGTATCTTCCAGGCTCCGGTGCCGCGCGGCTGCCCGTCCGGTCACGGTCACGCCCAGCCTCGCCAGTGCCTCCACCAATGCATTCGCCGCGAACAGCGCCGGATCGTCCACCGCCAGCAGCGTCTTCACTTCCGGACCCTGTAGCGGAATTACGCCGCCGACTGTCAGCTCCTTAGACCCGGGCGTCCGCGTGTAAGTGAGCTTCTTTTCGCCGCCTTCCGTTGTCCGGGTTCGATTATGAATGGTCAACTCTTCTACTCGCGGCGACAGCGTCAGCACCGCCGGATCGCCCGCACGCGCACCAGGCCGCACGTGAAGCGTGAACGCATTGTCGTTCAACGTCAGCGCGCTCACCGCTGCACCATAATCCCAAACGGCATCGTCAGCCGACCAACCTTCGGGGTATGGCTCCCAAACATAGCGCGTGTCGTCGCCCACCACATCGCCGTCAACGCGCCTCACGCCGCGTGCCACCATCTGCGCCGCCAGATCTTCCATCGCCTGCAGTGGATTGTCCGTGAACTCGTCTTTCTTGTAAGGCAGCACGCGGGCTGAAAGGTTGGGGTCGCCGCCGCCAATCAACCGCACACTGCCGTTGATCAATCCAGTGCTATCCGGCACTGAATCGGCCGCCACCGTTGTGTGGAAGCGGTAATCCGGGCCCAGCCGCGTTAACGCCAGTGCGGAGGTAAATAGCTTGGTATTGGAAGCTGGGACGAAGAAATGGTCTTCGTTCTTGGAATAGACAACCGACCCATTTGCCAGGTTCACCACGCGGATGCCCCAGAAGGCCTGCACCGCCGCCTGCGACCCTTCGATCAGCGAGTCAACCCGCTCCGCTACCGGCCGCGCCGCGAAAGCAGCGGGTATCAGTAGCGCTAACCAAGCAAGCTTCTTCACGATGTTCGATTATACTGCAAGCATGCGTTGGCACCCCGGATTACTGCTGTTTGCTGGGCTCCTCTCGGCGCAGGTGGGCATCGAGCCCAGACCGAAACCGGAGGATTTTCCGGCACACCAGGAAACCGCCCGCCTTGCCATTGGCGCCGAATTCATGGTCCACAGCTTCGGCCGCGATGCCGAGCGCTATGTCAATGAGGATTACCTCACCGTCGAGGTTGGCGTCTACCCGGTCGACCGTAAACCCGTTCTGATTTCCGCCGCGCAGTTCGCCCTGCGCGTTAACGGAAAGAAGGAGCCGGTCTCATCCGCACCGCCCTCCCTGGTGGCTTCGTCGCTGCATTACAACGATTGGGAACAGCGCGCGCAACTGGACCGCCAGGACGGGCAAGGGTCTATCGGAGGTCCATCCCAATCCGGCGGCCCCAGATTTCCAGGCGATAACCGCCCCAATCAAGGCCGCCTTCCCGCGCCGCCGCAGGCGCCGGCTGACACGGCGCTGGCCCCGCCAGACCACGTCGCTCCGTCGGTATTGTTAAAAGAGGTAGCGCTCACTGAGGGGGAACACAAATTTCCAGCCGGCGGCTATCTCTACTTCCCGTACCGCGGAAAAATCAAGTCCATCCGCACGCTGGATCTGGTCTATAGCAACGGATCTGAGTCAATCACCCTCCGGCTGCGATAGCCGCCGTCCGCTCAACTTGTTTTCCACCCAGATGCCTGCCAGGCACAGAAATACCACCACCGTTCCCAGCATCGGCAGCGCCATCACAATCTGAATGCCATAGGCGTGCGCCAGAAAGCTCAGCAGCCAGGGCGCCAACAGCCCGCCTGTCAGCGCGAACGAAAAAACGCCGTTGAAGAAACCGGGATGATAGCCCGGGAATCGTGCGCCGATCTTCTCGACGATCAACGGATAAATACTCGCGAATCCAAGGCCCACCACCAGCACTCCCAGGCAGGCTCCGAATAGATTATTCGTGAATGCCAGAAGCGTACACCCCAACATGGCCGCCAGCACATTACCCATCAGCAGTCTGGTATGCCGGACCCTGGGTAGCATCGTCTGTGCAATGATTCGCCCCAGCAGCAGCGCCAGCCAGTACATTGCCAGCACCAGTAGCGAAGTGGTCGGGCTCAGCCCCAGCCTCTGAATCAGGAACAACGTCAGCCAGCCCGCAATTGACCATTCATTCCCAAATTGAAAGAAAAGCAGCAAACTGAACAAAATGGCACTGGGACTTCTCAGATCCATGGAAGCCTGCTTGGCAGTTCGCTGCCGCGCCTGCGAATCCACCCGGAACTCCGACCGCCAGAAGACGACCGCGAAGTAGAGAGGAATCATCGCGAACAGCACCAGCATGCTGGGCACGGTGTAAAAGCCGAATGCGCCCGCAATCAGCAAAGCCGCCGTAAGGCACCCCAGTCCGAAAAACGTGCCCGATAGATTTACGGTGGCCGCTGGATTGTGCCGGAACATCGGTGAAATGGCATGAAACACACCCGTGTTCAGCAGGCCCGCTCCCATGCCAATGCCGAAGAATGCAACCGCCCGATACCATTCCGGTGCCGGCGGTGGCGCCAGTCCCAACAGAATCAGCGAGGCAAACGCCAGTCCGCAAGCCAGCACCAGAACGCGAGAAATTCCCTGTCTGGGCAACAGCCAAAGCGCAATCCGCATCGATCCCAGCAATCCCAAATTCATGCTGAGGAAATAATTCCCCACCGCCAGGAAATCTGAGGTTAGGTGGTAGCCCCAAGCCGGTAATATCGCTCCAGGGAATGCCATCAACAGCCCGGAAACGAAAAAGCCAGCTAAGGCCCGCCTCGAAGCAGACGCATGTAGCATGTCGGAATCGGGTCGACCGGGCACCAAGGTATTGTACTCCTTCGGAAAGTGGAATCAGCCACTGACTTGTTATCCCGAAAACAGAAGAAGCGTGCACGCGATTCTTTTATTTGCAACAACTTCGACTTGGGCATCGAATTGCAACCTGTATTGCAAGGGTCTCAGTAAGCAATATTTCTCTTTGTTTGGTGGAGTTGTCTCCTTTGTTCTCGCGGCGCTTTGCCCTCCAGCAAGGCGCCACTTTTTTGTCTGCTATCCTGAAGTCGCCACGGAATGACAGGTCTCTACGCCCGGTGGATAGACCGCTGGGAAACCAAATTAGCAAATCGCGACACCAACCGGTTGATCCGTCCCTTTGAGTGGGGGCTCGATTGGCTCCCCAATGCTCCGGCTGCGTCGTCAGGCCTGCTGGCGTATCTGGCCGAAAACACAAGACAATCCTCAGCGTTCTACGATTATCAAACGCCTTCCGATTTCTCGCTCGCCGATGGCTGCCTTACTTTCACCAGTGCGGTCCATAGCCCCTATCCTGAAAACAACCGGGTCCTGGCGCGCCTGTTCCCGGTCGCCGATCCGAAACGCCGCGCTGTCATCGTCCTGCCGCAATGGAACTCAGACGCCGAAGGCCATATCGGCCTCTGTAAACTGCTGAATAAGTTCGGTCTCACCGCGCTCCGGCTGAGCATGGCCTACCATGATGTCCGCATGCCCGCTGAACTCAGCCGTGCCGATTATCACGTCTCCAGCAACATCGGCCGCACCATCGCCGCCACCCGGCAGTCCATCATCGACGTCCGCTCCTGCATTGACTGGCTGGAATCGCGCGGCTACGAACGCATCGCTATTCTCGGTTCCAGCCTCGGTTCCTGCATTGCTTTTATTGCCGCCGCCCATGAACCGCGTATCCAGGCCGGCGTCTTCAATCACGTCTCCACCTTCGTTTCAGACGTTGTCTGGACCGGAATCTCCACCCAACATGTTCGCCAGGGAATTGAAGGAACGCTCACCCAGGACCAGCTCCGCGAGTATTGGTCCATCATCAGCCCGGCTTCTTACCTGCACCGCATGTCCGGTACCAAGCTGAAGAGCCTGTTGGTCTGGGCCCGCTACGATACCACGTTCCTTCCGGAGTTCTCGGTCCAGGTCCTGAAAAGCTTCCGCGACCTGAAACTTCCGCACCGCGTTAAAGAACTGCCGTGTGCGCACTACACCACCGGTGAATTTCCATTCAAGTGGATCGACGGGCTGGCAATGTGCCGTTTTCTGCGCTCTGAATTGTAGTGTGCTGCGTTCGCCCACACTACATATTGGGGGCCTCATACAATTGTGTTGACAAACTTCAAAAGCCATCTTACGATATGGACATCACTGAAAAAGGAGGTGATCCAGTCTGATGGAAATAGGCAGTAATAGTAGAGGACTTAGATCAACTTGCGAGGTGGCCGACTGTTAAGTCGACCTTTCTAATGTAGCTGGCATCGTTCAGTGGCGAGCCGAGGTTGTTGTTGGTCGGCCGTCCCGCACGTTGAGACAAGTTACTCAGTTATACCGAGGCCCCTGAGGTGTCCCCTAAGACGCTTTGGGGGTTTCCCGTTTCTACCTGCCCGCTTTGCCGCTGCTGTCGCGTCAGGTGACAGAATTCGCAAAGGTGTTATACTTCAAAAGAACTCATACACAAAGGAATAAGCTGTCATGAAAGCTGGAATTCACCCCGCCTACAACGAAATCAAAGTGACCTGCGCCTGCGGGCACACCTTCCAAACGCGCTCCACGCACAAGGGAGACATGCGCGTGGAAATTTGCTCCGCCTGCCACCCGTTCTTCACCGGCAAGCAAAAGTTGATCGATACCGAAGGCCGTGTCGATCGTTTCCAGAAGAAGTATGCGAACATCGCGCCCAGAGTTTCAAACGCAAAGAAGAAGCAGCTGGAAACCTCAAAGGCCTGAGGCTTTTCGCTTCTCCATTTCTTTCCTTTGCCGGTCCCGTTCTTCCTGAAACTTTTGATACTCAAGCTTCTGGGATTCCGTTAGGATCATCCGCACTTGCTCAACTTGGCCGTCATGAATTCGTTTCATCTCGGCCTTGCTGTGGTCCCGTTCCGCGTGAAACCGTGTCCGCGTCTGGTCCAAAATGATGTTCAGCTTTGCAGCCTGCTCGGGCTGTAACTTCAGTTTGGCGTCCAGCTCGCTGACGTACTTCCTGCGAAACTCTTCGGGATTCTTGGGTGCCGCCGGTGCGTTCGCCGTTACTGACTTCACCGTGTAAAGACGGTAACCTACTCCGCCCACGGCAATGCCGCTCAGAAATACAGCGAGCATCGAAACGCCAATCTTTAGATTCGAACGCGTCATAGTGGCTCGACAGAACGGGTCAGATCCGTATCCGCCGCATCATCCGGATGGTCCGCTGCCAGTGCATCTAAATAAGTCGCGCCGTAAACCGGAGACATCTGATGAACCGGAGTCAGGAAGAGAATGGACATAGCCAGGCAACTCGCCACGGCAACCGAGACGAATCTCTTAGCCAGCCGTCCAAAGCTAAAGGTGACGTTGCGTTGCGAATCTATGCGGGACCAGAGCTGTGGCATAAAGTTAGCTGCAGCTTCCGGATCGGGCAGCGCTTCCCGGTAAGCGGCGAACATGGCACGAATTTCCTCTGGAAGTTCCGCTCCTTCCAGTTCGGCTCGATTCCTCATTTCGCTCGACATAACTTAACTTGGTCCCCCGCTAATCCACACCCCGGAACTTGACCGAAGTCTCTGTAAACTTTCCAAACGCCTTGATTACCCGTTGCCGCGCCCGGAAGAGCCTTACCTTCAATGCGTTCTCATTCACTTGGTAGACCTGCTCCAATTCTTTCAGAGATAAGCCTTCCACTTCTTTTAACGTTAGCAGGACTCTGTCCTCTTCCGAAACTGAGTCCAACAAGGAGTCTACAAACTCCTTCATATTCGTCCGCCGCAACTCTTCGTTCGATACCTTGCCGCTGGCCACCGCATCGGCCATCATTACCTGTTGTTCGGAAAGATCCGACATTCTGGATTCATGCCGTCTCTTCTGCCGCCGCAGGTAATCGTAGGCCGCGTTCACCGTTAACCGGTATAGCCATGGTTCAAATACCTCAGCCGTCCGAAGCTGATCCAGTGAGAAATAGAGACGCAGAAAAACTTCCTGCCCTACATCTTCTACATCCTCAGGACGCCCTATCAACCTGGATATGGTGCCAAGAATCCTTTTGCGGTATGCCAACACTACCTGATTGAAGGCGGCGTCATTTCCACCCCGCGCACTCTCAATCAGCTCGAAGTCTACCAGCATGCCATTTTGACAGCCGGCGCTATATCAGAAGGCGCACCAGCAACTAGCTAGGTTACAAGGCCTTGATCGAAAAGGCAAAACCCTTTGTGCACCGCCAGACGAAAAAAAACCGCCTACCGGGAATCAAATCCCGGCAGGCGGCATAAAGAAAAAGGGAATGCTGTTAGGTCGAGCACCGCAGTGCGTGATAAATAACCAGAAATAGCACCCACCACGGCTACGACCAGACTACAGATGTTCAGTCCAATAACGCCCACGGCGCCAATCTGCTGAAAAGGCCAACCGCCAATAACAGCACCAACACTCCCGAGCCCGATGTCCACCAGGAACCCTTCCCCGTCTTATTGACTATCTTGCTGCCAATAAACCCGGCCAGAGGCCCTAGAATAATCCACGCAGGATTGACATGACCAAGCTACTCCTTCACTCTCGAAAGCTTGTTCAACTGCGAGATCAGCGGTCGAGCAGCCTCTGGGACCTTCATCTTCCCCTTGATAATCTGTTGGCTGCTCAGGTGCTCATTGCCGTACAATTCCTTGTTGCCCTCGCCATCCGGGCGAAGCGTTGCTCCGTCCAGAGCGATTCCGGCAAAGGCGCCCCGCGAGCGCGAGTACGTCAGGATCTCTGCCTGCATCTTGGCGTCCGTCTTCGCCGATGATGTCCTCCCCACTGGGCCGGCTGCGACCGAAGCATCGCCGCCCAGCGTGAACTTGCTCTCCATCAACTTGGTCGCTCCGCGCGTATTCATCACCAGCATGATGGCATCTGTTTCGGAACCACCGATCTGAAATCCGAAGCTGCCGCCTTCGACGCGCATCGCGGCCGGTGCGGACCAGCCCACTCCCGTGCCTCGCCGGCAGGACATGAAGCCTTTCCCATATTTGCCGCCAATAATAAAGGCGCCTTTCTTCAGGCCCGGTACGACCACGATGCATTGAGCACTTTCCAGCAGCTCTTGCGGGATCCCCTTATCGGGTGCCGACATAATTTCTGAAAGGACGGTCGACGCCTCTTGCAGGCGTTCCTTGGCACTCTCGGCGTGCAGAATAGAACCTGCACATACACATAACAATCCAAATTTTGCTAATTTCACGGTTTCCTCCACGGACAAACTATTGCCGGTAATTCGATTTCCGGCTCCAATTACACACCTTTGACCAAGCACGTCCGTGGCCATTCGTAAAGCCCTGACAAATAGGGTCAAGTACATGAAAGTCGCCTGTTTTCCCCGATCACCAAGGGATTTTTTACGCGAACTGCGAATTCTTCCCCACCGTGCATGGGAGGAAACCATATACCCTCCCGCGCGCCCCTCACCCAGTAGATGCGATAAGCTTGAATCACGATACGTGCCGCATTCCACCCCTCCCGCAAAAATTACAATTAATGCCACCCACCTCGGCCGGCGCGTCAACGGGATCGGCACCTACATCGTAAATCTGCTGCATCAGTGGACTCTGCAACCCACCAATCTGCTCTTCGATGTCTATCTTCATGAACAAGCGCGCCAGCACGTGGCCGCCATCTCGTTTCCACGGAACTTTCAGGTGTATTGGATCGGTTCGCGGCATTTCCCGGACACCGCCAACCTCCGGCGGCTTTTGTTCTCGAATTGTCTGGCCATAGCCCGAAACGCCGGCGTAATTTTCAATCCCAGCCAACTTGAAATGACATTCGCGGGAGCCCGAGCCATCGTCACTGTCCAAGACTTGATTCCAATTCAAATTAAAGATCATTATCAAAAGAAGCAGAACTATTTTTACCGCTTTCTGGTTCCCCGCGGACTCGCCAAAGCCGAGGCCATCATCACGCCCTCCAAGGCCACGCAACAGGCCCTTTGTTCCTACTACAACGTTCCGCCCGAGAAGATCAACGTCATCCCCTACGGCGTTCGCGCGATGCCGGCCAGTGCCGTTGCGCCTCCTGTCCGAAAGTACATCCTGTTCGCCGGACGAATCGTTCCGTACCGCAACATTGACACGCTCATCCGTGCGTTCTTAAAGATCCAGCACTCGGTGGAACATGACTTGATCCTCGCCGGCGAAATTTGTTGCGACTTGAAAATTCCGCAATCCAACAACCGCGTCATCGTACGCGGTTACGTCGGTGGCGCCGAACTCTCCGCGCTCTACCGCGGCGCTTCCGTGTTTGTATTCCCGTCGCTTGCGGAAGGCTTCGGCTTTCCGCCGCTCGAAGCCATGGCGTGCGGTTGCCCGGTAATCACCACGGCTGAGGCAAGCCTTCCCGAAGTCTGCCGGAACGCTGCGTTCGTAGTGGACCCGCGAAACGAAGACAGCGTCGCGGCTGCTTTGATCGAGGTACTCACGAACCACGAACTGCGGACCCGGCTGATTCGTGAGGGCTTTAGCCGGGTGGCGGATTTGACCTGGGAAAAGACCGCCGGCGCGCACCTGCGATTGTTCGAAAAAGTACTCCAGCGGCAGCCGCAATGAAGGTTTCTCCGTCCGGCGGCATCCCTATCTCGGTTGTCATCGCCACCACGCATCCTTGGCCTGAGTTGGCAATGACACTCGAATCGCTGTGGCCTCAAATTCAGCGGTTGCAAGGCGAACTTATCATCGCCGACGGGAACGGGCACGGTCTCCCCGCCGATTTCGCTACTCGCTACCCAGGAACCATCGCTATACTCAAGCCTGGAGAATCCATCTTCGCTTTGCGCTCCGCAGGGATTCAGCGCACCCGCGGCGAGATTGTAGCCGTGACCGAAGACCATTGCCGGCTCCCGCCAGACTGGTGCGCCCGGCTTCTCGAATGCCATCGCATATACCCTGAAGCCGCGGTTGTCTCAGGATCGGTGGAGAATGGATCGCCCGATGCTCTCATCGATTGGGCGAACTTCTTCATTGCCCACGCTCCCATGATGAGCCCGGTGAAAGATGGTGAAGCGAAATCCATCTCACTTGCCGGCGCCGCCTTCAAGCGCAGCGCCCTGCCGCAGCACAGTCCACCGCAGGGCGTCATGGAGATGCTTTATATCCAGGAACTCAGCCGGCGTGGTGGAAAGTTTTTCACCAGTAGTAAGATCTCTCTCGATCATGTGCAAGCGCATGGCTTTTGGAAGACCTTCGCCATCCACTTCCACAATGGCCGCTCCATCGCAGGCTTTCGCAGACAGAAAATAGGACCATGGATGCTGTTAGCGAGAATTGGATCGTGTGCCATCCTGCCCCTCTTTCTTCTACATCGTTCCGGGTTCAACATCATTGGGAAACGGCGCTTTCTACCACAACTCCTGATGAGCTTTCCGCTCATGGCGGCGCTTGCCACCTGTCACGCAGCGGGAGAATTGACAGGATACCTCACGGGTGCCGGCAACAGCCCCCTGCACCTCTCCTAGCCGGCACGCATCTCCTATGAAAGTCGCCATCGACCTTACGGCGCTGATGTCA
>JBBRNO010000100.1:0-24405 GCA_038230275.1 Bryobacterales bacterium
GCCGAATCTGGATTCGCGATGGGATGCAGCTATCGCGCGCTGCCTGCGGCGGGAGCCCGCACACAGATTTGCCTCCGCCGCGGATATTGCCGATTGGTTTTCAGAACGATCCTGGTGGACCCGCAGCCGCCATTGGACGCGTCGCGAGTGGATGGGCGCCGGTGCCGCCGCGGTGATTGTGCTGGCAGCGCTAACCGGACTTTGGGTTGGAACGCATCGCCCATATCGGCCGAAGCCCGCAGCCATGGAATGGTACGTCAAGGGAGAGGACGCTTTGCGCTCCATGACGTTTGAGGCGGCACGAAAAGCCCTGGAAGCGGCTGTCTCCGCCGACCCGCAATTCGCGCTCGCGCACGCCAGCCTGGCCTGGGCGTACGATGAGCTGGATTATTCCGAGCGCGCGAAAGAATCCATGCTGCGCGCCATGACCGCAGCGCAGGAAACACGCCTCTCCAACCAGGACGAGACGCGTCTGCACGCGTTGCAGTTTGTGGTGTCGCGGGAATACGATCGCGCCGCGCCTTTGTTCCGGCAGTTGGAAAATGAAGCCAGCGCCCAGGAAAAGCCTGCCGCCCTACTGGAATCCGGATGGCTGGCGCAACAACGGGAAGATACCGATGCCGCCGCTGCCGCGTTCGAGCGGGCCGTGAAACTGAATCCCGGGTATGCCGCCGCCAAGCTCCGGCTAGGCTATGTCCAGGGACGTCGCAGGCAAGTGGAAGCCGCGCTCAAGTCCTTCGATGAAGCCGCGGCGCTGTACAATGCCGCCAGCGAATATGAGGGGCTCACCGAAACCTTGCGCCAGAGGGCCAGTCTGCTAAACCGCTCCAGCCGCGAGAAAGAGGCGATGCCCGTCATTGACAAGGCGCTTTCGGTGGCCCATGCGTTGGGCAATATTACGCAGCAAATCCAATTGCAGCTTTTGCAAGGCGTAGCTACACGGAAACTGGGGGATTCGAAACGCGCCGGAGAACTGGCGCAACAGGCGGTGGATGCCGCCATTGACAAGCGTATGGAGAACGTGGCCACGGGAGGCCTGATCGATTTGGGCAGCGCCTTCTTTGTTCGCGGCGAACTGGAGCCGGTTGAGAAATATTACCGGCAGGCGCTGGAACTGGCCCGGCGCGGCAAAGCTCGCCGGAATGAAGCCCGTGCGCTGCTGTCCCTGGGTTCCTTATTTGAACAGAAGAATAAGCCCGAAGAGGCCAGGCAGTTTATTGAAATGGCGCTGCCGTTCTACCGGCAGGCAGGGTACCGCCGCGAGTTGGTTCAAGCCACGCTGATCCTGGGCCGAACTCACGTAATGCAGGCCGAATTTGACGACGGCGTTCGAACGCTGACCGGCGTTCTTCCCAGTGCCCAGGAACTGCAGGACAAGCAACTGGAAGCGCTGGTCCGGGAACGCCTGGGCGAAAATCTTCGCGATCAAGGCGCCTGGCCTGAAGCCTTGACGCAACAGGAACAGGCGGTGCGCCTGCTGGGGCCGAAAAGCGTGGCGCCGCGTTTGGAATGTGCGGACCTCTACGGACGTCTGGGCCGGATAACGGACGCCGAACAGATGTTCTCCAACGTCGAACAGCTTCTGGAGAGCAATCCTAACCGCGTACGTCTCTTCGATCTCAAGATGAAGCGCGCCGAACTCGCCTACCGGCAAGGTCGAATGCCGGACGCACTGGCTCTTTCCAAACAGGCATTGTCCGCCGCTGCGGCGGCCGGCGAAGGCGCCGAACTGGCTGCGAAACTGATAGAAGCGGCGGTCTTCATCCGTACTGGGCAAGCGAGCCGCGGTAACGAAATAGCGCATGATGTCATCCAGAAACTGGACGAGGCGAAATTGGTGCTGGCCGCTTCCTCGGCGCGGCTGATGCTCGCCGAAGCCTTGATGGATTCGGGCAATTCCAGTCCGGTCCTTAAAGATTCCGCGCGGAGCATGGCCACGCAGGCGCTTGCTTTTTTTGAGCCCCGCAGAATTTGGGAATCCGTCTGGCGGGCGCACTCTGTTATTGCCCGGGCAGCACAGGATTCCGGTGAAGGAGAGGCACACCGGACCGCGGCCGACTCCGCGCTGGCGCAATTGAAGACCGTTTGGCCTGCGGGTAGTATTGAAGGATATCTTCAGCGGCCGGATCTGAAGTTGCTTTCCACGGTCATGAAATTTTGATGGCGACTTTTTTCGCCGATTTTCGCTTTACATACGAGTAGAGTTCCAATTCAGCTTAGGGGAGGCAGTATGGCATCAGATCCAGTGATTATTGACGATGGCGGGTCCACCCGCATCCGGTATCTTCTTGCTACCGGTGTTGGCGCAATGGACAGTCTTTTAGACGTGGGTCCGCTTCCGGAAGGGTCGCCCGCGCCAGGATTGCCCGGATCGCAGCACACTTTCTCGAAAACGGAACACACCCTGTTCACAGACTTGAAGATCGTGTTCATCAACCCGGATACTGCAACACCCACGGCGATTCAGGTGGCTGGCGGTGGCACCGGCGGGAAGCCGCCGTTGGCGCCTGGCGACAGGATTGTCATCGTTTCCGGACAGCTCGCCGTGCAAGTGGATATCGATTCGCCGCTGGGTAGCGGCAATTCCGTGTTGACCAGTTTTGGTTCGCTCACTTCAGGGCAACCTCTGGTGGGCGCCAAGCAGCTTCACAAAAAGCGACACTACGTCGTCGCCGCCGCTCCTTCCGTCAGTTCGGTGACGGTCACTCTGGATGGGAAGACCAGCACTCCGTTCGACGCGACAAAAACGCCGAGTTCCTACACGCAGATTCATTTGAAGTAGCGACGAAGTGTCGCGCTTTTAGGAAGACGCGGCTGATGATTTATGCAACTCACCGTGTAGCCAGGCACGGGCAAGAATCCAGTCGCGTCTTACCGTACGTGGCGAAACTCCGAGCACCTCCGCGGTTTCGTCTTCGGTGAGTCCGCCGAAAAAGCGCAGCTCCACAACGCGGCATTGGCGCGGATCGAATTTTTCCAGACGCAACAGCGCTTCATCGATGGCCACCACTTCGTCGAGCTTTTCCTCGGAGATGGCCAAGCCGTCGGTCAATTCCACTTGTTGGCGGTCGCCGCCGCGCTTAGCGGCCTTGCGCATGCGCCCGTAATCCACCAGGATGCGGCGCATGGACTGAGCGGCCGCTGCGTAAAAGTGAAGCCGGTTCTTCCACTCGATGCCGGCGTCGCCAAGCAATTCCATGTACGCTTCGTTCACCAGTTCGGTGGCTTGTAGCGTGTGGCCGGAACGCTCGCGCTCCAGCGATCGTGCGGCGATGCGATGCAGCCGGGGATAGACCGCTTCGATCAGACGAGATTCGGCGGCACGGTTGCCCGCGCGAAGTTCATCGAGAAGCCGTGTAACGTCACCCGCTTCTTCCGCCATTCTGTCTACTCTCGCACACTTGGCGTTTGAACTGCTAACTCGCAATTCGGTTGATTCCATTATCATCCCCCGCGCTTCGCCGGGCCGCAACCGGGGCAGACGCCGGCGATGTCTTGCGCCAGATCACGTTCTTGCCGGTTCCTTCTTGTATGATGAGCGGTGATGCCAGATCGAGATTTTGCAGGCGTACACTCTACAATCGAAAAGTCTCAGACGCCAGTCCAAGGGCCGCAGCAAGTGGTGCTGGCGATCTATGCCGCCGTTGCTGCCGACAACTTCGAGGCCCTCCAAGCTCATTTCACCGCCGATGCGGAACTGCACATTTACGGCTTCCCGGCGTCCGAAGGTTCGTGGATCGGGCGTGAGCAGGTGCTGCGCGCGGTCCAATCCAACTTCGCCATGATTACCGACCAGCGGCTGGAGATTACGGCGATCGTTCAGCAGGACCAGGTGCTGGCGGTTCGCGTTCATGAAACCGGTCAACTGAAAGCGGATTTGCGCCGCTACGAATCGAATGGCGTCATCTGGTTTACCTTTGAAGGGCTGCAAGTCAAGCGGGTCGAGGAATTTTTTCATTCGGTTCTGAGAGGCTAACGTTCGAGACCGGGGTCCGGATGTGCTAATTTGACCACGTGAAACCACGCATCGGTCTACTCCTTGGCGACCCGTCGGGCATCGGTCCTGAGATTGCCGCCAAGCTCTTATCGAATCCGGAAATGACGTCTCTGGCGGAGATAGTCGTACTTGGTGACCGGCGGCTGCTGCCGCCATCGCTGCACGGGATATCGATCCTCGACTGGTGTCTCTCGAATCCATCTCCTTTTCCCGTGGCAACCGCAAACGCCGTCTCCGGCGCCTACGTGCTGGGCGTGCTGCAATTTGCCGCCGAAGTCATTCAACGCAAAGAAATCGATGCGCTGGTTTACGCGCCGCTGAACAAAGCCGCCATGAAACTTGCCGGAATGCACGAAGAAGATGAGATGCACTTTCTGGCGAACCAGTTGGGCTATACGGGCTACATGTCGGAAATCAACGTCTGCGATGGATTGTGCACCACGCGCGTCACTTCACACGTTCCGCTCCACGCGGTGGCCGGCCTAATCACTCGCGAGCGGATTCTTGACGCCACCCGCCTCATCCATCGCACGCTTATTGCAAACGGAAATCCCTCCCCTCGCATCGCGGTGGCCGCACTGAATCCCCATGCCGGGGAGGGTGGCCAAATGGGAACCGAAGAGATTACGACCATCGGTCCCGCCGTCGCCCAGGCGAAAGCGGAAGGGATCTTAGCAGACGGTCCATTCCCCGCCGATACGGTTTTCCTGGCCGCGAAAAATGGCCGGTTTGACGCCGTGGTCACCATGTATCACGATCAGGGTCAGATTGCCACCAAGCTGCTGGGTTTCGAACGCGGCGTCACCATTCATGGCGGGCTTCCGCTGCCGGTGACAACTCCCGCCCACGGCACTGCGTTCGATATAGTTGGAAAGGGAATAGCCTCGGTGAGCGCGATGCAGGAAGCCTTTAAAACCGCCGTCCGCAGCTTCCACTAGTGTAATGTCCGCGAATTGGGTGGACACTACCGGAAACCGCTCCTTTACAGTCGCGGCTCGGAAACTACTGTTGCCGCAACGAGTTCGAGACCGACCCGCGCGCGTGAGCAAGCGGTTTCTTGTGTCCAGTTATTTGTCGGACAGTACACTAGCGTTTTAAACTTGCTGCAAACCACCCGAAGTACCCCAGTTAGCCTGGGATGCACTTGGAAATGGAGCCAGCGGTCTCCTTCAAAGACCGCACCAATGTGATTAGTGTCGCTGGCTTGATCTGTGCCGTGGTTCCCGCCACGCTGATGGCCGCCACCACTTCACCGTCTCCGCGGCTGATTGGCACGGCTACGCAACGAAAGCCGATTTCATGTTCCTCGTCGTCCAGCGCGTACCCACGGCGCGTGCAGGCGGCCAGATCCCGCAGTAATTCATCGCAAGACGAAATAGTTTTCTCGTTGTGCCTGGCGAGGCCATGGCTCTTTACGAAGTCCAGCAACTCCGGTTGCGGCAAATGCGCGATCAGCGCCTTTCCCAAACCGGTGCAGTGCAACTCCATCCGCTTACCAATCCAACTGGCCAGCCGCGGTGAGCCGCACGGTTCCATCTTGGAGATGAGCATAGCCTCGCCGTTGTCCAAAATTGCCAGGTAAACCGTAAGCCCGGTGGAAACTGCCAGAGCGCGCAGCAGCGGGGCTGCTTCCTCCCGAAGGGACAGCCCCATCACCGACATGTTCGCCAGACAGAACAGCTTTGCACCGAACATATACCTGCCGGTCTTGGAACTACGGTGAATGTAGCCTTTTCTCTCCAGCGTCACTAGCAGGCAGTGAGCGGAACTCTTGGCGATTCCAGTCTTCTTGACGATCTCCGGCAAGGCCAGGCCGAACTTTGACGAAGCGATCGTTTCCAGAATTACTAACAGTTTTTCGGCAGCGGGGACTGTGCTGGTCTTTGGTGCACTGGTGACGGCACCCGGGGGTTGAACCAGGTAAGGCCTCATAGAAACCGAGTATACTGCAACAGATTTGCTTCGCTAACAGGTCATCACCGCACACTCAAACTGGAAGTTAGTCTGCTGGACGGCAGATATCATGGGACGACCGAATCCAACGGGCAGCCCTCGTATTGACCAAAAAAGATGGATAGCCTCCCAGTTGACAGAGCGAGCCAGTAGTTATATAGTCAGCACGCAATATTGGAGGTTCATGTGATGTTCCGTAACCAGCTCTTCGCGGTCGCCGCCGCGTGTACATTGATAGTCTCCGTGGGCCCCGCCAATCTGGCCGCGCAGCAGACGACGAAGGATGGCGTCCGCCAGGAAAATGCGGTGAACCGGCCCGAGCGCCCCTACCGGCCGGCTGGATCCTCGGACCCGCGTGACCGCGGCCCACGGGTAGCTAAAGGATTCGGCAAGCGCGACCGGCGCCTTGTCTACGTAACTCTGCCGGGCGGTTCGGCCGGCGGCCAGTTCTCATCGGAAATGAATGGCGTCGGGATCGTGGTGCTGGATGTGGACCGCAACTTCGAGTTCGTGAAGCGGATCCCCACCTGGAATGTGGCCGCCAGCACCAGTCCGGAAGAAGTGTCGGGTGTAGCCGCGAGCCCGGCCACCAATATGATTTATCTGGCAACCCGCGGCCGGCTGGCAGCTTTCGACCTGGGCACCGATACGAAGGCCTGGGAAAACACCTATGACGGCAGTTGCTGTGAGCGTCCGGAAGTCACCCCGGATGGCAAGACGCTGGTGGTGGGATCCGACCTGAAGGACTTCTGGTATGTGATCGACGCCCAGACCGGGAACCTGAAGGGAAAGATCCAGGCGCCCAAGAGCAACTTCGCGCACAACATGGGGCTCAGCGCCGACGGCAAGACGGTGCTCATGGCTCCGAACGGGGTGACCATGACAGTGGGCGACGTGCCTTCCATGAAGGCCCTGCGAACCATAACTTTCTCTGACCATGTGCGACCCTTCGTCATCAATCACGACGCCACGCGGGTCTATGCCAATCTGAACAACCTGCTGGGTTTCGAAATTGCCGACGTGAAGACGGGCGAGGTGATCAAGCGTATCGAAGCGCCGGCTGAGATGTGGAAGCCGCAGTGGGGTGATGTGAAGCAACACTTCTATGGACACGGCTGCCCCAGCCATGGCATCGCGATGACTCCGGATGAAAGCGAGATCTGGGTGGTGGACAACATCAACTACGGAATACTGGTCTACGACAACACCGGCGAGTGGCCGGTGTTGAAGACGACCTTCCCCACCACCGCGTCCGCCGATTGGATCACGATGGGCCTGGACGGGAAATACGCTCTGCTTTCGTCCGCCGATGTTGTTGATGTGAAGACCAAGAAGATCGTCGCCCAGATGAAGGACGAGTACGGGAAGCCGATGCACAGTGAGAAGTTTTTGGAGATGGACTTCACCAATGGGAAGCTTGTGCGGACGGTGAGCCAGTTCGGACAAGGCATCCCGAGTGCCGTGAAGGCGAGGCTTTCCAACCGCACGATTTCGGCGCTCACCAAGTGATTTTCGGGCGTCAATGCAATAACCGCTGGAGTGGATGCCCCGCGGCCCTAGCGTGGACCGCCGCCATTTTCGCCGTCTCTTGTGCCTTTGAGGCAGGGACGGCGAAGGCGGCGGATCCCGATCCGGATCTGCAGGCGGTGCGGGCGGTCTGCGGCCGGTGCCACACGCCGGCAGTGTTCATGAAGGAACCACGATCCTGGGATCGTTGGAACGACGTGTTCGCGGACATGACAAAGCGCGGCGCAAACGGGACCGACGAGCAACTGGCACGGGTGACAACTTATTTCCTGGAGAATCTCACCCTGGTGAACGTCAATACTTCGCCGGCCGATGAACTGACCGGTGTGCTGGGAGTTGGCGACGACGTGGCCGAGGCCATCATCGCGCGCCGGCAAAGTCAGCCGTTCGCCAGTATCGCCCAACTCAGCACAGTACCCGGCGTGGATGCAGCGAAGCTGGAACAACGGAAAAGCCGCATCCAATTCTAACGGCGCAATATCCCCTCAATCCGGTCCATCACCGTCTTGGCAACAATTTCGTTGCCTTTCGCGGTCGGATGGATTCCATCCGTGTTCATCAAGCCCGGCGTCTTGGCAAGTTGCTGGCGAATTCCTTCCAGCAGGAATGGGATGAAAACCAGTTCATGGCGGCGCGCCAGATCGATGTACATCCGCTCAAACGATTCAATGTAATCCCGGCCGTAGTTCGGCGGCAGCGTCATACCGGCAAGGACCACTTCCACGCCGGGTTTCTGAAACGCATTGATCATGCGTTCCATGTTCGACTTGGTGGCCGAGACGGGAATGCCGCGCAGCCCATCGTTTCCGCCCAATTCCAGAATGATGATTTTCGGATTCATGGCTATCGCCGTCTGCATGCGTGCCAGGCCGCCGGTGGTGGTGTCGCCGCTGATACCCATGTTGACCACGCGGAAGGGAAGTTTCTTCTCGTCGATGGACCGCTGCAGGAAATCGGTGTAACTCGTCTTGGTGTCCAGCCCGCCCTCGGTCAGGCTGTCGCCGAATACGACAATCGCCTTTCGATTATCTTCCTTGGCCACTGGCGTTGGGGTTGGCGCCGAAACGGGAACCGGCTCCGGCAGGCGGGCTTCGTTTTTTTCAGAACTGCTGCAACATACCGCCAGCAGAGACGTCATCAATACCAGGCCGGTGCGCGGAACATGCATAATTTAAGAGTACCCACACATTTCGAATGATTGACGTAAGAGGTCTCACAAAAGTTATCGACACCGGCACTCACCGTGTGGACATTCTGAAAGGTATTGATTTTTCAGTGCCTAAGGGACAATTTGTCGCCATCATGGGCTCTTCCGGAAGTGGCAAGAGCACGCTGCTGGGCCTGATTGCCGGGTTGGACACGGCGTCCACCGGCGAAATCTGGCTGGACGGCGAAGAGATCACCAAGCTGCCGGAAGATAAACTCGCCGTATTGCGCGGGCGCAAAATTGGCTTCGTTTTTCAATCCTATCAACTCATCCCGACGCTGACGGCGGAAGAGAATGTGCTGCTGCCGTACGAACTGGTGGGGGGCAATGGCGATGGCCCGGCCCGGGCCAAGGAGCTTTTGAATGAAGTGGGCCTGAGTGACCGGCGGGACCATTATCCGGTCCAACTCTCAGGCGGGGAGCAGCAGCGGGTGGCATTGGCGCGCGCCTTCATGGTGCGGCCGGCGATTCTTCTTGCGGACGAGCCTACCGGGAACCTGGATTCCACCAACGGCCAACATATTCTGCAGTTGTTGCTTTCGCTCAACGCGCAACAGGGCACCACGTTGGTACTGGTGACTCACGATCAACAGCTTGCCGCACACGCCACACGCATCATCACGCTGCAAGACGGCCTCATTGTGCAAGACGTGACGAAATGAGGTTCACCAGAACCGCATTCAAGATCGCGTGGCGGGAATCGCGCGCTTCTTCCGGCAAGTTTCTGTTTGTGATTTTCGCTGTGGCTGTGGGAGTCGGCTCGCTTACCGGAGTCCGCGGTTTCAGCCAGGCGCTGGCCACCATGCTGCTTCGCGAGGCCAGAACATTAATGGCAGCCGATGTTTCGGTGCGTTTGCTGGCGGTTCCCTCGCCCGAACAATTGAAGGTGGTGGAAGCGTTCGACCGGCGCGGCGCGGTGTCCACCCGCGTTACGGAAACGCTTTCCATGGTGAGTTCCAAGAACGTGGAAAACCCGGCGTTCGTCTCCGTGAAAGCAGTGGATCCGGCGGTCTATCCGTTCTATGGCGCGGTTACCTTTGCACCTCCGGCCTCGTTGGCAGCCACACTGACGGCCGACACAACGGCGGTTTCCGACGATCTGCGCATCCGGCTCAAAGTGGGCATTGGCGACAGTATTCGTGTGGGCGGCGTGGATTTCAAAATCGCCGCCATCGTCACCGGCGAACCGGACCGGCTGATCAGCGGCCCCGCCGTGGGCCCGCGTGTGCTTCTGTCGCGCGAAGGGCTGGCGCGAACCGAACTGATCCGCCTGGGCAGCCGCGCACCGCAGCGCATTTTGTTCAAAGTGCCGGCGTCGATTCCGTTGCCGGATATGGTGGCGGAGCTGAAGAAGGTGTTTCCCGACGATCAGATTTCCGACTACAAGCAAGCCAACCAGAACGTTACCCGGGCGCTGGATTTCGCCACCAGCTTTCTCAGCCTGATCAGCTTAATCGCGCTAATTGTAGGCGGAGTGGGCGTCGCCACGGCGATGCACGCGCACCTCAAGCAGAAGCTGGATTCCATTGCGATTATGAAATCCATTGGCGCCCGGTCGTCGCAGGTAGTGCAGATCTACGTCATCCAAACGGTGATGCTGGGGTTGGCCGGCGGCACTCTTGGCGTGGTGATCGGCAGCGGCGTGCAGCACTTGTTCCCCGCTATCTTACAGCAGTATTTTCAGGTCAAGGCGGATATTCCGTGGCTGCCTGCTTCCGCACTGCAGGGCATTGTTGCCGGACTTCTGACCACGTTGCTCTTCACACTGCCACCGCTGCTCAGCATTCAGAAAATCAAGCCGGGGATCATCTTCCGGCGCGACATGCCGGATGCGAGAACAGGCTGGCGGCAGCGGCTGCGGGAAGGCCGGGGCGCAGCGCTATCCGGCGTGCTGATCATCGTAGGGTTGGGCGCGCTGGCGGTCTGGCTGATCGGCGGCGCATCCAGAGAAGAGGCATTGCGCATTGGCTCAATTTTCACTGGGGGACTGCTGGCCAGTCTGCTGCTGCTCGCCGGAGTCGCCTGGCTCTTGTTACGGATGCTGCGGCTGTTTGTCGCCGTCACCCCGTGGAAGCTACCGTCTACACTGCGCCACGGCATCGCCAATCTCTATCGTCCCGGAAGCCAGGCGGAATCCATTCTTACATCGCTAGGAATCGGCGTGATGTTCACGCTTACCGTGTATCTGGTGCAGCATTCCATGCTGTCTGAAATTACGGCTAGTGCGCCGCCCGGCATGTCGAATGTGTTTCTGCTGGATATTACGGAGGAGCAGAAACCACTGATCGCGGCGATGCTCAGCAAGCAGCCGGGCCTCGAAAAACCTCCGGAGCTGCTAGCCACGGTGTCCTCACGCATGATCTCAATCGATGGCGTGCTGCTGGAGAATTACCAGGTGAACGGCAAGCCGCGGCGCTTCGGAGGCCGCCGGATTCTTACTTCTTCCGCCGCCCTGCCAGAGGGCATGACCATCACGCAAGGGGCCTGGTGGAAGAACCCCAAGCCCGGGGACGACATGGTTTCCGTGACAGACTGGATTGCGCGCGGACTGAACCTTCACATCGGTTCCAAGATCGAATTTCTGGCGTTCGGGAAGCCGCTGCATGCCACCGTTAGCAGTATTCATCGCATCGATCCGCACCGCCTCAGCTCCCGCATCGATTTCATCCTTACTCCGCAATCCCTGCAAGGCCTTCCTACCGTTTACTACGGGGCGGCGCGGATGAAGCCCGACTCGGTTACCACACTGCAGCGGACCGCCTACGAACAATTCCCCACGGTGACTGTGCTCAACATGGCCGACGTGATAGAGCGCGTGCAGGAGGTGGTGAATCAGGTTGCCTTTGTGATCCGCTTCATCTCGCTGTTCGCGATTCTGGCAGGCGCCACCATCCTGGCATCCAGCGTGGCCGGCACGCGATTCCGGCGCATTCGCGAGGTGGTGATTTTCAAAACCCTGGGCGCAACCAGGGGCCGCATCGCCAAAATCTTCTCGGCTGAATTCTTGATCCTGGGAACCGTCGCGGGGGTCATGGGTAGTCTGCTGGCCATCGCTTTCTCCATGGTGGTGATGAAGCAGCTGATCAAGGTGGACTATCGATTCCACCCGCTGCCGATTCTGATTGCCATCGGACTGACGGCGTTGATTGCGGCCGCGGCGGGCTGGCTGGCCAGCTTCCGCATTCTGGGGCAGAAGCCGCTGGAAGTTCTCAGGGGCGAATAGCTTTGCGGTACGGCGCGGCTTTATCCAATTCCCCATTCCATGCTGGAGCCACCTTGCTGTTTGCCACCATTAGCAGCGCAGTGGCGATCATGCGGTCCACCTTCGCCATGTTGGTGTAGTCTATCTTCTGCCACTCGTCGCCGACTTCGTGATAGTCCGGAAACTCAAAAGCCACGCCGATGGTGTGGGCCGGCACGCCATTCTGCGCGAAGGAAAGATTGTCGCTGCGTTCAAAGAATTCGTCGCTTCTCTTCTCGTCCTCCCGAATCTTGATTCCCGCTTTCGCGCCAGCATCGGCCAAAGTCTTCCCCAGATCCGTATAATTCAATCCCGTAACGGATACGGTGGCGATCTGCGCGCCCGCCAGATCATCGGTTCGCCCCAGTTGTTCCAGATTCAGATCCGCTACCGTTTTTGCAAATGGAAAGATGGGGTGCTTGCCATAATATTGTGAACCAAGCAGCCCTTTCTCCTCGCCAAAAAGAGCCATGAACACGATGCTGCGCTTGGGACGGTGTTCCATGGAAGACAGTGCGGCCGCGATCTCAATCACGCTCACGGTTCCGCTGCCATCGTCATTGGCGCCGTTATAAATGCGGTCGCCATCGCCGTCTGCCTTCACGCCGATGTGGTCATAGTGTGCCGTTAGAAAAATGTAGGTGTCCCGCAACACCGGGTCGGACCCGCGCAATACACCCACTACGTTCCGTAAGAGTGCCGGAGTCTCGGCCGGGCCCGGCGCCGTTAACGAGACCTTCGCCTCGGTCCGGCCGGCGGGCAGCGATTCAAATAGCTGGGACCATTCCTCATTCTTGACGGAGACCTGCACCAGGTTGGGGCGCTCGGATCCCGCCTCAATCAGCCGCGCCCGAATGCGGGGCTTGCGGGATGAAATCGTGATGATGGCGGCGGGTCTGGCCGCACGCACCTTTCGCAGTAAGCTCCGGCCGGTAGCGTCCACCAGCACCGCGGCATTTTCCAGATCCGGGGTGATATCGCCGTCCTTCACCACCTTAAAAACGGGGATGGAAGAAAGCTCAACCGCCTTTGCCGCGATACCCGCGGTGTCTTCGTCTTTCAAACGGAACTCTTTCCCGGCAAGTTGCACCAGAATGCGCCAGCCCTGCTTCGACTGTTCCTGCGTCGCCATCTTCGCGGTTTGAAAATAGCCATCGTCCCCAGCTTCCTCCAGCCCGATTCGGCGGAACTGCGCCGCAATGTACTCAGCGGCAATGTCCAGTCCCCGCGACGGACTGCTGCGCCCCTCCAGCAAATCTGAGGCGAGAAAGGAAAGGTGCCCGCGCATGGATTGAGCGGAGATGCGGTCGAGCGCCGCCTGCGCCTCGGTGGCTTCGCTAGCGGCCAACGCCGGAAAGGCAAGCAGCAAGAGAGCTAGTGCACGCATGTCACTATCATCCCTTAGTCCTGCGCAGCAGCCGTTGCGTCAGGGATCCGCGTCCTGGCGAAAACTGCAGCGCCGCGGCTTTCAAGTACGGCCGGAACTCCTGCGCCCAATAGCCCAGGTAACCCGCTTTCTGAATTTCCTTCAACGTCTCGCTATAGTGATCCAGCAGTGCTCCGCTGACGATTTGGCCGGTCTTCTGTGCTGCCAGCGTCGCCGAAAGCCCAACCCAGCGCACGGCTGAAAGCGCCATCAGAGACGACATTTCAAACACCGACCGCTGCTGCACCTCGGCCTCGCGCTGCAGTGCCTTCCAACTGTTCCACACCGCATCGGCGGAGGGAAGTTCCAGCGCGGGAATGGTCTTCACTTGCTGGCGCATGGCGGTCCATTCTTTGCGCAGCCCGGCGATGTCCAACGGCGGCGTGTTGAAGGCGGTTGCCGCCCGTCCCGCCGTCTTTTCCAAGCCGTCCAGCAGTTGCTCGACATTCTCGAAGTTGGTCCCCTTCTCCAGCAATCCCTCTTGCTGCAGACTGGCGGTGATCTCTTGAATCAACTGCCGGCCGGCGCCCGATATGTCGGCCAGCGCCGCCATCACCCAAACCGGAGAGGCATGAAAAGTGAGGATGCCGATAAACTCAATGCCGTTGCCCGCGCCCCGGCGCAGCAGGAAATTTTCCGTCAATTCCCCTTCGCTAGGGAAGGTGCCTTCCACCTCGCCCACCTGCTCTATCAGGAAACGCAGCGTCCCTTCCACCAGGCTTCGATAAAGGTGTGTGCGGCGGAGTGGACCCGGAATAACGACGTCGCTCAACTGCTTCGCAAGTCCACCGGCCAAGGCACTTGCCGAGCGCAGGATGCGCTCCGGCAGCGACAGGACGTAGTGTGTGAAATCCCCGTGATTCATCGAAAGCCGGGGGAGCAAGATCTTAGTTCAGGCGAACTTCATCACCGGCGCTCAAGCCCGATTCCACTACAGCGTTTGAACCGTTCTTCAGGCCAAGCTGAATGTATTTCTTTTCGAACGTCTCGCCCGTTTTAATAAAGACAGCGGTCTTGCCATTCTCAATCTCCACGGCGCTCAGCGGTACCAGCGTCTTATTTTCAGCAGTGCCTAAGACCACATCGGCACTGGCCGAAAGATCGGGAATTACTCGCGGGTCGGCGCCTTCAATCATCAGCCGGATGGGCACCGTACGCACATAGAAATTCTGCCGCCAGCCGCCAACCGCGAGTGCCCCAATGCTGTAAACTTTGCCTTCCAGTTCCAAGCCGGGGAACGCGTCGAAGCGAATCTTCGCGTGCTGACCAATACGGAATTCGCTACTCTCCGACTGATTGACGGTGGCTTCCACCTGCATCGTGTTCGGATTCACAATCTTCATGAACTGCTGGCCCGGCGACACGCGGTCGCCTTCCTGAAACTGGCCCATCTCACCGCCGCGGAATGTGGGAGACATAACGGCCAAGCCGTTGATGGGCGCATTGACGGTGAACTTTGCGAGATCGGATACATGCCGGTTGCGATGCCGGATGTGGCGTTCCCTGGTGTATTCCAGAATCTTGATCTCGGCCTTTTGCGAAATCGCTTTCGAGACCAGATCAGCCTGCTGCTGCTTGTATGCGGCGGCGGCTTCCTCTAGCGATAAATTGAGTAACTGCCGTTCGATATCGGTCCGGACCTCGCCCGCCGAAGCATCCAGCTTCGCCTTCTCATAAGCGGATTTCGCCATCCTGAGCGTCTGCTGCAGCGATTCCCACTCAATGCCCTGTTCGGCTTTTCGCTTACGGACATCGGCTTCCGCCGCTTCAATGGTGTCCTTCAGGTCGTCAACGTGATCCGCCATCGACTGACCGTCGATCTGCGCCAACAGCGCACCCTTCTTAACAAGAGCGCCGGACGGCGCAACCTTCATCAGCACCAAATCGCGATTGCCTTCCGGTCCGCGCATCAACGGCGCAACTACGTTTTGGAATTCCCGCGCCGACGTCTGGCCGCCTACACGGATGGTGCGTTGCAGGTTTCCGGATGTCACCTTCGCCGTTCGAACGACGACGGCAGTCTCCGCGGCGGGCGATTTCGGCTTGAAGAAAGACTGGTAGGCCGCGTATCCGCCTATTACCAATAACGCCAGGAAGAAAATGCCTTTCCACGGTCCGCGAGAACGCGGCGTTTCCGGCGCTGGCGGAGGGGAAAACTGTTCGGGCTTTGTGACGGGAACCGGTTGCGAGAGAGCCGACATCAGATCCTCAGTATATACACACGCACTCTTGCAGGAATTGGCGCTTCCTGGACAAGAAAAGTTACTTGCTTCCAGTATACTAGCCCTAAACGTGAACTTTTTCCACCGTCCGTTCTCTGAACCGCGCTGGTTAGCGCTGTGGTCCGCCATGTTCGGCTTCATGTTGGACGCCATGGACGTGCTGCTTTACGTGTTCGCGATCCAGACCCTGCGCGCGGAATTCTCTCTCTCCAACGCGCAAGCTGGATTGGTCAGTTCCATCACGCTGGTGACGTCGGCGGCAGGGGGCATCGCCGCGGGAATCCTGTCCGACCGGATTGGCCGGCGGAAGATGCTGATCTATACCATCCTTCTATACTCGTTCGCCTCGGCAGGGACTGCGCTGTCCTCCGGTCTGGCTGGATTGCTGTTTTGGCGCGCGCTGGTAGGGCTGGGACTGGGGGGCGAATGGTCGGCCGGAGCCACGCTGGTAGCCGAATCCTGGCCCGCGGAGCACCGCGCCAAGGCCATCGGCCTTATGCAATCGGGCTGGGCCTTTGGCTACATGCTGGCCGCCGCAGTGACGGCATTCGTGCTTCCCCGGTACGGTTGGCGGGCGCTGTTTCTGGTGGGAGTGCTGCCGGCGTTGCTCACCATTCCCATCCGCTGGAAAGTGAAGGAGCCGGAGGTCTGGCTGCGAAACAAGTCGCGCGGAAACGCCTGGGATCTGTTTCGTCCTCCGCTTGGCCGGCTCACATTTCTGGCAACGGCATTAGCCACGGCCACGCTATTCGCTTACTGGGGACTTTTCACCTGGCTGCCCGGCTTTCTGGCCGCGCCGAAATCGGCGGGCGGTGCGGGACTGAGTATTGTCCGCACCAGCGGCTGGGTTTTCACTATGCAGATCGGCGCGCTTTTCGGCTACCTGAGTTTCGGCTATCTGGCCGACCGGTTCGGACGGCGGCCCGTCTTCCTGGGCTACGTGCTGACCGCAGCCGTACTGACGCCGCTATACGGCTCCATTCCCCGCTGGGGATCGGAAACGCTACTTCTGATTCTGGGGCCAGCCGTCGGCTTCGTGGGCACAGGATTCTTCGCCCTGTTCGGCGCCATGCTGGCCGAACTGTACCCAACGGCGGTCCGGGGCGCAGGGCAGGGCTTCACCTACAACTTCGGCCGGGGCATGAGCGCGCTGGCGCCTTTCGCGGTGGGCGCCCTGGCGGATCGCAGCGGCATCGGGATGGCCTTAGCGCTGAACTCCGCCTTCTTCCTGATCGCCGCGGCGCTGATCTTCGCACTGCCTGAAACGCGCGGGGTTAATCTGGAGGCGGGAAACCTATGATCGAATCCAGCTACTGGGCCTGAACCGATACCTTTGAAGAGAAGATGAAGCTGTTGGAGGCTGCCTGGAAGCGCAAGGACTTCCGGCTGGCGCGGGCCCTGGCCCACTCGTTACGCAACACCGCCACCCAGGCGCAATCGGAAGAACAGACTGCTGGAGATCCAATCGCCGGGACCGTCCGGCGGGAAACCGTGAACTCTCTGCCCGCACCCTGGCGGACGTGGGCACAAGGCTGGAAGCATTTTCAGGTAGTCGTGCTGGACGAAACCGTGGGACAGCAACGGCCGCCCGAACCGGTGGAACTGACCTTCAGCGTTCCATCGGAACACGCCACCTCGCTGGGACGGGAAGTGCGCGTGGCACGCGTCGCCGGTGGGCACCTGCGCGAAGTTCCTTGCCAGGTCTACGGCGAAGTTCGCCGCGGGCAGGAACGATCCTGCAAGGTGCTGATCCTCGCCGCCGGCGCCGCCCATCAACGCCAGACGTACCTGGTGCTCTACGGTAATCCCGACGCCGAGATTCCGCAGTATCCCACCGATCTGGAAACGCGCGGCGACGGTTTCGCGCTGGATATTGAAAACGATTTCTTCCGCGCGTCGCTCTCACGCCAGATGGGCCAGTTGGAGCGGCTCACCATCAAGCGGGAGCATGGCCTGGAACTGTTCGCGGGCGGCGAGGGGCATGGCGAACCTCCTGGCATTGACTGGGCGCACGACTACGTGACCTCCGGCAAGATGCAAAAGCTGCGCATCACCCTGTGGGAGTCGTGCCCCGATTATGAAGTGGTTCGCGGTCCGCTCTGCACAACCATCCGCCGCTGGGGCTTTCCGTATTCGCCGGTTCATCCCGTTTTCTCTCCGGCGCGAATCCATGTGGATGTCGAATACCGCTTCTATGCCGGACTGCCCTGGTTTCACAAGATCGGCACGATGTCCGCCGTGAAGGACGTGGAAGTGGAGGCGCTCCGTGATGACGAGTGGGTATTTTCCGGACAGTCTTTCACTGACATTCTATGGATGGGTCCGGATGGGAAACTCCGCACTGGCGCAGTCGATCCCAAGCTAAAAGACGATGTCTGGGCTGTCGGATTCTGCAATGAAGAGAGTAAGGATTCCTTCGTCGCGTTATTTCTGGAACATCGCGCCGAAGGCTTGCCCTCCTTGAGACACAATGCCGCTCCCACGATGTTTTACCGCTGGCACGGGCATGTGTGGAGCCGCTATCCGCTGCCGGGGAAAGACGTTCCAGCCGGAGCGGTAATGCACCAGAAGAACGCCTACGCGGCAATTGCATATAGCGCCAAGGAGGGCCCGAAACTATTAGAGGATTTGCGGCACCGCCTGGTAAACCCGTATGCCGCTTCCGCGGGCGAGTTGAACCGCTCGGCTGCGGCGAACGATCAACCCGGCCGCTTGGCCAGGCCCGGCGAAGCAGGCGACAGTCCCATTCCGAAGCAGCTATTGTGGGACGCTCTGTTGAACTGCAAAGACGAACAGCTCTACGTAACCGATATCAATGTTGTGGATTTGGGCCTGGTCTACGACATACGAGTCCGCGGTGACGTAGTGCATGTGGTGATGACCATGCCTCACCGGGGACGTCCGCGGTTGGGCTACTTTACCTATGGCTCAGGCGGCAACACGACGCCCGTTCGCCAGCAACTCTTGAAAGTTCCAGGAGTCAGGAAGGTGGTTGTGGAACAGACTTGGGAGCCCGGATGGAACTCGAACCGGCTCACGCCCTCGGGCCGGAAAAAGCTTGGGCTGGATACGTAGGGTAGTGTCCGCGAATTGGGTGGACACTACCGGAAACCACTCCTTGACAGTCGCGGCTCGGAAACTACTGTTGCAGCAACGAGTTCGAGACCGAGCCCCGCGCGTGAGCAAGCTGTTTCTTGTATCCAGTTATTTGTCGGACAGTACAGTAGCACTGGTTGCAGGGTGCCACTATTGCTGATCAAACAACCCTGAGCGGTCAATTCGCTCGCCTTTTAAGAAGACGATAGAAATGCGTTCGGTGGCGGAAATATCCTGTAACGGATTGCCATCCACCACCAGAATATTCGCCTCATAGCCTTTGTGGATCAGCCCGATTCGCTTCTCGGCGCGCAGCAGTTTCGCCGCGTTGAAGGTGGCTGCTTGCAGTGCAGTCCGCGCCGGAATGCCGGCCTGCACCCAAAGCTGCAATTCGCGATGGACCGTCGGGCCGTGCAGCACCAGCATATTCCCGGCGTCGCTTCCGGTTACCAGCAGCACTCCCGCTTTGTAGGCGCGAAGCAGATTGTCACCGGCCTGCGGCAGATCCGCCGGATAGTCCTTCATGCGTTGACGCATCTTCCCAACGTCCGGTGAGTTGATCTGCTTTTTGGTGTTCTTGATCAGGTTTGGAGATGCGGTTTGCGCTACCAGCGACCGGTCCAGCAATTCTGTATTTCCCGCGGCAAACTGCGTGAAGGCTTCCATCACGGTCAACGTGGGATCGTAGGCCACGCCCTGCTTAGCCATCTTGGCGAAAACCTCGTCCGGAATCCGGTCGCGGGCGCTACCGTGCTCAATGCCATCGGCTTCGGCGGCCACCGCATCGGCCACGTCCTTCGCATCACCGGTGTGAACCACAAGCGGCAGGCGCACTGCGTGCGCATCCTGAGCGATGGCCTGCAAGACACTAACATCCATCCTGTTGAAAAGCATCCCTGCCACGCCGCCTTCCAGAATCGCTTTGATGCCATCCACTTTGCGGGCGGCCAGCGCGTTTACCTGTTCCTTCGCTTCCGCGGCATTCTTTGGCGTACGGATGAACTGGTCCATACTTTGCTTCTTGACGATCTCCGGGGTGTGCTTGAAGTATTCCGTCCCATGCCCGCCATCGGTTGTGAACATCGGCCCAACCAGGAACAACTCCGCACCCAGTTTTTCACCAAGCTGCGTCCGCGTTCGGGCATTGATGCTTTCGTCAATGGAATCGCCCACGGATTTTACGGCCGTGATGCCGGTATAAAGATACGCCGCCAGATTGCGATCGATAATAGCTTTGGGGCTGTAGTCCTTCTGCGTTTCCTCAATGCCGCCAGACGCACCCAGATGCACATGCACGTCAATCAGGCCGGGAAGAACCGTCTTGCCGACCGCCTCCACCAACTCCGCATTCACCGCGCCGGCGTCCGGCACGTTGCCGTCGTAAATCTCTTCAATCTTTCCGTTCTTGATCAGCACGCCGCCGGATTCAATGACCTTTCCGTCGCCCACGAAAATACGCGCGCCACGAATCAGCCGCGTGCGGCTTTGACGGAACGCGCGTTCATACATTTTGCCCTTCTCGATGTTTTC
This sequence comes from Bryobacterales bacterium, assembly GCA_038230275.1. Lineage (GTDB taxonomy): Bacteria > Acidobacteriota > Terriglobia > Bryobacterales > Bryobacteraceae > JANXXV01. Next base: position 20,200 of record JBBRNO010000100.1, read on the forward strand.
CCTGCTGTAGGCCTGGTAGCTGCCCAAGATGAGGAATGGCAGGAATACAGCCAGCAGCCATAGCTTTGCGGAGCGGCCGATCTTCTCGTCTTTCTCCCACCGGAACAGCTTCACCGAGATCAATGTGGCGACGCAGGTGGTGGCCAGCAGCGCCGCCGTCGCCACCGCATTCTGAGAAATCGTTTCGCTTCGCAGGAGAATCCCTTGCATGCCGGAAAACAGATGAGACGCGGGCAGAAACTGCGAGATAATTTGCGCCACGGCGGGCAGCCCGGTGATGGGAATGGTAGCCCCGCTCAGAAACAGCATCGGCATATACATCACCTGGATCAAAATGTTGCTCTCGGCCACGGAGTTCACCACCGAGGCGACAATCAGTCCGATGGAACGCATGGCAAACGACCCGATACCAATCAACAGCAACAGCGAAAATAGATGGTCCGGCACCGGCATCAAATAGTAGAAGTGCGCTAGCGAGAGCAGCAGCAACACTGACGGCATGTAGAGAATCCAACCCGTCACCATGGAGGCCACCAGCAGAGGCGCCGGAGAAATGGGCGCTACTTTATAGCGCCGTAAAATGTTCGCCTCCCGCTCCGCGACGGCACGCATTCCCGCACCGAACAGGCCACTGCCGATGATTCCAATCACCAGCACCATGGTGACCACGCGCGTGATGCCGCCGCTCTGCGCGCCCATCAACTGGCCAAAGCCGAAGAAGAAAAGCAGCGGGAAAACGTAGTTGAAAAACAACACCGACTTCTCGCGCAGCGCGAGCTTCAGGTTGATCTCGATCAGTGCCAGGTAACCTTTCATTCGCGCAATCGTTTCCCGGTCAATTCAATAAATACATCTTCCAGGGTGGGGCGCTTGAGTTGAATATCCAGCAGCTCAATGCCAAGTTGATCGATCCACTTCACCAGTTCCACCAGGGTTCGGGTGGGCTTCGACGAGGAAACGTTTAACGAACGGCGGTCACCGCTGAGGATCAGCTTCTCCCCGTCCAGGGTCGCCGGAATCTCGCCTTCCGGAAGCGGGGCGCTCAAGTGCATGTCAATGATGGAGTGCCCCAGCGTCTGTGCCTGGATCTCACGCGGCGTACCGTGGACGATGATTTTCCCCTGATCCACAATCGCCACCCTATCGCACAACTTCTCCGCTTCCTCAATGTAGTGAGTGGTCAACAGGATGGTGCAGTGCTGCGCCTTCAAATCTTCAATCAGGCCGTGGATCTCCAGCCGCACTTGCGGGTCCAACCCGGTTGTCGGCTCGTCCAGAAACAACAGTTGCGGATCGTTCACCATCGCCAGGGCCAAGGCTACCCGCTGTTTCTGGCCGCCCGAAAGCTGGCCGTAAAATGCGTCGCGTTTTTCCCACAGCTGCAGCCGCTTCAGCAGCTTGCTGGAATCGGTAGTCCGGCTGTAGAAACTGGAGAAGACGTGCAGCGCTTCCCGCACCGTGATCTTCTCCGGAAGATTGGTAGCCTGCAGGCAGACACCAATGCGGTCCTTGATCCGATTGATGTTGACTGCCGGGTCGAAGCCAAGCACGGAAACTTCTCCGCCGGTGCGCGGCCGCAATCCTTCCAGTATCTCCACGGTTGTGGTCTTCCCCGCCCCATTCGGACCCAGAAGTCCGAAGACCTGTCCCTTATCGACTTCGAAATCGATGCCGCGTACCGCCTCAAACTCGCCGTAGGACTTGGTCAGTCCCCGGACCGAAATTACGTTATCGGCCAAGCAGCACTCGTATGGATTCCCGGCAGAACGCCGGCAGATCCTCAGGCTTGCGCGAGGTCACCAGGTTCTTATCCACCACCACTTCCGCGTCGCGATAGATGCCGCCGGCGTTCATCACATCGTCTTTGATGGCGAAGAAACAGGTGACGTTCCGGCCGCGCAGCGTCCCGGTTGAGCACAGCACCCAGGGGCCATGGCAAATGGACGCTACCAGTTTCCCCGCGGCATCCATATCGCGCACAAATTGAATGGCCAGTGGATGCCGGCGGATGTGATCGGGCGCGTAGCCTCCGGGAATCACCACGCCATCGAAGTCCTCGGCGTTGGCGTCCTGGTAGCTGCGGTCGCACTTCACCGGATAGCCCAGTTTGCTGGTGTAAATCTGCCCTGCCGCCGGGCCTACGGTCACCACTTCGGCGCCCGCCTCCTGAAATCGGAATAGCGGATACCAGACTTCCATTTCCTGATAAACGTTGTCCACCAGAATGGCGATTCTCTTCCCTAGCAGTTCCATACGAGATCTATTGTAGTTTGTTCCCGTACTTATTCGATAAGGCCAGTTTCTGAAAATGTTCGAACACAATCCGCGTCACTTCGCCCACCGGATTGCGGCCCTCGTCAAGAAATGTCGATGCCACGCTCAGCGCAAAGGGCCGGTTGGGCAGGAAGACGATCCCCGTTTCACAATGCACGCCGGGCAATTCACCCGGTTTGGCGGCCACCGCAATCGACGCGGGAATCACCTTGCGCATGTCCGCGTTCACCCGCTGCATCATCGCTAACATTTCTTTTGAAGCTTCGGCATCCACCGCCTTCCCGTGATAGATCAGGTCCACCAGATGCGCCATTTCCGCAGGTGTACTGATATTTTCCTGGTCCTTGGCGGCAGCGGCGGCGTCCAGCATTTTCCGCTGCAGGCGGGTGGTACGAAAACCCATTTCCGCCAGCGTCCGGTTCACGCGATCCATCCCCACCATGGCAATGCAGCGGTTGGTTGCGGTATTGTCGCTGGTCTCAATCATGGCGCTCATCAGGTCGCGAACGGTCATGGTAACCGGACCGGTTCGCAGCAGAATTTGCAGATGGCCGGACCCGCCGACGGTTTCCCGCGGATCCAGAATCACCGGGTCCGTCAGTTTGAACGCATCCGCGCGGGCGGATTTGAACATTTGTATCAGGATCGCGATTTTGATGGAACTGGCTTGCGGGAAGACGGTAGCGTTGTTGAGAAAAAGCGTGTGGCCCGTGCTGAGGTCGATGGCATGGAACCCTAGCACGCCGTTGACAGTGCCACTCACGGCACGAATTCGTTCCAGCGTCTTCTGTTCCAGCAGTTCCACCGCGGTGGGTTGCGCAAACGCGCAGACGGCGGCGGAACAGAGCAGCCAGGACGAAAGAAGAATCTTCATGTATCTTCGATTGTAGGATTGTTAAGCGCCTGGGTTTCAGGCGATGGAGAATGCGGATGCTATTAGCGGGAACAGGACGAAGTGACATCACACCGGCGCCGGGAACGCCACAAGGCGGCTGGGGAGCGCAACTGCATCAGCGCGGCATCGCTTCCGACTTGCCTTTTCTGGCCACGGCGCTGGTGCTTCAAGAAGCTTCCACCCAGGTAGCGATCCTCGACATTGACGCCATCGGCTTTGACGGCGCATTTACCAGCCGCATTCTGAGCGAAATCGAGAAGCTATGCGGTTTGCCCCGCAGCCACATCCGGCTCTCCTGCACACACACGCATTCGGGACCGAACACGTTTCGCCTGGCCATGATCCGCGAAGGGCTCGACATGGTCCAGCAGTATCTGGACCAGTTGCCCGGCCGGATCGCCGGTGCCGTTTGGCAGGCACAGCAGCGCCTGCGTCCTGTTCGAATGGGGGCTGCCACAGGGTCATGCTCCATCAACGCCGGCCGCCGCGTGCGCTTGACCGATGGCCGCATGGGCGTCGGCGTCGATGAAAATGCGTTGGTCGACCGCACGGTGCGCGTGGTCCGCTTTGATGACGAACACGGGCAAGCAGTGGCCTCTCTGCTGCACTATGCCTGCCATCCCACCACCATAGCCTGGCAATCGGAGCACTTCACACCGGACTACCCCGGCGTCGCCAGACAAGTGATGGAGCGGGAACTAGGCGGCCATTGCCTCTTTCTGCAAGGGGCTGCCGGAAATCTGGGGCCCCGGGTGGGCTTCACCGGCGATTTGAGTGTATACCGTAAAGCCGGCCGCATTCTGGGATTGGAAGGGGCAAGGCTGGCGCTGGAAATCGAGACGCATCCCACGCGCCGCACCCTGCGCGGATTTCAGGAATCCGGCGCACCGATCGCTCTTTACGATTACGAACCGCTGCCAGCGGAGGAGTGCCCGCTGCGCGTCGCCTATCGCTTGGCTCCATTGCCGGTGCGCGCCTTCCCTCAGCCTGCCGAGGCCGAAGCCGAAGCGGAGAAGTTGCGCGCGCAATGCAGCCGC
>JBBRNO010000101.1:0-24248 GCA_038230275.1 Bryobacterales bacterium
GGCCGAACCCTTCCTGGTAGTGGCCACGCAGAACCCGGTGGAGCATCACGGCACTTATCCGCTTCCCGAATCGCAGCTGGATCGCTTCTTGATGCGGCTGCGCATCGGCTACCCGGATCTGGCCAGCGAGAAGGAAATCCTGCGCAACGCCAACCGCCAAGGCGATTCCGTCATTTCCCAAGTGCTTTCCACGCGCGAGATCCTGAAGCTCCAAAGCCAGGTAAATCAGGTAAAAGTAGACGAAGCATTAGTGGATTACATGCTGGCGATAGTAGAGAAAACCCGCACTCACGAGTCGTTGGCTCTAGGCGTCAGCCCGCGCGGCGCTCAGGCTATGTATCGCGCTACCCAGGCGCTGGCGATGGTGGAAGGCAGAGGCTATGCCATTCCCGACGACATCAAGCGTCTGGCGGTTCCCATCTTTGCCCATCGTGTGATCGTGAACACGCGGGTCGCCCTGTCACAGCGCAGTTCCGATCTTGCCGGCCGAATCATGCAGGAAATCCTCACCTTAGTCGACGTGCCTCTATGAAGACTGCAATCATCGGCCTGCCCATGGTGGGCAAGACCGCTCTATTCACCATCTTGACCGGCAAGCATCAAGGAACCCGCGTCGGCGTCACAAAGGTGCCGGACGCGCGCCTGGAAGCCCTGGCCGAACTGTTCCAGCCTCCCAAAGTTACGCACGCAACGGTGGAATATCTTGACTTCCACTCGATTTCCAAAGAGGCGCTCCGCGATCCCAGCTACCTCGCCGGACTCCGCGTGGTGGATTCACTAGCTCACGTCCTCCGCGTCTTTGAAGACGAAAGCGTCCCGCACGAACACGGCAGTGTAGATCCCATCCGCGACAAGAACGACGTTGAGACCGAGCTCATCTTAAGCGATCTGGTAATGATCGAAAAGCGCTTGGACCGCTTGGAGAAGGATCGTAAGAAGTTGAAGAACCCCGAGCTCGATCGCGAGTTCGAATTGCTGCAACGCTGCAAAGCGACTCTGGAGGCAGACAAGCCTCTTCGCGTGATGGAACTAGATCACGATGACGAGAAGCGGGTCCGAGGCTTCCAGTTCCTCTCGCAGAAGCCGATGCTCTACGTCCTCAACCTGGGCGAAGAAGACGCAGCCCGTCTGCACGAGCGAGAAGAGGAGTTCCGCAGCGGTCCGCTCAAAGGCAATCACGTAGCAGCCATCTGCGGCAAAATTGAAGCGGAGCTAGCGGAACTGCCCGCAGCCGAGGCCGCCGATTATCTGGCCAGCTACGGTTTGAAGGAATCCGGAATGCAGCGGCTAATCACCGCGACGTATGAGGTGCAGGGCTTGATGTCGTTCCTGACGGCGGGCGACGACGAGTGCCGCGCCTGGACCATCCCCATGAAAAGCACCGCGCCAAAGGCGGGCGGAGCAATTCACTCCGACCTGGAAACTAAGTTCATTCGCGCGGAAGTCGTGAACTGGAAAGACCTCATCGACCACAAGGGGTATCCCGGTTGCCGCGAAAAGGGCCTGCTCCGACTGGAAGGCAAGCAATACATCGTAAAAGACGGAGACGTTTTAGTAATCAGACACGGTTAGGCACCTGCGAAGCAAACAGTGCCACCGCTGAAATGCACAAACAAAGCCATACGAACCAGTCCCCGAATCGCGAATAGACCGTAAGCTCAGAGCGGTAGGAATAGCCCAGGCGCCCCACCGCTTCCTCGAATTCAGCAAACCGCTGCGTCACCCGCCCGGCCGGGTCGGCCACCGCGGTAATCCCGTTGTTGGTGGCACGTACGATCCAGCGTGCATTCTCGGCGGCCCGCATTCGCACCAATCCCAGATGCTGCTCACGGGCGGCACTGTGGCCAAAGTAGCCGTCGTTGGAAAGGTTCACCAGCACGTCCGTGCGGAACCGCCGCACGAAGTGAGGGAATGCCGATTCGTAGCAAATGAACGCGCCTAGCGAATGCCCTCGGATCGAGAAGGTAGTAATCTTCCCGCCAGCCTGAAAGTTGCCGATCTCGGTGGAGATCTTATTGGCAAAACCGAAAGGAGCAGGTACATACTCACCGAACGGAACCAGCAGTACCTTGTCGTACCGTCCTGCCGCGTCCCCGTTAGCCGAGACCATCTGAGCCGAGTTCATCGGATCGCCCTTGGCCGTTCGCGCGACAGTCCCGAAGAGTGTGGCAGTGCGAGTCACCCGCGCCAGCGAATTCATCCGGCCGCGAAACGGAGCGTCGCTATCGTAGTAAAGCGGCGCGGGAACTTCCGGCCATAGAATCACCTGAGGCGGCGGTTCGCCCGCCGCCAGCGCGTTTTGGAGCGATAGATACTCCAGCCGCCGCTGCATGTCTTCGACGTCCTGTTCCCGCCAAACTCTCTCCTCGTCGATGTTCGGCTGCAAGGCGACGGCGGATTCCGTGGGGCGTTCCGCCTCCGGCAAAGCAGGAAGTAAGTAGAGCATGGGTACAACTAAAACCCACAACAGTTCGTGCCGATTTCGCCGCAACGCCACCAGCGTGATGGTCACCGACAACAGCGCGAACAGGAACGACAGTCCATATACCCCTGTCACCGGCGCCAACCGCATCGGAATGCTCATGTCGATTCCGGCATCGCCTAACTTCAGCCACATGAATTCGAACGGCGTCGGGATTCGCTCGGCGGCCACCCAGAGTGCCGCGATAGCGGGAGCCGCGTACCACTTGTGAACCACCACTCCTGCCAGCATGCCGAATACCGCCATGTTGACGCTCGGCGTCAAGCAGAACAGCAGAAACACGCCGAAGCCGCCCGCGCTTCCCAAGCCTCCGTGGACAGCCATCACAAACTGGATCCAGTAGCACATGGCCCCCCAGAACGCCGCGCCGGCCGCGTAGCCCAACAGAAACCGGTATCTCGTCCGATATTCCCGCGACAGCGCGATCAGCAGCGGAGTCAACGCGAATGGGGCCAGCCACACCAGGTTCCAATTCGGATGTACGGCTGCCAGCAGCAGCCCGCTCACCACGGCCAGCAGCAGGTTCAACACGTGCTTTGCGAGGCGTGCTCACTTACCATGTCCGCCATATAGGAACTGCGGACGAACGGTCCACTGAACACCATCTTGAAGCCGATGGAAAGGCCATAATCCCGGTAGGCGTCAAACTGCTCCGGCGTGACATATTCCGCCACTGCCAGATTCCGCCGCGTGGGCTGCAGGTATTGGCCAATCGTAGCGACATCCACCTCATGCGCTTGCAGATCGCGCAACAACGACTGAACCTCGGAATGCTGCTCGCCCAAGCCGGCCATCAGTCCCGATTTCGTCAGCACATCCGGCCGGTACTTCTTTCCAAACCGCAACACGTCGAGCGATTGCCGATAATTCGCCTGTGGCCGCACCCGGCTGTAGAGCCGCGGCACCGTCTCCATGTTGTGATTGAACACATGCGGCCCGGCATCCAACACCCGCGCCACCGCGTCCATATCTCCGCAGAAGTCCGGCGTCAGCACTTCCACTCGCGCCTCCGGAAGTGCCGCTCGTACCTCGCGTACCGTCTGGGCAAAGTGGTGGGAACCGCCGTCGGTCAGATCGTCCCGGTTCACGCTGGTGATTACCACATAGCGCAGCTTCATTTCCGCCGCCATGCGGGCCACGTTGCGCGGCTCGTCCGCATCCAGCGTGAACTCACGCTTCTGCGGCGAACCCTTCGGCACCGAACAGAAGCCGCATCCGCGAGTGCACAGGTTGCCCAGAATCATGAACGTAGCCGCTCCGCGATGAAAGCATTCGTGGATGTTTGGACACCGCGCCGATTCGCAGACGGTGTGCAGTTTGAGCTTCCGCAGATCCTGCTTCAGCAGCGTTACCGATTCAAAGTGCGTCTGGCTCTTGCGCAGCCACTCCGGTAGCCTCGGCTGGGCGTGCCCGGCGCTGTCAATCTGGACTAAGCTGTCCGCCACCGTTAGAACTTCTTCGGAAACGCCAGCTTGAACCCGGCCTGCTCCAGATCGCCTTTCAACTTTCCTGCGTCGGCCGCGTCTTTGGCGGGTCCAACCAGCACGCGGAAGATCTTGTCGCTAGGTCCGGGCGCAACCAGCGCCTGGAAACCCTTCTTCGACAGTACGTCCACCAGAACCTCTGCCTCGGGTTTCGCCACCGCCAGCACCTGTATATAGATCTGGCCTGGTATCGGCTGTGTAACGGAATGCGTCACCGCCGTTACCTCTATCGGCTGCTTTTTCGCGGGCTCGGGCTTTGCCACCACTGGGTCTACCACCGTAGGCGCCGGAGTGGACGCTGCAGGGGCCGCTGGTGGCATCGCGCTCTGTCCCTCGGTGCGCGCAGGGATTGACCCGTCCACGGGCGTGGTTTTCTTTGCGGTGTCTGGCGGTCCGGAGTTCCTGCCCACGATATAGCCCATGGTGAAGAACACGCCAAGCAGGATTATGACGATGAAGAAAACACTCAGCAACTGCTTGTTGCCGAGGATCAGTTCAAACTCACCGTCGTCGTTTCTGGGCATGGATATAGAGGGTTCGATGGGTTACTCTTTTCGGGCAGTGCCCGCTCGATTCAGCGCGTTGGTCAACCCTGTCAGTATATCGATAGGCAGGGGGAAAACGATAGTCGTGTTCTTCTCGGCTCCCACTTCCACCAGCGTTTGCAGGTATCGGAGCTGAATCGCCGCCGGTTGCTTCTGGATCAATTCAGCCGCCATGGCAAGCTTCTCGGCCGCCATGTATTCACCCTCGGCATGGATGATCTTAGCACGCCGCTCCCGCTCCGCCTCGGCCTGTTTCGCGATCGCGCGGATCATTTGCTCGGGCAGATCCACCTGCTTCACTTCGACTTTCGAAACCTTTACGCCCCATGGTTCCGTGTCGGTGTCCAGCGTGGCTTGCAACTGCAGATTTAGCTTCTCGCGCTGGCTCAACAACTCATCCAACTCCACTTCTCCCAACACGCTTCGAAGCGTGGTCTGCGCCAATTGCGAGGTGGTATACATGAAGTTGGTGACAGCGATCACCGCCTTGATCGGGTCCACCACCTTCAGGAACAAGACGGCGTTTACCTTTGCGGTCACATTGTCGCGCGTGACCACATCTTGCGGCGGCACTTCGATGGTTTCCAGGCGCAGCGACAGCCGCACCATCCGGTCGATCGGTGCGAATACCAGAATCAGTCCCGGCCCTTTCGGTTGCGGCAGCACCCGCCCCAGCCGGAAGATAACGCCGCGCTCATACTCCCGCAATATCTTGATGGACGAAATCAGGTAGATCGCAACAATTACCAACGCCAGAGTCGAAATGTCAAACATGGATGTTTCTCCTTAGGAAACTGGTTCAACCGTAAGCTTCAAACCTTGCACAGCCGTTACCCGCACGAGCGCTCCTACTGCCACGGGAACCGGGGATACCGCGGTCCAGTATTCCCCATGCAGAAAGACGCGGCCTTCCAGACCGAGCGGCGTCTTGACGACGGCAATCTCATCGATCATCGTTCCCTTGCCCGTAAGAACCTTGTTCTCGCGTGCCCGAAAGGCGATGGTTGCCAGAAATACGGTGATTGCGGCGAATGGAAGCGACAGCCCCAGCGCCGTGGTCAATCGGATGCGCACCTCCGGCGGACCATCGATCAACAGCAAGGCACCCAGCACCATCGCCACTGCGCCGCCGATGCCAAGAATGCCGTGCGAGGCGAACTTCGCCTCCAGCACGAACAAAGCCATGGCCAGCAGCAGCAGGGCGAGCCCAATCCAGTTCACCGGGAATACACTGAGTGCCGAGAGCGCCAACAGTGCCGAGATGCCGCCAATCACCCCCGGAAACACCAACCCCGGAGCGTTGAATTCCACGTAGACACCCAGAATGCCCAGCACCAACAGCACAAAGGCGATGTTCGGGTCACTGATGGAGCTGACGATCCGCTCGCGGTAGGAAGGTTCGAATTCGATAACCACCGCCCCTTTCAGATTCAGCTTCACCTTGCTTCCGTCCAGCCGGGTCAACTCCCGCCCGTGCAGTTTGTCAAGCAACTGCCGCTCATCTTTCACGGTCAGATCGATCAGATTGTCCCGCAATGCTTCCGTCTCGGTAAACGACTTCGCCTCGCGAATCGTCTTCTCCGCCAGTTCCACATTGCGGTGATGACGTGCGACCAGGCTGCGCAGCCCCGCCGCCGAATCGTTCTCAACCTTCTGCCGCATCACTGGGTCCATCTGCTGGCCCAGTAGCACCGGGGAAGCGGCGCCAGTATTGGTGCCGTCGGCCATGGCGGCAATGTCTCCGGCTTGCAACAGGAAGAAGCCCGCCGAGGCCGCCCGGCCTCCAGACGGTGTCACGAAGGTGAGGATGGGCACTCCGGAAGCATTCAATTTTTCAATTACTTGGCGGGTAGCGTCCAGCATTCCGCCCGGCGTATTCAGGCGAATCAGCAGGGCTTCGGCATGGTCGCGTTGCGCCTGCTCAATCGCCCGGGAAACTACCTCAACAGTGATGGGATGGATGACATGTTCAATCGAGATCGCCAGCACCTGAGGCGGTGCGGCATGCGAGACACCGCAAGCAAGAGCGGACAAGGCGCAGATGAACCGAAGGCTCAATCTATTAATGATGATATCACCTGATCACTTTTCCTAAAGTGTGAGTCTAATCTGCCGATGAGTACACTACACGCAATGTTTGAACAAATCCCCAATTCCGGCATCTCGCGGTCGGACCGCGCCCCTTGGGCCGGTGCTGTAGTGTTGTTGGCAGCTACGCTATCCATGGTGTTTGGTAGGGGAATCGTCGCTCCAGCGTCCGGGATCGTTGTGCCTTTTGAGCTGATGGCAACCGACGTTGAAGGTCAGATGCACATTCACTGGAATGGCAAGGCAGACGGCGTTGCCCAGGCGGAGCGTGGCGAGTTTGAAGTCGGAGACGGCAACAAGCAAGCCCGCTTTCCAGTGTCGCGAGGCGTACTGGCCTCCGGCGCAATTGAGTACACCAGGCGAACCGATGACGTTGCCGCCACTTTGGTTCTTTATAAAGACGGACGGGAGACGGAACGCCGCACTGTGCGCTCGGTCAGCGCTTCCGGCACTCGCGAATAATTCCAAAAGTTTTCTACCTCGGTAATTCCGTGAACATCTCATTTCCTGTTAGCGGAAATATTCCGAAGGAGAAACTGATTGAAGCGTTTCATTGCTACTGCAAGTTTATTGATGCTCTCCATGGTTGGAGCGCAAGCGGCAGATAAAGATATCGTCGATACCGCCGTCGCGGCTGGTAATTTCACTACTCTGGTTACCGCGGTGAAGGCAGCCGGATTGGTGGATACGTTGAAGAGCGCCGGTCCATTCACGGTATTCGCGCCAACCGACGCCGCCTTCGCGAAGTTGCCCCCAGGGGCGCTGGAAGGCTTGCTGAAAGACCCGGAAAGGTTGAAAGCCGTCCTGACGTATCACGTGGTTTCCGGCAAGGTGATGGCTGCGGATGTCAAGACTATGAAGGCGATGACGGTACAAGGCTCCGAGGCTGCAATCGTGGTGAAGGGCGGCAAGGTCACCATCGACAAGGCGCATGTGGTGAAGACCGACATCGAATGCTCGAACGGTGTGATTCACGTGATCGATACAGTGCTGATGCCCAAAATGTAGTGAAGGGGGGCGAGAGAATCGCCCCTCCCTCTTACGGTTTTCGCAGATCGTTTCCACGCATTTCTTTTGGTTGTTCTATTCCCATTATTCCAAGAATGGTCGGCGAAATGTCCTGCAGGGCGCCGTTTTGCCGCAACGGGGTTTTGTCTTCGCTCACGTAAATAAAGGGCACCGGATTGGTGGTGTGATAGGTGTGCGGTCCGCCTGTCGCCGGATCGATCATCTTCTCGGCGTTTCCGTGATCCGCCGTAATCAACCACGACCCGCCCTTCTGCCGAAGCGATTGATAGATGCGGCCCAGGCAGGCATCCACCGTCTCCACCGCGCGAACAGTCGGCTCCATCTTGCCGGAATGGCCCACCATGTCGGCGTTGGCAAAGTTCATCACAATGACTTCAAAGCAATCCTTCTCAATGGCGGCAATCACCGTATCCGCAACTCCGGCGGCACTCATTTCCGGCTTCAGATCGTAGGTTGCCACTTTCGGAGACTGCACCATTTCCCGCTCTTCGCCGGCATATGGCTTCTCGTTGCCGCCGTTGAAGAAGTAGGTCACGTGTGCATACTTCTCCGTCTCCGCCACACGCAGGTTCTTCCAGTTCACCTGCGCCATCACATTCGCCAGGATGTTGTTCGGGTGCTCTCTAGCCAGCACGAATGGTAGGCCCAATGATTTCTCATACTGGGTCATCGTGGTAAAGTGCAAATTCTTCGGGGCCAGCGACCGCGACGGCTGTTCCAGTTTGTCGTCCGTGAGCGCGATGGTCATTTCGCGGGCGCGATCCGCACGGTAGTTGTAATAGAGACAAGCGTCTCCATCCTGAATCAGACCTACCGGTTGGCTCTGCCCGTCCACAATGGTGATGGGTTCGATGAACTCGTCGGTGATCCCCTTCTCATAGGACTTTCGGACTGCGGCCACCGGATCGGTCGCTTTCTCGCCGTTGCCCAGAACCATGGCTCCAAAGGCGCGCTCCACCCGATCCCACCGTTTGTCGCGATCCATCGCGTAATAGCGCCCGGACACCGAGGCAATTTTGCCGACTCCAATCGCCGCGATCTGGCGCTGCAATTCTTCCAGGTAGGAAGCGCCGGTTTCCGGCCCCGTGTCGCGCCCGTCCATGAAACAGTGAATGAAGACGTTCTGCACGCCTTCCTGCTTCGCCAATTTCAGAATGGCAAACAAATGAGCGCTCTGAGAATGCACACCGCCATCGGACAGCAGACCCATCACATGCAGATGACTGCTGCCGGCGTGCTTCATGCAGGCGAGCAGCGCGGGGTCGCGGAAGAAGTCGCCGGAGCTGATCAAAAGGTCGATCCGGGTAACGTCCATATAAACAACCCGCCCGGCGCCGATGTTGAGATGTCCCACTTCACTGTTGCCCATCTGGCCGTCCGGCAATCCCACATAGGGGCCTGAGGTATGCACCAGAGTATTGGGGAAATCGCGAATCAGACTGTCGTACACCGGCTTATGCGCCGCAGCGATAGCATTTCCCTCGGTGGCCGGGGAAAATCCCCAGCCATCGAGAATGGTCAGAATCAGTGGCTTTGGCATGTTACTGGCGGAAGGCCTTCTTGCCTGGGAACTTCGCATTCGGGCCCAGCTCTTCCTCAATCCGGAGCAACTGGTTGTACTTGGCAATGCGGTCGGTCCGGCTGGCGGACCCGGTCTTGATTTGGCCGGCGCTGGTACCTACGGCGAGATCCGCGATGAAGGCATCTTCGGTCTCACCCGAGCGGTGCGACGCCACGGCCGTGTATCCGGCCTTCGCCGCCATCGCCATCGCTTCCAGCGTTTCGGTCAATGACCCGATCTGGTTCACTTTGACGAGAATGGAATTGGCGATGCCCCGCTCAATACCCATCGAGAGGCGAGCCGTGTTGGTTACGAACAGATCGTCGCCCACCAATTGGATCTTCTTGCCGAGCACGTCGGTCATCAGCTTCCAGCCGTCCCAATCGTCTTCGGCCATACCATCTTCTATGGAAATAATGGGGTACTGGCGAACCCAATTGGCCCAAAACTCAACCATTTCCTCGGACGTCCGCTCGCTCTTGTCCGACTTCTTGAAGACGTACTTTGCCTTTGCCTTATCGTAGAATTCACTGGCTGCCGGATCGAGCGCGATGCTGATCTGTTCGCCCGGTTTGAAGCCTGCCTTGGAGATGGCTTCCATCACAACTTCCAGCGCTTCTTCGTTGGACTTCAGGTTCGGGGCAAAGCCGCCTTCGTCGCCCACCGCGGTGGAATAGCCGCGCTTCTTGAGAACGCCCTTCAAGGTGTGGAATACTTCCGTTCCCATGCGCAGCGATTCGGAGAATTTCGTCGCGCCGTGCGGGATGATCATGAATTCCTGCGGGTCCACCGAATTGTCCGCGTGAGCTCCGCCGTTCAGAATATTCATCATCGGAACCGGTAGCAGATTCGCGGACACACCACCCAGATAGCGGTAAAGCGGCGTCATTTGGGAAGCGGCGGCGGCGCGAGCGGCGGCCATGGAAACGGCGAGGATGGCGTTCGCTCCCAGGCGGCCTTTGTTGGGTGTGCCATCGAGTTCGATCATGCGGCGGTCCAGGCCCGCCTGGTCCATAACGTCCATGCCGTCGAGCGCGGGAGCGATTTCGGTGATGATGTTCTCCACGGCTTTGAGCGTGCCTTTGCCGAGGTAGCGAGACTTGTCGTTATCGCGCAGTTCGACGGCTTCGTGCTCTCCGGTGGATGCTCCGGAGGGAACGGCTGCGCGGCCAATATTGCCGTCGGCGACGAGAACGTCGGCCTCTACGGTGGGGTTGCCGCGGGAGTCGAGGATCTCGCGTCCGATGATTTTGACTATGTCCATTGCTTTGAGTGTTGTCCTTGAGCGTACTGAGTTGTGCTGCGAATATTCTATTTTGGCACAGTGTCCAGAAGCCTGTGCCCGGCCTTGGATAGAGGCTGCACGGCGCCTTGCAGCTGCGAACTTTTGACCAGGATGTAGTCTGTGTCAAAGGTGGAAATGGCGAAGATGGAGATGCCGGATTCGGCCAGAGGCCCGGCGAACGAGGCCATGATTCCGGTGAGCGCGAAGTCTAGCGGTCCGGCGATCTCAAGGGCCGTCCAGCTACCGAGAGTTCGCCCGACGTGCGGGTGATGGAGAAAAACCCGCCGCTACCCGATGGAAAGGGCGCATCGGCGGGCAGCCGGCAGATGGACAAGCCGGATTTTAGGATCTTGTAATCCAATGCTGGTACACTAAATAGTTGATCTTACACCAGAGGGGGTGAATTATTTTTGGCTGAAGTCCATTTACAAGATGGTGAAACACTCGAAAGCGCATTGCGCCGGTTTAAGCGCAAAGTGCAGCAAGAAGACATCATCAAGGAAATCAAACGCCACTCCTTCTATCTGAAACCGGGTGAGAAGCAGCGGACCAAGGAAGCCCTGGCCCGCAAGCGCAACCGTAAGAAGAGAAGCAAAGACATCGAATAAGCTTTCGAGTCAGACAGTACCGCCAAGGCGCTCCTTTACCGGAGCGCCTTTTCCATTGCATGGTCCACTTTCTTAAAGCCCGCGGGCACTTCAAACCTGGAGGGATCGACGGCGGCGGTGGAGAAATTGCTGGATTCGGTGGTCATTTCCATCAGCGAACCCGAAGAATCGGAAGACTGCGCGGGCGCGCTGGAAGTTTGGGCAGGCTGGTCCTCAGCCGGCTTCTTCTTCTTGCCTAATCCGCCCAACCCAAAACGGCCGGCGATGGCGCTGGCTGCCACTTCACTGGCCGACGGCGCGGGTGGAGCAGCCTGCCTGGGCTTCTCCACGTTACCTGACTGCGGAGTCGTAGAGCCATCGCCAACCGCACCCATCTTCATGATTTGCAGAACTGGAACGCCTTCCAGTTTCGCCGACTCCTTGGCCAATTCGCTCATGCCCTTCATCATGTCTCCGCGCTGCATAGCCATGCCGTTGCTGCCGGGCGTCCAGGCGAGTTTCGTGCTCATGCGCTTGTAAAAGTCGTGAATTTCCTCATAGCCGGGAATTTTCGGCGCCAGCCACATATCGGACACCACGGTCATGCCGCCCTTGTTTCCAGACTTTTGATCGGAAGCTTCCATCTCAATGGTGAGCACCACTTCCTTGGTGTTGAAGCCGGCCACCACTTTCTTCTCGCCGGTCTCCTTTACCGAGGCCTTGAAGTTCATGTTCATATCGGTCTTCTGTTCTTTACCCTTCTCCGCCATTTTGGCCTGCATCTGCTGCATGGCCTTTGCCATGTCGGCGAACGTGATCACGGAATAGGTCTTCTTCGCCGGATCGATGTCGGTGATGGTTTCGCTTTTCAGATCGATGATGGAAATATGGTTCGTGCCGATGTGAGCCATGCGGTCGCCTTTCACCATCACCGTGCTGTTCATGGGATCGCGGGCGGCCTTTGAGAATGCCCCGGCCATCTTCATCATTCCGGCCATGGCTCCACCGGTTATCTTGGAATTCTGGTCGTATGAAAAATCGGCGAATGCCGCCGTGGAGGCAACACAGCAAACGCTGGCTGCTAAGAATGTTTTTCGCAACATAGTATTACTCCTCGCAAAGTTCATGGTACTTCATCGGCAGAACCAAGAAGAGACTGTTGCATGATGGACAGAGGATGAAACGTGGAACGGGCGGCATTGTGGGCGGGCTTGCGTTGAGCGTGGCGGTTCTTACGGACGGGGAAAACACTCTTACAGTTTTGAATACACAATCGGCGATTGAAGTACAATGGCCGTCTTGAGCAAAATATGAGCGAGCTGAAAATCAGGCCGAGCGCAAAGCTTTTGATCCCGTTCTATCTCGTCGCCATTGCCTTGTCGATCCTGATTGAAGTTTACCGGAGGGAGGGCGACCCGACGCTTGTCTACTTGCACGTTATTCCCGCCTTTCTAATGTTGTGGACACTCATCCGGCACCTCGGCTTGAATTACACCACGTTGACGGTGGGGGGCGGCAAGCTTCGCTATCAATCGGGTGTCATGTCCAGGTCCACGCGAACGATGGAAATCAAGAAAGTCCAGGATGTCCGGGTGGATCAGACGTTGGGACAGCGGATGCTCGGAATGGGCGATATCTCGATTGAAACGGCGGGCGATTCCAGCCGTCTCACGATGAAGTCCATTGACCGGCCGCATACGGTGGCGGAACAGATATTGGATGCGGCTCACAAGGCCGTCTGATCGGAACATATCATGAGCGATAAAAAACTGACTGGGAAAACTGCGCTGATTACCGGCGCGAGCAAGGGCTTGGGCAGGGCGATGGCGTTGGCGCTGGGTGCGGCGGGCGCGCGGCTGGCGTTGGTTTCGCGCGATGTGAAACAGATGGAGGAGACCGCGGCGGCGGCGCGCGATCTGGGCGCGGTGGCGGACATTTTCCGCGCTGATGTTTCGGATGAGGCGCAAGTGCTTCAACTGGAAAAAGATGTCGCGGCAAAGTCGGGCAAGATTCAGATCCTGATCAACAACGCGGGGGTAAACATACGCAACCCGGTGACGGAATTCACGCTGGCCGATTGGAATACCGTGCTGGATACGAATCTCACCAGCGTGTTCCTGCTGTGCCGCTCGTTTGTGCCGCACATGAAGGGCAACGGGTACGGGCGAATTCTGAACATGACTTCGATCATGAGCCACGTCTCGCTGCCGGAGCGCATTGCGTACTCGTCCAGCAAAGCGGGACTTCTTGGGTTGACGCGCGCGCTGGCGCTGGAACTTGCGCCGGAAAACATCACCGTAGTGGGCATCAGCCCTGGGCCGTTTGCCACCGAAATGAACACGCCGTTGATGAACGACCCGGTGAAGAATGCGCAGTTCGTTTCCAGGATTCCATTGGGACGTTGGGGACGGGTGGAAGAGATCGGCAGTCTGGCGGTGTTCTTGTGCTCTGAAGAGGCTGGCTTTGTGACCGGAACCGACATCCTTATTGACGGGGGGTGGTGTGCGCAGTAGGAGTGCCTGGCTGGCCCTGGCGTGTGTCGCGTGCATCGGCGGCTTGACCGGCTGCAATGCGAGTGGCAAGAAAATAATCGCGGTGATTCCGAAAGGAACTTCGCATCTTTTCTGGATCTCCGTGCAGACGGGCGCGGAAGCCGCGGGAAAAGAGTTCGGCGTTGAAATCGTGTGGAACGGACCGGCGCAAGAAACCGATTACAGCCGGCAAATTCAGATCTTGGATTCGATGGTGGCGCGGCATGTGGACGGGATTGTGATTGCGGCGTCAGAGCGGAAAGCGTTGGTGGGTTCGATTGACCGCGCGGCCGCAGCCGGGATCCCACTTACGGTATTCGATTCGGGAGTGGATTCCACCAACTATGTGTCGTTCGTTGCCACTGACAACGTGGAGGCGGGAAGGCTTGGGGGCCGGACACTGGGGAAGCTGTTGGGCGGCAAAGGCAAGGTGGCGCTGATCATGCACGCCCCTGGTAGTGCGTCCACCATGGATCGGGAGAAGGGCTTCACAGAGGTGATGGGAAAGGAGTTCCCGAACATTCTGGTGGTAGCCACGCAATATGGCATGTCAGACCGCGCGAAGGCGATGGCGGTATCGGAAAATATACTCACGGCGCATCCGGATCTGGACGGGATCTTTGCGTCGTCGGAGCCGAGTTCGTCGGGTGCCGCTCTAGCGATCAAAGGGCGCGGCCTGTCGGGGAAAGTTAAGCTGGTGGCCTTTGATTCCAGCGACGGCATGATCGAGGATTTGAAAGGTGGCACCATCGACGCCATGGTGGTGCAGGATCCTTACAAAATCGGCTTTGAAGCCGTTCGCACGGTGGTGGAAAAGCTTCGCGGGAAGACTCCTCCGAAACACCTGGATCTGGCCGCGAGGGTGATAGTGAAGGCGGATTTGGAGAAGCCGGAGATTAAGCAACTGCTTTCACCTTCGACGGCACATCCGTAGTCAGGCATGCTGGTTTGGATCAAGCTTCTGCATACCGCGGTCTGGATGTTCTTCGTGTTGTGCATTGTTGGCGTGCCCATCGCTGCGATGCTGCGCGAGTTTCGCTGGGCTGCTGCGTTTGCAGGGCTGGTGCTGGTGGAATGCGCGGTGCTTGCCCTGAACCGCTGGAGCTGCCCGCTAACAGCGCTGGCGGCACGCTACACGGACGAACGAAGCGCGAATTTCGACATCTATCTGCCGGTATGGCTGGCGCGTCGAAACAAAGAGATTTTCGGAACAATCTTTCTGATTGGCGGTTCCATCGCAGTGTGGCAGTGGCTTGTAGCATCAAGGTAAACTGTATGGATGCCCGACCCTGAAAAACCCGTGGCCACCTTTGAAGCCGGGCTGCAAGAGCTGGAATTAGTGGTGAAGCAACTGGAGAGCGGCGAGCTTCCGCTGGAGCGTGCGCTGGAACTGTTTGAGAAAGGAATGGAACTGAGCGACGCGTGCCGAAAGCAGTTGGAAGAGGCGGAAACGCGCGTGGAGATGTTGGTTAAGAAGAACGACAAGATCCAGGCCGAGCCGTTCAAACCTGGCAAAGCATGACTCTTTCGGAATACCTGAGCCAGCAGCAGCGGACCATTGACGCGGCGTTAGAACGGTGGGTTCCAGCAGAATCCACACCACCAGTGAACATTCATCGGGCGATGCGCTACAGCTTATTCGCGGGCGGGAAGCGCGTGCGGCCGGTGCTCTGTATTGAGGGTGCGCTGGCAATCTCCAGCGAGACCGCAGGCGTGGAAAATGCGGCCTGTACGCTGGAATTGATCCATACGTATTCGTTGATTCACGACGATCTGCCGGCGCTGGATAACGACGATCTGCGGCGCGGCCGTCCGACTTGCCACAAAGTATTTGGCGAGGCCATGGCTATCCTGGCGGGGGATTCGCTGTTGACGCTGGCCTTTCAGGTGCTGGCGCAGCTACGCGGGATTGACGATGGCCGGAAGATGCGGTTAGTGGAAGAGCTGGCGACTGCGTCCGGGACGGTTGGCGGCATGATCGGCGGCCAGGTTCATGACATCGAAGGCGAAGGCCGGCAGCCGACGCCGGAGTTGCTTGAATCCATTCATCGTGCCAAAACAGGCGCACTGCTGCGGGCCAGTGTACGCATGGGGGCAATCTACGCAGGCGCCGGCGATGAGGAATTAAGTGCGCTTTCCTGCTACGGCGAACATGTCGGACTGGCCTTTCAAATTGTCGATGACATTTTGGATGTCGAGCAGCCTTCCGAGGCGCTGGGCAAGACCGCGGGCAAGGATGCGCAGCAACAGAAGATCACCTTTCCAGCGGTGTACGGTATGGATCGATCGCGTGAAATGGCGGAGCAAGAGCGGCTGAAGGCGCACGACGCGCTGAAACTGTTTGGCGCGCCCGCCCGCCGTCTGCATGAGATTGCAGACATGATTGTCCAGCGCAAGACATGAAGTCAGCCGCCAAGATACGGATTGATCAATTGATCGTCGAGCTTGGACTTGCAGATTCCCGGCAAAAGGCACAGGCGCTGATTCTGGCTGGTGAAGTGATGGTGAACGGACAGCGAGCCGGCAAGGCAGGGCAAACGGTTGCGGCTGATTCCGCGGTTTCGGTTGGC
This sequence comes from Bryobacterales bacterium, assembly GCA_038230275.1. GTDB lineage: Bacteria > Acidobacteriota > Terriglobia > Bryobacterales > Bryobacteraceae > JANXXV01. The sequence continues at coordinate 16,163 of JBBRNO010000101.1, forward strand.
CAGGCGGCGGCGTTTGTCGGACGCGGCGGTTTGAAGATGAAATCCGCGATAGAACATTTCCATATCGATGTGAAAGGTAAGGTCTGTCTGGACGTGGGTTCTTCCACCGGTGGATTCACCGATTGCCTGCTGCAGCACGGCGCGCTGCGGGTGCATGCGGTGGACGTGGGAACCAATCAGCTGGATTGGAAACTGCGCAGCGATCCGCGTGTTGTGGTTCATGAGCAATTGAACGCACGCTATTTGAAACGGGAAGACATTGGCGAGCTGTGCAGTGTTGCCGTGTGCGATGTCAGCTTTATCTCGGTGATGCTGATTCTTCCCGCGATGGTTCCGCTGCTGCATGAGAATGCGGAAATGGTTATACTCGTCAAACCGCAGTTTGAGGTGGGAAAGGGTGAGGTGGGAAAGGGCGGTATCGTTCGCGATGCGGAACTGCACGTCGCGGTTTGCCGGAAGATAGAGTCTGCCGTACGGGAATTAGGTTTTCAGACAGCCATCATCGACAGCCCGATTCTGGGCGCGGAAGGGAATCGGGAATTTCTCCTGCATGCAAGCCACTGAGTTCGTCGGTAACGTCGGAATCATTTCAAAGCCGGGCGTACAACAAGCGTACGCGCTGGTGCCCAAGATTCTCGACTTTTTGCAACAGCGCGGCATCGCCGTGCGCTATGATTATCAAACCGCTACGTATGCGGGACGCAGCGACGGCCATTCGCGCGAACTGGTCCCCGATGAAAGCGAACTCATCGTTGTTCTGGGTGGGGATGGCACGCTTCTTTCAGCAGCGCGCGCCATTGCCGGCCGTCAAATCCCGTTATTTGCCGTGAATCTGGGCGGCCTTGGTTTTCTTACCGCCATAACCGTTGAAAATGTGTTTCCTGAATTGGAGCGCGCCTTCCGAGGGGAGCATCGCATTGGCCAGCGGCGCATGCTGCATTGCGAATTGTGGCGCGAACACCGCTTGGTGGCCGAATACGAAGCATTGAACGATGTAGTGGTGAACAAGGCCGCTCTAGCTCGTATGATCGATCTGGATACGCATGTTGACAAGCATTTCGTTTGCACTTTCAAGGCGGACGGTTTGATTGTGGCCACGCCCACTGGATCCACGGCGTATTCGCTATCGGCGGGCGGACCGATTGTGTTTCCCACGGTGGCGGCGCTTTGCATTACACCGATTTGCCCGCATATGCTGAGTAACCGGCCGGTGATTGTGCCCGATGAAAGCGAGATTCAAATCGTGTCGCTGGCGGACAATGAATCTGCTTATCTGACGGTAGACGGGCAGGTGGGTGAGCCGCTGATGCGGGACGATGTGGTGCTTTGCAAGCGATCCGAGCGGTCACTGTATCTGATCCGGCCGCCGACGATGATGTTCTTTGACGTGCTGCGCGAGAAATTAAAATGGGGAGCGAGATGAAACGCCTGTCACTTACCGCATGGATCTTTATCGCAATGGTGCTCGGCATCTTGTTGGGGATCAAAGCCCCGGGGATCGCGGTGCAGTTGGCGCCGGTTAGCAATATCTTCCTGCGGTTGATCAAGTCCATCATTGCGCCACTGTTGTTCGGCACGTTGGTGGCTGGCATTGCGGGAACGGGCAGTGTGAAGGCGATGGGGCGGATCGGCGCGAAGGCGATTCTGTATTTTGAAATTGCCACGACGATTGCGTTGTTTCTCGGCCTGGGAATGGTGAATCTGATTCGCCCCGGCGATGGACTGAAGATCGAACGGACTACAGCGGAACTGAATGTGCCGAAGACGTCGATGAAGGTGGGGGACATTCTGGAACACACGTTTCCAACCAGCGTTTTCGATTCCATGGCGCGCGGCGATGTGCTGCAGTTGGTGGTCTTCTGCTTCCTGTTCGGTACGGCTTGCGCGGCGGTGGGCGCGGCGGCCAGACCGGTGGTGCACTTCGCCGAATCGGTGGCGGAGGTGATGTTCACATACACAAAGTACGTGATGTATATGGCGCCGCTGGGGGTGGGCGCGGCCATTGCGGTCACGGTGGGCAGCAAGGGCATCGGCGTTTTGTTCAATCTGGGCAAGCTTGTCGCTACCCTCTATGGATCGCTATTGATTTTCGTCGTGTTCGTGTTGGGGGGTATCATCCTGATTACGCGAATTCCGCTGAAGCGCTTCATCGCAGCGGTACGGGAACCATGGGTCATCGCCTTCTCCACGGCATCCAGCGAAGCGGCGCTACCTTTGGCCATGAAGAACATGGAGAACTTCGGAGTGCCGAAACATATTGTGGCATTCGTGATTCCGACCGGTTACAGTTTCAATTTGGATGGGACTACGATGTATCTGGCGCTGGCGTCGGTATTCATCGCGCAGGCGGCCGGGGTACAGATGGGGCTTGGCCAGCAGTTGATTATGATGTTGACGCTAATGCTGACTAGCAAGGGCGTTGCCGCGGTGCCTCGCGCGTCATTGGTGATTCTGGCGGGAACACTCACCACCTTCAATTTGCCGCTGGAAGGCATTGCGGTGATTCTGGGTGTGGACGCGATTCTGGATATGGCCCGGACGTCTGTGAATGTTTTGGGGAACTGTCTTGCGTGCGCGGTGGTTGCGCGGTGGGAAGGCTATTCGTTCAACGAAGACGGGAGACAGAGCGATGCCCTGTCTCCCCAGGAAGCTATACAGTAGCGGCGGTAAGGCCTGCCTTCAGATACCACGGTTTGGCGGGCTTGATGGCTTCATTCACGGCGTTGATGTTCTTCACGCCCTGATCGCTGAGCCAATCTTCCAATGCTTGCACACCCTGCTTGGCGTACACCGGAATGGCTTCTTTCCAGGTGGCGCGTCCGCAGAGAACACCCGAATAATCTGTGCCCGCTTCGGCGGCCATCCGCAGTTCCTCAACGAACTGTGCGTTGCCAACACCGGCGCTGAGATAGATGAAAGGCTTGGTGGCGATTTCCGCGGCTTCACGGAACAGGGCCTTGGCTTCTTCCTGCGTATAGGCTTTTTCGCCTTTGTACACCGAACTGCCTTCGACATAAACAGCGTTGATGGGCACTTCCACCTTCAGCATGTCTACGTTGTACTGCGGTTTGGAAAATTCCCGCATCGCACCCATCACCACTTGCGGTTTGACTTTGGCGTACGCCAGCGCCTTCTCATCCGCGCCTTTTGAATCGTAGCCGACGAATTCCAGGAAGAAGGGAATCTCGTAGTATTCGCACTCCGCGCCGATGCGCTCGACGAAAGCATGCTTGATATCGTTGATTTCCGCGCTGTCGAACGGGGTGTAATAGATCAGAATCTTCACTGCGTCGGCGCCCCAATCGACGATGCGCTTCGCGGAGACGTGGGGAAGCAGATCAGGCAGGCGGCCAGGCTGTGTATTGTCATATCCCGTGGCTTCATAGGCTAGAAGCAGGCCGGCGTTCTTGCTGCGGGCCTTGGATGCCTCGAGGCCGAATTCCGGGTCCAGCAGAATCGCGCTGGCGTGCGGTGTCAAAACTTTGGTCACCGCGGTCTTGAATTCGGCCATCATTTCCGGCGTCACGCTTTTCGCGTCGATGTCTTTAGCTGCGGCGATGGATTTTTGCAAACTGCCGCGCTGATCCATGGCGGCCGCGGCGATGACTCCGCGGTCATTGGCGAGTTGCTTCATGTGACGCAGCTTGCCTGCGGAAAAGCTCATTGATTTGTAACTCCTTGACGGTGAATTTCTATTCAGTATAGTCTGGCGGTGCGGCGGAAGTAAGCTTTCGCGCGGGCCACGTCTTTGAAAATTTGAGTCTTCAACGCTTCCGGCGAATCGAATTTGCGCTCTTCGCGGACGCGGCGCAGGAACTCCACTTGTATACGCTGCGGCGTATCGCCTTCCAGCGGAGCCAGCAGGAAGGTTTCCACGGTAAGGTGGTCGCCGCTGAAGGTAGGCCGATAGCCCACGTTGGTAATCGAAGGCCACTTGCGCGCGGTGCCCAGATCGGTAGTTCGTGTGATGTAGACGCCCACCGCGGGAAGAATCTCCGACTTGGTGTTGAGGTTCAAAGTAGGCACGGTTTGCTTTGATCCCACGCCGTGGCCGTGCACAATTTCTCCCTCTACCGCGTAGGGCCGGCCCAGCAGCCGGCACGCCTTGGAGACCGCGCCTCGGTCGACGAGCTTTCGCACTTCGCTACTCGAAACCAGGCGTCCGCGCATCTCCACGCCGCCGATGATTTCCGTGGTGTATCCGTATTCAATACCCAGCTGTTGAAGCAGGTGCGTATCTCCGCAAGCCTTGTTGCCGAAGCGAAAATTGTCGCCGACCATTACGGCTTTGGCGTGCAGCCGCTCCACCAGAATCCGCCGGACAAAATCGAGAGCCGTCAATTGAGAGAATGCGACGTCGAAGGGTAGGACGAACACCTGCTGGATGCCCTCTTTTCGCAGCAGGCCGAGGCGTTGTTCCAGAGTGGATAGCAGGCGCGGGGCACGAGCCGGCGCGACGATTTTTGTTGGATGAGGGTCGAACGTCAGTACGGAGGGAATCAAGTGGCGTTCCGCCGATAATTCCACGACACGCCGTAGAATCCGCCGGTGTCCTTCGTGCACCCCGTCAAAGTTGCCGATGGTCAGAGCGCATTCAGGGGCGTCCGATTCGATTTCCGCAAGACTACGGTAGATACGAAACATCTACGGCATTTCTCCGACGGTGATGTCGAGCCCGTCGTAGGCCAAACGCACATTGGGAGGCAGTTGGCTCTCCGCCCGCTTATGTTGCAGGTCGTGACAAATATGGGTGAAATAGGCGCGGCGTGGAGCGAGCATTTCTACATATTCCAGCGATCGTTCCACGGTGGAATGCGTGGGGTGCGGCTTGTATCGCAACGCGTCCAGAAACAGGACATCCAGCCCGCGCAACAGCTTCAGAGAAGTTTCTGGAATTTCGCTGTGGTCGGTTAAGTAGGCAGCATCACCGAAGCGGAATCCGTAGATGGTGGCTTTGCCGTGGATTACGGGGATGGGCGTGAATCGCAAACCGAATAGGTCGAACGGTTCACCCGTGAGGACGGTAGCATCCAGCTTTGGAAGCGCCGTGGCTGCGCCCACGTTATCGCGAAAGATATAGCGGAAACTGGTTTTGATGGCTTCGAGAGTATCTTCAGCGGCGAAGATGGGAATGACTTCCCGTTGTTTGAAGTTGAACGGCCGGACGTCGTCCAGTCCCATAATGTGATCGGCGTGCGAATGGGTGAAGAGGATCGCATCCAAGCGTTCGATCTTGGCACGTAGCGCTTGTTGCCGGAAGTCTGGCGTGGTGTCTATCAGCACGCCGCGCCCGTCATAGCGAACCAGAATGGAGGGCCGCAGCCGCTTGTCGCGCGAATCGTCCGACGTGCAGACCTTGCAATCGCAGCCGATGGTGGGTACGCCCACACTGGTCCCTGACCCCAAGACTGTGATATGCAGTCCGGACATCTACTGCTTGTTGCTCGCTTCCATCACCTGCACATAGCGGAAGCGCAGTTCCGTTAGTGAGTTCTCAATCAAGCGCTGTTCGTCGAAGGATAAATTCCCTCTGGTTTTTTCCTGAAACATCGCCAGCAGATCGATGGAGTGGCGGGCAACGCGGAAGTCGGGTTTGGGCCGGTCCGCCTCATCGCCGTAATGCACCAAGCCAAGATGCAACTCGGCCTGCATCTTCATGGAGAGTACGAAGAACTCAAAAGTGGCTGGTGGAAGGGGTTGCTCGTTTTCAGTTTCAGTTTCGGATTCGCTCATCAGTTATAGTTTACATTCCAGGAACAGTGCGCCGGGGACGGGGTTGTCGTAGTAAGGCTCGATGCGCTGAAACGCCAACGATTCGTACATTTGGATTGCCGCCGCCATGGATGGCAAAGTGTCCAGGCGGATTGTTGAATAACCGAGCAGCTTCGCCTTTGCCATAATTGCCAGCACCAGCATGCGGCCTGCTCCGTTTCCACGATAGCCGGGGGAAAGGAAAAGCCGCTTCATCTCGCAGACTTGATTTTTCAGCGGCCGCAAGGCCACGCAGCCTCCGGCAAAGCCATCGAATTCCCCCAGTAACAGGCAGCCGTCCGGTGGCGCATAGGCTCCGGGCAAGCCCGCTAATTCCTGGTCGAAGTTTTGAAAACACAAACTGATTCCCAGCGACTTCGCATAGGCGAGGAACAGCCGGTGCACCTCGGCCAGATCTTCCATCGATGTAGCTTCCCGTATTCGCAGAGATGCCATTTCTGCCTATGTTACTCTGAAAAATCAAAGTGTTACGCCTTCCAAACCTTTCCGATGTCTTCTGAATCCGCAGGTGAGAAGTTTGAGCGGCTAGTGGCCATCATGGCGCGGTTGCGTGCGCCGGATGGATGCCCTTGGGACCGCGAACAATCCTTCGATACCATCAAGCCTTATCTGCTGGAAGAGACCTATGAGGTGATGGAGGCAATCGACGCTCGCGATTGGCCCGAACTCGCGGAAGAATTGGGCGACCTGATGCTGCAGCCAGTGTTTTTCGCACAGATGGCTTCCGAAGAAGGGCGGTTCCGGATTGAGGACTCGTTGGACGCGATCAATCAAAAGCTGGTTCGGCGGCACCCGCACATTTTCGGCGATTCCAAGGCCGATACGGCGGGCGAAGTGTTGAAGCGCTGGAACGAAATCAAGCTGGAAGAGAAGAAGACCAAGAAGCAGGCGCCGAAGCTGCTGCTGGAATCGATACCGGCGGCGATGCCCGCACTGGTGGAGGCGCAACAGATCAGTTCCCGCGCGGCCGGCGTTGGTTTCGATTGGCAGAATGCCGAGCAGGTGCTGGATAAGCTGGACGAAGAATTGAAGGAACTGGCCGAAGCCCGCGTGTCAGCGACGCAGGAAGAGATTGAGGGCGAGGTCGGCGACCTGTTTTTCGTGCTGGTGAATCTGGCGCGATTTTTGAAAGTGGATCCCGAACAGGCGCTGCGAAAGACGAACCGCAAATTCCGCCGGCGCTTCGGCCATGTTGAGCGCGGGCTGGCTTCACAAGGAAAAGCTTTGCGGGAATCGTCGGTGGCGGAAATGGAAGAGCTTTGGCAAGAGGCAAAGAGTAAAGAATGATTGAAGTTCATGAATTGACCCACCAAACCGAACTGGAGAACGCCGTCCGGTTACAGAAGGAGATTTGGGGGTTTTCCGACATAGATCTGATTCCGGTTCGGTTGTTCGTGGTGGCCGGAAAGATTGGCGGGCAAGTACTTGGCGCCTTTGACGGCGGCCGGATGATCGGATTCTGCATCGGCATTCCAGGGCTGAAGCCCGGCGGCGTAACTTACATGCACAGCCACATGATGGGCGTGGTGGCGGACTACCGGAATCGCGGAGTGGGGCGGCTGCTGAAGACACAGCAGCGAATGGATGCGCTGACGCGAGGCATCGATCTGATCGAATGGACGTTCGATCCGCTGGAGCTCAAGAACGCATTCTTCAACGTTGAACGATTGGGTGTGGTGGTGAGGCGCTACGTACTGAATCAGTACGGCACTTCGTCCAGCCATTTGCAGGGGGAACTGCCCACGGATCGCTGCGTAGCCGAATGGATTATCGGCAGTCCGAGAGTGGAGATTGCACTCGAGTGCCGTGTGCCTCCGCGACATGAAATTCTGGCGCGGATTTCGGTGCCTGTGGAGATTGAAAAGCTGCGCAAGTCGGATCCGAAGCGCGCCCGGGAAATTCAGCTTTCGGTGAGTGAGCAATTCCTGCTGCATTTTGAAAAAGGTCATGCCGTGGTTGGCTTTGAAAAGTCTGAGCAGGCCGGAACGTACTTATTAGGTCAATGGGAATCAAAGTAGATCGAGTGATAGTCCGGCATTTGCGGATGCCATTGGTGCATTTCTTCGAGACCAGTTTCGGACGAACCACCGAGCGCGACATTGTGCTGGTGGAAGTGATTGCGGACGGCCTGTCGGGCTGGGGAGAAGTCACCGCGGGCGAGAATCCGTTCTACAACGAAGAGTGGACCGATTCTGTTTGGCTGCTGCTGCAACACTACATCGCTCCGCGCGTAATCGGCCGGGAATTGGCCAGTGCTGAAGATGTGGCGCCGTTGACCAAGCACATCCGCGGACACAAAATGGCGTGCGGCGGA
>JBBRNO010000102.1:0-23983 GCA_038230275.1 Bryobacterales bacterium
ACGGTCGCGGCGCGGAAATCACGGTCGCGGCGCGGATTACGGTCGCCATGCGGACATTACGGTCGCGGCGCGGAAATCACGGTCGCGGCGCGGATTGCGGTCGCCACGCGGACATTACGGTCGCGGCGCGGAAATGCCATATTAGCGGCACTCGAAAATCTAAGCACTAGACCATAGCCGGGGCGGCTTCAAATCGATTCGCTTTGCGCACCCGCGTTAACTCCTTCATAAACACTTTGCCCAGCGCCGCCAGACCCGTCTCAATCTGGGCGGGCGAAAGGCCGCCGAAACTCAAGCGCAAGGTGCCGGGCTCGAACTGGGCGACGGAGAAGTAACGGCCCGGCAAATAGGTGACTTTTTCCTGCTCCGCGCGGGAAAGGAGTTCGGATGCATCCAGGGGATCGGGGAGCTTCACCCACAGGCTCATGCCGCCGGATGGCCGGGTGAACTGCGTCCCGGCGGGTAAATGCTTTTCGCAGGCGGCGAGCACGGCCCGGAGCCTTGCGGCGCCAGCGGTTCTGACATTGGCGGCATGAGCGGCGAGGCGTCCCGAGACGGCAAAGCGCAGCAGGATGGCTTGCGATAACTGATCGGTATGCAGATCGCACCACTGCTTGGCCTCGGCCAGGCGGGCAATCAGGGCGCGCGGCGCAATGACCCAACCAACCCGTAATCCTGGAAACGCGATCTTCGAGAAACTGCGCAGCAGCACCGTTCCGCCGGAGCCATCCAGTTGCTTGATGGAAGGCAGGGTTGAACCTTCATAACGGAGATCGCCGTAGATGTTGTTTTCCACCAGCAGTACGCCAAACTCCTGTGCCATGCGCAACACTGTTTCGCGCGCCGCCAGCGGTAAAGTGGCTCCGGTGGGATTTTGAAAATTCGAAGTGACCAGCAAGAGCTTCGGACGCTCCCGCACCAGGACCCGGCCCAGATGTTGCAGGTCGACGCCATTTTCGCCCATGGGGACGCCGAACAGGCGGGCTCCGCCGCGGATAAAAACGTTCTTCAGACCGTGATAAACGGGATCTTCCACCACCACGCCTTCTCCGGCGGACACAAAGGCGCGCTGCAATAGATCGAGCGCCTGCTGGCAGCCGTTGGTGATCAAGACATCGTCGTCCGGGCCCGCCTCGCCTGAAAGCCGAGCCTCATCCAATAGATATTGGCGGAGCGGGCCGTAGCCACTGGGCGATCCCAACTGGAGAATGGAAGAGGCTTCCGGACCCGAGATCACTTCGCGGCACGTTTCCTGAAATTCGGCGAGCGGGAAATGGTCCTCGGCAGGCCGCGAGGAGGCAAAACTGATGAGATCGGCCGCCGGCATGGAAAAATTGACGAAACTGCCGCGTCCGACGTGCCCCTTCAAGAGGCCTTCTTCTTCCAATAAAGTGTATGCGGCGGAAACTGTGGTTCGGTTCAGTCCAAGTTGGACTGCCAATTCCCGAGTGGCTGGCAACCTTTCCCCATTGCGAAGTTGCCCACTATGGATACTATCCGCAATGCGATCATAGAGTTGCCGGTAAAGCGGGATCTCCGAGCTCTCGTCGAGTTGGCTGATGCTTACCATGCCAATATTTCTAAAAGATAACACATTGGACTGGCCATGACAAGCCATTTTCTCCGGCTTTAATCCTGATACAATCACCACGTGCGGCGAGTCGCCTTATTTCTAATCATCACTCTCTTCACGTCCTGTCTCGTCTCTTTTGCGAAAAAGAAGAAGACGGAAGAAGAACTGACGCAAGTGCTGGCGTTACCCAAAGATCCTCCGGCGGCTGTGGTTGCGGACGTGCCCCGGCTGGTATTCCACGTATCGCCGCTATCTGGAAAAGGGCTTCTCTCGCAGCAGACGCGGGACGCGCTCAAGAGCCTGCTGCAACAAACAAAAGGTGCGCAGATTGTAAAGCTCAGGGCGTTTGTTGCGGGTTCCGGCGATTTGCGACGGGTGCAGACGATTGTGAGCGAGGTGCTGACCGAAAAGAAGATGAACCTTCCGGCGCTGAGTGTAGTGCAAGTGGGCGGACTACCGCTGGCGGGAGCGCAGGTTGTACTGGAATCCATCTCGACGGATCGCCGCGTGCAGAACGAACATGGACTGGGTTTTATTTCCGGCCAGCCCTCGACGATGAAAGACGTACTTGGGCCGTTGAAGACCGTGACCGGGAAGGCGGGGTTCAGTGCCGGTTCGGTGCGCCGGGTTACCTGCTTCCTGAGCGACCTGGATAGTGTGGGCGCGCTGCGCGGGCAGGCGCAGACGGCGTTTCCGAATGCCGTGCTGAACGTGGTGCAATTGCAGCGGTCCACGCTGGAAGACTTAGCGGAATGCGAAGCGGTAGCAAGTTTGAGTACCACGCCGGCAAAGGCCATTTCCTTCTTTGAACCGGAAGCGGGCAAGTATTCGCAGATCGCGATGGTAGGGCCGGGCAAGGTAGCGCTCACGGGAACGCAGGTTGGCTTTCGTTTCCAGGATGAAGATGTGCGGTTGGCGTTCGGACGTCTGGGCAAGGCTCTGGACGGCGTTGGCGGCAGTTTCAAGAACGTGGCGATGACTCACCTGTATCCGCTGAGCCGCGCTACGGCTGATAGGATTCGAAAAATCCGGTTTGAATTCTGCGATCCGGCGATGCCGCCCGCGAGTACCCTGTTGCTGTTTGAAGGATTGCCGGGACTGGACGCGGCCTTTGCAATTGACGTGATTGCCGTGGTGCCCTAGCGATTCGGGAGAGGTCTTTGTTTGCCGAGCACGCCTTCCAGCGTTTCAGCGGTGATGACCTTTTTCGCCCACTGTGCGGCGTCGGACAATTTGGCGTTGCCTAAACGTTCGTCCGCCCACTTGGGCAGCTTGCCGAATTTGGTCTCCAGCGATATCCGGATGATGGTCACCTGTCCATCCCGCATCAAGTCCCTCAGGATCTCGTTCTTGGCGATGTCAATTGTTGCGCCCATAATCTTCACCTCCATTGTGAGCCGTCCCGTCAATCGGCGCAACCCGCAAAGTAAAACCAATTGAGCCAGTACCCGGTCCCGCTCTGGGCCTTGCAGTTCGTTTGCGCGCCGAATGATTTCCACGACACGTTCCGGTCCACCATTCGCCAACATCGCAAGGGCTAGATCACCCGGGCGGCCGCTGGCAATCAGTTCCCCCGCTTCCAGCGTGCGAATGTCAATAAGCCGGTAAGCGATTTTTGTATCGCCCAGGTCCACGCCGCTTGGCATCCGCATCTTCGCTTGTCCAGTGTAGAGAACGACCTGCCGGACACGGCAACGGTACTTGTGACCGAGCAGAACACAGTAGATTCCGGCGCGATATGCCATGTCCTTGTCGTTAGTGCTCTGAAACTCAATGTGCAGTATTGTTTCGTCTGCCAGCAGTACTACCAGATCCGCGCGACGCTCCAGAACCTTGGCCAAGTCCACGTTCAGGAAGGCCTTGATCCTGACACCGCCAGTCAATTGGTCCAGTAGAGTCGGATGATCCTTCTGGAATAAATCCTTCACTACCGCGTCGTATCTCGCGAAGCCGATGTTCATCATCGAGCGATTACAGAACCATCCGAGCGATTGCCTCCGCAATCAACTTTCCGTGGAACCGGCCATTCTCAATAAAGATCTCATTGGTGTGCATGCCGGCCACAATGACACCGGCGAGGAAAATACCGGGCCGCTCACTTTCCAGGGTCTCCGGATTGGTGCAGGGCCGCAGCGTATCCGGCTGCAGCGTGATGCCCAGGTCAGCCAGAAACTTCAGGTCGGGGCGGTAGCCAGTCATGGCGAACACGAAATCGTTTTTCACGACGACCACGCCTTCCGGGGTTGAGAGCAGGATGGAGTCTGGTCCGATCTCAGTGACGTGGGAATGGAAGTAGCCTTTGATCTCGCCGTTCTTAATGCGATTCTCAATGTTCGGCTTGATCCAGTACTTCACCGAGTCCGAGATACCGGCACCGCGGTGGATCAGGGTGACGCGGGCGCCAGTCCAATAAAGCTCCAGCGCGGCTATCGCGGCTGAATTCTTCGCTCCAATCACCGCTACGTCGTGGTTATAGTAGGGGTGCGCTTCCTTGTAATAATGGATCACCTTGGCGCTGTCTTCCCCCGGCACGTTCAGCTGGTTCGGCACATCGTAATAACCGGTGGCCAGAATGATCTTCTTCGCCAAGTATTCCTGGCGGCAACCTTTGGCATCCTCGGTGGGCACCATGAATCCACCGTCGGAACCTCGAATGCCCAGCACCGTCTCATACTGATGAATCTTCAGCTGGTAATGATCGGCCACCCGCCGGTAGTATTTCAAAGCCTCCGTACGTCCGGGCTTTTCGTTCAGCGACGTCATGGGAATATCGCCAATCTCCAGAAGCTCGGGAGTGGTGAAGAAAACCATGTTCGTCGGATAGTGATATAGCGAATTGACGACGCAGCCTTTCTCAATCAGCAGCGTGTTGACGCCGCGCTTTTGCAGTTCGATGCCGCAGGCCAGGCCAGTGGGACCGGCACCAACCACAATGGCATCGAAGTCCTTCACAACAGCTTCTCCACCGCGGCGTAAACGGTCTCCAGCGCGGCTGGAAGCGCGGCTGCGTTGTTGCCGCCGGCCTCTGCCATATCCGGGCGGCCACCGCCCTTGCCACCGACCGCCGAGGCCACCGAACCGATCAGCTTGCCCGCGTGCACCTTTGCCGTCAGATCCTTGGTGACCGCCGATATCAAAGACACCGTGGCGTCCTCAACCGACCCCAACACGACCACGCCAGATTGCCACTTGTTGCGCAGCGAGTCTGCCAGGGCCCGCATCTGCGCCCGATCCAAGCCATCTACCTGCGCCGCAAGAACCTTCACGCCCTTGACCAGACGAACGGAACTTTCGAGTTCACCAACCTGAGCCTGGGCTACCTTGTTCTTCAGCTGATCCACTTGCTTTTCCAAAGCCTTCTGCACGGCGTTCAGACGATCGATCTGCTCCAGCAGCGATGAGTTCTTCTCTTCCAGCTTCTGCACTACGGTTTCCCCGGTGACCGCCTCAATCCGGCGCACGCCGGCCGAGATTCCGCCTTCGGAAACAATCTTGCATAGCCCAATATCACCGGTGCGTTTGACGTGCGTTCCGCCGCATAGCTCGCGGCTGAAATCGTCCACCGTCACCACCCGCACGCGGTCGCCGTATTTCTCCCCGAACAACGCCATCGCGCCGGTGGTGAGGGCCTTGTCGATATCCATCACTTCGGTTCGCACTTCGGCGTTCGAGAGGATCTCTGCATTCACCAGGCGCTCCACTTCCTGAAGTTCCACCGCATTGAGCGGAGCATAGTGGGAGAAATCGAATCGCAAACGCAAGGGTTCGACAACACTGCCAGCCTGCTTCACATGCGGCCCCAACACGCGGCGCAGCGCGGCCTGCAACAGGTGCGTGGCCGTGTGATTGCGCATGGTGGGATTGCGTGCCGAGCGATCCACGTCCGCACGCAACTTGTCACCGGGATGGATGGGCGCCAGCGCCTTGATGCGATGCACCGTCAAACCCTTCACCGGCGCATAGGCGGAAATCACATCCGCTACCATCTCATCCGTTTCTGCATTGTAGAGCGATCCCTGATCGCCAACCTGGCCGCCGGATTCGGCGTAGAAAGGCGTGCGGTCCAAAACCAGCTCCCCGTCTTTCGGCGAAGCCACCACGGTGGCCTCCGCGGTGAGCGTGTCATACCCCAGAAATTTTGTGGGATGCGATTGGTGCAGCTCTTTGTAAATGGGGTCGACGTGCGTTTTCTCAGCGCCCTTCCAACTGGCGCGCGCCTGCACACGCTGCCGCTCCATGTGCGTTTCAAAATCCTGCAAATCGATGGCCAGGCCAAACTCGCGCGCCATTTCCTGCTGCTCATCCAGCGCCAGGCCGTAGGTGTCGTAGAGCTTGAATGCAGCCGCACCCGGCAGGACTCCTCCAGCCGCGGACTTGGCTTCATCGTGAAACACTTTTTCGGCGACCAGAAAAGTTGTCGCGTAGCGGTGCTCTTCTTCTTTCACAATGCGAGCCACGCGAGAGATGCTCTCTACCATCTCCGGATAGGCGGGCTTCATCCACTCGGCCACGAAGCCGGTCATCTGATAAAGGAATGGATCCACCACGCCGATCATCCGGGCGTTACGCATGGCCCGGCGCATGATCTTACGCAGCACGTAGCCGCGGCCTTCGTTCGACGGAACCACGCCGTCGTGAATGAGGAACGCCGTTGCGCGAGCATGGTCCGCGCAGATCCGCAGCACCGTACTGATGCGATCCGCCTCGGCGCCATATTCTACTTTGAACAACCCCGCCGCATAGTCGATGATCGGACTGATCAGGTCCGTCTCGTAATTGCTTAGCTTGCCCTGCATGATGGCGGTGATGCGTTCCAACCCCATGCCGGTGTCGATGGACGGCCTGGGCAGCGGCGCCAGAACGCCATCAGCCGAGCGATCGAATTGCATGAATACGAGATTCCAGATCTCGACAAACCGGCCGCCGGCGTCTAGCGGAAACTCTTCCGCTTCCCGGCCACGCTCGGCCGCGTCCTGACCCAGATCGAAGTGGATTTCCGAACAGGGGCCGCAGGGGCCGGTCTCACCCATCTGCCAGAAATTGTCCTTTTCATCCAAGCGGAAAATGCGGCTCTTGGGAATGCCGGTCACTTTCTGCCAGAGCGCTTCCGCGTCGTCGTCTTCACGAAACACGGTGACGTAGAGTTTATCTTTTGGCAGGCCGTATTCTTTGGTGATCAAGTCCCAGGCGTAATCGATCGCTTCGGCCTTGAAGTAATCGCCGAAAGAAAAATTGCCCAGCATTTCGAAGAATGTGTGGTGCCGCCGGGTGTAGCCTACGTTTTCCAGGTCGTTGTGTTTGCCGCCCGCCCGCACGCACTTCTGCGACGTGGCGGCGCGCGAGTAATCGCGTTTTTCCTGGCCGAGAAAGACGTCTTTAAACTGATTCATGCCGGCGTTGGTGAACAACAGCGTTGGGTCGTTGGCTGGCACCAACGAAGAGCTACGCACTACGCGATGATCGCGGGCAGAGAAATAGTCCAGAAACTTCTGGCGAACCTGATGGCCTGTCATTTGTTTCCTTCATTGTGACATGGCGCCAGAAGGCTCCGCCCGGACGACAAAAGCGGACCGGCGCTTACTGGTTGCGCGGGTCCGGTTCCCTTCCCCGGTCCGAGGATACCCGAAAATCTCTGCCTTTGGAAGAGCCTGCCAATTGACTCTCGTTCATCGATCTGCTACACCAAGTTAATCGCCGGGTTACAAACTACGTTGTTCGTCGCCGGAAGCTCTTTTTGGGGAAAGGGGGAAATTCCAGTGAAGGTATTCTTTTCGATCTTGCTTTTCTGCGCGTTAGCGGACTGTCTTTTCGCGCAGTCTCTCACGTCGCTTTCCGGAACCGTTACCGATCCGTCGGGCGCGGTCATTCCAAACGCTTCGCTCACACTCACGAATCTGGGGAATGGCGGCCAGCGCCAGACAAACTCCGATTCCAATGGACGATACTCGTTCCCGCAGCTACAGCCGGCCACGTACAAGCTGTCCGCCACCGCGGCCGGGTTTTCCGACACGACCATCTACAATATTCCACTGCTGGTGAACACACCCGCGTCCATCGAGGTGAAGTTCGAGCGCATGGGCGCCACCACCACCGAGATCGCCGTCACGGCCGACGTTGTGCAAATCAACACCTCCGACGCGTCCCTCGGCAACGCGATCGGTTCCAAACCAATCACACAACTTCCGTTTGAAGGAAGGAATGTCGTCGGGCTGTTGTCTATTCAACCCGGTGTCGTCTATCTTGGTGAGCCAGACGCCGGCCAGACCACCGATTTCCGCAGCGGCGCGGTGAACGGCGGCAAAAGCGATCAGGGAAATGTGACGCTGGACGGCGTGGATGTGAACGATCAGCAAAATCGCACCGCCTTCAATAGCGTATTGCGCGTCACTCTCGATTCCGTGCAAGAGTTTCGGACCATTACCACCAACGCAGGCGCGGACTTCGGCCGATCTTCAGGGGCTCAAGTCACGCTCGTCACCAAATCCGGAAGCAACGTGATGCACGGTTCGGCGTACGAGTATCTCCGGAATACGGCCACCAGTTCCAATAGCTTCTTCAACAACAAGGCCGGGGTTCCTGTCGAGAAGCTGAACCGGAATGTGTTCGGCGTTTCCATTGGTGGCCCGGTGAAGCAGAACCGGCTCTTTTACTTCCTCAACTACGAAGGCCGCCGCGATGCCAGCGAGAAGGGTGCGGTACGCATCGTTCCCAACGACACGTTCCGCCAAGGGCTGTTCAACTACGTGAAGCTGGACAATTCGATCGGCCAGTTGAACGCGGCGCAAGTTCGTGCGCTGGACCCGGGCGGCATCGGCGCCAGCCCCGACGTGTTGAAGGTGCTGCAAGCTTATCCGCACCCGAACGATACTACGGTGGGCGACGGAATCAACACTTCGGGCTTCCGCTTCAATGCCAAAGCACCGCTAGTCTTCAATACCTACATTGCGAAATTCGACTATCAGATCGATCAGAAAGGAAACCACCAGATCTTCTGGCGCGGCAACCTGCAGAATGACGACTTCACCGACCCCTCCTCCGGTCTACCGCAATTCCCGGGACAGTCGGCCGCGCGCGAAGTGCTGGACAACAGCAAGGGCTATGCCATCGGCTACACGTCCATTCTGAGCGCCAATATGATTAGCACCACGCGCTACGGCTACACGCGCCAAGGCACGCAGCGCACCGGCATACAGACGTCGGCCGCCGTCTCCTTCCGTGACATCGACGATCCCTATGCCATCACCAAAGGCCTCTCTTCCATTATTCCGGTTCATCAGGTCAGTGAAGATCTGGCCTACAAAAAGGGGGCGCACAGCTTCACGTTTGGTGGAGTGGCGCGTATCATTCGCAACAACCGCGTGAACTTCCAGAATTCCTTTAGCGACATCCTCATCAACTCCAGCTTTCTGCAAGGCAGCGGCGGCGAGTTCGTAGCGGCGGATGCCAAGAATACGACTTCCTACAAACGCCAGTTCTCAAACCTGCTGGGCCTGTTGACCCAACGCCGCGGCCGCTTCAACTACGACCTGCAAGGCAGTCCCTATCCTGAAGGCACTCCGGTGAAGCGCACGTTCGGCGACGAAGAATACGAGTTCTATGCGCAGGATAGCTGGAAAGCGATGCACAATTTTACCGTCACCGCGGGACTGCGCGTCTCCTTATCGCCTCCCATTTACGAGGTCAACGGTTTCCAGACCAGCGCCAACGTGTCGCTGGAAGACTGGTACAACCAGCGCGGCGCTCTGGCAGCGCAAGGTATGCCGCAGTCGTTGGCGCCGAAGATCACATACAACCTGGCCAGTGCGGCAGGGGGCCGGCCGCTCTATCCTTATCAGCACAACTTCGCTCCCCGCCTGGCTCTCGCCTACTCACCCGATGCCGGTGATGGGATTTCGAAAATGCTGTTCGGAGGGCCTGGAAAGACCTCCATCCGTGCAGGCTTTGGAATGTTCTATGACCTCTTCGGACAGGGCCTGATCCGCGTTGCCGATGCCAGCTCGCTTGGATTCTCCACCTCGCTGACGAACTCCGCGAACGCAAGAGCCGCCACCGTACCGCGTTATACAGGCGTCTACGGAGTTTCAACCGCCATTCTGCCAACTCCGCCCAAGGGCGGCTTCCCGCAGACACAGCCGAACATCTTCCAGATCACCGACGGCATCGACGACAAGTTGAAGGCTCCCTACACCATGAACATGAACTTCAGTATCCAGCGGGAGCTGGGTCAGGGCTTCATGGTTCAAGGCGCCTACGTGGGCCGGCTTTCGCGCCGTTCCCTGATTCGCGACGATCTGGCGATGCCAACCAACTTGAAGGACCCAGCCTCCGGCGCAACGTATTTTGAAGCAGCCCGCCAACTCGCAGTTCTGGTGAATGCCAAAACCCCGGTGGCATCGGTTGGGAAGATTCCATACTGGGAGAATCTCTGGCCCGGCGCGGCCGGTAAAGGCCTCACTGCCACGCAAGCCATCTATCAGGTGTACAGAGAGCAGGCGCCGGACTACACCACGGCGCTCGACCTGATTGATGGCGGCGATGGCGATTGCGATCCTTCCTGTAGCAAGTTTGGACCGCAGGCGATCTTCAACGGCCAATACTCCTCACTCGCCGCCTTCCGTTCGCGCGGCACGGGCAACTATCACGGCTTGCAGCTCACCGCCCGCAAGCGTTTCTCGCAGGGAGTGCTATTCGATCTCAATTACACTTACTCGAAATCGATCGACCTCAGCTCCACACGGGAAACGGCTACCAGCGCCATTTCCGGCCAGTTGATCAATTCGTGGTTTCCGAATCTACAGCGCGGCGTTTCCGACTACGACGTGCAGCATGTGTTCAGCATGTTGTTTCTCGCCGAACTACCCTTCGGCCACAACAAGCGCTTCCTGGCGCAAACGAACCGCGCCCTGGATGCGGTAATCGGCGGATGGCAGCTTAGCGGCGTCTTCCGCAACACCAGCGGCTTTCCCATCAGCGTGAGCAACGGCGGCGTCTGGCCTACAAACTGGGAAGTTGGCAGCTTCGCCATTCAAACCGGACCTGTGCCCGCTACGCAAACTACCAAGAATGCCCCAGGGGTAGGCGCCACACCCGGACCGAATATCTTCGCGAATCCCAAGACTGCGATCACAGGCTATAGCTCTTCCTTGCCTGGAGACGTTGGCCAGCGGAATGGATTGAGGGGAGACGGCTACTTCGGAATCGACTTGGGCCTGGGAAAGAAATTTTCCTTGTACAGTATCAAGGACCAGCCACATACTCTGCAGGTTCGCGCTGAAGCCTTTAACGTGACGAACACGGTGCGGTTCGACGTGAATACGATGAACATCAACATTCTGAACCCGAACAAATTCGGCCAGTATGTGGATGTACTCACCAAGCCGCGGGTGTTTCAGTTCAGCATGCGCTACGAGTTCTAGTTCAATCGGGGCTTGCCGTCTCAACGACGGCAGGCCCAGCCCTTCTTTAATGAATCATGCCATGCGGATCAAGCACAAACTTCTTGGCTGCGCCTTTATCGAAATCCCTATATCCGCCGGGCGCTTCGTCCAGTGAAATAGTGGTTACGTTTACGGCCTTGGCGATCTGAATCTTGTCGTAGAGAATCGCCTGCATCAACTGCCGGTTGTACTTGATCACCGGACATTGACCGGTAGCGATGGTATGCGACTTCGCCCAGCCCAGACCGATGCGAATGCCCAAACGGCCCACTTTGGCGTTGTCGTCCACGCCGCCCGGATCGTCGGTGACATACAGACCCGGAATACCCAGCGCACCGCCCGCCCGAGTCACTTCCATCAGCGAGTTCAGCACTGTAGCCGGCCGCTCTACACCGCTGTCATGGCCGTGCCCACGCGCCTCAAATCCGACACAATCCACAGCGCTGTCCACTTCGGGAACACCAACAATCTGCGCTATCTGATCGGCCAGTGAAGCATCAAGCCGCATATCCACCGTCTCGCAGCCAAAGCTGCGCGCCTGCGCCAGACGCTCCGGGATGAGATCGCCGACAATGACGACCGCCGCACCCAACAGATGGCACGAGGCGGCACTGGCCAGCCCAACCGGACCCGCGCCCGCGATATAAACTATCGAACCGGGTCCGACGCCCGCGGTAACGGCGCCGTGATAGCCGGTGGGGAAAATATCGGAGAGCAGCGTAAGATCGCGAATCTTCGTCATCGCGCGATCTTTGTCGGGAAACTTCAGCAGGTTGAAATCGGCATAGGGAACCATCACATACTCAGCCTGGCCGCCGATCCAACCGCCCATATCCACGTATCCGTAGGCCGCGCCAGGGCGCGCCGGATTCACATTCAGGCAGATGCCTGTCTTCCCTTCCTTGCAATTGCGGCAACGCCCACAGGCGATGTTGAAGGGGACAGAACAGAGATCGCCGACTTTGATGAACTCCACATCTTTGCCAGCTTCCAAAACCTCGCCGGTGATCTCATGCCCCAGCACCAGCCCGTGCGGCGCGGTGGTGCGCCCCCGGACCATGTGCTGATCGCTGCCGCAGATGTTCGTGGCGACAATCTTGAGAATCACTCCGTGCTCGCATTTCCTGGAGCCGAGTGCAAGCTTCGGAAAATCGATGGATTGTACTTCTACCTTACCCGTGCCCATGTAGGCTACACCGCGGTTTGTTGCCATCTATGTCTCTCCTTGGAGAATTGAAATTGAGTGCGATATAGATAACATCAAAATTCCGCCGCAGTTGCAAGTGGCCCAACTTAGCGGCCGGACTTCAGTTAAGAAATCCACGCACCAGAAACACCGACATCTCTCCCCGCGTGAGCGCACGGTCCCGACAGAATTCAGTTGCCGTGCAACCGCTGGTGATGCCCAGCTCTCTCAACTTTTGAACGTAGGGAAACAAGGGATCGGCCGCCGGAATGTCGGTGAAATAAGGTGTCGAAGGAAATGCAAAGGTATCGCCCAACAGCGCCTTCAGTTTCGCGCGGACCACGAACACTGCTACTTCGCCGCGTGTGACCGCTCTTTCCGGGCAGAAGGTTGTGGCGGTGCACCCCGCCGTGATACCCAGTTCGCGCAATTTTTGAATGTAGATGAAAAACGGCGCCGATGAGGGAACGTCGGTGAAATAAGCAGTGGGGTTGTAGGCGAACGTATCGCCGTAGATGGACCGAACGACGAAGACGGCCATTTGTTGGCGCGTCACGTTGTCGCCGGTACAGTAGCGAGCCGGAATGGTGCTGCAGCCCTTCGTCACCTGCCATTGGCTTAGCACGTTGATATGGGAGAAGTACGGATCAGACGCGGGCACGTCTTCAAATTGCTGGGAGGTGCTCCAGGGAAAATAACTGGCCCAGGTTCCGTAAGCGCTAACGCCGCCCGAGTCTTTCTTCTTTGAATATTCTCCAAACGTCCATAAGCCACCGTTTACGGGGTCTACCGCGCCGCCAAAATAGTCGCCCCAACGCGTGGGATTGCCGGTGAAGACATCGAAGGAATCTTCGCCCGGCTTGGAATTTCGCAAGCCCGGAAACGTCAACTGCCCCAGCGAATCGGTAGTGGTCCCCACCACCAGCGTTTCCGGGATCACGTTGCCCGGCCCCACGCTGGCGGGCACATCGAACGCAGGATAAAAGAAGTTGCCATTCACCCACTTGCTTTGCAGGGTAACCTTACTGGCCGCGGCGTCAAAGCGACTATAGACCACCGTATCGGGTTCATCGGCGAGTTTGGCGTTCTGCGCGGCGTAGATAATTCCTTCCCGGTAAACCGCTTTCAGAATGCTGGATTGCCCGGTGTCGAGCAGCAGTCCTGAGATGCGTTGGGGCGCCGGAGCCGGATAACTATACGGCCACACCCCCCTGATGGTGGTACGCGTGACGGTGGGATTCGGGCCGGTGGGGTTGTTGATCTGGAAGAGGCTGTAGTAGTCCGCTAGCGATACATCCGAGGCGGCAATCAGGTAGGCTCCGGGAGGGCCCACACCGACTCTGCCGCGAACGTGCATGGGCTGCAGAGTCGATGCCAGGGTATTGTCTTCATGTTTCAAGCTAACAATGTCGCGCCACGTCAGCACGGTGGTGGCAGGGTTGTATAGCTCCGATTTCTTGAGAATTCGAACTTTCGAATAGAGGTAGGCATTCGTTGTCCAACTGAACATTAACGTAGAAATATAGACGGCTGAACTATCGAAGCCCACTTGCGGGAAATCCGCCCAGTTTCCGGTGGCGGTAGATCCATCCAGAGAGGCATCGAGCGCCCAATTCTTCCAGCCACCCGCGTACGTCGCGCCGTTAGATATGGAGAACACGAAATAGCTGGTATTCATGGAGAAATTGCGGGCCTGCGCGGTGAGAATGAACCGGCCGTGCAACTGATCGTAGCGGATGGACGGATCCGCGATCAGGCAGTTACCGAAGCCGCTGGCGCAGACCACCGGCAGCAGATCGGCAAACCACGTGGGCAAGCCTTTGTCGTCTGTTTTCACTCCAGCTTTTGTGTACCGCGCAACGGCGGAATTAATGATCTGAATGAGGTCTTCCGGTCCCGCCGCCATGTTTGGGGAAGGCGGTTGATAGAGCTGTTGAAAGATGCCTTCGAACCCAATGGTGGGCGTGCTGGCCACCGGCTGCCGCGAGGTAACGGTTTGCGATCCGTCAGAGTGGATAATTTGCGGACCTCTGGGACCCGGCGTAGGCACGCGGGGCGTTACCGTGGATTTGCGCAGTTCATATTCCGCCAAGGGAATGGGCGGCGGATGCGGGACCACATGCAGCGTTGGGGATTCCGGAATTCGCGGAGCAACCAGCGGTTTGAGCGGATCGTAATTGCTGAAGGTTCGCGTCTCCCCGGCAAGCGCCGGACTGGATACCTGACCACTGGCGATATTCGCAAACAATGCGAAAGACCAGAGAATCGCGGGTGCGGAAACCGCCGTGGACCACCTGAGAAACATTTTCATAAAATAATGATTAGACCACATTCGGCTTGCTAAACCCCAGCCGCATGCGTAACCCCAATCTCCCCAAAGATCTTCTCTACCTCAGCGCGCGGATCCAGCGCGCGCGTCACCTGCCGCCCGATTACCAGATAGTCAGCTCCATTCCGCAGCGCCGCGGCCGGCGAGGCCACCCGCTTCTGATCGCCCGTGTCGGCACCGGCGGACCGAACTCCGGGAGTGACCAGAATCGCTGCAGGGCCGGCTAGTGCACGGACACCGGCGACCTCCAGCGGAGAACATACCAGACCATCAATTCCCGCCGCCATCGCATTCTTGACGCGCAGCGACACCAGGTCGGAAACGGAACACGGATAGCCAAGATCGGCCAAGTCGGTCTGATCGAAGCTGGTCAACACGGTGACGGCAAGCAATTTCAACTTCGCCTGGCCCCGCCCCTCCACCGCGGCCTCCATCACCGCCTTGCTGCCGTGGACGGTGAGAAACTGCACGCCCAATTTTGCCACCTGCGCTACCGCCCTGCGGACAGTTTCGCCAATGTCATAAAACTTCATGTCCAGAAAAACCTTCTTTCCCTGGCCGGTAAGTTCGCGCACCAGGTCCAGACCCGCACCAGCGTACAACTCCATTCCCACTTTGTAAAAATCGACCGCGTCGCCGAGTTTGGCTGTCAACTCACGCGCCTGGGCCGCCGTCTCGACATCCAATGCAATGATGATCGGGCTTTTTGTCATGTGATAATAAGCGCCTTTTCCTGATATTCCCGAACTCGTCCAATCCGGTAGATCTCTTGTGATTCTAACGTGGCGGCGTCCTTTGGCGGCAGGGAGATGAGCAATCCGCCGGATGTCTGCGGATCGAAGAGCAAATCTTCCACGCCCGGCGGAAGTTCTCTTTCGAACCGGACGGACGGTCCGGCGAATTCCCGGTTGTTCTTCAGTCCGTCTGGAATGGCGCCGGCACGCGCGTATTCCAACGCGCCCGGAAGGAACCGCACCAGGCTGGAATCGATCTGCAGCGTTACCTTACTGGCGGCGGCCATCTCGCGGGCGTGACCGAGCAATCCGAATCCGCTGGCGTCGGTACAGCCATGCACGTTCACGCCTAGCATCGCCTGGCACGATAAGCGGTTGAGCGTCAGCATGGAGTCAATGGACGCTTCCACATGCGCCGCTTGTGCGATGCCCCGCTTTAACGCGGTGGCAATCACGCCGGTGCCTATGCGTTTGGTGAACAGCAAAACATCTCCCGGGAGAGCGCCGGCATTAGTGAGCACGCGATCGGGATGAACTGTCCCGGTGATGGCGTAGCCGAATTTGATCTCGTCGTCGTTCACGCTATGGCCGCCCAGAATCACGCAGCCAGCCTGGTGAATCTTGTCGGCTCCACCGGTAAGAATCCGCTCGAGGTCGTCGAGATCCCCTTTGCCCGGGTATGCAAGAATCGAAAGAGCGGTAATCGGCACGCCGCCCATGGCGTAAATGTCACTCAGCGCGTTTGCGGCTGCGATGGCGCCGTAGGTATAGGGATCATCGACGATGGGTGTGAAAAAATCGACTGTCTGCACAAGCGCACACTGCGGCGTGAGTCTGAATACACCCGCGTCGTCGGACGTATCGAAGCCCACCAGAACATTTCCGTTCTTCACGCGAGGAATTTTCGCCAGCACCTGGTCCAAAACCTTTGGACTCAATTTAGATGCTCAACCGGCGGCTTTCACGTGAGCTGTCAGTTTGCGGTCAGACACTGTTTCAGTCTACCTGTTGCTTATCTGCTGGGATGTATTTGCGGGATCGCGGCTGCGGCGCCTCATCCGCTGGATCCGCTGGATGTTCAGGAAATGGAAACCGCCATGCGTGTGCTGCGCGGAGCGGGAAAGCTACCGGCGGATCACATGATTGCGCAGATCGCGCTCAGAGAGCCAGACAAGTATGCGGTCTTAAGCGGCCGCCCCACAGTGCGCGAAGCCGGAGTGGTTATGTTTGACCGTCAGGCGAATGCGACGTATGAAGCGGTGATCGGGCTGGCATCCGCCAAGCTCACGTCCTATACAAAAATTCCGGGAGCCCAGCCCGCTGTCTCCGGCGAGGATTCCTATCTGGCGGACCAAGTGGTTCGGTCTAGTCCGCAGTGGCGGGCGGCCATGCGCAAGCGCGGCATTGCAAATCCGGCTGCCGATGTGGCCATCGACTTTTGGAGCGCCGGCAATTTCGCTCTGCCGGAAGACAACGGCACGCGCATGGTGAGGGGCCTGTTCTACCTCCGCGGCCGAACAACGAACTATTACGCCCGCCCGGTGGAAGGCGTGGTGGCGATAGTGGATCTGAACTCCAGGAAGCTGCTGCAGTTGGTGGATACCGGTGTGGTGCCCATTCCGAAAGAGACGTTCGACTACGAGGGAGGCGCCGCGGGCCACCTGCGCGAGGCGCCGAAACCGCTGCGCATCGTCCAGCCGTCCGGCCCGAGCTTCCAGTTGGTGGACGGCGAAGTGCGCTGGCAAAAGTGGCGCTTCCGCTTCTCCATGCACCCGCGGGAAGGGCTGATCCTTTACCTGGTGCGCTACTCCGAGGCGGGACGGGAACGTTCCATTCTCTATCGAGGATCACTGTCTGAAATGGCCGTGCCTTACGGCGATCCAGCAGCCGGCTGGTTCTTCCGTAACAGCTTCGATGCCGGTGAATTGGGGATGGGACATGTAGCCAGCCTGTTGCGCCCGGGATTTGATTGCCCCAGCAACGCGACGCTCTTCGATGCCGTGATGGCGGATGAAAGAGGATCCCCGCACGGAATGCCGCACGTGGTTGCGTTGTATGAGCGCGACGGTGGTATTTCCTGGAAACATGGCGGCGAAACCCATCGAGCGCGCGAACTTGTTCTGGGCTACGTATCCACTGTCGGCAACTATGATTACGCCTTCGACTGGATATTTCACCAGGACGGAACGCTAGAGATGAAAACGGGCCTCACTGGAGTTATGTCCGTAAAGGCGGTAGACCCGGACGCGGCCGATCACATGGACCACGGGCACATGGTGGCAAAGGCGCTATCGGCGGTCCATCACCAGCACTTCTTCAACTTCCGGCTCGATCTTGACATCGACGGCGCAGAGGGCAATCAGGCGATAGAGATGAATACCGCGGCTAGTCCCGCGGGAAAAGCGAATCCGTATGGCGGAGCCTTTGACATGACGGAGACTGTTCTGCGGACGGAGTCCGAGGCGATGCGCCAAATAGATCTGGCATCCGGGCGGCGCTGGAAAATCGTCAATCCGTCGGTGAAGAATGCGCTGGGGCAACCGGTGGGATACGCACTGCTGCCGGGAGAGAACGCGCTGCCATTCGCCGCGGCCGATTCGTCGATCCGGCGCCGTGCCGGCTTTCTGAATTTTCCCATTTGGGTGACGCCGTACCGGCCTGCGGAAATGTACGCGGCCGGCGACTATCCGAACCAGAATAGGGGCGGTGAGGGGCTGACGAAATGGACTGCCGCCGGCCGCCCGATCGACGGGAAGGACCTGGTGCTTTGGTACACCATGGGCATCACACACAATCCGAGACCGGAAGACTGGCCGGTGATGCCAGTGCATGCGGCAGGCTTCAAACTGGTGCCGGTAGGCTTCTTCAGCCGCAATCCGGCGCTCGATCTACCGTAGCTCGGCATCGATAAAGCGCTTTACTCCGGGTCGGCCCGGTGACGCCAAGCAGGAAAGCGCCTTGGCCGCTGGCGACGTGGAGCTGGAAGGCGAGAAACGGACAACAACGGCGTTCCAGTTCTACCCATTCCTCGGCTTCGAGAAAGGAGATCTTACGGCTTTCCAGATGGAATTGGTATCCGCTGTGTAATGTCCGCGAATTGGGTGGACACTACCGGAAACCGCTCCTTTACAGTCGCGGCTCGGAAACTACCGTTGCAGCAACGAGTTCGAGACCGAGCCGCGCGCGTGAGCAAGCCGTTCTTTGTGTCCAGTTATTTGTCGGACAGTACGCTAGGCAGTTCACCGATGTGGTTCGCAGCCGGCCGTAACCGCTGCAGCAATTCCCTGTGGCGGGCCCTTTCCGAAGTGTTCAATGCGAGCAGATCGCACGCAAATCCAGCGCCACAATTTGCGTTTGCCATGAGTGAAGGATACAACGAGGAGTGAGCACTACAACAGCCTTGGTGGTTCTTTTTGCCGCAGCACTGCTGGAAGCAGGAGGAGACGCGGTGATGAGAACCGCGCTTCATACAACGTCACTTCGGCCGCGGCTTGCACTTTTCGCATTAGCCGGAAGTCTGCTTTGCGCCTACGGCTGGACCGTAAACGCGCCGCCGTGGGACTTTGGCCGTCTTCTAGGGCTATACGTGGTCTTCTTTTTTGTGATTGCCCAAGCTATTTCCTGGCTGGGATTCAGACAAGCGCCGACGGTCCCGATCCTGATCGGTGGCGGACTCATCGTAGGGGGCGGGTTGATCATCGCTCTAGCAAAACCCTGATCGATTATTTCATATCCATCATTGGCTTCAAAGCCGTCATGATGGAGATCGCAGCTGGTCCTAGCGTGACTAGCAGCACGGATGGAAAGATCAGGAAGAAAATCGGGAACACCAATTTCACGCCGATTTTGCGGGCACGCTCCTGGGCATGCTGCCGTCTGCGGATTCGCAAGTATCGGGCATGGGTGCGGAGCGTGGGCCCGAGGCTGCTACCGAACCGGTCGCTGTCAATTAACAGATTCGCCAGCTTCTTGAACTCGACATCGTTGCTCCGATTTCCGAAGTCGCGGAAGACCTGTTCGCGAGTGGCGCTGGCCCGAAGCGCCAGGCTGACGGTCAGGAATTCATCGGCAAGGTCTGGATACGCGGACCGGATCTCGCGGCTGGAATCGAAAATGGACTGATCGAGCGCCTGCCCGGCTTCGACGCTCAACACCAGCAGATCCAGCGCGATAGGCAACCCTTCGATCAGCCGCCTCTTCCTTGCCGAAATCTGAGACTCGAGAATGCGATTCGGCAAGAGATAGCCAAATCCGGCCGCACAGATGGCCGGAAGCAGCGCCGACGACAGGCTTTGCTGTGAGATCAACACTGCGGCTCCGACGATAATCCCCAGAATCGCCGACGACGAATATACGATTCCGTTGTAGGTGGCCACCGCCGAGGGCGAACGGTATCCCGCAGTGTGCAGCTTGCGCCGCATCGGGTTTTCAGCCGCTGCCTTGCCGGGAACGGCTTCGCCCAGGGAACGCAGGGAGTCGGTGAGAAACTGCAGCGCGCTGACAGGTTGCTCAGCGTCCATGCTGGTTCCGCCCACCGCGGCGGGACTGGAGCGGTAGAGGAAATAGTAGCCGGCGACGGCCACGCCAGCCATCACCGCCGTGAAAAAGCCAATTAGCAACAAAGCTTGACTCATGTCAAATAACGTCCATGTCAAATAACGTCCATCACAGCCGGATGTCCACAATTTTCCGGATTATAAAATGCGCGGCCAGCAGACATATCAGCGCTGCCGCAATGAGGTTTTTGCCGGTCGGGCTTTGGAACAACATCCCCATCTGCGCGGGGTTCACCCAAAACATGACGAGTCCAATGAAAATTGGCATCGCGGTAAGCACCAGTCCAGTGGTTTTTCCGTGAGCCGCCAGCGCCCGCACTTCGCCCTGAATCGCGACATTCTCGCGCATGGATTCGGCCAGCCGTCCGAGAACCTCTCCCAATTTTCCGCCAGTGCGAATTTGCAGTTTCACCGCGGCGGCAAAGATCGCGACGTCCGTCAAAGGAACGCGCTTGGCGAGATTGTCAAGCGCCTGGTTCCACGACATGCCTAGCTTCCATTCATCCACCGCAATCTTCATCTCAGTGGAAACGGGCGGCTTTGCTTCCACCGAGAGCAAGTCCATTCCGGCGCCAAAAGGATGCCCGGCGCGCAAGGCTCGAACCAGGGAGTCGATTGCATCCGGAAAGTATTCTTCGAAGCTTCGCAGCCGCTTTGATCGTTTGTAAAGGATATAGAAATAAGGCATCAGCCCGGCAACCAGACTGAGTGCGATGCAGGCGATTGCCGGCAACCAGGAAATGCTGGACAGCGTAACCAGCGAAAGAATTCCGGCCAAGAGCATCATGGCGATGACGCGCCCCACCGTCCAGGTCAATTCCGCTTCCGCCGTCTTCGTTCGGATGACGTGGACGAAATCAAACTTTTCGAGAAACCGAGACCATGGCGAGATCGAGCTGACTTCTTCGTCCTTGAGCAACGCAGTGGAACCCAAAAGTCCGGCCAATGCCAGTTCCTGGGTCTCGACCGAAGGTTTGGCGGCCTGGCTGTCCATGATCTGGGACGCAATCGCAACGGCAATCAACGCAACGAGAAAGGTGGCGCCGAAGAAGATGATCGTGATTACAAAAGCGACCATGGCTTTATCGAAGAGGAAGAAGCCGGGAGATTTTCGGGTCGACTATGGGAGGCACCGCGCGGGCAGCGGGCGCCGAAGTTTGCCGGAATAATGAACTTGCGGGAAGCGTAGTCTGCGGCCGGCGGCCTTCGTCGGATGGATTTCGCAGCACCAGCCGCACCTTGGCCGCCGAATCAGCCAATCCCAGAAGCTCGGCATCGTCAGGCGAAACAACCAGGTTCACGACTGGTTTTCCGCCTTCGGGCGCTGACACGGTTAGAACCTCAATGTTCTGGAGCGCCGTCCGCAAGCTGATTTCCCCGTGACTTGCGTCGGAAAGCACCTGTACGTCCACTTTATGTCCAGGGTGTAAAAGTGCCACCACGCCGCTGGAATCGGTTACGTGGATAGATACCGCCCTCATGCCGCTGGGAATAGCCCGGTGCGATTCGATTCGGCTCTCAACTACTGGGTCATTGACTGCGATGGGATCCAGAACGGTAACTCCGGCCAGTTGCTCGGCGGTTGAGAACGAACCCTTAGGCACGTCGCCATTGGACCACGAAATCACTTTGATATCAGCAGGTTGAATTACCGCGCCACGCGCCAGAGCATGGTTCGCCACCACCACGGAAGAACGAGGCTGATCTGACTGCGCGCTCTGTGCTTTGCCGACAAACAATCCGTAGAAAACGCCGGTCGAAATGAGGGCGACCACAAATGCAATTCCGAGAAGCGGTACCAGTTTTTGTTTCATAGGCGGCCAGTAGAGCACTCTGCTCCCGTAGTCTCATATCGACCACGATCTGGCTTTCCATTAGGTCCAACTTCGAATTGAACTACTTGCGGTTGAAGTAGAGCTTGGTGTCCAGGGTACGGCCATCCGAGCACTTCCCCTTAACCTGTAGGATCATAACGTGACCGTCGTCCGAGATAGATCGGTGCCACTGGCCTTCGACGGATCCGCCTTCCTGACCGGGGGCCATACCATTCTCCATATTGGCGGTCCAATTGGTGACCAGCGCATCGCCGTCCTGATTGGTTTTCGCACGCAATTGGAAGGGGCCGATGGCTTTGGATGCCTCGCTGCCATCGGTGGTGAGTTGCAGTTCTTCCGTCATGATGCCTACCCAGAGCATGGGATATATACCGTTCCTGGGTTGAGCGAATTTGGACTTGATGGTCATGTTCGACCCGTTCATTTTGATCTGTTGAACCAGATCTTGGGGGGCCTGTGCGACATCCGCACTCTTTTTCTTGTCCAAAACCCATTTCCCTTCGAAGCCTTGCTGCGGTTTCGAAGCGGCGAAAGCGAAAGTTGCAATTAGAAGTAAAAGAACGGTAGAACGTATTTTCATGGAATCCTCACCGCTTTGACAAAGAGCAATTTATTGGCCAATGGAACGAAGCAAGGCCTTCACCGCGTCGGAACAAAGTTTTGCAGCGTGTTTCGATTCAGCAGGAAGCCCATCCAGCGCCGTCTCAACGTCGGCGGGACTCAATAAAGCGAGATCGGTAAGCAACTTCCCACCGATGAGCGTAGTGAGAGCTGAGCCCGCCGCGATTGATGCGGTGCAGCCGCGCACCTTGTAAGCAACTGTAGTGACACGGTTATCTTCGATGAGCACGGAGAGGCGGAGGATGTCTCCGCAGGCCGGATTGGTAACTTCCACGATGGTTGCGGGAAATTTTAGCTCCCCCACATTGCGGGGATTCTGGAAGTGGTCAAGCAGACACTCGCTGTACATGGCACAATGTGATAGTCCTCGCCAGTTTAGCTCATCCGCATGAACCGAGCCGTTATTAAGGTAGCTGCCGCCGTCATCCAGCGCGACGCCAAGATACTGATTGGCCAGCGGAGGCGCGGGGATTCACACGGATTGAAGTGGGAATTTCCGGGTGGCAAAGTGGAGCGCGGCGAATCTCCGGCGTCCGGGCTGGCGCGGGAATTGCGGGAGGAGCTAGGGATTGAGGCCACGATCGGCCACGAACTGGTGCGTTACGAGCATAGATATCCGCGACGGACATCGATTCTGCTGATTTTCTATAGTGTTACGGAGTTTTCCGGGGTTCCGGAGAGTCTTGCGTTTGAGAAGATTTTATGGGAATCCCCGGAGAAGCTGCCGGGATATGACTTCCTGGACGGCGACATCGATTTCGTTCGACGTCTGGCAGCGCGGGACTTTTACCGGTAGTAGGGTGAAATTTGCCCGGTTGGTTGGCCATGGCTGTGGTTTTTACCGGAGAGAGTGCTGGACGCGCGTGATTTTTCAATGCGCCAGCGGGTCTGGGCGCAGTTGGAAGTGCAGCACCTTGCTGGTGGTCCCTTTGCCGCCTTCCAGGTGAAAGGTTGTTCGCGTAGCGTAGGTAGACCAGAGGCCCTTGCCTTTCCAGCCGGCCTTTGCGTCGTCAATGCGGCCGTCCATTCCTTTGGCGAAAAAGCCGATGGGATAGGGCACGCGGAGCGTTACCCATTTGCCGTTGACCAGCGCCATCAGCGCATCCTCGCCGTTGCCGGTAGCAATGGGCACGTTCTTGCCCAGGCCGAAGGTATCAAACTGATCCACCCAATCGTAGTAGCTGGCTTCGGCACTGCCTGAATCAGTGACACCTTTGAGTTGCGGGACCGGGAAGGGAGTGAGAGTCCAGCCTTCGGGGCAGTGCTGGCCGGTGGCGGTTGGACCGTTGAGAGGGCCTTTGCACTTGCGGCGGTCGAAACTGGCGAAGTGTCCGCTGGCGGTCACGGTCCACACCACGCCGTTGGTATCGATGTCCAGCCCGCGTGGCGAGAACCCTTGTACGGATGCCTTCGGGTTGTTATACGGCAATTCGTAAATTTCAGCGAGAGCGGTTGCCGGCGGGTTTGTGCCGGGATTTAGACGAACGATGGATCCGGGGAAGCCCAGGACGGAGCCCCAGATGCTGCCGTCGGCCGGACTTACCGTGACGCCATAAAAGGCCGCGGCGATGCGCTTATCCTTGGCCGGATCCACGGGCTGGTTCGGCTCTACGTAGGCATCCCGCTTGCCGTTGCCGTTGGTATCCAGGATCAACGCCGTCCAGCCTTGCGATTTCTGTTCGTCGTGGGTTTCTTCAAACATCTTGCGGTTC
>JBBRNO010000103.1:0-23456 GCA_038230275.1 Bryobacterales bacterium
ATCTTCATCCCGCCCGTAGAGCGAACCGACACTTCGCATCCATTAATCATCGAGCCCTCCATCGCGATCGAAATGCCTCCCTCGGCATTAGCACTGGTGCAGTTCGGCGATCCGAACGGCCAGCCAGGCCCGCCCTCCGGTGGACCTGGACTGAACGGGATCGGCCGCGGGCGTGATGGAGGGATTGGCGATCAAGACGGCATTGGCGGCACTGCCGTCGCCATCGCCGGTGGTTCCATTGCTGGACCAATACCGATTTACAAACCCGATCCCGAATTCTCAGAAGAAGCGCGCAAAGCCAAGTTGCAAGGACAAGTAGTGTTGGAAGTTGTGGTGGACACCGATGGGTGCGCCCATCGCATCCGCATTCGCTCCGGTCTGGGTTTGGGACTGGACGAGAAGGCCATTGAAGCAGTGGAAACCTGGCGCTTCCGTCCGGGTCATCGCAACGGCAAACCGATGGCCGTGGCCGCCACCATCTACATCAACTTCCGGCTGCTGTAGCCGGAGGCCGCGTTTTCCAGCGCCTGTGAATCCAAAGCCACTGATCGGGATATTCGCGGATGGCCCGTTCCAGTTGCTTCTGAATGGCCGCCGTGTCCAGAGAGGCATCCCCAGTGATCTCCACAATCGGGTAGAACCGCAGCACGTATTTCTTTTCGGCGCGAGACCACAATGCAAACCCGGGAATCACCGCCGCTCCGCTGCGGGCGGCGATTTTCGCGAAGGCCACATTCGCACAGGCGGGGACGCCGAAGAAATCCACAAAAACACCCTGATCCAGACTGGCATTCTGATCGATCAGAATGCCCACGGCTTCGTTCCGCGCCAGTGCTTTCAGGATGGATCGCGCAGCCTCTTTCTTCTGGATCAGCTGGTTGCCGGAAAGGGCGCGATAGGTCTCCACCACATCGTCGATCCGCTTGTTGTCAAGCGGCCGAACCACTACGTTCATCGGCTGCGCCATCAGCGAATGGGCGAAGGCGCTCAGTTCCCAATTGCCCAGGTGCGCGGTGGCAAACAGCACTCCCTTGCCGCGGCGCAGCGCCTCTTCAAAATGCTCGAAGCCTTCGTAGCGGATCCATTCCCCGATGTTCTGTTTATTAAGCCGGGGAAAGCGCGAGAAAGCCACCAGGATGCGCGCAATGGAATGAAATACGCCGTCGATGATGGCCTTGTGATCGGCGGCGGGAAGCGTCATGTCCAAATTGCTGTAGCCCACGCGGCGCAGGCGCGGAATGCCGATATCGAGCAAGTGCGTGTACCGCCGGGCCAGCCACTCAGAGACGGGACGCGGCGTGAATGCGAGAGTCGCAAGCACTGCCCGGGCAGCCCAGTATGCAGGATTCAATTCTCAATCCAGCCGCCGCCCAGCACCAGTTCGCCGTCATAGAATACAGCGCCCTGCCCTGGCGTCACCGCGCGCTGCGGCTCATCGAAGTGCACGTTCACACGCCGCGCATCGGAGGTAGGCGTCAGCGTGGCCGCCGCGGGAATGTGCTTGTTGCGGATTCTCACCTGCGCCCGCAGCGGCGCGGGAATCCCCGGGATAGAAATCCAGTTGACATCGTGCGCGAAGAACGACGCCTTCAACAGGCCATCGTTTCCACCCACCACCACTCGCTGCGTAGCCGGCTCAGTGGAGATGACGTAGAGCGGCTCAGGCACGGACAGACGCAAGCCCCTGCGCTGTCCCAAGGTGAAGTGATGCACGCCCGCGTGTTCACCAAGCACCCGCCCCTCCTGATTCACAATCTCGCCTCGCGTGGCGCCGGTATCGATTCCCTGCTCCTTGAAATAAGCGTCGATAAACGCCGCGTAGTCGCCATTCGGAACAAAGCAAATCTCCTGGCTGTCTCCCTTATCGGCGGTGGGTAAACCAAGCTCATGGGCCAGCGCGCGGACTTCCGTCTTGTTGAAACCGCCCAAAGGAAACAGCGTACGGGCCATCTGGTCCTGCTTCAGCCCGAACAGAAAGTACGTCTGATCTTTGGTGGTGTCCACACTCTTGCGCATCTCGTAGCGGCCCGTCTCCGGATGCTGCGTGATCTGTGCGTAGTGGCCGGTGGCCATCTGTTCCGCACCCACGCCCGCCGCCATCTCCAGAAACTCATCGAACTTGATGAAGTTGTTGCAGAGAGTGCAGGGGATGGGCGTCCGTCCAGCCAGATACTCATTGACGAACGGCTTCACCACCTGCTCTTCGAAACGGTCTTCGAAGTTGACCACGTAGTAGGGGATGCCGATGTGCTGCGCCACCATGCGGGCGTCGTACACATCGTCCAGCGAGCAGCAGCGCCCGGTCGCCGCATCGCTCTGCACCTCCGGCAAACGCCGCTGATTCCACAGTTGCATGGTCAGCCCGACAATCTTGCGGCCGCGCCGGTGCATCAGCCCCGCCACCACGGAACTGTCCACGCCGCCACTCATCGCCACTGCCAGTAAATTCTCAGACATGGGAAACACACATAGGCGATAGCCGGCGCAGGTGCGCCACCGAGCTACAGATGGCCTCAATCAACCGGTCCACTTGTTCGGGCGTATTCGAGCGGCCCAGTGAAAACCGCAGGCTCGATTTCGCCTTTTGAGCAGGCAAGCCGATCGCGGTCAGCACGTGCGACGGTTCCACCGCTCCACTGGAGCACGCGGACCCCGTCGACACAGCGAATCCCTTCAAATCTAAAGCAATCACCAGGGATTCTCCTTCTATTCCATCAAAGCACAGGTTCGTCGTATTGGGTGCTCGAAACCGCAGATCGCCATTCACCGTGACGTCCGCGATGCGCTCCAGAACGCCGCGCTCCAGTTGATCCCGCAGGGAACCGTCCGCGAATTTGACCGCGGTGCAGGCGGCGCCAAGCGCGGCCGCGCCGGGCACATTTTCAGTTCCCGCACGGCGTTGCTGTTCGTGCCGCCCGCCGTGGAGCATCGGCGCAAGCGCGGTGCCCTTTCTGACATACAATGCGCCAATCCCTTTCGGCGCATACATTTTATGTGCGCTGATGGAATATAAATCCACGCCAAGTTCGTTCATGTTGACCGGAATCCGGCCGGCCGCCTGCACACCGTCGCTGTGCATCAATACTCCGGCTGCGCGGGCGATGGCGGCGATCTCCGCAACCGGCTGAATTGTGCCAATTTCATTGTTCACGTGCATCACAGAGACAAGTCCTGTGTCCGGGCGAAGGGCGCGGCGGACCTCTTCGGGATCCACTACACCAGACGGACCAACCGGGACATAGGTGACCTCGATGCCTTCCCGCTCCAGTTGCGCGCAAGTGTTCAAAACCGCCGGATGTTCAATGCGGGTGGTGACCACGTGCCGCGGCCGCGTTCCGAAGATCGCCAAATTATTCGCCTCGGTTCCGCCTGACAGGATCACCAGTTCTTTCGCGGCGCAGCCCAACAGTTCGGCGGTCTGGCGCCGGCCCGTTTCCAGCTTCTGTTTCGCTATCTGGCCGTGGTGATGAATGCTGGACGCATTTCCGTAAACTTCCAGCAAAACTGGAAGATACACCGCCAGCACCTCTTGGGATACGGCGGTTGTCGCGTTGTGATCGAAGTAGAAACGGTCCACTGGTCGGTACTACTAGTTTATCCTCCCTGCTGTTAAGATACTTCTCAGAGATGCCTATGCCTTCAAAAACGATCTTATTTCTGATTGGTTCGGCCCTGTTTCTGGGTGCCGCTTACGTTAGCGCGCAAGAAAGTAAGAGCGACGCAAAAGCGACGGAAATCGCGCAAGCCATGATGAAGGCGATGGGTGGCCAGGCTGCCTGGAACGCTGCCCACTTTGTCCGTTATGACTTCAGAGTGACGGCCGGCGGTAAGACCGTGGTGAACCGCGCGCACCTTTGGGACAAACACACCGGCCGCTACCGCCTGGAGGAGACCAATAAGGCCGGTGAAAGCCAAGTGGTGCTGTTCAACACTGTGACGAAACAGGGCACCGTCTACGTGAAACATAAGGTGATCGACGGCGACGAAGCGACCGCCGCGGTGAAGGACGCCTACGGCGCCTATATCAACGACATGTACTGGCTCTCCATGCCCTGGAAATGGATGGACGGCGGAGTTCATCTAAAGTACGCCGGCACGGAACAACGGGGCGGCGCCCCAGTGGACGTGGTGCAGCTTTCTTTCGATAAGGTCGGGCTCACCCCCGGCGATCAGTACAAGGCGTACGTGTCTCCTACGTCCCACCTGATGACGCACTGGGAATACACGCTGCAAGGCGGTAATAAGGGTTCCTGGGACTGGCAGTTTACGGACGCGGGCGCGGGAGTCAAGCTGGCGAGCAATCACACCAGCGAGGACGGGAAGTCGATTAATATGGGCAACGTAAGGGTGCTGGCTGCAGTGGCCGATGAGTACTTCACAGACCCCAGCCGCACGCTGCAGACCTTGAAATAGCGCCTGGGAAAGTAACCTCTAAGGCATCTGGAACGTATCGTGTTCAGCCGTGCCCCGGGAAATCCTGACGCAAGACCTTCGATGCATCTTCCGGACTCTTCGCCGCGATTCTGGCTTCTGCTTCATTGCGGTCCTGACCATCGCGCTCGGTATCGGCGCCAATACCGCCATCTTTAGCGTGGTGAACGGATTGCTCTTGCGTTTGCACGTACCTGGAATGGAAGAAGTCCAATCGTTCCTTCAAAGACATGGCTGCCTACTTCGCTGCCTTTGACTTTGGCAGCTTTAAGATGACGGGTCTGGGCAGCGTGGCCGCTTACAGAGTAACCCAGCGCCTGCAAGAGATTGGTATCAGGATGGCTCTGGGCTCGTCGCCGGGACAGGTACAACGGAAAATTCTCAAAGAGACCGTATCGTTGGTTTCGTTGAGACTACTAATCGGTGTGATCTTGGCCCTGGCACTGACGCGCGTAGCCGCATCGTTGCTCTATCAAATCGAGCCCACCGACCCGCTGACGCTTGGCGTCACCACGCTGACACTGTTCTTGGCGGCAGCGGCGGCAGGGTTTATACCAGCCTTCCGCGCCTCACGGGTAGATCCCATGTCGGTGCTGCGGTCGAATTGAAGGGCTGAAGGTCTCTCCAGCCCTTATCTGCGATCCGCTACCCCTGCGATCCAAACACGATACAGGTAGGCGAGCCGCTAGCAAGGTATTGCCCGTTTGGCGTGAGCGAACCGGTGTTGATATCCACCTTGAACGACACGATATTCGCGGTATTCTGATGCGCGACATGCAGAAATTGACCGGATGGGTCGAGCATGAAAGCGCGCGGGGTTTCGCCCTGGGTGTGGGTCCATCCCAACAGATTCAGTCTGGAATTGATAGGATCGACGGCGTAAGTCGCGATGCTGTTGTGCCCGCGGTTGGAGGCGTAAACAAAATTTCCCGATGGCGCAACCAGCACTTCGGCACAGGCTTTGGGACCCTGGAACATAGGAGGCAAAGTGGAAACGTCAGACTGCACCGCAGTCAGCGTGCCGTTAGAACCGTCCCACGCATAGACGTTGAGCGTGGCAGTCATCTCATTGATCGAATACACAATTCTGCCGTTGGGATGCCATGCCAGATGTCTCGGGCCGGAGCCGGGCGTCGCAAACGCAGTGCTCACCAGGCTCAACTTGCCTGCGGACTGATCCAGCGCATAGACGAAAGTGGCGTCCATGCCCAGATCGTTCACAAGCACATATTTTCCGCTGGAATCCGGTAGAACCATGTGCGGATGAGGCGCTTCCTGCCGGCCGGTATTCGGTCCCAGATCGCCAATATGCCGTAACACCTGAGTCGGGGCCGCCAGTGAACCATCCGGCAGAAGGGGAATCGTTTCCACAGTGGACCCGCTATAGTTGGCCACAATCACAAATTTTCCGCTGGGGTGGACCGCCATGTGAGCGGGGTTCGCGCCGCCGGAAGATTGTTGGTTGAGGAACGTCAAGTCCCCGGTGGCGGGATTGATGGAAAATGCCATTACCTGTCCGGCGTTCACTTCGTTGACGGCGTAAAGAAACTTCTTCGTCGGATCCAGCGCCAGCCAAGACGGATTGGAAACCGGCCCAACGATATTCGACAGGATCATCGTGTTCGTCTGCGGGTTCGCGCTATAAATGCTGATGCCCCGGCCGGCCGGTGTGTAGCAGCCGATATAAACGTACGGCGGCGCCTGGGCTACCGCGTATGCAGTATCGCTGGCAGCGCTGGCAGGCACTGCCTTACTAGCGGCAGCCAGCGCCGCCATTCCCGTAAGAAGTCCGCGCCGGGATATCGCTTTCCCAAGCAGGTTGCTTTGCCCGGCATCTTGGCCCGGCGAATTCTGAAACGTCTCGGTTTTCATTGTCTCTCCCTGTGGATGAGCCGGTTAATCCCATCCGCAAGGTAAAAATTCGTCCACGGCGGGCCGCCTCAGTTTGTTATCGAATCAGCGTCGTCTAGTATGTAATAGACCAGTCAATAGGCACTAAAAATGAACACCACGGAAAGCCCGTGAAATAATCGCGAGAACACAAGAGTATTGGAAACGTTGACCTGTATCGCGTGCACACCCATCTCGCAGTGGGTCTTGAAGACACACAGGAGGATCTGCACCCTTGAAATTATGCTTCGTGGCGGGAATAATGTCAATGCAATTTAAAAGATTTCACGCGGACACGGCGACAATGCAGGAATGTCCACGCACCATCGCTTAAGCGCTGCTGCAATCAGCCCTTTGCGTAGGCTTACGATCCCCACAACTTATTGATGTGGGAGTTTTCCAGAACCGGTGTGGACGCGCCTTCCTTAGCCACCTGCAGCATGGCCAGTCCCAGTTGCCTGGTGGAAGTCACAACATTAGGCATCCACGCTTTCAAAACAGGAAGCGCAGGCCCCATCACTGTATAGATCAACCGGTAGAGCCTGGTCTTCGACTGGATTCCATCCTGCGGCACAATAGCTCCCGGGCGGAACATGTAGGCGGCCTTGAACGGCAGCGCCAGCAGCGCATTCTCGGTCTCGCCCTTCACGCGGGCCCACATGATGAACCCGCGCCCGCTGCTGTTGGTGCCCTGCCCCGACACATACTCGAACGTCATGCCGGGATTCAGCCGCACCAGGGTCCGCGCGGCCGCCATGGTGAAATCGTAGGTGATGCGGCGGTAGGCCGCCTCCGGCATTCCCGCTGAGGAGACACCCAGGCAATAGAAGCACGCATCGAAGCCGGTCAACTCGCTCTCAATAGCGGAATAGTCCAGGAAGTCCTTGTGCACTAATTCCCGTAGCTTTTCATGCTGTTGCCCCGTCGCATGACGTCCGATTGACAAGACGCTTTCCACGTCGCGGTCAATCAGGCATTCGCGCAGAACACCCTGCCCCACCATCCCGGTGGCGCCGAACAGAATCACCTTCATTTTTTTATTAGACCGTGATTCGGCAATGGCTAGTGTAGTGTCCGCGAATTGGGTGGACACTCCCGGAAACGGCTCCTTTGCAGTCGCGGCTCGGAAACTACGGTTGCGGCAACGAGTTCGAGACCGAGCCGCGCGCGGGAGCAAGCCGTTTCTTGTGTCCAGTTATTTGTCGGACAGTAGACTAGAAAGCAACTGAAACGAATTCCTGCTTCAAAGCTCCAGGCGCACCACCGTCTCCATATGGAATGTCTGCGGAAACAGATCCACCAGCGTAGTCTTCACAATTTGATACCCTGCTGCAACCAGCGGCCCCAGATCTCGCGCCAGAGTCGCCGGATCGCACGACACAATCGTAATCGCGCGGGGCTTCAGCCGGATCAAATCGCCCACCGCCCGCTTCCCCAGCCCCGCCCGTGGCGGGTCGGCCAAAATAAAATGCGGAGCCTCCATGAGTGTTCCCAAATAATCCTCGACGGACCGCTTCACCGCGGTCAACTTCACGCCGGCCCGTTCCGAATTGAACTTTAAATCCTCGGTAGCACTGGTGCCGGATTCCACCGCCGTCACGTTCGCGATCCTGCGTGCCAGTCCCAGCGAAAATAACCCGCCTCCTGCATAAAGATCCAACGCCGATTCACCTGAAGCACCGTCCAGCGCCACCGCTACCAGCCGGTCCACCAAATGCCGGTTCACCTGAAAGAACGAGTTATGGCTCACCCGGAAAACATCGTCCGCCGCCGCGTAGTCCAACGCGCCCGCATCGGCCCCGGGTATCCGTTCCGCGCACCACTCGAAGAAATGCCTGGCGACCGGCTTCTCCGCCTCCAAAACATTCACCTGCACTTCTGTTTCATTGGTGAAAAGCT
Organism: Bryobacterales bacterium; assembly: GCA_038230275.1. Lineage (GTDB taxonomy): Bacteria > Acidobacteriota > Terriglobia > Bryobacterales > Bryobacteraceae > JANXXV01. The sequence goes on from JBBRNO010000103.1 coordinate 8,221, forward strand.
CCACGGCCCGCACAAATCGCGGAAAGCGCCGGTCCTTCATCATCAGTTGCAGCTCGGCCAGCGCCTCGTTCATCTTGGGCGATGAGACCGGACAGTGCGTAATCGGCACCATGGTGTGCGAACCCGCTTCCAGATAACCCAGCTTCCCATCGCGAAATTGAAACTGGCTGCGGTTCCGGTATGCCCAAGGTTCGCCGGAGACGGTCTCGATCTCACCCACCGTCACCTTGCCCACCCGCTGCAGCACCTCCCGCAGAATCGCCTGCTTCTGGACCAGTTGATACTCATACGAAGCGTGCTGATAGTGGCAGCCGCCGCATCGCAGAAAGTACGGACACGCCGGCGTAACCCGCTCCGGCGACGCCTCTTCCACCCGCACCAGCTTGGTTCGCAGCAGGTCCGGCTTGCTACGGTCCGGTAGCACCGTCGCTCTCTCACCCGGCAAAACGAACGGCGTCAGAACCACGCGCCCGTCCATTCTGGAAAGCCCGTCACCTCCGTAAATCAGCTTTTCCACCACCACTTCATTTGTCTCAGGAGTCTGCATCACGTTACGATTAGAAATTACCCTCTTACAAAATGAAAGCACGAGTTCTGTCTGGCGTCCAACCTACCGGTAATCTGCACATTGGAAATTACCTCGGAGCATTGAAGAACTGGGTCAAGATCCAGTACGATTACGAGAGCATTTTCTGCATCGTGGATCTGCACGCGATCACAGTCTTTCAAGACCCGAAAGAGCTGCGCAATAAGATCCGTGAGATCGCCGCCCTCTTCATCGCCTCCGGAATCGACCCAAAACATTCTTCCATAGTCGTGCAGAGTGCGGTGCCAGCCCACGCCGAACTAGCCTGGATGCTCACTTGCGTAACCCCCATCGGTTGGCTTTATCGCATGACGCAATTCAAATCCAAATCCGCGGTGCAGGAAAAGGACCAGGAAACCATCGGCGACGGTCTGCTGCAGTACCCCGTTCTTATGGCCGCCGACATCCTGCTGTACCAGGCCGCCATTGTGCCGGTGGGGGACGATCAGGCGCAGCACCTGGAACTGGCTCGCGACATTGCCCAGCGCTTCAACAGCCTCTACGGCGATACTTTCGTGATGCCGAAGACCAGTCTGCCCAGTGTGGGCGCTCGCATCATGGGCTTGGACGAACCCGAAAAGAAGATGAGCAAGTCGGCCGCCGGCGCCGCTCACGCAGTAGCCCTGCTTGACCCCATAGATCAGGTACGGAAGAAGATCATGCGCGCCACTACCGATTCCAACCCCGCCGTCGACTTTGAAACCATGGGCCCGGGCGTGGCCAATTTGCTGGCCATTTACCAGGCCTTCGGTGGTGCTTCAAATGATGAGATGAAGGCGAAATTCTGCGGCATGCGGTACGGTGATCTCAAGAAGACCGTAGCCGAAATGGTCATCACGCACCTGGAACCTCTGCAGGCCCGCTATCACGAGATTGTCTCGGATCCCACTTACCTCGACGGCATTCTTGCGGACGGCGCGGCCCGCGTCGCACCCATTGCCAACTCAACCGTGGACCTGGTCAAAACCCGCATGGGCCTCTACACTTCCTGACATGAGTTCGTCGCCAGTAAACTTACCGGCATACTGGCGGCTGCTTCGCACCAACCGCAATTTCCGTCTGCTCTGGATCTCGCAGTTGGTCAGTGAGATCGGCGATTGGCTGTACATGGTCTCCATTTACAGTCTGCTGCTGGAACTAACCGGAAGCGCGAAAGTGGTCGCCTTTGCCTTCGTACTACAGGTGCTGCCGCAGTGCTTCGCCGCTCCCACGGCGGGCGTCATCAACGACCGCATGAGCCGCAAGCAGATCATGATCGCAACCGACTGGTGCCGCGCCGCCATTGTCCTGGCGATGATGTTTGTGCAGACCCGTGAGATGCTCTGGGTGCTCTACATCCTGCTCTTCACGGAGACTATCTTCTGGGCGCTGTACGAGCCGGCCCGCAGTGCGGTCATCCCCAATATCACCAGCGGAGCTGAACAATTGGTGGCCAACGGTCTCTCCTCCACCACCTGGTCTTTCACACTGGCTATCGGGTCCGCGCTGGGCGGCGTGCTGGCCGCGGTCTACGGCCGCAATACCGTCTTTCTGCTGAACTCACTTTCGTTCGTCTTCTCCGCGTTGATGGTCCGGCGTATGAAATTCGAAGAACCGCATATGACGGACCTTGCGCCTCTCCGCGCCCGCGACCTGGTGGACTTTTCGCCCATTGCCGAAGGCGTCCGCTACGTCTCGAAAGACCGCCGCCTGCTGGTCACCATGTTCGTCAAGTGCGGCCTGGGACTGATGGGGACCAATTGGGTGCTGCTGCCCCTCTTCGGACAGAAGATCTACCCCATCTCGCTGGGCGGCTTGGACCCCAAGTCCAGCGGCATGCTGGGCATCAGCCTCTTGATGGGATGTCGCGGCATCGGTGCGCTTATCGGTCCGCTGACCGCCAGCATCTTCACGGGAGTGGATCAGCGCAAGTTCCGCACCGCCATTCTCTGCGGCTTTCTGATCGGCGCCACCGGCTACATGTGCCTCGGACTTTCCCCGTCCCTGCCGTGGGCCTGTGCCGCCATCGTGTTGGCGCACTCGGGCGGCGCCATCGGCTGGGTCTTCTCCACAACGCTGCTGCAAATCCATACCGGCGACAAATTCCGCGGCCGCGTCTTCTCCGCCGAGTTCGCCTTCAGCATGTTCACGCTGTCGATTGTCAGCTACAGCGCCGGTGTCCTGGCTGACCAGGGCGTTCCGGTACGTACTCTGGCCCTGTGCACAGGAGCCATCATATTGATCCCGGCGTGCCTCTGGGCCGCAGCCCTTCGGCTGTGGCGCGATGCACCGCATGAAAACCCTCGGCAACCGTAGGCACTACCAGCCGCGAAGCCAATAGATCGATTACCGCCTCCGGCACTATTCTGTCGCGGCCTCGATTGCGCTCCTTGCACACGGCCACGGGAACATCGAAGAACAGAGCCTCCACTTCACAATCGTAAAGCTGCCCCATTGCGATATACGGCCGGCGGTCCCGTAGTGTAAGATGCGTCGCGTCCACATAGGACACGGGACGGCGCAACAGCAGCCGGTGCCGCAGCAGGTAACGCATGGAGGCGAACACCCGGCCGTGAATAGTCTGATTGGTGGCGTCGTCTATCAGCAACTCGCGCACTGCATCGGAGGAGATCGGCGTCACGCCAAGGTCCCGTAGATAGGTGGACTTCCCCGACCCCGGCAGGCCCACCAGCAGAATCACACGAGGGACGCTAGACGACGTACTTGCCTGCCTCCAGCAGTCTCTTGGCAATGCCGCGCCGCAGTTCAATGGAGTTCACCGGTTCAAACTTGGTGAACCGCTTCAGCACCGCCAGATTCATACGCAAGGCGTCGCCTTCGGAACAGGCGGCAATCACCGTCCGCGCCGAAGACTCAATCTGCTCCAAAGCCTCGCGAAGAAATACAGCCGACATCGCCGCCGCATTCGTCCCCTTGGCTCCCAGTTTCTGCGTCCGCAGGTAGACCGACTCCATGGCAAAGGCGTTCATCAGCACATCGGTGATGCCGGCCAGCACTTCCTGTTGTTCTTCAATGGCCGTCAGGTAGCGCTGATAGGCAACGCCCAGCACGAACAAACCGGCCTTTTTGGCATTGGCGACAAGCTCTCCCTCTCCGCCACCGCTGCTCGCCGGACCGCTCAGCAACTCAGCCTGCAGCGCCTTCACCGCCGCGACCAGGGGCAACTGTCCGCGCTGCGCCCGCTTCAGCATCATGCCAGTGGCTAGCAGCCGGTTGATCTCGTTGGTGCCTTCAAAAATCCGGTTAATGCGCGAATCCCGATAGGCCCGCTCCACCGCGTAGTCCTGATGGAAGCCGTAACCACCGTGGATCTGCACGCCTTCATCCACCACGTAGTCCAGCGCTTCCGACGCGAACACTTTGATGTAGCTGCACTCCGTGGCGTACTCTTCCACCGACTTCAACAGATCTTGCCCCGCGGCCTGCTCGGCTTCAATCAACCCCACCACGCGGTAGCTCATGGTCTCGGCCGCATAAGTTTTGATCGCCATTTCAGCCAGCTTGTGCTGAATCATGCCGAACTCTGAGATGGACTTGCCGAACGCTTTCCGTTCCTGCGCGTATTTCAGGCAAACGTGGATCACATTTTTGCAGCCGCCAACCGCGAACGGCCCCAGCTTCAGCCGGCCCAAATTCAGAATGTTGAACGCGATGATGTGTCCGCGCCCAATCTCACCCAGCACGTTCTCCACCGGCACCTTCACGTTGTCGAAGTAGACCGCCGTAGTGGAGCTGCCCTTGATCCCCATTTTCTTCTCTTCAGCGCCAGGGCTAACGCCGGGAAACGCCCGCTCCACCAGAAACGCGGTGAATTTCTCACCGCCGACCTTGGCGAACACAGTGTATAAATCGGCTCCACCACCGTTGGTGATCCACATCTTCTGACCATTCAGAACATAGTGCGTTCCATCCGCACTGAGGTCCGCCCGCGTCTTGGCCGCGAGTGCATCCGACCCCGCCTGCGGTTCACTCAAACAGTACGCGCCGATCATCTCCGCCGAGGCCAGCTTGGTCAGATACTTGCTCTTCTGCGCCTCGGTTCCATAAAGCATCACCGGCATGGTTCCAATGCCCGCGTGCCCGCCATGCCAGGCGGAATACGATCCGTCTCGCGCGACAACCTCAGCCACCATCATGGCCGAGGTAAGATCCATCTCCATGCCGCCGAATCGCTCCGGCACCACCACCGCGGCCAGCCCGAGTTCGGCCGACTTCTTCAGGATGCGAACCGCGACCCCAGGTTCCTGGTGCTGAATGGCCTCCAGATTGGGAGCCACTTCCCGGTTCCAAAAGTCCTCGGCGGTTTTCGCAATTGCGCGGTGCTCGCCGGTGAAGTCCTCCGGAGTAAAGATCTCCCCCGGCTGCCGCTGTTCCAGCAGGAACGCGCCGCCTTTCGATCTGGGTAGCGAAACGGTCGTGGTGGCCATCTTTGTTCTCCTAGTTCAACGATTCGAATATCCCAGCCGCGCCCTGTCCGCCACCCACGCACATGGTGACCATGCCGTAGCGGGACCCGCGGCGTTTCAATTCGCGCAACAGGGTGGCAGTCAACTTCGCCCCCGTGCAGCCCAGCGGATGCCCCAACGCGATGGCGCCGCCGTTCAAGTTCACCTTCTCCGGATCGATCCCTGCCTGCCGGATCACCGCCAGCGCCTGCACTGCGAACGCCTCATTCAGCTCGATCACATCGATATCATCCAGCTTCAGGCCGGCCAAGGCAAGGGCCTTCGGAATAGCCACCACCGGGCCGATCCCCATGATCTCCGGCGGCACGCCGGCCACTGCGAAGCTGACAAACCGGGCCATCGGTTTCAAACCCAATTCGTCTGCCTTCGATTCCGACATTACCAATGCGGCCGCCGCTCCATCGCTGGTCTGTGACGAATTACCCGCCGTCACCGAACCGGCGGCGTGGAACACGGGCCGCAGCTTGGCCAGTGCCTCCAGCGATGTGTCCGCCCTTGGCCCTTCGTCCTTCTCAAACACCGTCTGCTTCACGCCGTCCAGCGTCGCTGAGACAACGCCCAGCGAGACTATCTCATCCTGAAACTTGCCGGTCGCCTGTGCGTTCAGTGCGTTCTGATGGCTGCGGTAAGAGAAGCGATCCTGATCTTCACGGCTGATGTTGTACTTGCGCTGCAGTTCCTCCGCGGTAAGCCCCATGCCCATGTAGATTTGTGGATGGTTATCCACGAACCACGGATTTGGAGCGAACTTGTTGCCCGACATCGGGATCATGCTCATTGACTCGGAGCCGCCCGCGAAGATGATCTGCGCGCTGCCCGACCGGATGCGGTCCGCGGCCATCGCAATGGCCTGCAAGCCGGACGAACAGAAGCGGTTGATCGTCACACCGGGGACCATGTCCGGCAAGCCCGCGCGCAAGGCGGCAATACGTGCCATATTCATTCCCGATTCGGCCTCCGGCATGGCGCAACCCAGAATCACATCGTCCACTTCATCGGGCGGGACCTCCCGATACTTCTCCAGCAGCCTGCGGATCACTGCCGCCGCCATATCGTCGGGACGAGTGTTCTTCAGCGTGCCGCGGCCGGACTTCCCCACCGCGGTCCGCAAACAATCAACCACTACAGCCTGTTCCATATTCAGTTCCTGAGCGCCTTGCCTGTTTTCAACATGTGTTGGATGCGCTGCTGGGTTTTCGGGTAGCCGCAAAGGCTCAGAAAAGCTTCCCGTTCCAAATCCAGCAGGTACTGTTCCGAGACCAGCGGCTCTCCCGTAAGCCTTCCACCGGTCAGTACATGTGCCAGTTTCTCAACGACGATCACGTCATGATCCGAGATGAAGTTTCCTTGCCGCATGGACCACGCACCCAGCTTCATCATCGCAAAGCCGTTCTCACCGGATACCTTGATATCCGTCCGGGGAACACCGGGCGAGTACTCCTTAGCCAGGGATAACGCAAGCTGTTTCGCGTCGTCGATGAGACGTTCCTTGTTCATTGAGATTCGGTCGGCGTCACGCAGCAAGCCGAGTTTCCGGGCGTCCCCGGCGCTGGTGGACACCTTGCCGTAACCGATCAATTCCAAGACGCGGCGCGGGTCTTTCAATCGCAACGTCATTTCCTTGCAGCCGCCGCCGCCAGGGATCAGCCCGACGCCAACCTCCACCAATCCCATGTACAATTCCGCCGAAGCCTGAACGCCCGTCGAGTGCAGGACAAACTCACAGCCACCGCCGAAAGCCATCCCGAACGGAGCCGCAACCACCGGTCTCGGCGCGTATTTCAACGCCATGCTCGCTTGTTGGAATCGCTGAATCGCGTCGTTGAGATCGTCCCACTCGCCCTCCTGCGCGGCCAGCAGCAACAGCATCAGGTTGGCGCCGACACTGAAGTTCTCGCCCTGATTGGCAATGATCATGGCCTCGAAATTTCGCGCCGTCTGGTCAATGCCTGCGTGCAGCATCGAAACCGCATCCTGCCCCAGGGAGTTCATCTTGCTGTGAAACTCAAGGCACAGCACGCCATCGCCAACGTCGATCAGCGAAGCACCCGCGTTCTTTTCCACAACGCCGCGGGCGCGCTTCAAATCTGCCAGGACGGTAATGCCAGGACGAGCTTCCAGCCATTCGTACTGTCCCGCCCGAAGGTCAAAGTACTGCGTGTGTGGTACCCGGTCCACATCGGCGGCACGGTAGAAAGAGTTCGCGCCGGATGCCAGCATGTTGACAACGGACGGCGCCAGCGTTCGGCCCTCCGCCTTCATTCGTTGGCATGTTTCGACGAAGCCCAACGCATCCCACAACTCGAACGGTCCCAGCTGATTGGCATAACCCCAGCGCATGGCGCGATCGATTTCCACCACGCGATCCGAAATCTCCGGTATCATCTCCGATGCATATTGGAACAGATCGGCGAACAGCTTCCAGAGGAACGCACCGGCGCGATCGGTGGAGGCGGTCAGGGCCCGCAACCGCTGTGGCAGGTCTTCGATCCCCTTTACGGCGTCCACCGAAGCGAACTTGGGCCGGTCCGCCAGGTGATATTCGAAAGTTTTCCAATCGATGGCATGGATCTCACGGTCCTTGCCCACCCGCTTATAGAAGCCCTGTCCGGTCTTGTCGCCGATCCAGCGGCGCTGCATCATTTCCGTCAAAAACGGCGGCGGTAGAAACCGATCCCGCCACGGATCGTGCGGCACCGCTTCATACAGATTGCCCGCCACAAAAGCCCACACGTCCAGCCCGACGATGTCCAGCAGACGGAAGCTGGCGCTCTTGGGAATGCCCACCAGCGAACCGGTGAGCAGGTCTACTTCCTCAATGGTGTAGTCGCCCTCGATCATCGTCTTGTAAACGGTGGCGCCGAAGAAACTCCCAATCCGGTTGGCGATGAAGTTCGGCGTGTCTTTGCACACCACCACGCCCTTGCCCAGCCTGCGGTCGCAAAAATCGGATACAAAACGGATCACTTCCGGATCCGTGGCGGCGCCGGGGATCACCTCAGCCAGGTGTAGATAGCGCGGCGGGTTGAAGAAGTGCGTGCCTAGAAAATGGCTGCGAAAACCGGCGGAGAATCCTTCTGAAATCTTCGCCAGCGGAATGCCGGAAGTATTCGTTGACAGAATGGCATCTGGATTTCGGACGGCGTCCACCTTCTGCCACAACGTGCGTTTCACGTCAAGATTTTCGGTAACCGCTTCCAGAATCCAATCGCAGCTGGCCAGTTCGGAAAGGTTGTCTTCGAAGTTGCCTGGCTCCACCAACGCCATGGCTTCTTCAGTGAAGAAACCGGCCGGCTTCTGTTTAGCGGCGGTCTCAATTCCCTTTTTAGCGGCGGCGTTCCGGTCAGGATGGTTAGGCAGGACGACATCCAACAGCAATGCGGGAACGCCTGCGTTCGTAAAATGTGCGGCAATCTTGGAGCCCATGGTTCCGGCACCCAGGACCCCAACACGGCGAAGTGTTTTCATTAGCTCTCTCAGCTTGGCCAGTGTAACAGAAAGAGTGTTGCCGGCTGCATCGATTATGATGGTGTGTTGGACGGTTCAAACGAGGTCAGCAAGGAGAGTCCCAAGCGCAAGCATTCCGCGACAATTCTTCTAATCGCTACCAACATCTTCTCCATCGGTTGTCTGTATTGGGTGTTGCGTGGCGCTGAACTTGGGAATCTGAAGGAAGAGCTCTGGACGACGAATTGGGGATGGGTCACGGTGGCCGTGATCAGCGACATCCTGGTTTATTTCTGGCACGCCTGGCGCTGGAGCCTGCTGCTTACGCCGCTGGCGAAGGTGCCTTTCTGGAACTCGTTGCGCGCCATCTACGTAGGGCTGTTTGCGAATGAAGTGCTACCGTTCCGCACGGGAGAAGTCATCCGCTGCGTCCTTCTGTCCCGATGGACCAAACTTCCCATCTCCGTTTCGTTGTCCTCGGCGCTGATCGAACGAATCTTTGACGGCATCTGGCTAGTAGTCTGCCTGATGATCACCATCCGGTTTGGGCCGGCGTTGCCAACCTATCTGAAAGATGGCGGCGTGGTGTTGGCGGTGTTTGTTCTAATTTGCGGCGCGTTGCTGGGCGTGGCGATGTTTTACAAACAGCAATCGATGCACGTGTTCTCAAAGAACCGCATACTTTCGAATCTTAATGTGGTGATTGAAGATCTGCACATCATCGGCCATTCGAAGTATCTCTACTACTCGTGTGCAACCAGCCTGCCATACCTGCTGATGCAGATCATTCCCATCTATGCGCTTGCCAAAGGTTATCCCGGATTCGATCTTACAATCGGGCAGGCTGCTACCTTGATGGTAATTCTGCGGCTTGGTTCCGTGGTGCCGCAGGCGCCGGGCAATGTTGGTGCATTTCAAGCGTTGACAGTGGTTGGGCTCGCCCTGTTCGACGTCACTGGGGGCGTGGCCAAACGCTTCTCGCTGGTGATGTGGAGCGTGATTACCTTGCCGCTGTTGATTGCCGGATTCGTAGCTCTTGCCGTCACAGGAATCAAGATGGCTGAATTACGCCATCATGGACGGTCCGGTTTCAAGTCCAATAAGTAAATGGCCGACACAAACCAGATACTCCGCGAGCTTCCCTCCGTGGACGAACTGGTCAACCGGCTAGAACCAAAGACCGCAGCGTATCCCAGATCGCTGGTATTGGCCGAAGTCCGACGTATTCTTGCCGAGGCGCGGCACGATCTTCGCACATCCGGCCTGGAACAGCAGGTGTTGGACCGTCTGGCGGCAATTGCCCGGCCCTCCCTGCGGCGCGTGATCAACGCGACGGGGGTTGTACTGCACACGAACCTTGGCCGCGCACCGCTGCCGCGCTTCGAGCCTATCGCCGGCTATTCAAACCTGGAATATGACTTGGCCAGCGGGAAGCGGGGCAAGCGCGATGTGCATACGGGCGCGTTGCTGGAGCGTCTGTTGGGCTGCTCCGCGATCGCCGTCAATAACAATGCGGCCGCGGTGTATCTTGCGCTGCACGAACTGGCCGCCGGGTATGAAGTGATCGTGTCGCGCGGAGAACTGATTGAGATTGGCGACGGCTTCCGGATTCCGGACATCATGACCCGGTCCGGGGCGATCTTGCGCGAAATTGGCACTACCAACAAGACAAACCTCGACGACTACCGCACTGCCATTAGCGAGCGGACGCGCCTGATCTTGCGTGTGCATCCCAGCAACTTCCACGTCGAAGGATTCACAGCGAAACCGCCGCTCGCTGATCTGGCTTCGCTGGCGAAAGAACGTGCGATTCCTCTCTATGAGGATCTCGGCAGCGGTTGCATCGTCGACTTGAAACCTTTCGGACTTCATGAGCCATTGGTGGCCGACAGCCTCACGGCCGGCGTGGACCTGGTGTCCTTTAGTACGGATAAGCTACTGGGCGGGCCGCAATCCGGTATCCTGGCAGGCCGCGCCGATCTGGTGGCTCGATTACGCCGCAATCCCATGTTCCGGGCCTTCCGGTTGGACAAGCTGATCTGCCAGGCGCTGGAGACTTCGCTTCGCAGTTTGGTATTGAAGCGCTGGCACGAGATTCCCGCATTGCAGATGCTCTCGTATTCGGCAGATCAAATCAGGTCCAGAGCGGAGCGTTTCCAACGCCGGATCAGCCGCGTTCAATCGGAACTGATCGATGGCGAGTCCGTCATCGGCGGCGGAGCAACCCCCGCACAATCCCTTCCGACTGTATTGATTGCGATCCAGGTAGACGATGTAATCGCGTTCGAACGCAAGCTGCGGTCCTCAGACCCGCCGGTGATCGCGCGAATCGAAAACGATCGATTAGTCCTCGATTTGCGAACGGTACTTGTGGAGGATGAAGAAGCGCTGCTGCGGTCGATTGAGGACTAGTGCGGTCCTTTTAAGCCCGTTCCTGGTAGGAGCCTTCGGACGTGCTGACGCGGATCTTCTCGCCTTCATTGATGAACGCCGGCACTTGCACGATGAGGCCGGTTTCCATCTTTGCCGCCTTGGTGACGTTCGAAACACTGGCGCTCTTCAAGCCGGGCTCGGTTTCCATCACCGTCATATTTACGCTGGCTGGCAACTCAACGCTCATCGGCTTTCCTTCGTAGAACGCCACCTTGACCTTCAGGTTCGGAATCAAATAGTCCACCGCATCGCCGAGGATATCTTTGGTCAAGTGCATCTGTTCATACGATTCGATGTTCATGAAGTAATAGTATTCACCGTCGTCGTACAGATACTCCATGTCCTGGTCTTCCAAAATGGCGCGGTCGATGCTTTCAGTGGAAGAAAAGCGGTTGTCCATCATGGAACCGTTGCGCAGGTTGCGCATGCGGACTTGCACAAAGGCGCGGAGGTTGCCCGGCGTGCGGTGAACCATACTGAAGATGGAATACAACTCATTGTTGTACTTGATCACCATGCCGGGGCGTATCTGTGTAGCTTGCATAATTTAGGGAAACCGACTCCTAATGTCGGGAAACCTTTAGTTTATCAGAGCCATCCTGTATCATGAAGAGAACTTCGCATGGTTCCGGACACAATTCAAGAAGGCCTCACGTTTGATGATGTACTGTTGCAACCAGCACACAGTACGGTTCTTCCAAACAACGCAGATACCCGAACTTCGGTAACGCGCACCATCCGGCTGAACATCCCGATTCTTAGTTCAGCCATGGATACGGTTACCGAATCGCACCTGGCGATTGCGCTTGCGCAGCAGGGCGGAATCGGAATCATCCATAAGAATATGTCGATCGAGCGCCAAGCCGAAGAAGTAGACCGGGTGAAGCGCAGTGAAAGCGGGATGATTGTGGATCCGGTGACCATCGATCCGGATAAGAAGATTTCCGATGCGCTGGAAGTAATGAAGCACTACCGCATCTCCGGTGTCCCGGTTACCAGGAACGGGAAGCTGGTCGGCATTCTGACCAATCGCGACTTACGGTTTGAAACCCGTTTCGACCTGCCGATTTCCAGCGTGATGACCAAGGACAACCTGATCACGGTCGCGGTGGGAACCACTCTGGAAGAAGCCGAAAGCATTCTGCACCGGCATCGGGTTGAGAAACTGTTGGTGGTGGATGAGAACTACTACCTGAAGGGCCTGATCACCGTTAAGGACATTCAGAAGAAGTTGAAATACCCAAATGCCGCCAAGGACGAACAGGGCAGGCTGCGCGTGGGCGCGGCGCTCGGCGCAACCGGCGATTACATGGAGCGCGCCCAGGAACTTGTGGAGAAGAAGTGCGATTTGCTGGTGATCGATACCGCGCACGGCCACAGTGAACGAGTGATGGATGCGGTGCGGCACTTGAAGCACGTAATGCCGGACGTGCAGTTGATTGCCGGCAACGTGGCCACCTACGCAGGTACGCGCGATCTGATCAAGCTGGGCGTGGACGGCGTGAAAGTGGGAATTGGACCCGGCTCCATTTGCACCACGCGAGTGGTGAGCGGCGCGGGTGTGCCGCAGATTACCGCCATCGCCGAGAGCGCGAAGGCCACACGCGGCACTGGTGTCCCGCTGATTTCCGATGGGGGAATTAAGTATTCGGGCGACGTGACGAAAGCCATTGCAGCGGGCGCCGATTGCGTCATGATTGGCAGCTTGTTGGCCGGCACGGAAGAGAGCCCAGGCGAAACGATTCTGTATCAGGGCCGCACCTTCAAAAGCTATCGCGGAATGGGATCGCTGGGCGCGATGGCGCAGGGCAGTTCCGACCGCTACGCACAAGACACCAACGGCAAGATGGTTCCAGAAGGAATTGAAGGGCGCGTTCCATACAAGGGACTGCTTTCCGACCTGGTGTTTCAATTGGTAGGCGGTTTGCGATCGGGCATGGGCTATTGCGGTTGCGCCACCATTCCGGAATTGCAGGAACGGGCGACATTCCTGCGAGTGACGTCGGCAGGGCTGCGCGAGAGCCACGTGCACGACGTGATCATTACCAAGGAAGCCCCGAACTACCGCCTGGAATAAGCTACCGCCGCACTAGCTTGAAGGCGAAATCTCTGCCCAGGCCCTGCTTAATGGCCAGCGATATCCAGAGCAGCGCCAAAGGTTCCAGCAGCCGGCATTGCGTAATGGGACCGGCATCGATGGGTTCAAATCCTAAATCGGCGGCCAATTGCGCGGCCACGTTCTTCCCCGCGGCATCGTCTCCACAGTAAAACATGGTAGTGGCTTCACCGCCGTAAACCGGATTCGCCATGTTTCCAAAACCGGTGGTGTTGAAAATCTTTACCACCCGGGCTCCCTGCGCCCACCCGGCCACCATTTCGCCGCCTGAGGTGTTGTTGCCGAAAATGAGCCCCGACAGATCCGGCAGCAGCGGATTCGTACAATCCAGCACCACCTTGCCGCTGAGGGGTCCCGCAGTTTGAATTGCGGACTCGGTGGCCTCCCACGGCGTTGCCAATACGACCACGTCGCATGCGCCCGCCTCTGCAACCGTGCCCGTTTTCGCTGACGCGCCAGAGCGATCCAGTAGTTCCTGCAACTCCGGTGCAGAGGCGTCTCGCACCCCGAAGAGTACGGAATGCCCTTTGCGCGCCCACCCGGTTCCTAGAGTTCCGCCGACACTGCCGGCACCAATGATTCCGATATTCATAGTCACCGCTATTATGGAGGGATGAAACCAGTTCGGCAAGAGGGCACAGCGGTGTTCGATACCTACTCCGGTGTGCCTGTGAGGCGAGTATGAGGGAGAAGCTGGGTTCCGAACTGGCGCTGGAACTGGTCGCCGATAAATGGTTTGTGCTGATTGTCCATCAGTTGCAGCACGGCACGCGGCGCTACAACGAATTGAAGCGCGACATTCCGGGAATCTCGCAACGGATGCTGACGCACACGCTGCGCAACATGGAACGCGATGGCCTGGTGGACCGGACCGTTTACGCGGTGGTCCCTCCGAAAACCGAGTATTCGCTGACGCCCCTGGGACTGACGCTGACCGAGCCGCTGCACGCGCTTTGCCTCTGGGCAGAGCGGTATTTTGAGCAGGTGGTAGAGAACCGCCGCCTGAGGAGTATTCCAGCGGAGACAATGTCAGCCTGACGGATTAGTACCGCTGAATGAGCCGCTGGAACTATCGTTTTCATCCGCCTTAAATGTTTGAATGGAATTCACGAGAGGTGAATTTATGAAGACATTAATCTATTTATCGTTCCTGGCAATAACTTTAGCTCCGGCTTCCAGGGCCACCACCATTTTGATGGACAGTTCCGCCGCAACCACGACAAACAACAGCGGAAACGCCACGGTGAACATTAGTAAGAACCCCGCCTGGGCGGATCCGTTTACCGGCTCCTCTTGGATCTCTACGGCTTCCACGGGAAATCCATCCGCGCCGGGGTATGTTGTTTTCGCGAACGGAACCAACATCTTATTTACGCAAAGCTTTCTTTTGGACGGCCCTGTACAAAGCGCGTCGCTTTCGGTGATGGCCGACGATACAGCGGCTGTGTTTGTGAATGGAACTAAGATTTTCGCGGCATCTACCGGTCCCAGCAACATCTCTTGCGCGGGAACTGCCATTGGATGTCTGGTGAGCACAACGAAGACCTTCAACACGGCCGATTTGAAGCCCTACCTGACGGCTGGCACGTTGAACACCATTCAATTTCAGGTACTGCAGATTGCCAGTAGCTCGTTTGGCTTGGATTATGCCGGGCAAATCACCACATTGAACGGGCCCGGGGAAGTCACCGCCACACCGGAACCGGGAACGCTCGCCATGCTCGGCATCGCCTTCGGAGGAATGGCAGTTTGGCGCCGCAGGAGGGTCTGATAAGCTAAGCATCGGATGTTGAAAATCGGGACCGTGAAATGGAAAGGGAGATGCACTAAGCATCAGGGTTATGACCCGGAGCAGGACGGCGAGGGCGGTATTCGCGGCGGTTGCGGGCGGTGCCGGTTATTGCTCGACATCTTCCAGCATCACACGCGCCTGGTTCGGGCCATGCGGGAGTTTGGCACTTCCGACGAGCGGCAAAAGCTGTCGCGAAAGAAACGTCCGGCAGAGTTTCAGCCGATGCTTTTCGATCTGTCGGATCACCCGTAGGCAACCGCTCCCTCAGAAGGTGTGAAAAAATCGAGAATGGCCACTTAAAACATGTTCACTCTAAAATGTTTTAGGCGATAATCGGTTTATGGAACCTGAAGCACAAGGGATCTTAGTGGAAATCCCAGAGCAACCGCAGCCAGC
>JBBRNO010000104.1:0-23272 GCA_038230275.1 Bryobacterales bacterium
CTGTTTCGACAACGTGAAGGAAGTGGGAACCACGACGCGCGGCAACCAGGTTTTCCTGAACCAGACGCTGCTCGGCGCCGATCTCAAGATTTGCATCAGCGGCATCAAAGTCCACCAGGACGCCGGCTACGGCGGCGGCGCGAAGGCCATCCTTCCCGGCTTGGCCGCGCTAAAGAGTGTCGAGTACAACCACACGCAGATCCTCACGAAGGTCAACACTACCGGACCGGTGCGAATCTTCAAAAACGATATGCGTCTGGACATGATCGAAGCCGCGCGCATGGCCAAGGTGGATTACACTTTGCAGATCATGTACAACCATCACCTACAGCCGATTAACATCTTCGGGGGCGATATTGTCGACGCGCATCACACGGCGTGCCGCCTGGCAGCGAGGACTTATTGCACGCCGACGTTCAAGGACGCCGATATCGTGATAGCCAACGCCTACCCCCAGAACGCCCAGGCTTTCCACGGCGGCCGCTGGATTAACTATTCGGTCCGCGACGGCGGCACGGGCGTGCTGATCGTGCAACACCCTGAAGGACTCGAACCGGTGCACTATCTGAACAACCGCCGCGCGGGGTTAAATGGCGCAAGTTATTTCGATCAGACCGCGAGGCGCCTGGCTGGCGCGGGCCCGGGCCGCGGCGGTAATGCTAAACAGGTAAACAGCATTGTGTATTCGCAGTACATGACCAGAAACCTGAAGAACAATTACCGCGCCGGCACGATATTCTGCGACAAGTGGGAAGACGTCATCGCGAACCTTCGCCGCCTCCACCCGGGCGATGCGCGGGTAGCGGTCTATCCCTATGCCGGCAAGCAGCATCAGGAAATCGAGTTGGACGGGTAAGATTACGTGGGGCAGACCATTTGGTGGTCTGCCGCTGCCTATTCTAGGGGTACCGGTTCCCCGGAGCAGGAACTGCGGCCGCGCCACCGGGGCCGCCTCTTTCTCCCCCCGCCGGCGGGGCGTGCCGGCTGCGTGAGAAACGCTGCGATGTCCCGCGCGGCCTTGGTTTGCACACCAGGCTTTTGCACGAAGCCGAGATCCCGGAACCAATCGATATACCGGTACTGCCACGTACTGCCACGGGAAGTGTTGAAAGTCGGTAGTGCGTTCTGATACGCTTGCGGTTCATGCACTGGAATCGGCCAGCGCAATTCAAAGGACGACATTTTGAAGCCGAAATCATCATTCTGTGTGTCCGTTGGTATCTCCGGTTTGGGCTGAGCTTCCGAAACTTGGAAGAGATGATGGTCGAACGCAACCTTACCGTCGACCATGTCACGATCTGGCGCTGGGTGCAGCGCTATGCACCGGAACTGCGCCATCGCTGCCTCCGGGAACTGCGCCCGACCAATCGGTCGTGGCGCGTGGACGAAACGTACCTTCGAGTCGCAGGTAAGGTGGACCTATTTGTATCGAGCGGTAGATTCCACGGATGCCACGATTGATTTTCACCTTGCGGCGAAACGGGACGCTGCCGCTGCGAAGCGCTTCTTCCAGAAGGCATTGCGGTCCGTTGGACACCCACGTCCGCGGGTGATCAACGTGGATGGGAATCCGTCCTATCCCAAGGTCATTGGAGAACTCAAGCGCGCTGGAGAACTCGGACAACGTTGCCGGTGTCGCCCGGTGCGCTACCTGAACAACATAGTGGAGCAGGATCACCGAGCGATCAAACGGCGGGTGAGAGCCAGTCAGTGGTTTCGATCCTTTGATGCGGCGGCGAGAACGATTCAGGGTATCGAGACGACGAACATGATTCGCAAAGGACAGATTAGATGGTTGCCGAAAGACGATATCAGCGGGCAGATCGCCTTCGTTGCAAGGCTCTTTGGTCTGACCTCCATTGCGTGATGTCGAGAACGAACAATTTCTCACACTCCGGATTTCAAGTTTGCAACGCATCCGGCTTGAGCACCAACGTGACCATCGCCACCTTCGGAAGGTCTACAAATCCGCAGACAAACATCCGCGCAACATCGAGTTCAGTCTGCGCTTTCAGTTCAAACCGGCGGATATCCGAAGCAGCCAGAACTTCGGCCTAGTCCGTCGCCGGCCCAGTACGATACATGTCGTTGCCGGCAATCTCTTTCAGCTCCCAGCCTTTCCGATACTCCCGGCGAAGATATTGGTTGGCTTCTTGGCAGTTCGTAACTCGAAAGGCCAGGGAGTCCCATTCGATCCGATGGCCCGCTCGTAGGGCTACGTTACCCAATTGGTATGCTTCCGTGAATGGACCGGCATAGCCGAAGTGACAGGGAGCCTGTTTGCCCGCCTTGATCGCGGTCGCCCAATCCTTATGGACCTCTTCGCGGCCCCACTCTTGTTGCGGTGGAGGTGGGGGCGCCTCTACCATCGTACCGGCATATGGACCACGTCCCGCCGGGTAGCTTCCTTTGGTGCCAATCCAAACCATGCCGCCCGCTCCACCCCGCAAGGGAGGCGCGGTGTTCGGCGCGAGGCCGGCCGCACTGGGTGGCGGCACGGGCGGGCGCACGGCGGCGATTCCCGGAGGCAGCGGCTTGGTGCCGTCGTACCAATGGATCGACAATGGCGGGTGAATTCCGCGAGCGGCGTAGTCGAAGCGGATCACGCTCCAGGCCGGATACATTTCCTTTCTCATGCCAGAGGTCTCGACTACCTCGACTGCCGAAGGCGCTCCTAGGTCCAGAGCCAAAAAGATGACATTCATGCCGTGTGGAGCGATGTCTCCCATGGCGCCGCTGCCGAACTCGCTCCAGCCACGCCATGAGAAAGGATGATACAAAGTTCCCTTGGGCCCCATCATCCTCTTATTTTCCGGGTTAAAGACAGGATGACCCTCCGGCCACACTGACTGATAAGGACGCACGGCAGCGGTGCCGAGCCAGAGGTCCCAGTTCAGCGTTGACGGCACGGGATCGTCGCCGGGCACCCGATCATATCCCTGCGGCCATATGGGACGATCTGTCGCCATGTAAACATCGGTGATTTCACCGATTACGCCGGATTGAATCAGTTCCACCGTACGAAGCACCCTGGGCTCAGCGCTGGTCTGGGTTCCCATCTGGGTAATGACCTTTGTCGCGGCAGCAACCTTTGCCATGATGCGGGCCTCATGCACAGACTTGCAGAGGGGCTTCTGACAATAGGTGTTCAGGCCGTGCTTCATGGCGTAGACGCTGATATAAGCGTGATTGTGATCGGGGGTGGCGACCACCACACCGTCCAGTTTTTCCTTCTCGATCATCTTGCGGAAGTCGGTGTATTTCTTAGCTCCCGGATACTCCGCTCCGCGCTTGTCGAGGATGGTGGAATCGACATCGCACAACGCGGCGATGTTCTCGCCCAACGCATTAAACGTCTTGGCGTCTACGCCACCCATGCCGGTAAGACCGATAATTCCGAGGTTTAGCTTGTCGTTGGCCGCATATCCGCGGGCCAGACCGGCCGGCAGGATCATGAAAGCCCCGGCAGTCTTGAGAGCATCGCGCCGCGAGATGCCCTTTCCCGATTCGATTTCTTGCATTGTTTCCTCCTACTTTCCTGAATTCAGACCGCTATTTTCCTTTGAGGAACTTCCGCGGCCGCCAGCGCGATCCCGCCCAGCAGCCCAGCTTTGTCCCCAAGTGAAGATCGTTCAATGCGCACGTCATCGACTGGAAACATACGGACGCGAACATTGATCTCAGCGCGCACCGGTTCCAGCAGCAACTCGTCTAAAGCGGCCACGCTGCCGCCCAGGACCACCAGCTCCGGATGCAGCACGTTGATGACGTTCGCAATGCCGATACCCAGCCAACGGCCGGCTTGAGCGATGGCATCGCGCACGGCGTGATCTCCGGCCAGCGCTGCGAGGCCCAGTTCCCGAGGCGTAATCGCGGCAATGTTTCCGGACACGATTTCGAACAGAGCGGGCGCCAGGCCGGTTTGCAATAAACGGACCCCTTCGGCGACTAGGGCGGGGCCGCTGGCCAGCGTTTCGAGACAGCCGCGATTGCCGCAACCGCACAGACGTCCATCGGGCTGCATGGTTTGATGTCCCAACTCGCCCGCGGCGCCCAGGGGCCCCAACCTGAGTTTGTGGTCGATGACGATACCGCCGCCGATGCCGGTTCCGATGGTGAAGAAGGCCATGCTATCTACAGACTGGCCGCGCCCAAATGTGAACTCGCCCAACGCGGCCATGCGGGCGTCGTTCAGCAGGAATACGGGACAGCCGAGATTGGACGAGAGAATATCCGCGACCGGCACGTCACTCCACTGCGTGGGGAGATTGGGCATAAACCGGGCGATGCCCCGCCGCACATCAACCAAGCCGGGTAGCCCCATCCCGATCGCGGACGGCTGCACACCCGCACGGTATCTCAGGTCGCGTATGAGTGCTGCCACGCGCTGCAGAACCGCTTCTGGCCCCTGGTGAGAACTAGTCGGGATACGCTCGTCGCAGACAATTTCGCCATCCGAACGCCCTAAGGCGCAGGCGACCTTGGTGCCGCCCAGATCGACACTGGCGAAAAGCTCCGTAGACGTTCGCATAGGCTGGCGGAGTCCTACAGCGGACTGTTCTTGGCGCCCAGAAATTTGCCGCTAGCGTGAGCGGCGCCCTGAATGCCGCCGAGCCGGTTGTGAAACTCATAGGCGTCGCCGCGATAGAGCGTTCGCTCGGACCAGAGCGGTCTATGCTCGGTCAAATATCCGACTGATTGAATCAACATCCCGGCGGCGCCGTCGCGAAGCCCCAGTGCCCGAGCATCAGCGCCTCGCGTGTTGACGGCCCGGATACTCTCGTCCGCGCTTTCAATGGGAAGCCGGTATTTTTCAGTCCACACCGCGTAGAGGGATCCGCAGATGTCCTCGCGAGTTAAGCCGGGACAGTATTCCGCAACGACGTAGCGCTTTTCGAGGATGACGGGTTGAGCATCGGCCAGACGAAGCCGCTCCATGTAGTAGAGCACCGTTTCCGGTCTGGCCTCCAAAAGTTCGGGAACGTCGTCGAGAACGTCTTTGGCCTGGACCGATTCGAATTGGAAAACCTCGGTGCTGGGTTGCTTGCCGGCGGCCAAACTTTTATCCGTGAAGCTCACCAATGCGCGCAGGTTGTAATCCAGAGAGCGCCCACGCAGGAATGTTCCAACGCCTTTACGGAATTCGAGCAGACCTTCTGAAACCAGGTTGGAGAGCGCTTTGTTGGCGGTGGCGCGGCTGACTCCGAAACGCTCGCAGATTTGGCGTTCGGTGAGAAACCTGGCTCCGATGCGCGATTCAGCCGAGGAAATCAGCCGACGCAACTCTTGATTCAGTTGCTGGTAGATCGGCTCCTTTACTATGTTAGACGTCATCTGGCTAGGCCACTCATCAGGTGGTCTTGATCCTTTATCGCTCAGTCAAGTTGGAGTGTCAACAATTATTTGAACGTTCATATGAATTTTCGTTGACATCGTTGCCAGGCTCGGTGTATAAAAACAAGTACGTGGCTCAGCCACCTCAAAACTGCTTAAATTCTTCCATGAAAGAAGGGGCGCCTGTCTGAAGAGATATTTTACGTGTTTTTCGGTGTTCCTGTTTGTGACGATTTTGGGAATCAGCCAGGACCGGGGCACCATTCGAGGGACTGTCACCGATGAGAGTGGAGCCTCGGTTCCGGATGCGACCGTTACGACGCGGAATATCGGCACCGGCGTACAGCAGACGGCCCAGACGAACGCGGAGGGAACCTACACCTTCCTGTACATGCAAGTAGGCGACTATACGGTAACGACTGAGAAAGTGGGTTTCCGAAAAGCCGAAGCCACCGGCGTCCGCGTGGATGTGGCGACCGTCGCCGATGTGAACGTGAAACTGTCGGTGGGCACGGTGGACCAGACGGTGGACGTAACGGCCACCACTCCCCTGCTCGAAGTCACCGGAAGCAATCTCGGGAAAGTGGTCTCCACCAAGGCGATCAGCGATCTGCCGCTCTTCATCAGCGGCGGCAGCGTCCGCAGTAACCTGGCCTTTGTGATTCTCACGCCAGGCGTGATCGGCCCTGCCAATAATCCGCGCATCGGCGGAGGCTTGCTCGACGGGCAAAGCGAACAGTTGGACGGCGCGGAATCCAACAGCGAACGCCGCAACGACCCGGCCATGAACGGCGTCAGCGTGGAGGGCATGGAGGAGTTCAAAGTGCAAAGCTCGGGGTATTCCGCCGAGTACGGACGCACTTCGAATGGCGTGATCAACTGGGTTACTAAATCGGGAACCAATGCGGTGCACGGCAGCGCGTTCGTTTTCAACAGGAATGAAGTCTTCAACGCGCGTGGGTTTACTTTTGCCGCATCCAAAAGGCCGATTGTAAGGCAATGGAATCCGGGCGGAAGCCTTGGAGGACCCATAGTCATTCCTAGAGTATTCGACGGACGCAACAAGGCATTTTTCTTCTTTGCGTATGAAAAAGCCTCGACCAGAAACGGTCAATCCACCGCGCTGGCCAACCTGCCGATCGCTCAGTGGCGCAATGGCGACTTACGTACCAACGTGGACTCGACCGGAAAAACGATTCCGCTTTACGATCCCTTTGACGCCAATGGAAAGATCATTCCGAACGCGGCGGACCGCCCGCGCATGCAATGTAACGGCGTACTGGACGTCATCTGTCCGAACCGCATTGATGCCATTGCAAAGCTCAATATGGCTCTGCTGCCGCAACCTGACGATCCGAACTCGATTACCAATAATTATCGATCCCGCAGTTACTCGACGTCCCGATCGGGGCTGCCCTCGATTAAGTTGGACTATGTTTTCACCGATAAACATCGCGTCAGCTTTTTGTACAGCCACTTCTTCAGCCCCGCCACGCCGAGTATCAACACCTTCCAAGGAGTTCCGGGCAGTGGTTTTCCTTCGGAACAATTAGTCGAATACTACCGGATCAACGACGACTACACCATCACGCCGAACCTGCTGAACCACTTCACCGTCGGCTATAACCACCGGCACATTATTGAAGCCCCCGACTACGTAAGCCAAGCTCCGGCGGATTGGGCCCGAGCTACCTATATACCTGGGACGGTGACCCCACTGGTTGCGGGAACCTCCAGCAGATACGACGTGGCGGGAATCACTTGGGGGAATAGCGTGTTCACCGACTCGCGCCAAAGGACCACGAATTTCAAGGAACAATTGGCGTGGTTGCATGGTAGACACAGTGTCAAATTCGGAATGGACTATTTGCGAGGGATCTACCGGCGGCTGGATTACAACAACGCTTACGGCAGCGTCAGTTTCAGCGCCGCTGGAACTGGGAATCCAAATGTCGGTACCAGCGGGTCCGATTTTGCGTCCTTCCTCCTGGGTGCTGCTAGCGGCGGCGGGTTCCGATACCCGGACGACACGGCATTCTTCTGGCCCTACTACGCCTGGTATGTGCAAGATGACATCAAGGTCAACCAAAAGTTCACATTGAATATCGGACTCCGATACGAGATACCGGTTCCCAAGGAAGAACGGCACCATCACAACTCCAATTTCTGCCCCACCTGTCCGAATGCCGCCGCAGGCGGACTGTTGGGAGCCATGGTTTACGCGGGCGTGAATGGCGTGCCAGAGCGGTTTGGCGAAACGAGATTCAACGCCTGGGGCCCGCGACTGGCTTTGGCGTATCAGCTTAACTCGAAGACAGTGATTCGCGCCGGTGGATCGATTTATTACCAACCGGCGCGCGAAGATGGAAACGCCGACAACGGCATTCAAGGTTTCGGCGGAACTTTCGGCTCAGTTGGGAACGCCCTCTCCAATGGGATTTCGTACTTTGTCAAAGATGGTTTCACGTCTTTTGGCCCCCAAATCGCGGCGCTCCGGCCGCCGATCTCCGATCCCGCCACGCTCAGCGCGAATCTGATCAACCAGAGCCCCTTCTACTTCAACCCGACGGCCGGCAGAGTCCCATATTTCGGGGATTGGAATCTCACCGTTGAGCGCACTGTAACTGCGCACTCGGTATTCCGAGCGAGTTATCACGCCACCATCGGGAATAAGCTGCTTTCCAGGCAGCAGTCTCAAAACCAACTGGATCCGAAGTATTGGTCCATCTACGGAACCCTCTTGGGCCAGCCGGTCAGCACTCTTCTCAATACCCCCAGTTCCCTCGCCATACTCAACGCGAACGGATTCAAGGTGCCGTTTCCGGCATTCAACACCGGCCTACAACTGCAACAGGCGCTTCGTCCATACCCGCAGTATTCCGGTATCGGGAGCGATGCGGGAGGCCAAAACGACGGGCATATGACGTTCCATGCCCTGGAGACCAGCTTTGAGCATCGTTTCGATCGAGGCTTGTTTGTATTGTTCTCTTACACTTTCTGCAAATTGATCTCCGGTTCCAATGGCGAGGATGCGAATAGGACCAGCGACGGAGCGGTGCAGAACCAGTACAACCGCCGCCTGGACAAAGCCGTCGCGAGCCAGGACACACCCCACAATATTCGTCTCAGCTACGTTTACGAGTTACCCATTGGCAGAGGAAAGGCCCTGTTAGGCCACATGCCCACGGCATTGAACGCGGTAATTGGCAATTGGAGGGTTTCAGCCATTCACACCTATGTATCCGGCACGCCGTTGACGGTGAACTGCGGCCAGAACTTCTTCGGCGCCGGCAGCAATGGCCGTTGCAGCTATGCGCCTGGCGCATTGAACGGGTCGATCCCGCTGTTAAATCCGGACTGGACCAAGGCCAACGCGTTTACCGTGCCGTACCTCAACAAGGCCGCGTTCGTGCTCCCGGCCAACATGGTCTAT
Organism: Bryobacterales bacterium; assembly: GCA_038230275.1. Lineage (GTDB taxonomy): Bacteria > Acidobacteriota > Terriglobia > Bryobacterales > Bryobacteraceae > JANXXV01. The sequence goes on from JBBRNO010000104.1 coordinate 8,768, forward strand.
GGCGACACGCCCCGCCGGATATCGTATCTGCGCACCCCTTGGACCGTCCAAGAAGATGTGGCAGTCATCAAAGATTTCGCCGTTACCGAAAGGGTGAAGCTCGAAGTGAGGGCTTCGGCTTCCAACGTTTTGAACCGCGTAACATTCGGCAGTCCCAATACGACCCAGAGCAGCTCTCAATTCGGCCTCTTCACCGGGCAAGGTAATGGACCTCGCAATGTCCAAATGGGAGCCAGATTCTCGTTCTAAGCAGTATTCACATGAAAAATCTCGACTCCACACGGCGGGACTTTCTCAACCGGTCGTCATTGGCCGCTGCGGCCCTTGCCGGCGTTCCGGGCGCGTCCGCAAAAAGCGCGAAAGCGATCAAGCCAGGCGTATCCGCGCGCTCGGCGTCCCGCGTGGTCGGCGCCAACGAGCGCATTCAGGTTGGAATGATCGGAATGGGTGGCATGGGAACCGTCCATCTCCAAGCTTTGATGAAACAGAGCGAGGACGAAAAGGACATCCAGATCTTTGCGGTCTCTGAAATCTATACGAAACGCAAGGAGCGGGCCAGGAACATCGCAAAACTCACCGATAAAGATGTCCACCACGACTACCGCGAACTGCTCGCGCGTAATGATGTGGACGCGGTGCTAATTGCCGCACCCGACCACTGGCACGGGCAGATGGCGCTGGACGCGTTGGCGGCAGGGAAGGATGTCTACCTCGAAAAGCCGATGACTCACACCATCGACGAAGCGCGCGCGGTGGTGGACGCAGTGAAAAAGTATGACCGGATCCTGCAGGTCGGTAATCAGGGGCTCTCCGCGCCGAGCACGCACAAGCTGAAGGAGCTGATCGAGGGGGGCGAGATCGGGACAGTGCTGTGCGCACAGGCCACCTCAGCGCGCAACTCGCTGCTGGGCGAATGGAATTACCACGTCGACGCGGAAGGCACACCGGAAAACATCGATTGGAATCGCTGGCTCGGTTCGGCGCCGAAAAGGCCTTTCAACGCCGACCGTTACTTTCGATTTCGCAAGTATTGGGATTACTCGGGCGGGATCGCGACCGACCTGTTCTTTCACAGTCTGGGACCGATCCTCTATCCCATGGGTGCCCAATTCCCGACTCGCGTCAGTGCGTCCGGAGGTATCTACGTGCACAAGGATCGCGAGGTGCCCGATACCTACGCGACCACGATCGAATATCCAAATTTCTATATTGAAATGTCGGGTTCGATGGCAAATGCCGGAATGGGCCAGTATCACCGGCAGGCGATTTATGGCCACAAAGGCACCCTGGTAGTCGAACGCAATCAGGTACTGTTGTATCCGGAAAGTTTCCCGGAGCTGCAACGCCGGACGCCAGGCGGACCAGGACCGGGGCGGCCAGCCACGCTGCAACCGAAAGTTTTCGAACTGCCTCCGTTAGGGCCTCAACGCGATGCCCGCACGCCGCACACTACCAATTTTTTCAGTTGCGTCCGTTCGCGAAAACAGCCCAACGCACACGCCGAGATTGGGTACCAGATCATCACCGCGATTAAACTTGGCACCCAGTCTTACATGGAAGGCAAAACCAAGTTGTTTGACGCTCAGGCACAGCGGGTGGTGGAAAAGGCGCCCGTTCGTCCGATGTTTGAAGGCGACGGTAAGAATCATACTGTCGATGCCCAGGGAAACATCGCGTAGCTTCCGCAACAAACAAGAATGGCAAGGAGACTTTGATGAAACGAGTGTTGTTGGTCTTGTGCCTGTGTGGTCTGCCGGCCGCGGCGCAGCAGTACAAAATTGCCGTGGTCAGCATGTTGCACGCGCATGTCTGGCTGCATCTGGGAACCATGCTGAAAGGCGAGCAGATAAAGCTGGTCGGAGTGGCCGAGACCCGGCCGGAGCTGCTCGAGCGTGCTAAACGCACCGATCAGATTCCGCAGTCGCAGAATACGCGTCCGGGCGTACCCGAATCGTTGATCTTCGCCGACTGGAAGAAAATGATCGACGAGACCAAGCCGGATATCGTCTGGGCATTTACCCCAACCAATGGGCACGTCGAGGTGGTCAGGTACTGCGCGCCGCGCGGCATTCATGTCATCGTTGAAAAACCCTTAGCCGCGACATTGAAGGAAGCTCTCGAGATCCAGGAACTCGCAAACAAGCACAAAATTCTGGTCATGACCAACTACGGCTCTACGTGGCAAGCCGCTAACTATGCGGCGAAAGCTGCCGTGGACGCCGGTGAGATCGGCCTGGTGTGGCGCCTGCATGGCGTTCAAGGCCACAATGGCCCGGGAGATCCCAGAACCTCTTCGTTCGCGGCATGGCTGGCCGATCCAGTCCAGAACGGCGGGGGCGCGATGATGGATTTCGGCTGCTACCTGGTCAACTGGAGTCTGCAGTTGAAGGGCCGGCCGGAGACGGTCTACGCCACGGCAAATCACATGAAACCGGACGTGTTTCCCAATGTGGAAGACAATGCGATCATCATCATGAATTACAAAGACGGCGTAGCGCTTCTGGAGGCCAGTTGGGACTTGCCTCCGGCCCAACGTGCCGGCAACGAGATCTACGGTATGAAAGGCAGTATTGTCGGTAGGGAGATCCGGAAAGCGGGCGCGGCGCGAGCAGCCCGTGGGGCCCAACAACCAGGAGATTCTCTTGCGGTGACCCCTCTTCCACCGGAGCGATCCGAGCCAATCGCCTACATGGTGGATCGCATCAAAACCAAGCGGCCGCTGGATGGACCGTCGGCGCTCGATCTGAATGTATCGGTTCAAGAAGTGCTGGAAGCCGCCAAGATGTCGGTAAAAACCGGCCAGGCGATCCCACTTCCGTTCAAACAGTAGGACGACTCTGACGACAACATGAACTACACATACTTGCAATTGGCGAAGATGATCGATCATTCGCTTCTGAATCCGGTGCTCACTGACCGGGAGCTAGAGGACGGCTGCCGGCTCGCACGTGCTTACGATGTGGCCTCTGTCTGTATCAAGCCGTATTACACAAAGAGATGCGCGGAACTGTTGGCCGGGAGCACAGTCGCTGCCAGCACGGTGATCGGGTTTCCGCACGGGGGCAACCTGACGTCGATCAAAGTGGCGGAGGCCAAACAGGCGCTTGACGACGGTGGCACCGAGCTCGACATGGTCGTGAACATCGGTAAGGTGCTGAGCGAGGATTGGGCTTTCGTCCAAACAGACCTTCGAGCAGTGGTCGAGACAACCCACGCGGGCGGCGGCCTGGTGAAAGTAATTTTTGAGAACTGCTATCTGCAGGACAGTCACAAAATTCGGCTGTGCGAGATCTGTGCCGAGGTGGGCGCGGATTTCGTTAAGACTTCCACGGGCTATGGGACTGGAGGCGCGACGCATGAGGATCTCAAGCTGATGCGCAAACATTCGCCTCCACAGATTAAGGTCAAAGCGGCAGGCGGAGTCCGCACGCTGGACAATCTCCTGGAAGTGCGGGCGATCGGCGTAGCAAGATCGGGCGCTACGCAGACGGCTGCCATGCTCGATGAGTGTCGGCGGCGGCTGGCCGCCTGATGGCGGTAGAGGGATCGATGAGGTCGGCAGAATGAATACCTGGTTGAAGCTTCTGGCGTTGATGGTGGCGGGAATTGGTTGCGTGGTAGTGCGGTCCATTCCCAGTTCCGCTGCCGAGCCGGACAGCCCGGCGCCGCGGGAACTGATCTTCGCGCCGCTCAAAATTGATGGCCCGGTACACGATCCAGCGAAGCACACCTACTGGTTCGGACCCTTCGTGGAATGTGCGTCGGTTCTGGACATTGACGGTGACGGCAAGCTCGACATCGCGGCCGGACGCAACTATTACCTCGCGCCCACCTGGCAAAAGCATTCCGGCTATCGCGACGGCGCCGAAACCAACGGTCCTGATATCGACGACAACTATGAAGGGACCATGGATGTCAACAACGATGGACGTCCGGACGTTCTCAGCTCGGGATGGATGCGCAGGCAGGGTATCTGGTGGTATGAAAACCCCGGCAAGGCCGGATCGAAGTGGAACTCACATGCGCTGCATGAAGCCGATGGGCTGGAAGGAATGGTGATCGGGAATCTTTCCGGGCATGGCGGGAAGGATGTCCTGGTGAACTATTTCGCGAAAAAACCAGGCCGCAGCCTGATTTGGTTTGAGCACGCGGACCAGGCTCCCTGGTTCAAGCAGCACGTGCTCGGAGCGGAAGGCGTTGGCGTCGGTCATGGTAGCGGCATCGGGGACATCAACGGCGATGGCCGCAACGATGTGGTCACAACCAACGGCTGGTTCGAAGCTCCAGCCCATCCCGCCACGGATCAATGGATTTGGCATCCCGACTATCAATTCACAGCGTTCGGAGCGGAGGGCCGGCCCGGTGGAGCAGGACTGCCTATCCTGATCACTGATGTGAACGGCGATGGCCTGAACGACATCATCATGGGCTCGGATCATGGTTATGGCTTGGCTTGGTTTGAACAAAAGATGGAGCGTGGCAAGCGGAGCTTCGTCAAGCATTGGATCGAAACCGACTTTCCCACTTTTCACACCATGGCATTGGCTGATCTGGATGGGGACGGCAAGCCGGAACTGATCACCGGCAAGCAACTGCTCGCGCATAATGGCGCGGATACCGGCGCGTATGAACCGGTGTCCGTCTTCTACTACAAATTCGACAAGGGGCGTTTTGAGCGTCACACCATCTCTCATAGCTATCTCACGCCGTACTTCGGGAAAGACAGCGACAAGAACCCGCCGCCCGTGGACGTGGTGGGCTTGGGCATGAAATTTCAGGTGGCCGATATGGACGGTGATGGCAGGCCGGACATTGTCATTCCGTGCAAAACGGGTCTGTACATTTTCTTCAACAAGGGCTATCCGGCGCGGACTCGCGGAACAAACTATCTACCGGACCGGAATACCTATCCTTCGCACCAGGAATGGGCAGCTCCGAGGAATGCGCCCTCGACCAATGGGGATGGATTCGTGACACTCTTCAACGGCAAAGACCTGACCGGTTGGCAACCGGCTATCAATTGGACCGTCGAAGACGGCGTGATCGCACTCAAGGACCGCACGGACCACCAGGAACACAATGACAATTATTTGTGGACAGAGAAGACTTATGGCGACTTCGTGCTGGATTTGGAATTCAAGGTGACTCAGGGGACCAATAGCGGAGTGTATGTGCGAGCCTCAAACCCAAAGGATCCCGTACAAACCGGAATCGAAATCCAAGTCGCCAGCCTCAATCCCAACCGGCCATTGGGGAAGGGAAGCGTGGGCGGAATATACGACCTGGTCGCGCCCAAGATGAATGCCCTCAAGCCCGATGACTGGAACCATTACACGATCACCTGCAAGGGCCCCCAGATCTCCGTTGTGTTGAACGGGCAACTGGTGAGCGAAGCGAACTTGGACCAGTGGACCGAAGCGCATAAGAGCCCGGACGGGTCCGTGAATAAATACGACAAAGCGCTCAAAGATTTCGCGCGGCGAGGATTCGTCGGCTTGCAGGACCACGGAAGTCCCGTGTGGTACCGCAACATTCGCATCCATCCGCTGGACACAAAATGAAGGTCCCTCTTTACGCTTTTACGATTTTCCTCGGAGTGATTCTGGCCGTCCACCTGGCCATGAACGGAAGGGTCGGGAGCGCCATCAACAATCCGCGCGTCGGGAATGCCGTGTTCTGGTGCATCGGCGCGTTGGGCGCTGTCCTCATCGGTCTCACCGGTTGGCAAAGCGGCGCACTGAGTCCGATCAAACAGGTTCATCCTGTGTTGCTGACGGCCGGGCTGATGGGCGCGTGCCTGGTCTTTGCAATCGCCTGGTTGATACCTCAGGTGGGCGCGGGATCGGTGATGATCACGCTTATCGCAGGACAGGTAATCGGGGGATTGATCCTGTCGCACTATGGCTGGCTAGCCTCGCCAGTGCAGCCGCTTACACTGACGAAGATCGCTGGGGTGATCATCATGATCGGCGGTGTGGTCCTGGCAACATACAGCAAGTGAAAGGAGCGGGAATGGCTGGTTTTTCGTGGCGAGTGTGGTTGTGCCTGATAGTGATTTGCAATTTGGCTGGTGAAGCCGCGGAGTCCGGCGCCTATTTCCCTCCGCCTGATAAAGACGGCGGCTGGCGAGCTTTAACTAGTGCCGGAGACATTCGCAAGCTCGCGGGAATGGATCTCAGCCGGCTGGATCAGGCTTTCGAGTTTGAAAAAGAAACCAGTCAGCATGGCGGCCTGGTGGTGGTTCGCCACGGCTATCTGGTCTACGAGAAGTACTTCGGCAAGGGAAACCGCGAAGCACATCCCGACATGGCTTCGATTGGGAAAGCGTTTACCAGTATTTCCTGCGGGATCATGTTGAAGGAAAAGCACGACCAGATTCCCGATGGGCTCGAGACCAAGGTGTTCACGGAAAAATACCTGCCCGAAGCCTTTCCGTTGAGCGATCCATTGAAAGCCGACATCAAACTCGGCCAGCTTCTCTCGATGAGTTCGGGGATGCATGGAGAAGGTGGCAATCCGGGCATCGTGAATGGCGTTAATCAGAAATTAGAACCCGTACCGCGTCCCGCGCAACCGTTGGACCAGGACAGCAGTGCGCTCCGGACCGCCATGTGGACCAAACCAGGCGAGGGCTATTCGTATGCCTCGGCATCACCGCATGTGGCCTCGATTGTTCTTCGCCATTTAACCGGCATGGAAATGCAGCAATACATCCAGGAGAAGCTGGCCGGCCCGATGGGTTTTGGACCTTGGGGCTACGCGCTGCACCGCAATGGAACAACGCTTCCGCATACCCCTGGCGGTGGCAGCATCGCGCTACGGGCCACCGATACCGTCCGTTTGCCGTATCTTTTGCTGAACAAGGGCAAGTGGGGCAACCGGCAACTGGTCCCGGCCGATTACGTCGCTATGTGCGGCAAACCGTCTCCGCACAATCCGCACTCGCCGATGGGCTTCATGTTCGAAGTGAATGCCGACGGACACGTCTTCGGCGCGCCGCGCGATGCCTTCTTTAAGTCGGGCGCGGGCGGATCGGGCATTTATGTAGTTCCTTCGCTGGATCTTGTTTTGTACAAAATGGCTGGGAGCGATGGTCAGTTTAATCCGGACCTTACCGGTCTGCCGCTGACTTACGAAGTGGACCACTCCCGCGACAACTGGAAGCCTCTGCCTCACGATCAATTTCACGATGGGCCCGTGGGCGGAGACGACGCGGTCCGCAGGCTGCTGGAAATGGTTGTAGCGGCCGTGGTTCCGCAGTGAATTTCCCCATATTTTCGAAGCATTCTGTGATAAAATTGAAACGACTGCCCCGCCTCCCGATGCGCCTCATCTGGCCTGTTGTTTTGCTTTTGCCGTGGTCCTTTCTGCGAGCCGATACCACCCCGAAGGAAACCGCTCCGAAAGACCCGGTGAAGGAGCAATTCGCGAAGAGGGCTGCGCGCCTCTGGTCCCTACAGCCTGTCATCCGCCCGGCGATCCATCCCGGTTGCCGTCACCACCTCAACCAATCCGATCGACGCCTTCATTACGGCGGATTACAAGGCAAAAGGTCTCTTGCCGGTCGGAAAAGCGGATAAGCTCACGCTTCTCCGGCGGGTTTATTTCGACCTGATTGGCATTCCGCCCACCGTTGCCGAGCAGGAAGCTTTTCTCGCCGATTCGTCTCCGGACGCTTACGAAAAAATAGTGGACCGGCTGCTCGCGAATGAGCAGCATGGGGTGCGCGTGGCCCGGCACTGGCTCGACGTGCTTCGTTACGCGGATCTGGATGGCCTGGACGGATCCGTGATGCCCGCATCGAACGGAATTTATCTATGGCGCGACTGGGTGATCCGGGCTATGAATCGTGACATGCCGTATGACGAATTTGTCCGGGCGCAGATTCTTGGGAATCGTTATCAACCCGCCACGGCGACCAGCACCAGCGGCCGCCGCGCCAGGGTGCAGGGCAGCATGGAGGACACCTTCGCGCTCGGTTTTCTGGCTCGCTCCGCCGTCACACGCAACGATAAAGATCATGATGTCGCGTTCGGAGCGGTGGAGACGATTTCGACCGCGTTTATGGGCATGACGGTCGGCTGCGCCAAGTGCCACGATCATAAGTTCGACCCAATCGCGCAAAGAGATTTCTACGCCATGAAGGCGATCTTCGATCCTCTTGTATTGAAGAACGTCATGATCGCGACGCCCTCTGAGATCTTTGCGAATGGAGAAAAGCTGGATGATTTCAAGAAGAAGAGCGAGCCTCTCAACGCCGCCATCGAGGAAATAATCGGCCCCTACCGGACCAAGCTCTACGATGAGCGAGTGGCCTTGCTCACGCCGGAGGTCCAGGCCATTATCCGCAAGTCCGCCAAGGATCGCACCCCGCCCGAACAGAAGATCGCGGACGACTATTTCCCTGTGCTCCGCATCGATCCTCCCAAGATCAAGCAGATCATGCCCGCCGATGAGGCCGCTAAGTACGATGCGCTGCTAAAGCGGCAGCGGGCACTGGGGCGTGTTGCCGCGCTGCCCTCTTATTGGACGGTGGAAGAGGACAAAGACCTATTAAAAGAGAAGAGCTACGTACTCACGACCGGCGATCCCAAACGTCCCGAAATGGATAAGCCTGTGGAACCAGGCTTCCCTTTTCAGCCGGAAAATGTCGATCTCCGCGATGGCCGGCGTGAGGCATTCGTGGAATGGCTGACCGCGCCTCAAAACCCGCTGTTCGCGCGCGTCGCCGTTAACCGTATATGGGGCTGGCATTTTGGCGAAGGCCTGCAGCGGATCACCAGCGATTTCGGAGCGCTGGGTGGCAAGCCGTCCAATCAGAAGCTGCTTGATTACCTTGCTTCGGAGTTTGTAGCGCATCACTACAGCTTGAAGTGGCTGCACCGGTTAATCGTTACTTCCGATACATACCAACTCTCGTCAAAGCCTGGACCGCTACAAATCGCCACAAACAAAAAAATCGACGCTCGCGACACTTACCTCTGGCATTTTCGACTGCAGCGTCTGGAGGCCGAACCCATCTGGGATTCGATTCACTACGCAGCCGGCGACCTCGATCTCGGGGTAGGCGGAAAGTCATTTCAGCTTTCGGCGCCGGACTCGAAGCAGAGTATTTTTCTTCCAAAAGACGAGGTTGCCGATGCCCGGACCAACCGCCGGGGCGTCTACTTGATCCGGGGCTACATCCCGAGCACGGACGTGATGAACAATTTTTTGACCTCGTTCGACGTAGATGACGGACGGACTTCGTGCCCGGTTCGCACCCAAACCGTCACTGCGCCTCAGGCGCTTTTCACGATGAATAACGATCTGGTCGAGAAGGAGTCCGCGAAACTCGCGGACCTGGTACTGAAAGAAGCTTCGCGGGATGTACGCGCCGCCGTGACTTCGGCCTATCAGAGAACCTTAGGGCGAAAGCCTTCCGGCTCCGAGCTCGATTACGCGCTTACCTACATCGAGAAGGACCCAGCGCGTATGAAAGAACTGGCATGGCTGCTTTTCAATCTGGACGAATTTGTGTATGTCAGGTGAATCATGAACAACCTTAGTAGCCTGTATCCATGCGGTAAGATTGCGCGGCGCCGGTTCCTGTATCAGACCGCCGCCGGATTTATGGGTTCCGCGTTAAGCTCTTTGTGGGCTGAAAACGGCCAGATGATGCAAGACGCGCGGCTACCAGGAACAGCGCCCGCCAAATCCGTGATTTTCCTCTTTATGTGCGGCGGCGTGAGCCACATCGATACTTTCGATTCTAAGGACAACAAGCACGCCGGCAAGATCATGGACGCGATCGGCTTTGGGGACAACAACGCCCCCATGAAACGCCCGGTGATTCCTATTCTCCGTACGTATAAACGCTATGGCAAATCGGGCATCCCGGTATCGGACTGGTTTCCAAACGTGGGGGAAACCATCGACGATATCGCCGTCGTTCGGTCCATGTATTGCCACCAAACCAACCATTTCCCGGCTGTTCTGGAAGGCGCAACCGGCAAGCCGCTGCGCCAGTTTGAACATCCCTGCCTGGGGAGTTGGGTTTCCTACGCTCTCGGAACTGCAAACAAGGAGCTGCCTACTTTTGTCAATGTGGGGCGGCCTTCATCGCCGGTGCAGCTCTCTGGCGGATACCTTGGCGCGAGTTACTCCGCTACCCCCTTTCAGCCGGGAGACGTGCCCATTCCTAATCTGCTTCGGCCCGCCAGTTCGGATCGAATGCAGCGCGAACGGGAGATGAAAGCGCTGTTTGAGCTAGATAAGCAGTTCCGCGCCGATTACGAAATCGAGAGCGAAATCGCGGGCCGTACCAGAGCGTTTGAACTGGCCGCCAGCATGATGCTGAAGGCCCCCGCCATTGTCGATTTCTCGACCGAGCCTGAACATGTCAAAGACCTGTACGGCATTGGCGTTAAAGAGACCGATGGTTTCGGCCGGCAGCTACTTCTCGCCCGCCGTCTGGCGGAGAATGGGGTTCGCTTTATCCAGATCTGCCATGCCGGCGGAGGCAATGGCGGCTGGGATGCCCACGATGACATGAAGACGCATGGACCGCTGTGCCGCGCGGTAGACAAGCCGATCTCCGGATTGATCCGCGATCTGAAACAGCGCGGCATGCTGGACAGCACCCTGGTTGTATTTACCAGCGAATTTGGACGCACGCCCTGGTCGCAGAACACCACCGGCCGGGACCATAATGCGATGGGATTCTCCTCACTCCTGGCGGGAGGCGGCGTCAAGGGCGGTGTCATCGAAGGCGCTACGGACGACGTAGGATACCGTGCAGTGGAGAACCCGCATTACATCAGCGACCTGCAATCCACAATCCTGCGGCAGATGGGACTCGACTACAAGAAGATGGATTTCGTGCTGAATGGGCGGCCGTTCCACCTGGTGGAAGAAGGCCTGGGGCCGATTCAGGCCATTCTCAGCTAGCTATTTACCGTCTCCCTGGAGCGACTCCAAACGACAGATGCGCAAGATCCGACTAGGAAACTCGACCATCGAAGTCAGCGAACTGTGCTTTGGAACGGACTTGATCGGTAGCCGAATCAACCCGGAGACTTCATTCCAGTTGTTGGATCTGTTCCGTGAGGAAGGCGGAACGTTTATCGATACGGCCAACTTCTATGCGGCTTGGCTGCCGGGCTGCCAAGGCGGCGAGAGCGAGTCGACCATCGGCACGTGGATGAAGGACCGATCGGCTCGCCAGGAAACCGTCATCGCTTCTAAACTTGGCTTTCCTTATACAGGCTCTGAGGGCGGCCTCAGCGCGGCCGAGATCGAGCGCGAATGTGAGAGGAGCTTACGCCGGTTGCAAACCGACGCCATCGATCTGTACTACGCCCACATCGAGGATACGCGGACTCCGATCGCCGAGACTATGGAGGCCTTCGATCGCTTGATTCGGGCGGGCAAAGTGCGCGCCATTGGCGCGAGCAACCTGCGGTTATGGCGCATCGCGGAGGCCAACACAGTCAGCCAGATCCACGGTTGGGCGCAGTTCTGCGCGGTAGAGCAGAGGCATACCTATCTGCGGCCACGGCATGGCGCCGATTTCGGCCCGCAAATCTGTATCGATGCGGGGCTGAAGGACTACGCACGATCGCGCGGAACGGCCTTGATTGGATACTCGATTTTGCTGCAGGGCGCCTATACTCGCGTGGACCGCGCACTTCCCGCTCAGTATGCCGGTCCGGAAGCCGATGAGCTACTAGCGGCACTAAAGGCCGTGTCCCAGGAATTGGGCGCCACGTTGAACCAAGCGATCGTCGCGTGGATGCGGCAGAGCGATCCACCGGTGCTGCCAATCATTGCGGGCAGCCAGCCTGAGCAGATCCGGGAGAACATCGCCGCTCTCGGCGTCACCCTGACGGAGCAGCAGATGCGACGCCTGGATACGGCGGGTAATCCGGATATCAACAAGGCTTGGCTTCGTTAAAACTCGCCGACTGGCTCATGCCAGCATCCCCTCCCGCCGAAATTCCACCGCGCGGAGAGTTGAGTGGATCGGGACCCGGCGGCTGCTCAGTTAACCAAAAGCACCAAGGCGCGCAGTCAGAATATTTTGACTCCCCCAAACAGATTTCGAACTCACAACCTTTCGGTTAACGGTGAGTCCTCTCAGGTGTGATTGTGGCTGGAAATGCCCGCCGCTGCCTGGCTGCGGCGGGCGCAAAGAGGCCGCGGCACCGCGTATTTGCTCGTCAACAGAATTTGAACCTGCAACCTTTCGTTTAACAGTCACGCCTGTGTGCTAAGGCGGACTTAATCGTGGACCCGCACCATCATCACCAGGAAGTAGAGCCGGTGTTTCGTCCAGCCCCCCACCCACGAAACCTGCCGTCGCCGAAGCGCGAGCCGCGGGTGACTGGAATGCGCAGTCGGAGCAACTTGGTTTCCAGTTGCATGGAGTTGCTGCGGAATGCCCGCCGGAGCCGAAGTCCGGCGGGCTGGTAGCATCGTGAACGTTACTCGATCGAGTACACCCGGTCGCCGTTCTGGCCCTTCTCGGATACAACCGTCAGGCCCATTTTCTTGCGGAGAGTGCCGCTGAGGAAGCCCCGCACCGAGTGAGCCTGCCAGTTCGTCACGGCCATGATCTGCTGGAGGGCGGCTCCTCCTGGCCTCTTCAGCAAATCCAGAAACTGACTGGTCTTGCTATCAGCGCGGGCCGGTGCTGCCTCCGCAGGTTCGGTCGCCTGGTTTCCGCGACTTCTGTTGCTTGGTGGCGACAGCCTTCGCCGGTGCCGCCGTAACAGGCGTCAGGTGCTGAATCACCTCCCAGATCCGCCGCACGGCTGCCTGGCGGTCCGTGAACTTCTTGACCGGCCTCTGGCCGGGCAGGCTGTTCCAGATTTCCACCAGACGGCTGGCCGGCCACTTGGCAGTGATCTGGCCGAGTTCCTTGGCGCTGGCAAACGATGCGGCTTCCTGATTGCTGTTAGCCTCCGCCGCTGTGGCGTGGTGATGTTGTTGTCCTGGTCAATCGTATATACGCTCATCTTCGGTTTTCTCCTTGGCCGCGATTCCTATCGCGATGCTCACATTGATCACCCGGAAGCCAAACACATGCAAGGCAATTCTGCGGAGTTTCGGGCCGGTCTTCGCTTGGTACTTCCGGCCACCAATTGCACTTGCTTGTGGGGCGGCAAAGAGCGTTCATGTGACTGTGGTTGACGGTCACGGAGGAAAAGCGAACGATGGACAATGCGGTGTTGATAGAGATTGAGAACCTGCGCCGGGCGAGCCTGGCCCGTCTGCGAGAAAAGTTTAGAGAGGTCTTTCAGGAAGAGCCACGATCCCGCCATCGGGAACATCTCTTCCGGCGGATTGCCTGGCGTCTGCAGGCATTGATGGAAGGAGATCTCTCCGAGCGGGCGCGTAAGCGGGCGCACCAGATCGCCCTGGATGCCGATTTGCGAATGGTCGCACCGCGAAACTTCTTTGTCATTGACGGCGAGCGCGTCCGGACCACGCGAGGGGACCGCAATCGGGACCACGATAGCCGATTGCCGCTGCCAGGGGCTTTGCTGAGCCGGAAGTGGAAAGGACGAACCATTCTGGTGGAGATCCTGCCGAAGGGATTCCGGTATGAGAACCAAACTTATCCATCGCTCAGCGCCATTGCGGTCGCGGTCACGGGCACGCGCTGGAACGGCCTGGCATTCTTCGGACTCACGCGCCCGATGTCCCGAGAGCGGAAGGAGCGAACCCATGCGGAACAGTAATCCGGAAGCCAAGGTTCCGAAGGCGCCCACCTCTCGGCTCCGCTGCGCAATCTACACGCGGAAATCGACTGAGGAAGGATTGGATCAGGAATTCAACTCGCTCGATGCGCAACGCGAGGCTGCCGAGGCTTTCATTCAGAGTCAGCGGCGTGAAGGATGGATTGCTTTGCCCGAGCTCTATGATGATGGCGGCTTCACCACTCAAACCCCTGAGTTCTTCGTTTCTCCAGAGAACGCTCGCGCGTTGTTAACAGCATCGCGCGTCTCGGTTTACGCTTTTCGAACTCGTCGCGTATGTTTACAGCGGAGGGTGATTCGCACCTTTCAATAAGCAATCGACAGCGGAACGTGCGCTGCTTCGACCCATTAGCCGCAACCTGTCGCTGCTAGCGGCGTGTTTCGGGCTGATGGGGACGGCGGTCTTTGCCGAGACGAAAGTCAATCTGACGGGTCCCGGCTGGAATAAGGCCGCTCTCGCTGCGGAAGAAAAGTCCCGTGGTGCCATTCCGCTCGCCCAGAGTTACAGGCCCAAGTGTCGAAGAGCAGCGAGATCGCAAGGGTGGCTCCAACTGGACCCGTTTCGCGTTCCCGACGTGGTGGCATTACGACGTGATGCGGGGACTGGAGCACCTGTGCAGTGCCCACATTGCGGACGATGAACGAGTGGCCGACGCTATCAAGTTGGTCGCATCGAAGCGATATTTACGGGCGCTCATCTTCTCCCTTTCCGATCTCGGAGAGTCGCCGCAGTCGGCCCGAAAGGCACTCTCCAGCACTCAAA
>JBBRNO010000105.1:0-23267 GCA_038230275.1 Bryobacterales bacterium
GGAGTAGAATGGCGCAGCCAGCATTTGTTTCGCAAAGTACTCTACTATGAAAAGAAGAATGGAGATCGACCCGCCTCGATTTTCGTTCGTGAGGATTCCGGCTCAACTGTTGATTTTTTCACGCCTTCTGACGGTCACGGCGCGGAATAGGTAATCGAGCAGCAACCAATCTACCGAAGCCAATCTCGCACTTCGCGCAGCATGAAGTTTACGCCCGCGCTTACTGCCGATTACCGCTTACCGTCTGCACAATGCCGCGCCATTTCCGCACCACCAGCTCGGCCAGGTTCAACAACACCGCAAATCCCAGCAGGCCAGGCCACAGTTCGAGCGTAGTGCTTACCGACTTCCCTCCCCCGTCGAAGATCTGATCGGGGCTGGGATTGAAGCGGCCTCCGGTAAACGCCGACACTTGCCGCAGCAAAGCTTCGTTCGATCCGAATTCGCTTAGCTCTTCTTCCTGCCGGTACAATCCGGTTTCCGGAAAGAGCCGGGAATCGTCCTGCGGCCGGACGCGGAATAGGCCCTGCCGTGTTCCGATGGCCACTTCGCCGTGAAAGGAACCCTCGGCAACTTTGCGCACCGGGATGGGTTTGTGGAAGCCATCGGGACCGAAGACGAAAATCTGCGGAATCGCCGCCGGTTCCGCAATGTGGCGGGCAAGCCGGTAATTGACTACCAGATTCCCGCTGGCAGCATCGTATTCGAGTGTGGCCTCCCCCGATTGCGAGTGGGGCAGAAGGTCGCGAAACACGTTCACCCAAAATTTATCGAAGCCGTTCCAGGTGATCCATTTCTCCGCCCAGCGGCTTTTCGCATCGGAGGCGAAGACGGCGGTCCGGCCCAGCCCGAATTGCCAGGTGGCCAGCAATGGATCTTTCTTTTCGATGCTCAAGATGGTGTCCGCCGTTGGCTTGGCTATGAACTTCACATATCCCCGCAGCGCCGGAGCGCTGGCCATATCGATGCCGGTGAGCAGATCGGAATTTTTCATTACCACCGGTACAATGGCGCGCTCAATGGCAGTGGATCCGGTGTGCTCCATCACGTCTTTCAATAGAATCTGCTCCAGACCCGATGGATCCGTGAGGAAGTACGATTTGCCGCGCGCGGCCGTCGCAATCTTTTCCAGGTAAGCGCGATTGACGTCCTGGCCCAGGCCCACCGTGGAGATGGTGACTTTGTTGTTGGACGCCTCCTTCGACAGCGACATGCTGTCCCCCTCTTCCGAGATTCCATCCGTCAGCAACACGATGTGTTTATAGGTGGCGGTGACCGGCAGAATCTTACGGTAGGCTTCGGAAAGCGCAGGTGCGATTTGCGTTCCGCCATCCGGTGTAATGCCAGCTACCAGGCGTTTGATGGTGGCCCGGTCTTCCGCCTTGCGGATGGGCACGGCCCACTGGAACGAATTATCGAAGATGAGTACGCCCACCATATCCGTGGGGCGCAGATTCTCAATCACACCGATGGCGGAAAGCCGGGCCAATTCCATCTTGCGCCCTTCCATGGACGACGATTTATCGATGATGAGGACCACGCATGTGCCTTCCGGCGAACGCGGTGGCGCCAGCTTGGCCGGCAGCAACCGGTCCAGCGCGTCTTCCGTCTTCTTGTTCTCCGCGTAGATGTTGCGTTCGCCGCCAATTACCAGGACACCGCCGCCCTGCTTGGCGAATTCCTCCAGCGCTTCCTTGCGGGCGGTGGGAATGCTCTCCAGATCCCAGTTGTTGAATACCACCAGTTGATAGTCGTTCAGGTTACCTTGTACGGGATCTGAAGTGCGTTGGACGTCGAACCGCGCGGCCTGCAGGGTGTCCAGCAGATTTGCCTCGGTGCCGGCCGGGTCCTGCGAAATGTACAGGACGCGGGGCCGGCGCAGCGTGATGGCTTGCTCAAAACGGACGTCCCCCGCCCCGGACGTTCGCACGAAGCCGGAAATGTCGACTGCCCCTTCCGTATTCAAGCTGGCGTGGACGCGCAGTTGATTGTTGCCCGGCTCAAGCGAGACCGGGCTGTTTCCCAGAACCTTGCCTTCGGCCATCAGTTCCACGGTGCCGGTGGCTTTCTTCGGCGAGCTTACCACCAAATCGATAGGAAACTTTTCTCCAGTGAAGGCAAGCACCGGAAGGCTGACCGATTCCACGCGCAAATTGGGACGCGGGCGGCCTGCCAAAACGATGGTATCGATGGGGACATGCAAGTGCTGCGCCAGCCAGGAAGCCCGTGCGATGCTGCCGTGGTTCTCATTGCCGTCGGAAAGCAGCACCACGCGGGGAACCATGCCGCCGGGAAGCGCGGCAATCGCCTCGCGCACGGCGGCTTCCAGGTCTGTCCCGCGGCCCGCTTCGCCAGAGGTCTGTTGCAGCGTCCACTTGGTGTTGAACTCGGCCGAAGACGGTTGCCGGGACGACCGCGCAAACGGGATCACGCGCATCCAATGCCGCCCGCGCGCCGCCTCAATCCTGGTGGCAACCTCGGAGGCCCGCGCCAGATCGGCGGAAGAAATGCTGGCCGAAGTATCCACCAGCACCGCCGCCGCCACCTTGGATTCCGGCAGCGTGAGACTAGGTTCCGCGATGGCGATCAGGATTGCAAGCAAGGCACCCGCTTTTAACAGCAGACCGATTCGCTGCGGCGTGCGCTTCCACGCGTACGCCACCCAACCGATAGGCAATAGAGCGAGCAATAGAACCCAACTGCGATCGAAGCTCATGACGCCCTCCGCAGCGTGTTCTCGGTGGCCGGCCGCTCCGCGCTTGCCAGGTGCAACCGAGTGCGTCCAAACAGCAACCATTCCAAGAGCAGCCCGAGACCGCCGAGCAGCGCGAGAAATGGCCATAGATCGCGGGCCGAGGCCTCCAGCACCCTGGATGGTACGCCGCGCTTGGCCGATGCCGGCGGCT
Source organism: Bryobacterales bacterium (assembly GCA_038230275.1). GTDB lineage: Bacteria > Acidobacteriota > Terriglobia > Bryobacterales > Bryobacteraceae > JANXXV01. The sequence goes on from JBBRNO010000105.1 coordinate 2,907, forward strand.
GCCAGACCGCCTCGCCCACTTCCGGTAAGGTGAGCGAATAGACCTGTTCCCGATCCGCGGTGATTACGCGCACCGTGCCGGGTGTGCCGGAGAAGAAGCGGAGCGTCTGGCCTTGGATCGTGAACGGGAGATTCTGCTGGTTGGAAGAAATCACTTTCACGCTTTCCGGTCCGGCGCCGGATTCCAGAGGCACGGTTACGGTGCCTGCCGTACCGCCGTACACCTCCCAGCGGCGAAATGCTTCCGGGTCCATCCAACGCAGAATATTAGCGAATAACAAGGGGGTCGTCAGATCGAAACGCATGGCGGATTTTCCAGGATGGAAACCCAGAACCACCAGCCGGGAAGGAGAAGGACGCGCCAGAATTACCGGTCCCGCTTCCACTTCGGCAACTGAGATATCGCCGGCGGCAGCCGCAAACACTTCCGACGATTCCAGTTTCCATTGCTTAGTGCGCAGCCCGGTTCCCAGTTGATGATCCGATCGCCAGCGCACCACTGGCACGTTCGCCACCGTGGCCCGAACGGAAACGGGCGAGCCTTGGGCAGGGGGAGCAATCCAAATCACGCCTCCCTTGGGAAGCTGCGGAGGATGGAAACGGTCGAGGATGGTAATGCGGGCGTCTCCGTTCGCCTTGAATTTCGCGGGAGACAAATAGCTGGCCTCCACCAGGGGGTTGGCCGCCAGTACCGGGCGCAACAAATCCGGTTCGTCCGTATAGACGTCCACTTTCAACGGCTTTTGCGAAGGCAGTTCCAGGATGGCGCGGTTGTCTTCCGCCAGTGCATCGTCAATCAACAGACGCACTTCCAGCCAACCGGCGGCGCGAGTTCGAAAATTGAACGTCGCCTCTTCGTCCTTTCCGGGCGGCAACTGCAGGCGCCGGCTGCCCACCATGGCCCCTCCGAATTGCAGGCCAACCGGCACGCTACGCGCGATTGTTCCGTAGTTTCGGACAGACAGAAAGACTTCCCAAAGACCGGGATCAGCGATGGAACGGCGCAGGCCGATCTTTCGCAAACCGCAATTTTCCACGGCATCTTTAATGGGTAGAATCCGGAAATTGTTGACAGCCGTCGACTGCAGTGCTCCGTCCGATTCCAGCACACGCCCGGTGCCGGCGTAGACGATGTCTCCCGCGCGTGACGCATGCAGCTTTTCCACTTGGGCAGCGAACGCCAGTGCCTGTTCCAGGTTGAGCGCGGACGCTCCAGGCCGCGATTCGCGGATTGCTTCTTCCACGATCTGGCGGTTCGATTCCAGCCCGGTTGCCGGTGTAGCCAGCCCGTCGGCACGCACCAGAATCACCCGGTCTGATGACGGCAGCGCGCGAATGTACGACCGCGCGGCTGCCTTCCCATGATCTAGCAATGTACCCGTGCGGCTGCGGGCCGCCATCCACGACGACGTATCCAGAATCAGGACATGATCGCGTCCGCTCTTCTCGCGGCTCCCCCATCGTAGCTGCGCGATGGCCAGCAACAGCACTGCGATGCTTAGCAACTGCAAAATCAAGGACAGCGGCTGTTGGATCTTACGGCGGTGCTTCTGCACGGTGGGCTGTTCGGTGCTGACCCAAAAGCGAAGCGTGGCGACGGTCTGTTTCCTGCGGGAACGATTCAATAAATAGAGAGTGACGACCAGTGCGGAGGCGGCGCCAAACAGCGCCATGAACTCCATCATGCTCAGGTTGAGGAAAAACATGGGCTCCTACTGAACACCTCCGGCGCGGATGATGGCGCCGAAAATCGCATCTTCCAGCGGCATTGCGGTGGGGAAGCCCACGTAGCGGCCGCCATTTCGTTGCGCCATCGTTTGCAGGCGGCGCGCGTACGCGTCAAAGGCAGTAGTGTAGCGGGCACGCGCTCCGGCATCCAGGTCCATGTCCATGTGACTGCCACTTTCAGCGTCGATGAGTTCGAGTTCCCCATCCCATGGCGGTTCCCGATCTTCGGGCGCCCAAAGGTGGATCAAGAGCAACTCATGACCGAATTCAGCCAGGTATTGCAATGGCTTTTCGGCGTCTTCATTGTCCAGGAAGTCTGAGATCACAACCACCAGACCGCGCTGCGGGTAGCTGGAGACGAACTGGCGCGCTACTTGCAAATAGCTGGTGTGTCCGGTGGCTTCCAGATTCGTGAGGAAGTTCACCGCCGGCACAAACCGGTGGCGTCCACCGCTGCATTGGAACGAATCTCCCAGTGTTTCCCGAAATGGTTGAATGCAGATAGTATCCAGACGGACCAGTCCCACGTAGCAAAGCGCGGCGGCCAGCTTGCGCGCATACTCAAACTTGGACACCGCGCCGATAGACATGGATTTACTGGTGTCCAGCAGCACACGGACCGGAATCCGCGGTTCCACTTGAAACATCTTCAGGAAAAGTTTGTCCAGGCGCATATAAGCGCGCCAATTGACGGCCCGCAAATCGTCGCCCTGATGAAAATGGCGGTGGTCGAGAAACTCCTGGCCGGGGCCGGCAAACCGCGAGGCATTGTGTCCGCCCACCAGTCCGGGAAACGACTTCTGCCAATAGATGGTCAGGCGTTCCAGTTTTTCGAGGAATTTTTGGTCGATCAACGGCTCGCGCGCCATTTAGACTCCTGTGAAAAGTTTACACCGCGGCGGCGGTCACGCTTTGCACAATCTTTTCCAGCAGAGTCTCCGGCGTCTGCCCGTCGGCATGGGCGTCAAAATTAAGGATAATGCGGTGGCGCAGGACCGCGCTGGCAACCGAACGCAGATCGTCAGTGCTCAGATTGAAGCGGCGATTCATCAGCGCGTGAACGCGGCCGCATTCCACCAGCGCCTGCGCGCCGCGAGGAGAACTACCGTAGCGGATGTAGCGGTTCGCCAGATCGTGTGCACTGTCGGTACCCGGCTGCGTGGCCATCACCAGATCCACCGCGTACTCCTGCACATGCGGCGCCACCAGAATCTGGCGGCAAACCGAACGGAGTTGCAGGATGCCTTCGCGGTCCAAGACTTGCGAAAGAGGCGTCTCCTCTTTTTGAATGGTCCGCTCCACGATGTGGCTCAGATCGGCACGCGACGGGTAGGTCACCAGGATTTTCATCAAAAACCGGTCCAACTGCGCTTCGGGCAGCGGATAAGTGCCTTCCATCTCAATCGGGTTCTGGGTGGCCATCACCAGGAAGGGCGCTTCCAGTTCGTGCGTGGTGGTACCGCTGGTGACGGTGCGCTCCTGCATCGCTTCCAGTAGTGCCGACTGGGTCTTCGGGGTGGCGCGGTTGATTTCGTCGGCTAGCACCAGGTTAGAAAAAATGGGGCCGGGTTGAAAGCGAAGATTCTTACTGCCGCGGTCGTCCGTCTCAATCATCATGCTGCCAACAATGTCGGCGGGCATCAGATCGGGGGTGAACTGAATTCGAGAGTAACGCAGGTGCAGGACGCGGCCCAAAGTCCGGAGTAGCGTGGTTTTCCCCAGCCCGGGCACTCCTTCGAGCAAGACGTGCCCTCCCGCCACCAGACAGATCAGTACGCCGTCGACGACTTCGCGCTGACCTACGATGATCTTTCCTACTTCGTTGCGAACCTGATCGAGCCGGGAAACGGCGAGCTGCAGTTCTGTGTCTGTGGGCACAAATCTATTCTAAAGCAGTTGCCGTAAAAACTCTTAGGAAGAACTGCCGACGGAGATTCGCTCGCCCATGGTGTTGGCCAAATGACCGACGATAGAGGACATCTCGAGCAGCGCGCCGCGTGCGTGCTGACTGGAAAAACGCCGCGTGACGCCATACCAGAGACTCAGTAAGCGGAAATCGATCATCAGAATGCGATTCTCGAGCGAACGCCCCGACGCTGTGTCCCCCGACACGTGCTGCAGTAGATAGGTGAGCAGTTGGTAATCCCGATCCAGCGATTGGCGAATCTTTTCCAGAGGAGCCGCAAGAGAATCATCAAGCAGAGTGTCGCGCGTTTCAAGAAAAGTCAGATGATTCGCCGAAGCGATTTGAGTGGCGTAGTCGCGAGAGGTCTTCGCGCTGAGAATCAAGACACAAGTGTATCTGAACCAGTAAAGGAACAGGGTCAACGACACTCCGATGATGAGGAAACTTACTAGCAAATGTTTGTCTCGCGCTTCGTGTACAACAATGGTACTTGTAGTCTATGCGTTATTCAAGGAAAAACGACACGTAGAACTGTTCCAGCACAAACATTAGTCTCTGTCGTTACACTTAGGAAATCAATAGGGTCTTTCCCTTAGTTTTCGAAAATCATGTTGCCGGGAGCCACTTGATACCTCGTACAGAATTCAAAGTATAGGGTGGCATAGCTTTCAATCACATAGTCTGATTCGATGAACCCCAACACGCTTGCTGTCGAATCGATCCACTCGACTGAGCCTTCGAGCTCTAGGAAAACTCCTATCGGCGTCTCATCTAAAGTAATAGTACCAGATTGGTTGGTACTGGCGAACTCGGAACGGAATTTTTCGTATAGAAAAACAATCTGGTATCCAAGTTGCACGAGCATGCTCTGGGCGGCGTCGTAATCCGAGACGGTAACCTCGTACTCCGGGCGGGACTTGTGCTTGCCGGGCGAAGCCTTTCCTTTTACGGTCATCGTAAACCTGTCTGCGGTTTTGCGAAGCCGTAGTAGCATGCCACGCTGGCGAAGCGTGCACTCGGGCGTATCGAAAACGGCGTTGACCTCATGGGTCCTGGGGACTGATTCACAATAGCCGGCAGCAAGGATGAGCGACCGGGCCGATTCCACGTCGGGAACGCGGAGCTTGATCTCAATTTCCTGATTTGAATCTGTACGGGACATGAGGCGGAGAATCGGTTAATATGATACCAGTGTGCGCTCGTAGCTCAGCCGGATAGAGCGACTGGCTTCGAACCAGTAGGCCGGGGGTTCGAGTCCCTCCGGGCGCACCAACTCCTTCTTCTTACCCAGAACGGGCAGCCCAAGTACCAGGATTGCGACGGCCCTAAGGGACTCGAATATGGCTAAGCGTACTACGGTACAAACGATGAATAAATAGGTACTAGTCGCTATTGATGAAAAATCGATTCCGAGTTAATTTGATCTAGAAGACACGAAAGTGTCAAAGGAGAGCTCAAATGAAAAAGATTACCAACCTCGTCTGGAACCTCAGAATGTGGAAAGAAACGCGCGCTCAAGATCTTATTGAGTACGCATTGATGGCGGGATTTGTGGCGGTTGCGGCCGGGGCGATCATGCCTGGCGTAGCTTCGCAGATCAGTCAGATTTTCTCAAAGGTCAGCAGCGCCCTTACCGCTGCTGGTTCCTAAACCAATCCCAACCTGGTAGCGGCTGAGTTTCAGATTCGGCCGCTATCTTCCCAGGCAAGACCTAAGTCCATTTTTTGATCCCGGGCTATTCCGTACCGCTCCTTCGCTGGTTTCTTCCCGTCTGCGCCAGCCGGCAATCGTAGCCCTCCCCTTCCCCTAAACCAGTTGCCTCAAAACCATCGCACGCTTGTTACGCCCAGATCAAGACGACAGAGAGGTTCAAAACTAAGGCGGCCAATCCCTTTAGGGGCTAAGTGTACTACGGCATTAGCGATCAGTAAATAGGTGCAATCCGTATTGATCAAAGTTCGTTCGGGAGCTATCGTAAAATGGTAGGCATTAATATAAAAGGCAAACCAAATTGAAAAAGCTCACCAAAGCCGTTTTGACTCTCAGAATATGGAAAGAAACGCGGGCTCAGGATCTTATCGAGTACGCATTAATGGCTGGATTTGTGGCAGTTGCGGCCGGGGCCATCATGCCTGGCGTAGCGTCGAAGATTAGTATTATTTTCTCAAAGGTCAGCAGCGCTCTTACGGCTGCTGGTTCCTAATCCTTATTCATAACCCCAAAATCTGAACCCGGCCGGGTACTCGATTCGGCCGTCGCCTGCTTGGACTCTACGCAATCAGTTTTCGCTCTACCGCGTACTCCATGCACTTTCTTACATTTTCCGCTTCCACTCGCGCTTGTGCTTCGCGAGATAATCCCGAGACGACCGGCAGCGGGGAAATGTTGCTTTGCGACTGCACCAGCTTAAGCGTCCGGGCCAAATAGCGTCCGCTCCGTTCCGGAAATACCGTCCAATACTGGGGAGTCAGGCACGGCACCTTTAGCGGATCCCGCGTCATCATCTCCAGCGAAAACCTTAGCTTCGGGTTGGCTTTCTGTAGTACGGAGACGATCCGGGGCAAATCCAAAAATCCCGTCCCCAGAGGCACTTCCGACATTTCAAAGCCGTCAGCGTTCGGGCGAACGCCGATGTCCTTAATGTGCGCAGCCTTCACGAATGGAGCCAGGCTCACCACCACTTCCATCGGGTCGTCAAGCAGAGAAATATTGTTACCGAAATCCAGGCAGACAGCCAGGTACTGGCTTGAATACGTTTTCAAAAGCCGCTCCATGTCTTCCAGCGTCCAATCCTTGTGATTTTCCATCGCCAGCGTGATCTTGTGCTTCTCCAATAGCGGGACCACGCGTCTTAAGGCGCCGTGGCTCTGATCCACCCACTGCTTCCAATCGCCAAGCGACTGAAACGTCTCATAACGGCGGCCGTTGAGAAGCGCGCAACGGAGTACGGATACGCCGGCTTCCTTGGCGTCCAGCAGCGTCTTTTCCAGCGGTGCCATATCGCCATTCCTTGGCACCCCGGCCATGCCTTCCACCCACATATCGAGTTCTTCTGCTCGGTTTCGAAGCTTAGCCAAATCGCCATTCAACTGCGCCTGGATGCCACCCGCGCCGAAGCCGTGGCACTTTTCCAGAAATTCGTAAGTGTCCCTCCCTTGCCGGCGAGTCCCAGCCGCTTGCGGCGCGGGGACGTCCACAAAAGAGGTTGTGGCAATACCCATTGGGGAAACCGGGACAGAGGCGGCCACAGCCGCCGTTTGCAACCATGCCACGCCAGCGCCGGAATACAGGAAGGATCGGCGGTTCATCCTACGGAACCTTATTCCACCAGCCCCAAACTGATAATGTTTGATCCGGAGGCAATCGAAACGTACTGTTTGCCGTCGAACATGTATGTCATGGGAGAAGCTTTCAGCAACTGGTTCGTCTGGAAGCTAAACAACCGTTTCCCATTTGCTGCGTCCACCGCCGCCAGCGCTCCACTCTCATCGCCGAAGATGACCACGCCGCCAGCCGTCGAAAGGGCGCCGCTCCAAGACAGTGCCTGGCCCGGTTCTGGAACTTCCCACACAATCTTGCCGGTTTGAATGTTGATGGCGCGCAGAACCTTCAAACCCGGATCGCCCTGCACATTGTTGCCGGTACCGCCCTGATAGCCGCGTCCCGCCTGCCATTCGGTGTAAGTCTTTTTGTAAACGGCGCACTTATCCAGCGCCTGCACGTAGAAAAGTCCCGTTTCTGGATTGAATGCCGTGGAATGCCAGTTCGCGGCTCCCTCCACGGCAGGACAAGCGGTATTGCCCTCGGTGGTCGGTTCCTGATTCGGCAGTGTGATCGGGCGCCCGTCCGCACCAATGCCGCTGGCCCAGGTCAGCTTCTTGGTGAACGGTTTACCCAGCAGCAGCTTTCCATCGGTGCGGTCCAAAACATAGAAGAACCCGTTTCGATTGGCCTGCAACAAAAGCTTGCGGGGCTTGCCTTGCCAAAGCGTATCTACCAGGACAACCGGCTCGGTTGCATCCCAATCCCACACGTCGTGCGGGGTGAACTGGTAAAACCACTTCAATTTCCCGGTTTTGCGGTCTAGTGCCAATACGGAGCAAGAGTATAGATTGTCTCCCGCGCGGTGATCCCCATTAAAATCGTCTCCCGGATTGCCAGTCTGCCAGTAAACGGTATCCAGTTCAGGATCGTAGGAGCCCGTGAACCAGGAAACTGAGCCGGGGTGATTGAGATCGAGGCCCTTCCATGTCTCCGCGTTGGGTTCCCCAGGGGCCGGGGCATTCCAGTGGCGCCAGACTTCTTTCCCCGTTGCCTGATCGAAAGCGGCGACGAAACCGCGCGCCCCTTCATCCCCACCCGCGGTACCGGAAACCACCAGATCGCCAACCGCCAGGGGTGCGGAAGTTGCATTGTAATTCAGGTGCCAATCGGCCATCTCGGTATCCCACAGCAGCTCGCCCGTATGCCGGTTCAGGCTAATAATATGGGCATGATCGGTCACCATGAACAGGCGGTCGCCAACAATGGAGACACCGCGATTGATGCCACCCGCGGCATTTCCGGTCAGGTTCCGAGTGCGAGGACGAAGGTAGTGCCACACCTGCCGCCCCGTGCCGGCGTCCAGCGCATAGCATTCATTGGCGCTAGTGACGTACATCAGCCCTTCCACCACCACCGGGGTTCCCTGCAGGCGGGAAGTATTGGGTAGCGAGAAGACCCATTTCGGAGCTAGCTTCGAAACGTTTTTCGCCGTAATCTGTTTCAGCGCGCTGTGCCGGTTGCCACTGAGCTGGCCATTGTAATGGGGCCAATCGGTTTGCGAGGTTACCTCACGATACTTGTCGCCCACCGGCCGCAGCAGATGCATTCGCTTGTCGGCGGTCTGCAATTGCATATCCTCAAAACTTTTGCCGAAAATCAGCCCTTCCAACGTCTTGCCGTTCACCAGCGTTGCCTTGCCCTGGACGGGCGTAAAGCCAAAGCCGCGGCGGGGCCGCAGCGAGCGCAGAAACGCCACGATTTCCCTGTTTTCCTGAGGCGTCACCTTAAAGCCGGGCATCCCTCGATCCGGGAATCCCTGTTCAATGATGCTCGTGAGGTCGGCGTCCGTACGTGCTTGCAGACGTCCCACGATGGGCGGCCCAAGTTCCCCGCCTGTGCCGTCGCCTCCATGGCATGTCGCGCAACGGCTTTCAAACTGCTTTCGCCCGGCGGCGGCATCCTGAGCGCAGGCAAGGCCAGCGGCAAGAAGAAACGGACAGAATAGGGCGAGGACTCGCATAGTTTTGTGGGTGGATTTACCGCAATGGCTTCAACGGCTCCAGCTTCTCGAACGGAAATCATATCGTAGCACTCCCGCCGATACCGGAACCAGGAAAGCGCCAGATGTGCGGGCGGCCGCCAAGTCCGTGCGAGAATTGAAAGGCAAGGACCTCATCCGTGGCCGTACGCATCCAAGTCCCGAAGAAAGCAGCCCTCGTCAGATTTGTTCTTCATCCCTGGGGCAAGGCGCTGCTCATCGCATTCCTGTTGGTGAATACCGTGGCCCTGGGCACGTTCGTCTACTACTACGTCCACTATTCCCGGATGATTGAGCAAAAGCTCAGCGCGGGGCCTTTCGCCAATACTTCCATGCTGTTCGCCTCGCCAAAGATCGTGATGGTGGGTGATGAAATCACCCCGGCCGACATTGTGGGCCAATTGCGGCGCAGCGCCTACGGCGAAACCCGCGGTAATCGCATGGGCTGGTACAACCTGCGGACGGATGCGGTGGAGATCTATCCCGGTGTTGACTCATTCTTCCTGCAGGAAGACGGCGTCATCATGTTTACCGGGAATAAGGTCTCTAAAATCATCTCGTTGCAGGACAATACGGAACGAACCCAATACCGGTTGGAGCCGGAACTGATTACCAATCTGTTCGACCGGAATCGGGAAAAGCGGCGGCTTGTCCGGTTCCAGGAAATCCCCAAGGTTTTGGTCAACGCCGTAATTTCCGCCGAAGACAAGCGCTTCTTCCAGCATTCCGGATTCGACCCGATCCGCATCATCCGCTCCGCCTATGTTGATGTGAAAGAACAGCGGAATGCGCAAGGTGCTTCCACGCTAACCATGCAGCTGGCCAGGCAGTTCTGGTTGACTTCCGACCGGACATGGAAGCGGAAGTTTCCCGAGGTGATGATCACCCTGCACCTGGAGCAGAAGCTCTCAAAGGATCAGATTTTCGAATACTACGCCAACCAGATCGATTTGGGACGGCGCGGCAGTTTCGCCATTCGCGGCTTTGGGGAGGCAGCTCAGGCCTACTTTGGAAAGGACATTCGGCAATTGACCTTGGCCGAGGCGGCCACGTTGGCCGGCTTGATTCAGAGCCCCAGCGGCCGAAATCCAGTTCGTTGGCCGGAACGGGCGAAGACGCGCCGGAACCTGGTACTGCGCATGATGCGCGACAACGGCTACATTACGGACCGCGACTATGCCATCTCCAGTTCAGAGCCGATAGTGGTTGCGCGGGGCGGATCGGAATCGTCGGATGCGCCGTACTTCGTCGATCTGGTGAACGATACTTTGCAGGATCAATTCCAGGAACACGACTTCCAGACGAATTCCTATCGCGTATACACTTCACTCGACATGAACTTGCAGCGGGATGCCTCCGAAGCCGTGCGGGCCGGGATGAAAGAAGTGGACGAGCTGATCCGGCGCCGGACAAAGAAAGGCGCTAAGGCAATTCCAGATCCGCAGGTAGCGCTGGTTGCCATGGACCCGCAAACGGGCGAGATCAAAGCACTGATCGGTGGCCGCGATTACGGCGTCAGCCAGTTGAATCGCGCCTTGGCCAAACGGCAGCCTGGCTCGGTATTTAAGCCCTTCGTGTACGCAGCTGCCTTGAATACAGCACTCTCCGGCGGACCCAACGTACTTACCACCGCGAGCATGGTGGTGGATGAACCGACCACATTTTACTTCGACGGCAAACCCTATACGCCCAGTAATTTCGAGCACGAACTGCATGGCACCGTTACGCTACGCCAAGCCATCGCAAAATCAATGAATATTCCGACGGTAAAGTTCGCCGAGCAGGCCGGTTATCGAACGGTGGTGGATCTGGCGCGCCGGGCCGGTCTGAATATGGAGATCCGCGCCACGCCCGCGGTTGCGCTGGGCGCCTATGAAGTGACGCCCATAGAGATTGCCGGAGCCTACACCATGTACGCCGATAAAGGCGTGGTGGTGAAACCGAATTGGGTCCAGCTGATTCGCAGCCAGAAGGGCTCCACAGTTTTCGAATCCAAGCCGGACCGCCGCGCGGTGCTGGATCCGAGAGTGAACTATCTGATGGTGGACCTGATGCAGGAAGTGCTACGCAGTGGCACCGGCGCAGGCGTTCGCTCCCGTGGATTCTCCTTACCTGCCGCCGGAAAGACCGGTACTTCACACGACGGATGGTTCGCGGGATTCACATCGAAACTGATCTGTGTGGTTTGGGTTGGCTACGACGATAACCACGAATTGAACATCGAGGGAGCCAAATCGGCGCTGCCCATTTGGACTGAATTCATGAAGCGCGCCCACCAGCATCGCGAGTACCGCAATGTCACCGGTTGGGACGCTCCGGATGGAATTGTCAGCGTGGACATCGATCCGGCATCCGGACAGCTCGCGACGCCCACCTGTCCTAGCATGCGGCCGGAATATTTCATCTCTGGAACCCAACCAGTCCAGCTCTGCCATCTGCACAGCACCGGTGCCACACAGGTGGCGGGCTGGGACACTTCTGCTCCGAAACCGGCGCCCGGCGCGGAGTCCGCTGCCGTCGGCGGCACACCATCGCAATACCGGCGAAGCCAGACCATCGAGATCAAGCCGCAGGATAGCGCACAGACGCAGCCGGTCCCGCAGGAACAGCCGAAAGAAAAGAAGGGTTTCTTCGGGCGCATCAAAGAAATTTTTAAATAGCGCCCATGCGGAAACCGATTGTCACGCTGACCACCGATTTTGGAACCGGCGACCATTTCGCCGCAGTGATGAAAGGCGTGATTTTGGGCATTTGCCCGAATGCCACCCTGGTGGATATCAGTCATGAGATTCGCCCGTTTGAAATTACCGAAGCCGCTTTCGTGATCTCCCAGGCATACCGCTTTTTCCCGAAGAAGACCATCCATGTAGTAGTGGTGGACCCCGGCGTAGGGACCGCGCGGCGTCCTGTTTTGATGGAGGCTGGCGGGCAATATTTCATCGGACCCGATAACGGCGTTTTCTCCATGGTGTTCACGCGGGAGAAACACAAAGTTCGCGAAATCACGTGCAGCCGGTTCTTTCTGAAACCGGTTAGTGCCACGTTTCATGGCCGGGACATCTTCGCACCCTTAGCCGCACACCTTGCAAACGGCACCACACCCGCCCAGTTCGGCAAACCGGTGGCGGATTATCTGCGAATGAATCTGGAACATCCACCACGCACGGGAAAACGTACCTGGACTGGCCTCATTCTGAAAATCGACCGCTTCGGCAATTTGATCACGAATCTGCACATTGACGAGTTTCCGGATCTTCATCTGCGCCCGTTTGAAATGCAAGTTGGCGTCAAGAATTTGAGCAAAATCGCGCAGACCTTTGCGGATACAGATCCTGGCGAAGCATTCCTCATCGTGGGAAGTTCAGGCTATCTGGAAGTGGTGGCCAATCAAGCTTCCGCGGCGCGCCTGCTGGGCTGCGGCACCGGCGCACCGGTGGAACTCTCCATCTACTGATGCCTGAATTGCCGGAAGTGGAAGCCGTTTGCCGAAAGCTGCGAAAAGAAGCGTCCGGCGCTGTGATTGCCCAGGCTGTGGTCCTTCGCCCGGGATCGGTGAAACCGCAAAATCCCGCCGATTTGGATGGCGCGGCCGGAAAGAGCATCCTGCGGATTGAACGCCGCGGCAAGAATATTCTGCTGCACCTCACCAGTGGCCTGGTACTTCGAGTCCACCTCCGCATGACGGGGAATCTGTTCGTCATCCCGGATGCCCGGCTCCTTTCCGCAAAGGTGCGGGTGTATTTCCGTTTCAATGACGGGCGCGGGCTGGTATTTGAAGACACGCGCGCCTTGGGCCGCGTGAATTTCTACGCCGAATCCGAACTGGACGGAGTGCTAGCAAAGATAGGAATCGAGCCGCTGTCGAAGCCCTTCACCGCCGCAAAACTGCAGGCGATGGCAAAGGCGTCCCGGAAACCGGCGAAGCTCTTTCTGATGGATCAGGAGCACATTGCTGGAATCGGAAACATGTACGCCGCCGAAGCGCTGTTCCGCGCGCGGATCAACCCCAAGCAGCCCATCAACGCCGTGGTCAAGCGAAAGATCGAAACGCTGCACCAGGCTATTCTCGACATTCTTCGCGAGGCGATCAAAGACGCTGTGCGCTCGTATAGCAAACCGGGGTCTTACCAGCAGATGGACTTCGCGGTCTATGGACGCAAAGGCGAGGCGTGCCACGTCTGCAAGAAGGCCATCGCGCGTATCGTACAGGGCGGCCGGTCTACATATTTTTGTCCGGGCTGCCAGCGCTGAGCTCGCGCAGCGAATGCTTTTCCAGCTTGACTGCTTCCGTATTTCTCCGTTGCGCCCGATACACTCTGGCCAGGCACTTCTCCAGCGACAGAACGAAGGCATTCTCCGTTCCCAGCGCTTTTTGCCGGATGGCGATCGCCCGCAGCAGCAGTTTCTCCGCACCCGGCGCTTTCCCCTGCCGTTCAAAGAGGCCTGCCAGATTGGCAAGGCAGGTGGCAAGGTTTAGGTGATCCGGCGCAACCGCCTCCCAGATCGAGATCGCTTTTCGGTACAAAGGTTCGGCGTTGACAGTGCGGCCGGTCACGCTGTAAATTTCGCCGAGATTATTCAATCCCGACGCGTAGTTCAAGTCCAGTTTGGCGGAGGCCTTCCCCCATATTTCGTTCGCCTCCCGTTGCAGTAATTCCGCCCGTGCAAAATCGTTCCGGCGCCGGACAAGCGTGGCCAGATTATTCAGCGATTCCGCAACGGCGGCATGCCGGCCGTCCAGACGCGCACGGCGGACAGCAAGCGCGCGTTCGAACAGCGGCTGGGCGGCATCCAACTTTCCCTCGTCTTCATATAGTGCAGCCAGATGATTCAGGCTGGTTGCCACTTCCAAGCGGTCCGGACCAAACAGACTCGCAGTAATCTCCAACGCGTCGAGAAGATTCCGTTCGGCCAAATCCATCTGGCCACGAAGCCGAAACATGGTTGCTTCCGTCTCCAGCAATCCGGCGAACAATGCGTCCTTAGTCTCGCGCACCGCTCTCCGGATTTGCACTGCACGGGTGATATACGCTTCTCCGTCGGAAGGCCGGCCAAGATCGAGGTAGACACAGGCGAGTGAATTCAAAGTTGTGGCCAGTCTGGGATCGTTCGAACCGTACAATTTCTCGCGAATTGCCAGCGCCCGCTCAGCCGCGGCTATGGATTCAGGCCACTTCCCAACTCGGCGGTAAAGTTCACCCAAATTGCCCAGGTAGATGGCGGCGTTGAGACTCTCGTTGCCGAACTCCATTTTTGCCAGCGACAACGCTTGTTCATAGAGCGGCAGCGCTTCCGCGGTTCTTCCCCTTTCGTAGAGCAGCGCGCCCAGGTTGTTAAGAGCCTTTGCCAGCGATTGCCGGTCCGATGCCGCGGTTGCGCCGGAAATCGCGGCGCGATAGCCAGCCTCCGCTTCCGCTACCATTCCCCTCGCGCGAAACTGGTTCGCCTGATCAATCAACTGATCGGCGTCCGGCGTTGCCGCGCCGGCGTAAATCCACGCCGAGGTCCCGAGCAACGTTGTGCGAAGTAGCCGGAGCATAATGCGTTACTCCCTCTGACGAACGATTCCGAAAAAAGTTTGTCAGCCACGCGAATTCGAACCAACCACGGGGTAGAATAAAATTCATTTTGAAACCGGGAGACTAATGTTCGTTCCTCTGACGCCAATTCGCTTTCTCAACCGCGCCGTCGATCTTTTCGGCGCCAAGACCGGAATTGTGTCTGGCGACCTGCACTTTACCTACGCCCAGTTTGGCGAGCGCGCCGCGCGCCTGGCCTCCGCGTTGAAGATGGCAGGTCTGCAACGTGGCGACCGCGTGGCCTATTTGAGCTTCAATAACCATCAACTGCTGGAGGGCTACTACGGTGTGGTGATGGCGCACGGGATCGTGATGCCGCTGAACGTCCGCCTATCGACAGTTGAGTTCATCAACATCCTGAATCATTCGGGCGCGCGATTTCTGTTCTACGAAACCGAGTTCGCGGAGCTGGTAGAAAAGCTGCGGCCGGAATGCAAAGCGATTGAGCAATTCATCACCTTGGATGAAGCCTACGAATCGCTTCTGAACACCGGAGTGCCTGAACGGCCCGACGCGTTCCAGTTCGATGAAAATTCGGTAGCGGAACTGTTCTACACCAGCGGCAGCACCGGTACCCCGAAAGGCGTGATGCTTACCCATCGCACGCTCTACTTACATTCGTTGGCCGTCGCCGGCCTCTACACCGAGACCGAAACCATGGTGGACCTCCACACCATCCCTCTGTTTCATGCCAATGGCTGGGGACATCCGCAGTCGTCCACCATGCTTGGCGTCAAGCAGGTGATGGTGAGACGGTTCGAACCCGCTTCCGTCTTGAAAATGATTGAAGAGCATCGGGCCACGGACATGTGCCTGGTGCCAACCATGGTGAATGCACTGCTGAATTCACCGGAGCTTGGCAAGTACGATCATTCCAGTCTGCGCAACGTGATGCTGGGCGGCGCCGCCTCCACGCCGGAATTGGTGGACCGGGTGCAGAAGGGGCTGGGATGCCGGTGCGTGGCTGGATACGGGCTGACAGAAACGGCGCCCGTAATTACCAATGGACGGCTGAAGAGCACCGTGCTTGACGCTTCAGAGCCTGAAAAGCTGCGCCGCCAGGCGATGGCAGGCTGGGCGTTGCCAAACGTTGAGATTCGCGTGGTGGACTACGATCTGAAAGACGTGCCGCGCGACGGCAAAAGCGTCGGGGAAGTGGTGGTGCAGGGCGATCATGTGATGGAAGGCTATTACCGGGATGAGGCAGCCACGGAAGCAGTGATGGCCGGCGGTTGGTTCCACACGGGCGACATGGCGGTGTGGGACGAAGAACGCTACATCCACATTGTGGACCGCAAGAAGGAGATCATCATCAGCGGCGGCGAGAACATCTCGTCTCTGGAAGTAGAGAAGGCCATCTTCTCCCATCCCGATGTTTACGAGTGCGCGGTAGTGGCTGCGCCAGACGAAAAATGGGGCGAAGTGCCCGCGGCCATTGTTGTACTAAAAGCAGGATGCACTTTGACCGCCGACGCCCTCACCGCGTTCCTGCTAGAACAGTTAGGCAAGTTTAAGATGCCGCGAATCATCGAATTTACCGACGATCCATTGCCGAAGACCGGGACGGGCAAGATCCGCAAGATGGTTCTGAAAGAGAAGTTCTGGGAAGGCAAAGCGAAACGGGTTCAGGGGTGATTTCCGTTTCGCTTTCGGTTCCGGAACCGCGAAAGGACGAAGTGATTGCGGAGTTGTGGGAAGCCGGAACTACCGGAGTCACCGAAGAAACGGATTCGCTTCGCGCGTTCTTCGACGATGGCGCCGACACCGCATCGCTGGAACGGCACTTCGCGGCCTATCATCCGCACATCATCGTGGAGGAAGAACGCGATTGGGTGAGCGAGGCCAAGGCTTACTGGGAACCGTTTCCGGTAGGCGAGCGTTTCTTTCTGATTCCGGAGTGGCGCGATGACGACGTGCCCGCTGGCCGCATGCGTCTCACTACCTATCCCGGGATGGCTTGTGGCACGGGAATCCATCCAGCGACACAACTCTGTCTGGCAGGGATGGAGAAGCATCTGAGGGCGGGGGAGTCACTGTTGGATGTTGGTACCGGGACCGGCATCCTGGCGCAGGCGGCCCTGCTATTGGGAGCGCGGCCGGTAGTGGCGTGTGACATCGAACAGAGCGCCGCTGCAATCGCCCACGAAAACTTTCAGAAGTCCGGCTCCGCAATCGGCGTATTCGCCGGGTCCTTGCGATCGGTGAAGACCGCCGCATTCGCATTCGTTGTCGCAAACCTAAACGCGGCAACGCTCGATCAGGTAGCGGGAGATTTGAAACGAGTGTCGGCGCGTCTAATCGTCAGCGGGTTTCGTGAAGATGAAATCGACCGCGTGAAGCGATCACTAGCCGCGGATATCTGCGATGAATTGACGATGGACGATTGGGCGTGCCTGGTTACCGCTGGCTGAGGCCGCCGTCCACTGCGATCAGTTGTCCGGTGACAAACTTCGTCGCACTCAAGAAGTAAACGACGGCATCGGCAATCTCATCGGCTGTCCCCGCGCGCTTCGCGGGAGTAGCGTTGATCATCGCATCAATCCGTTCCCCGCCCTCGCCAAACGGAATCACGCCTGGAGCTACTGAGTTCACCGTGATCTCAGGAGCAAGCGCCTTGGAAAGAGCCCGCGTCAACATGATCACGCCGGCCTTGGACGCGCAGTAGTGGACGTGTTCCGCCCATGGCCGAATACCGCCCAGCGAACTGATGTTCACGATGCGCCCGCCGCCGCTTTCGCGCATCAACTTCGCGCCTTGCTGGCAGCAGAAAAATGTGCCTTTCAGATTCACGTTGTGAATGAAGTCCCAATCCGCTTCGGTAATGTCCATCGGATCGAAAGCGGTGAATCGCGCTGCGTTGTTCACCAGTCCGTCCAGGCGGCCGAAGTGTTCCCGGATTTTTACAAACAAACGGCCAATATCGGAGACGTCTTCCAGGTTCGCCTGAAAAATCGGCGCATCGCCACATTCGGCGGCAGTGCGGCTGGCTTCCGCCTCTGACACGTTGTAGTGGATGGCAACGCGGGCTCCTTCGCGCGCCAGGCGCATCGCAATTCCCCGACCTATCCGCTTGGCGGCGCCGGTCACCAGAATTACTTTTCCTGAAATGCTCTCCATAGTTTTAAACCATTGGCTCGCCGTGCACCTCGACATCCTGCGGATCCAGAAGCAATTGCTTGGGCTCCGGTAACCGGCCAGTCCAATTGGCCCAACCCCAGAAGATGGCCGTAGTGCCGCTCAATACACCAGCTACCGCTCCTATCGTGCGCGGACTGTAGTGCTGCGACGCAATACCGGCGCCCATCATGGAGATCATCATGACAGACCAGGTAAAAGTTTCAATGGTTGAGAACACTCGTCCGCGATACTCATCGGAGACGTGGCGGAACAGTTGTGAAAAATTCAGCACTGAGCTGATCGCAACGGCAGCGCGCGACAAGGCGATGAAGAAAAGAGCCGCCGCGAAAGACTGCATCTGAGTGAAGATGACGTACGCCGCGCCGTGGATGATATAGCAGACCACCACCGTCCGTTTATAGCCTTCAAAGCTCAATTTTTTGCCGATGGTATGCGCAATGCCGCCGCCAATTAAGAGCCCTACGCCGGCGCTGGCCCAGATGACACCAATGCCTGCCGGACCACGATTGAACACCAGCTCGCCAAAGAGGCTGAACAGAATCTGCGCCGCTCCGCCACCGGTGGCCCACCCTACGGCGACCATCGCAATGGCAAAGAACAGCGGCGTGGCACGCATGTAGCGCAGCCCTTCCAGATAATCGTGCCAAGGCTTCACCACATCGTTCTCAGTAAGCGAAGTGGAACGCTTCGCCCGGAAGCCTCCCGATGGAACTCTCAGCCGGGAAATGCAGAACGCGGAAAACAGAAACGATGCGGCATTCAAAACGAACGCCCATTCATAGCCAAACTGAGCCACGCTGGTGCCGCCCAGAAATGTTCCGATCGTCAACGTAGCCCACCCGGTGGTTTGCGTCAGGGAGTTGGCTGTATGCATTTCCTGCTTGCTGGCGATGGCGGGCAAAATTGCGGAACGTCCACTGGTGAAGAAGGGAGACGCCACCATTAACAGCGCACTCAACGGATATAGCAACCAGGTGTGCTTCGGCGAAAGCGCGAGAATAAAGCCGATGGCCACCGTAAAGCGGACCAGATCGCTGATGATCATGATGCGCTTGCGATCCATACGATCCAGCAGCACACCCGCAAGCGGCCCAGCCATCACCGCCGGAATGGCGCGCGAAATCATGATCCCCGTAATTACCATGCCTGACCGGGTATGCGAAAGGGCCAGGCTGAAGACGGCGATGTTGTTGAAATGGTCGCCAACTTCGCTAACCACCTGCCCCATCCACGTGTAGCGATAGTTCCTGTTCTGTCGCAATAGATCGACAAATTCCGCCATCAGGAGCGCTCCGCCACAAACACGCCAACTAGCACCAACGAGCCGCCGGCAATTAGCGACGTAGTGGGATTTTCGCCAAGCAACGGAATGGCCAACACCGTTGCGATGAGCGGTTGCAGATAGGAGAACGCGGAGACCCGGGACGCCGGAACATGCGCCAGTGCGTAGTAATAAATCAGATAGCAAAGCACCGATGGAAACAGCGCCATGTAAAACACACTAGCCCAGGTGGTCCACGTAAGCTGGTGGAACGGAAAGCCGGATGATTGCCACAGCGTCATTGGCAACAGCAGCGCACCACCACCCACGTAGGCGAAAGTATTAATGGTGATGCTGGAGAAGTTGCCCACCACGCGCTTCCCCATCACGGTAAATAATGCGAAAGTAACCGCCGCAAGGAAGATATAGAAATCGCCGGCAACGCTGGTTGCTGCGCCCTTGGATGGAGAAAACTGCAACAGCCCCACACCCGCCAGCGCCAGCGCCATTCCCAGCAGCTTCGCCGCCCTTAGCGATTCCTGTCCAATGGCGGAGGCGATTGCCAGCACCAGGATGGGAGTCATGCCGATCATGATGGCCGCGTGCGCCACGCTAGTGCGGCCGATTCCCAATACGAAGAAGAGTTGATTCAAGGCCACGCCAAACATGCCAAGGAACATCAGCATGGGCACGTCCGCGATGGTCCAGGCCGCTACCCCCTTCGTCCGGCGTTCCCAAAAGTAGATGGGCCAAATCAGCAAGCCCGCAAGCCCGGTGCGGAATCCCACGGCCATTAGCGGCGGAATTTGCCTCAGTGCGAATTTCGCAACGATGAAGTTCAGCGCCCACAGAAAGGTCATCAGACCAATCAGCGAATAGAGCCGCCAATGGGAAGGACCCGTCGCGGCGTCATCATTCAATTCCGGCTCTCCCCGGTACTCACGGTTTGTTCGCGGACAGTAATGCTGCGTATGAAATCGAGGTCGACATCGTAGCCAAAGCCGGGCGAATCGCGAACCGCGATGGTGCCCTGCGGCGTAGTTTCCACCGCCGGAACAATGATGTCGCGAGCCCAATATCGTTTGCTGGCGGAAACGTCGCCCGGCAGTACGAAATTCGGAAGCGTCGCCAGCGCCACATTGTGCGCCCGCCCCACGCCGGCTTCCAGCATGCCGCCGCACCAGACGGGAATGCCGGCCTTCTGCGCAACGTCATGCAATCGCTTGGACTCTAGAAATCCACCCACGCGGCCAAGCTTAATGTTGATGATGCCGCAAGCCCGCATGGCGATTGCCTGCTCGCCGTGATGTGCGGAACGGATACACTCATCCAGGCAGATCGGCGTGTGCAGCTGCGCCTGCAGCGTGGCGTGGTCGATGATGTCATCGTGCGCCAGCGGCTGTTCAATCATCATGAGGTAGAAATCATCCAGCTGTTTCAACCGGTCA
>JBBRNO010000106.1:0-23217 GCA_038230275.1 Bryobacterales bacterium
AACGGAGGCTTCACTGTTTTTGGCCGCGTGGCCAACGCCGCCAGCCTCGCGGTGATGGACAAGATTGCGGCCGTGCCTGTGGCGAACAACGTATTGCCTTCCCCTTACGACACGATTCCGTTGATCAACTACAACGGCGGCCCGGTGCTGGATTCCAACTACGTGCTGGTGCTCTCCGTGGCGCCGCTCACTCCGCCGGCCATCACATCGGGCGGCATCGTTACCCCCACAAACTTCGGCGGCTTTGCCTCCGCTGCACCCGGATCGTTCATTGAGATTTACGGTTCCAACCTCGCTGGAACCAGCCGGGGATGGGGCGGCGACGATTTCACGAATGACAACGCGCCGTCGTCGCTGGATGGCGTCACCGTGACCGTGAACGGAAAGCCCGCCTACATCAGCTACGTCAGTCCCGGCCAAGTGAATGTGCAGGTGCCCGCGGACATTCCGCCCGATTTGGCCCAGCCGGTGGTCTTGACTTACAAAGGACAGTCCAGCGCTCCCGCGGGCCTGACCGTCAAGGCCCTTGCACCCGGATTGCTGGCGCCTCCGTCGTTCAAGGTGGGCGATAAGCAGTTTGTGGCCACCATCCATTCCAACTCGGGGGCGTTTGTGAGTGATGGCAGCATCCCCGATCTCAAAGCCGCTCCTGCTGTACCCGGCGAGACGCTCCTTTTCTACGGTGTGGGCTTCGGGCCGGTGAGCCCCAGCAGTGTTCCGGTCGCGGGGAGGGTTGTCCCACTTGGCGCGACGGCGCTGTCCACTACGGTGGAGTTCAAGATTGGCGCAAACACGGCGCTGGTCAACTACGCAGGGCTCATCTCCGGACTGGTCGGCGTGTATCAGTTCAACGTGGTGGTTCCCGCCAACACACCGGATGGCGACCAGCCGCTTACGGTCACGCAAGGATCCGAGACGGTGCCGCAGACGTTGTTCATTTCCGTGAAGAAGTGAGGAACCCCCGAGCATTTACGATTCGGGTTGAGCCCCACACTGCCGGATAGTGCTTGAGATTTCCGGTGATCAGATATTCGGCGCCGGCGGCCGCGGCGCATTCCAGGAACCGGTTGTCATCTTCGTCGGACGCGGCGCTTAGCGTCTCCTGAGGCGTCACTTGCACCGCGCAAGCTTCCAGCTTCGCTAGCAGGTCGTCTGCCTTGCCGCGCAGGGACGCGAACTTATCGCGAAACAGAACGTCCCTGTATTCGGCCCATACCGCCGGGGAAACGCAAGCCGTGATCCCGCCGGTGAAGGCCAACTGCACCGTTTGCGATTCCAGGCCGCCGGGCGTCCAGCAGGCGGAAATCAGAATGTTGGTATCCAGAACAACGCGCACCGTTCCCCGAGTTTGGCACAATTGAAACTGATGAAAGACGACCTGGGGCGGCGCATGAAGCAGGATTACGAAGATGCGCTTCGGCTATCGGTGCCGCGCCGGTCCTACGTCGTGATTCGCATTGACGGCCGAGCCTTTCACTCGTTCACCCGCGATCTGGAGCGCCCCTACTGCCGCGCGCTGGCCGACGCTCTGGATCAGGCCGCCATCTATTTGTGCCGCGAAATGATCGGTTGCCGTTTTGCCTATGGCCAGAGCGATGAATACTCATTCCTGCTGACCGACTTCGAAAAGCCGGACGCGCCATTGTGGTTCGACGGCAATGTGCAGAAGATGGTCTCCGTCTCCGCCAGCCTGTTCACGGCGGCGTTTCAACGCAGCTTCCCCAGCCCGGAGATTGCCGCGTTCGATTCGCGAGTGATGGTAATCTCGCAGCGCACCGAGGTGGAGAACTACTTCCTCTGGCGGCAACTGGACGCTACCGCGAACAGCTTGAACATGCTGGCTTCCGCCCACTATACACACGAGGAGCTGCTTCACCAGTCCACCGCCCGCAAGCACGAGATGCTGCATGAGAAGGGGTTGAACTGGGCCAAGCAGCCCGCCGACTTCAAGCGGGGCCGCGTCGTCCGCAAACAGGAGCGCGGCTGGCGGGCGGATCTGGAGATTCCGATTTTCAGCCGCGACCGGAGCTACCTGGACGCATTGATTCCCAGTCTAGAATCACCTTCCCCGATTGCCCGGTCATCATGACGTCGAAACCCTGCTGGAAATCGGCGGCGGCGAAGCGGTGGGTGATCACCGGCAAGATGTTCAAGCCGGATTCAAGCATCACGGTCATCTTGTACCAGGTCTCATACATTTCCCGGCCATAGATGCCTTTGATGGTCAGCATGTTGAACACAACCTGATTCCAATCGATGGCCATCTCCGCCGTGGGAATACCCAGCATGGCGATCTTGGCGCCGTGGCTCATGTTGGCTAACATGCCGCGGAAGGCCACCGGATTGCCGGACATCTCCAGACCGACGTCGAAGCCTTCCAACATGCCGAGTTGCTTCTGCGCATCGGCGATGCTTGTTTCCTGCGTATTCACGGCCAGTGTGACGCCCATCTTTCGCGCGAGCTCCAGCCGGTACGGATTCACGTCGGTGATGACCACATGACGCGCGCCCGCGTGATGCGCAACGGCGGCAGCCATGATGCCGATGGGACCGGCGCCGGTCACCAGCACGTCTTCGCCCAGCACGGGGAAGGAGAGCGCCGTGTGCACCGCGTTGCCGAACGGATCGAAGATCGCGGCCACGTCGCGGTCCACCGAATCGTGATGCCGCCAGATGTTGGTCATGGGCAGTGAGATGTATTCCGCGAACGCACCCGGCCGGTTCACGCCAACGCCCATGGTGTGAGCGCAGAGGTGGCGGCGGCCTGCCAGACAGTTCCGGCAGCGGCCGCAAACCACGTGGCCTTCGCCGCTTACGATTTCACCCGGATGAAAATCGCTGACGTTCGATCCGGTTTCGACCACTTCACCGACGAACTCGTGACCGATCACCATCGGCACCGGAATCGTCTTACGCGCCCAATCGTCCCACTTGAAAATGTGGACGTCCGTGCCGCAGATGCCGGTGCGATGCACGCGTATCAGCACATCGTTGATTCCGATGGTTGGTTCGGGGACGTCTTCCAGCCACAGCCCGGGCTCGCCCTTACTTTTGGTCAGCGCTTTCATTCGTTCTACGATACCTTGATATGCTTGAGTTATCTATGTCAATTGGTCCGGCGCAAGTCATCATGGGTGTTATCATCCTGGCCCTCGTTGCAGGATGGGCCCTGATCATCAATCCTCCCAGTGCCTGGATCAACAAAAACAAGCGCCGCTAACGCCCGTACTTGTAGATCAGATCCACCAGTTCGTCGTACATCGCCTCCGCCTTTTCCGGATCTCCCGATTGGATGGCGTGGGTGGCGCAGTGGCGCAGATGGTTGCGCATCAGCCCCTGGCCAACCGCGCGCAGCGCTTCGTGAACCGAGGCTAACTGCACCAGGATGTCGGCACAATAGCGGTCTTCCTCCACCATCTTGTGCAGGCCGCGGATCTGCCCTTCAATGCGGCGTAATCGCTTGAGGTTCGCTGTCTTGATGCTCGTATCTACTGCCACCGCGGCTTTCATGCTTTGAATCTCCCCAAACGCAAACTGTTCAGCACCACGCTTACGGAACTAAAGGCCATCGCGGCGCTGGCCAGCACCGGGCTGAGTTGAATCTCGAAGGCCGGGTAGAGCACGCCCGCCGCCACGGGAATTGCGATCACGTTATAGGCGAAAGCCCAGAACAGATTCTGCTTCATGATGCGCATGGTCCGTCGGGCGAGTGCGATTGCATCCGCCACACCGCTCAGATCGGAGCGCATCAGCGTTATGCCGCTTGCTTCCACCGCAATGTCGGTTCCGCTGCCGATGGCGATTCCGACATCGGCCTTGGCCAGCGCGGGTGCATCGTTCACGCCATCGCCCACCATCGCCACCACCTGTCCCAGCGCCTGGCGGCGCGCTATCTCGGCAACTTTGCCCTCAGGCAGTACCTCGGCAACCACGCTTTCAATGCCGGCCTCGGCCGCGATCTTCCGGGCGGTGGAGCGGTTGTCTCCGGTCAACATGACGACCTCCAGGCCCATCTTCCGGAGCCGGTCCACGGCTTCCCGCGATCCTCGTTTGATTGGGTCCGCTACTTCAAAAGACGCGGCCAACTTGCCGTCTATTGCTACAAAAGCCGTGCTGACTTTGCCTGTCTCGATGCCAATGTCGCGCATCAGGGCCGCGTTGCCGATCACGACCGGACGGCCGTTCACCACGCCTCGAGCGCCCTTACCGGCGAAGGAGTCAAACTGGCTCACCTGGGGCAGCGTCCGTACGCGGGTGGCCGCAAACTGCACGATCGCCTCCGCCAGCGGATGCTCGCTCGATTTCTCCAGGCCGCCAGCCAGCGCCAGCACTTCCGCTTCCTGAAACTGCGTAGAGAGCAGGACAAAGTCCGTTACCACCGGATGCCCTTCCGTGACCGTACCGGTCTTGTCCAGCACTACCGTTTGAATCTCATGCGCGCGCTGCAGCGCCTCTCCACCCTTGATCAGAATCCCCATCTCGGCACCCCGGCCCGTAGCCACCATGACCGCCGTTGGCACCGCCAGACCCATCGCGCAGGGACAGGCGATGATCAGGACCGCCACGGCCGCGGCGAACGCTTGTAAAACGGAGCTATCCGGAACCGCGAAATACCATACCAGGAACGCTGCCGCGGCGATCACGATCACCACCGGCACGAACACAGCGCTGATGCGATCCGCCAGCTTCTGAATGGGCGCGCGCGAACCTTGCGCGTCGCGCATCAGTCTGACGATTTGCGCAATCACGCTCTGTGCGCCCAGCGTCGTCGCCCGGTACTGAAATGCGCCCGTACGATTCACCGTACCGCCGATCACGCGGTCGCCGGCAGTCTTCTCCACCGGCATCGATTCCCCGGTCAGCATCGACTCATCCACCGCACTCGCTCCAGAGAGCACTTCGCCATCCACCGCAATCCGTTCGCCAGGCCTCACCACAACGGTATCGCCGCCGCGCACTTCGGCAACGGGAACGTCCACCGTGCTGCCGCCGCGCACCACTCGTGCCGTCTTCGGCTGCAGATCCATCATGCGCCGCAGCGCCGCGGAGGTGTGCCCCTTGGCGCGATTCTCCATCATGTTCCCAACTAACACCAGCGCGATAATGATGATGACTGCTTCGTAGTAGAGATCCGGCCGGACTCCGTGCGAGAGAAACAGCTCCGGCATCAACGTGGCCGCGGCTGAAAACAGGAAGGCCGAACCCGTTCCCACGGCGACCAGCGTGTTCATGTCGGCAGTGCCGTGGCGCGCCGCCGCCCAGGCCCGAATGTAGAATTGCCGCCCGGCCCAACCCATCACGGCAATCGTCAACGCCAGCAGCACGTAGCCCAGAACTTCCGGATCGATCTGGTACAACCAGGGCAGTGCGCGCGCTACCGCCGGAGTGGTTGCCGCCATCCACCATTCCATGAACGGATCGGACATGTATTCGCGCATCAGCGGCATGGAGATCAGCATGGCCACGGCGCCTGCCGCCAAGCTGACTGCTGCTTTCCACCGCAGCTCGGTGAGCTCTTCGTTTTGAGTGCGGTCCTGCGCTTCCTGCTCGGCAATTGCGGACGCGGCGGGCGAGGCGAGCTCTGCACCGTAGCCGGTTTCTTCAATGGTCTTCACCAGCGATTCCGGAGAAACCGCAGCGGGATCGAAGGCAACCGTTGCGTCGTTCGTCATCAGGCTTACGGTGGCGTCCACGACACCGGGCTGCTTCTGTAGCGTCTTCTGCACAAACGCCTGGCAGGCGGCGCAGGTCATTCCGGAAACGCCGATCTTGATTGTCTCGGTCACGGTGTTTCTCAGGTGGTTTCGCCGGCCGGTAATTCGAAGCCGATCGCCCGGACGGCCTCCGCGATGGCCTGTTCGGAAGTCTTTTCCGGATCGAAGTGAACCGCAGCGGACCCGATCTCCACCTTGGCGGATGCGGGACCGGCCACCTTTTCAATCGCCGCCGTCACCCTGCGTACACAGGCCTGGCAGTGCATCCCATCGATCTTCAATTGCGCAGTCCTCATGATACCCTCCACCCCTATGGTATCACATACCCTCTCCCCCTATGGATTCCGGCGGATGAGTTTGATCTCGAAGATGTGCGGCCACAGCTTTCCGGTGACGAACAGGCGTCCGCCTTGCGCATCGTAGGCGATCCCGTTCAGCACATCGACGGTGACGGAACGGTCGGCGTCATTCAACAGGCCTTGCAGATCGATCCATCCGGTGACCCGGCCGCTGGCGGGAGCGATCCGGGCAATGCGGTCTGTCTGCCAGATGTTGGCGTAGATCTCGCCGTTGACGAATTCCAGTTCATTCAGATTCGATACCGCGGTTGCGCCATCCTGAACCTGCAGACGTCCGGTTTCTTCAAACGTGGCTGGATTCCAGAAGCGCAAGGTGGAGGTGCCGTCGCTCATGATGATGCGCGTGCCATCGTGGGTGAGTCCCCAGCCTTCGCCGGAATAGCGGAAGGTCTGCTTGAAATCGAACGAGCCGCGATCATACACGAAACCGGTCTGTGCCTGCCAGGTGAGCTGCAGCAGTTGATTGTTCCAGTCGGTGATTCCTTCGCCGAAGTACTGGTCGGGCAGTGGACGCTGCTGGACCACTTCGCCGGTTTCGAGTTTCACTTTGCGCAGCGAGGACTTTCCATTGAGCCCGGTGCCCTCGTATAGAAACCCATCCAAATAGACCAATCCCTGGGTGAATGCGGCGCGGTCGTGGGGGTAAGTATGGACCACCTGGTAGCCGTAGGTGGGGATGGCGGCCGGTTGAGAATCGCCGGATGCACAAGACCCCAGCAGCAAGGCGAAGAAGCAGAGAAGCATTCGAGAAGCCACGGTCCTAGGATACTGTAGGATGTGCTAAGACGATGCTGAATCGAGTGATCTTCTGTGCGCTTCTGGCCGGCCTGGAGATGCCGGCGGCGGAGCCGAACGTTGCCCTGGATCAATTGATGCGTGGCAACGACCGGTACGCGAGCGGGAAAGCACTGCGGCCCAACCAGACGCCGCGGCGCCGTGGCGCCATCAAGGCCGCCGAGAAACCCATTGCGGTGGTGTTGAGCTGCTCGGATTCCCGGGTTCCTCCCGAGATCGTTTTCGACCAGGGGTTGGGCGATTTGTACGTAGTGCGCGTGGCCGGCAACGTGGTGAACGACGAGGTGCTGGGCAGCATTGAGTATGCCGTGGAAAACCTGGATGCCAATCTGCTGGTGGTGTTGGGCCACGACGACTGCAGTGCGATAAAGGCGGCTATTGCCGGGGGGCACGCCGGCAATCACGTGCAGGCGATGATTGAGGCTATCAAGCCTGCAATTGCCGGGGCGAAGGGCGACGTAAAGGCGTCGTCGGCGGCGAACATAAGGAGCATTGTGCGCCAGCTATCGGAGTCGAAGCCGGAATTGCAGACCGCGGTTCAGAAGGGAGATCTGAAGATTGTGGGCGCCGAATACCACCTGGATACCGGGCTGGTGGAGATCCTGCATTAAGCCGTCATGAGAGAATCGAGGGGTGCAGGCGTTCGCCAAACAACCCGCGATTCTGATTGAGCGGCTGACTCCGTTCGCCATCTTCGCGGTGGCGCTGGTCGTCGCTCTGGCAATCCGCAAGATCACGCTGAAGCTTCTCTATCGAAGGGTCAAAGACGAACTGACGTTCGGGCGGGTGATTCTGGAGGCGGTCCGGGCGCCGTCGGTGCTGTGGTGCATTATGGCGGCGCTGGAAGTGGCGCTGCGGTATGCGTCCCTGACGGAAAGCCAGGTTGGGCTGGCGAGCACGCTGATAGTGGCCTTTCTGATTATCAGTTTCAGCCTGGTGGCTTCTTCCATCGCGGTGCGGATGATTGTGGTCCACGCCAACCGCAAGGAGATGGGCTTCGCAGTCTCCGGTTTATCGCGAACCTTGACGCGGGTGTTCATTCTGACCATCGGCGGCTTGATTCTGCTGAACCACTTCAACATCTCCATCACGCCGGCGTTGACGGCTCTTGGCGTTGGCGGCCTGGCGGTGGCGCTGGCGTTACAGGATACGCTGGCGAACTTTTTTGCGGGCGTACACATTCTGGTGGAGACGCCGGTGCGGCTTGGGGACTTCATCAAACTTTCGAGCGGTGAAGAGGGCGTGGTGAGCGACATCGGCTGGCGGACCACGCGAGTGCGGACCGGGCAGAACAATACCATCGTGGTTCCGAACACGAAGATCACGTCCGGGATTTTGACCAACTATAACTTGCCCGATCGCAGAGTGGCGGTGGAAATTCCGGTGCTGGCGGGCATGGAGGCCGATCCCGAACTAGTGGCGGCAATCGTGATGGAAGTGGCCGGCAGTACGGAAGGCGCGCTGCTGGAACCGGCGCCGGTGGTGATGTTCGATCCTGGTATTACGCTGACGCATATGCAGTTCAAACTGGTGGTTCACGTGGCCGATCAGCTGAGCAAAGGCCCGGTTCAATCGCGAATCCGGGTGCGGCTGCTGGAGCGGTTTCGCGATCAGGGGGTGCCGTTGCCCTCATCGCAGACCACGGTGGTGGTGCGGAGCTGAACCGGTCCGGAATGCCGATGCGCATTGGAATCGATACCGGCGGAACGTTCACCGATTTCGTGGTGGCGCATGACGACGGGCGCGTGGAAACCTTCAAGATCGCCTCAAACCCGGCTGCGCCGGCGCAGGTGATTCTGGAGGGACTGGCCCGAGTGGCGGCCAAGGCGAACACCGAGGTGGTCCACGGATCCACGGTGGCCACCAATGCACTGCTGGAACGCAAGGGTGCGCGGACGGCGCTGGTGACGACGGCCGGGTTCGAAGACGTGATTCAGATTGGGCGGCAGAACCGGGAGAAGCTGTACGACCTGAACCCGCCGCTGCGGCGCGGGCTGGTTTCCCGCGAGATGTGCTTCGGTGTGGCGGAGCGGGCTTACTTTGATGGGACGATTGCGGCGCGGCCTTCCGCGGCCGAGTTGGCGCGATTGAGGAAGCGGTTAGCGCAGGCGGGCGTGGAAGCGGTGGCGGTGTGCTTCCTGCATGCTTACCGCAATTCCGAGAACGAACGGACGGTGCTGGATGCACTGCGCGGGCTTGGCGTCTACCTGTGCGCATCGAATGAAGTGTGTCCGGAGGTTCGCGAGTACGAGCGGACTTCGACTACGCTACTGAATGCCTATGTGGGTCCTTTGATGGACCGCTATCTGGGGGAGTTGGAGCGGGGGTCGCCATGCCGGCTCTCCATCATGCAGTCGAACGGTGGGCTGATTACTTCGGCGGAGGCTCGGGCGAATGCGGTGCGGACGCTGCTTTCCGGTCCGGCGGGCGGGGTGGTGGGCGCTATCGAAATGGCCCGGCTCTCGGGGTTTGAAAAAGTGCTGGGCTTTGACATGGGCGGGACGTCGACCGATGTCAGCTTGTCCGAGGGGTCGGCCCGAATGTCGATGGAAGCGAGTGTCGACGGCTTTCCGGTGCGCGTGCCGATGCTGGACATTCATACGGTGGGCGCGGGGGGCGGGTCCATTGCCCGGGTGGACGAAGGCGGACTGCTGCGCGTGGGTCCGGAGAGCGCGGGGGCGGTTCCCGGTCCGGCTTGTTACGGGGCGGGCGAAGTGGCTACCGTGACCGATGCGCATGTGGTGCTGGGGCGGATCACTTCGTTGCTGGGCGGAGCGATGACGCTGCATGCCGGGCGCGCCGCGGCTGCCGTGGATGCCGTGGCGGCGAGACTGGGGCTAAGCCGGGTGAAGACGGCGGAGGGGATTCTGCGCGTGGCTAACGCCAATATGGAGCGGGCGATCCGCGTGGTATCCGTCGAGCGCGGCTACGATCCGCGGGAGTTCGCGCTGGTGGCGTTTGGCGGGTGCGGGGGGTTGCATGCTTGCGAGATGGCCGGCGATCTGGGCATCCGGACGGTGGTGGCGCCGCGGTTCGCCGGAGTGCTATCGGCGGTGGGGATGCTGATGGCGGACCGGGTACGCGATTATGCGGCGGGTGTGCTGGGGCAGGATGACGTAGAGGCTGCGTATCGCATTTTGGAAAAGCAGGCCCGGCGCGATCTGCGTGGCGCGAGACTGGTGCGGTCCGTGGATGTGCGCTATGTGGGGCAGAGCTACGAACTGACTGTCTCTACGGCGGAAGAATTTCATGGCGCGCATGAGCGGATTTACGGGTATGCGGATCGCGGCCGGGCTTTGGAACGTGTGACGGTGCGTGTCACTGCGGTGAAGCCGGTGGAACGGCTTTCGATGAGGTCGGGCCAAAAGAAAAAGCCGGTCTCGGGACCGGCTTTGATAGCTGAGTACGGATCGACCACCTATGTGCCCGGCGGTTGGAATGCACGCACGGACCAGGTGGGAAACCTGGTGATTACCCGGGCAGGCGCCCGTTAGGACGTGTGGGTTCCGGGATCGCGTCGCCGTCTTCCCGCATACCGTCCAGATGAAAGCGAATGGCTTCTTTCATGTTCCGTTTCACCTCGGCTTCCGAGTGCCCAGTGGAGATGCATCCGGGGAGGTCGGGAACGTAGGCACTAAAGTTATTTGGCCCCGGTTCGATTAAGATCGCGTACCCCCCCGCCTGATTCAGGATGCTGCCGAGCCTCTTGGTATTTACGTCCTCGCCCATGTTACCGGACATCGTGACCCAACGGTGTTCCGAAGGCGCCAGTCATCAGCCTCGCTCGCCTTTATGACGTCGCGAACTTTCTGGGTCATTGGCCATCAAGGGAACTCCACCGAACGGGCCATGCGCATGGCTTGGTTTTTCAGCAGTTCCACTAATACGGTGTCGGGCACTGTGTCGTCGGTTTCAATCACGCAGACTGCTTCGAGTGTATTGTCCGGTCCGGCGGGAGCCTCCTGGCGGCCTAGCGAGAAATTGGCGATGTTGATGCCGTTGCGGCCGAGGACGCTGCCTATGTGGCCGATCACGCCGGGGACATCCTCGTTCTTGAGGAAGGTCAAGTGCCCTGCTAGCGGGGCTTCGCAGTAGATGCCGTCCACCTGCACCAGGCGTGGCTTATCGAGCACTACAGCGCCTTCGACGGTAGTGGTGCCGGAGCCGGTTTCGAGTTCCAGCCGGATGGAGTCTACGTGGCTGGCGCGCTTTTCGTGTTTCTCGGCGATGTTCCAGCCGCGATCCTTGGCTAGCGACAAGGCATTCACCAGATTGGCTTTGCGCGAGAGCGACCGGTTGAGTACACCGGCTACCCCGGCATTGCGAATGAGGTTCGTATTGCTCTCGGCGATCTTGCCGAAGTAGGTGAGGCGTACGGCGTTCGGGTTGCCGGTGGAGACATGGGCGGCGAAGTTGCCCAGGCGCTCCGCCAGATCGACGTAGGGTCCAAGCGACTTGTACTGATCCGGCGACATGGCGGGCATGTTGACGGCATTAATGGCGACGCCGGTTACCAGATACTCAATGACCTGTTCGCAGATGCGGACGCCTACAATTTCCTGCGCCTCTTCCGTGGAACCGCCGATGTGGGGCGTGGCGACGAGGTTTTCCTGAGCGAGCAGGGGATCATCGGCCGCGGGCGGCTCCTTCTGAAACACGTCGAGGCCGGCGCCAGCCACTTTTCCACTGGCCATGGCCGCATTTAGCGCGACCCCGTCTATCAGTTCGCCGCGGGCCACGTTGATGATGCGGACGCCATCTTTCATTTTGGCGAACGCGGCGGTGGACAGCATTTTGTCCGTTTCCGGCGTTAAGGCCATGTGGACGGAGACGTAATCGCTGTTAGCGTAAAGAGTGTTGAGATCTACCAGTTCGACGCCGAGGTCGGCCGCGGTCTGCGTGCTGACGTAGGGATCGTAGGCATAGATATTCATTTCGAAGTTCTTGGCGCGCTTAACCACTTCGCGGCCGATGCTGCCGAAGCCAATGACGCCGAGGTTTTTGCCGCGAAGTTCACTGCCCATGAACTTCTTCTTTTCCCACTTGCCGCTCTTGGTGGATGCGCTGGCTTGCGGGATGGAGCGGGCCAGGCAGAGCATGAGGGCGATGGTATGTTCGGCGACCGAGACGGCGTTGCCGCCGGGCGTGTTCATTACCAATACGCCGGCGGCGGTGGCGGCGGGGAGGTCTACGTTATCGACGCCAACGCCGGCGCGGCCGATGACACGAAGCTTGGGGGCTTTGGCCAAAACTTCGGGAGTGACTTTTACGGCGCTGCGGACGAAGAGCGCGTCGCAATCCGAGAGATGTTGCGCGTACTCCTTGGGATTGGAGACGATGATCTCCCAGGCGGGGTGGGACCTTAGCAGCTCAATTCCGACGGGGGAAAGTGGTTCCGCGATTAGGATCTTCATGCGCCTACGGTTACCGGCTCCTTGGCCGCCTGGACCGAGCTGTTTAGTTTGAGGCCCGCCGCTTCGGCGTACACTTTTTGCACGGCGGTTACACCGGCGCCCAGTTCCACCGGCTGGCCGTTGGCGGCGAGGATCAATTCGAGTTCGGCGACCATGGCGAACAGGTCTGGAAAATCGAAGTAACCGAGATGGGCGATGCGGAAGATCTGCCCCTTCATGCTGCCTTGCCCGTTGGCGATGATGGAACCGAAACGGCTGCGGAATTCCTTGACGATGAGGCTGGAATCCATGCCTTTGGGCGCGCGGATGGCGGTGACCGAGGCTGCGGGGGAATCCGGCGAGAACAGCTCAAGGCCGATGGCTTTTGCGGCTTCGCGGGTGGCTTTGGCGAGCAACTGCGCGTTATCGATCAGCTTATCCATGCCGAGGTTCTTGATGTACTTCAACGCCTCGCCGAGGGCGATGATGAGGGAGGTGGCCGGGGTCCAACTGGATTCGCCGGCGGCGGCGTTCTTACGCTCCTTCCTGAGGTTGAAGTAGTACTTCGGCAGGGTGGAGGTTTCGGCGAGCTTCCATGCCTTTTCGCTGAGGGCCATGAAGGCGAGGCCGGGAGGAATCATGAACGATTTCTGCGAGCCGCCGATGACCACATCAATGCCCCAGCCGTCGATATCGAGCGGCATGGTGCCGAGGCCGGTGATGGCGTCAACCACTAAGATGGCCGGGGTGGACTTGACGGCGGCGGCCATGCCCTGCACGTCGTGGGCTGCGCCGGTGGAAGTTTCCGAGGCTTGTACGAAGACGCCTTTGATTGCCGGATTGGCGGCAAGGGCATCGGCTACGGCTTTGGCACTGACAGAGCTGCCGTATTCCACTTTCAAAACGGTGGCATCGAGTCCGAAGGCCTTGGTGATTTCGGCCCAGCGCTCACCGAACTTTCCGGCCGAGCAGACCAGGACTTTATCGCCGGCGGAGAACAGGTTTGCGACCGAGGCTTCCATGGCGCCGGTGCCGGAGGCGACCAGACAGAGCACATCGTTGCGGGTGCCCATTACTTCCTTGAGATCAGCGAGAACGGTGCGGTAGAGATTCCGGAAATCTTCAGTGCGATGATGGATGTCGGAACCCATCATGGCTTGCAACGCCTTCGGTAACAGAGGGGTTGGGCCAGGAGTTAACAACCTTTGTTTTTTAATATGCATGGGATTGATTGGGTGAACTTTTAGGATAGCAAACGCGATGCCCCTACTTGAACAGATCCAGAAAGACATGGTCACGGCCATGAAAGCGAAAGACGAAGCCCGGCTGAGCACGGTGCGGATGATCAAGACCGCGCTGAAGAAGCACGAGGTGGATGCGATGAAGCCGCTGGATGAAGCGACGGAGTTGCAGATTCTGACTACGCTGATAAAGCAGCGGCGGGAATCGGCGGATATGTTCCGCAAGGGCGGGCGGGAAGAGCTGGCGGCGAAGGAAGAGGCCGAGCTGAAGATGATTGAGGGTTATATGCCGGCCGCGCCCAGCGATGAAGAAGTGGATGCGGCGATTGCGGCGGCGGTGGCCGAGACGGGAGCGGCGTCGGCGAAGGATATGGGGCGGGTGATGAAGGCCGCGAACGTGATGCTGGCGGGGAAGCGGGTGGATGCGAAGGTGTTGAGCGAGCGGGTGCGGGCCCGTTTGGGTTAGGGGCATCTAGATAGTGTCCGCTCCGCTGTCGGCGGCTGCCTGGCAACGGTCGAGCAGGTTGCGGAGGCCTGGGTCGAGGGGTGTCCGGTTTTGGGATTGGGTTCGATTGGTTGTGGCGGGGTGGGCTGCCGCTCCCTGACGGTCACGGTTCGGTTTTGGATCGGGATGTTGGGTTGGATCGGGATGTATAGATGGCGTGGGAGTACGGTGGATTGGCGCCAAGATGTAGGCGTCGATGGCGGCCACACGTGCCTTGTGGTAGAGCGCGCTGAGTCTTTCGAGCTCGCGGTAGGCGCGGTAGTAGGTGCGTTCGATGGCGGCTTCGTAGCGGTTGAGTTTGCAGACCTTATCGAGGGTGCCTTCGTTTGAGAGAGATGGGTCCGCGTTGAGAATGCCGTTTTCAAACTTGCGGACGCGGCGGAGGCGCCAGGCTGCTTCGGCTAGCTGGGTTACGAAGAACGCCTGCTGTTCGTTTTGCGGTTCGTGATTGGCGCGGTATTCCTCTATGTGGCGCGCGTAGGCTTTCGCGTCTTCCGATTCGAGCAAAGCGCTGCCGGTGGCGGTGAGGCCGTGGGTGGTGGCGTTT
Source organism: Bryobacterales bacterium (assembly GCA_038230275.1). Lineage (GTDB taxonomy): Bacteria > Acidobacteriota > Terriglobia > Bryobacterales > Bryobacteraceae > JANXXV01. Next base: position 14,555 of record JBBRNO010000106.1, read on the forward strand.
TTCGCCGACCGGGTGCGGCCAGAAGCGGTGGCCGGTCCAGTGCTGCGTTGCGCGTTCCGCGCGTTGGCTGCTTGTTGACGAGCTGAAGTCATGTTTGTGTCCCTCTGTTTTCTTGCTGCTGACGAGGGTACAGTATGGGCGGGTGGAAACGGCTCGGCGGCGTGTGTGGTTTTGGCTGGATGTTGTTGATAGGGTTGGGGTACTGTTTATTTTTGAGATCTGTGATCGGGATTTTGCTAGCGGCGTAGGAACAGGAGTGCGGCTGCCAGAGCTATGAGAAGCGCTAGAGCGATGGCGGCTCTGTTCCAAGTAAAGGTAGATTTAGGTTCCAGTGGGAGCGGCTGGGGTTCTTCCGGGGCTCCGTCCGCTTCGGCGGGAGACGAATCTTCCAAAGAGCTTAGTGCGTCGACGCGGTCGTAGGCATGTAACCGCTTTTCGATGCGAGCGCGCATTTCATCCGGGTTCGCGTTGAGGCGTTCTCTGGCGGCGCTTGGCAGTACGGCGAGGATGTCGTCAAACTGCTCAGGGATCAAGGGGCGGGTGATATGGTAGCCGAGGACGTCGGCCAAGCAGCAGGCGACATGCACGATTCGAAGCAAATCCAGTTCTTCGCCTTCACAGCAGTCGAGGTGGCGTCCCGCACCGATTCGGAATTCTTCCGGCAGACCCCAACGCTCAGAAAGGATCCTTCCCGCTTCGGCGTGGTGAACACCGAACTGCTCGGAATCAAAATCGAGCAGATCGAGACAGTGGTCGGCAGCGTCTCGAATAACATTCTCGTATTCCCGCAGGTAGGCAACTAGCAGTCCAAGCCTTCCAATATCGTGGATAATGCCCGCGGTGTAGGAGATGTCGGTGAACGCTTGGCATGCCTGCGCGAGTTAGCGGGCAAGAATTGCCGTTGCCACCGTATGTTCCCAACAGCGCAGCAATTCCGCAGTCCGAAGCGCCCCTGCGGAATAGGCGCTGGTTGCCAGGGTCACGGTCACCTGCCGGGTTTGATCGAGCCCGAGGCGCGTGAGCGCGCTGCGAACATCTTTGATTCGATGCGACCGGCCGAACTCGACGGAATTCGCGCATTGCAGGACGCGAGCGCTGAACGTGGGATCGCTGCCGACGAGGTCGGCAATTTCACCGATGTTGACGGATTCATTGGCCAGCAGCACCAAAAGGCGCGCTGCTATGGGTGGGAACGGTGGAACCTTGCTCAGACCACTAAGGACAGTGGACTTGGGTAATTTCGTAAGTGACACGTGAGCTCCCGGTTTGCTTATCGGTCAGAGAGTAAAAGTGTTGGACCCGGAATTCGGCGAAATTCCTTGCTGCTTTTTTGGGCGTCGTTAACTCAGCCAGTCGAGAGTCCGCAGGACTTGGCGCAGATCTGCTTCCAACGCCTGAAAGGCGGACAATTGGCGGAGGTGCGCGAAGTCAGTTGTTAGTTCCGCTAGTGTAGTGTCCGCGAATTGGGTGGACCGTACCGGAAACCGCTCCTTTACAGTCGCGGCTCGGAATCTACCGTTCGAGACCGAGCCGCGCGTGTGAGCAAGCCGTTTCCTGTGTCCAGTTATTTGTCGGACAGTACGCTAGTGTCTCGTGGATTTTGGGGCCGGGGTGCGCTTAGAGCAGTGCACGGTGGATGGCTTGGATTAGCTGGCTGCCGAACGTGAGTCGGTCTTGCACGGTTGGGAGATGGCCGAGGCGATCGTTGAATGCGATGCGCTGTTCCATGAGGAAGCCGGGTATTTGAAAATCTTTGTAGAGGCCCTGGATTACGTTCATGCGGCCCGGCGTTCCCGGGGTGGTGGTGGTCTCGGTGGCGAACAGGGGCCTGGTGGGCGCGAAGGTGGAGAGCTGTTTTAGCGCGGCGAAGAATTTCTCCCCTAGCGGTTGGAATTTCGCTACGCCTTCCAGGTATTCGCTGGTCTCGGTGTTGTGCAGCGAGAAGAAGAGGTCTATGGTTCGCCCGGCCTTTAGCCATGCGGCGATGGCCCGCCTTTGGGCGGTGATTTCCGGCATGTCCTGTGCGGCCATGGTATCCCAGTTGCGATTGAGGTCGTAGCCATTGCGGTTGAAACGCACGCCGCCCGCGGCCACTCCATCGGGATCGGCCAGCGGGAGAATTTTCCAGGTGATGGATTCGCGCAGTGCCTGGCCGGCGGGGCTCAGAAGGGCGCGGATGGCTCCTTCGCCTACCCAGGAACTGCCGCTCTCCCAGCTATGCTGCCGGAACATCAGCCAGACGGTCTTGCGAGGGGAGCCGGTGGCGATGGTCCAAAGCAGCAGGTCGCGGCCTTGCACCGACTTTCCGATTTTCTCTTCGTGAAAGGCGGGGTCGTTCGCGATTTCCTTGCGCAGTCGCGCCAGGTTTTCGTTGGTGTAGGGCGGAGTATGGGCGATCCAAAAGCGCTCCGCTTGGGGAATGATACGCAGGCGCAAGCGTGGCTGAGCGGCATCGTATTCAAACGTCTTGACGTGGGTCCAGGTGCGGCCGTCATCGTAACTGATTACGGGTGGAGTGTCGCCGGTGATGGCTCCCTGGTTCAGTTTGAAGTTGTATTCGCCGGGGAGACTGACCATGTCGAGCAGGAGTTCGGACTTTCCGGCATTGTCGACGCGGAAGTAATACCAACTGCCCTGGCGGTTGCGACGGTTCTGATCGGCCTGCCCGGCCACGTGGAGCCGGAAGTTGGATGCGCCGATCTTTTCGATTTCCCCTAATGAGCCACCTTCGAAGTCTGTGTGGACCGATGCCGCGCTTAGAACGCTTGCGGCGAAGAAGAGAGCTGCCTTCATTTAGAGCAGTGTATCTATATTTCGACAATCGTAATTCGAGGAAGGGCTTCGGGTAATATCGAAGGGACATGGAAATGCGCACACTCGGGAAGACCGGATTACAGGTATCGCGGCTTGGATTTGGAGCTGCTCCGCTGGGCAACGAATATGGCGGGATGGAAAATGTGGAGGCGAAGCGGGCCATCGATCTGGCGATTGATAGCGGCATCAATTTTTTCGATGTTGCTCCTTATTACGGCAGGACGCTGGCGGAGACGCGGCTGGGCGAGATGCTGAAGGGCCGGCGGCATGAGGTGATACTGGCGACAAAGTGCGCGCGTTATGATTTGGCGGGATTCGATTTTTCAGCGGAACGGGTGACGCGGAGCGTAGATGAATCCCTGCTGCGGCTGCAGACGGACTACCTGGACATCATGCATGTTCACGATGTGGAGTTTGGAGACAAACGGCAGATTGTCGAGGAGACGATTCCAGCGCTGCGGCGGGCGCAGGCAGCGGGCAAGGCGCGGTTCATTGGCATTACCGGCCTTTCGCTGCGAATGTTGCGGGAAGTATCGGCGGAGGCGCCGGTGGACTGCATGCTGAGTTACTGCCGCTACAATTTGCTGAATACAGATGTAACGGCCATGGACCCGGAGGGTCTAATCAACGCATCCCCTTTACATATGGGACTACTGACACCAGCCGGACCGCCTCCGTGGCACCCGGCCATGCCAATTGTGCGCGAGACCGCGCGGCGCATTGTGGAGTTTTGCCAGAGCAGGGGCGTCTCCGTGACGGACACCGCGCTGCAGTTCGCACTGGGTAACCCCTTGCTTGCAACTACGTTTGCCGGAATGTCTACTACCGCGGAAGTGCGACAGAATTTGAAGGCGCTGGAAGGCACCGCCGATCCGGAGATTCTGCGCGAGATTGAGATTCTGGCGGCGCCGGCGCGCGGACGCATCTGGAAGGCGGGGCGGCCGGAGAATTACGACTCTAATATGGAATAACCATGTCCCACACACATACGAATCTTAGCGACGAACTGGCCGCTTATCTGCGGCGGGTATCTTTGCGCGAGCCGGACGTCATGCGGCGGCTGCGCGAGCGGACCACGTCTGTACCGGAAGCGCGGATGCAAATCACGCCGGAACAAGGGCAGTTCATGCAGTTGCTGGTGCAGATTCTGGGGGCGCGGAAGACGCTGGAGGTGGGCGTGTTTACGGGCTACAGTTCCCTGGCGGTGGCGTTGGCGCTGCCCGCTGACGGGCGCGTGACGGCGTGCGATGTGAGCGAGGAATGGACGTCCATCGGGAAGCCTTTCTGGGAAGAGGCGGGTGTGGCGAATAAGATAGACCTGCATCTGGCGCCCGCGGTGGAGACGCTGGACCGGTTGATTGCGGACGGGCAGCAGGGGACGTATGATTTCGCGTTTATCGATGCGGATAAGGCGAACTATGACCACTACTACGAACGGGCGCTGGTGCTGGTGAGAGCGGGCGGATTGATTGGGATCGACAACGTGCTTTGGCATTCGAAGGTGATTGATCCTTCGGTGAACGACACCGATACCATTGCCATCCGCGCGTTAAATGAAAAGATCCATGGAGATGACCGGGTTAGTTTGAGCCTGGTTCCAATTGGCGATGGATTGACGCTGGCACGCAAGCGGAAATGAATCATGCGGACAGCGTCACGCTACGGATTGGCCATTTGTTCGGTGAGTCTGGTGGTGTGTTTGAAGCTGGCGTTTCCCGCCTATCTTGGGGCCGCGGTTCCATTCCTTTTATTCTTCGGTCCGATTCTTTTGACGGCGAGTTATGCGGGCAGAGGACCGGCAGCGCTGGCGACCGTGCTATCGGCTGCGGCGGCGGGATATTTTTTCTTGACACCCTCCTTTTCGTTCTCGCTTGCGGGGCCGGGCGTAGTGCAACTGGCCGTTTTCCTGCTGGAAGGTGCTGTGATCACGGAAATGAGTTCGCGGTGGCGAACGTCTGAGCAGGCAGCGCGTCTGCAGCGGGACCTGCTGCGGACCACCTTACTGAGTATTGGTGATGCGGTGGTGACTACCGACGCAGCGGGCCGGGTTGTGTTGATGAATCCGGTAGCCGAGACTCTTTTGGGATATGGCCAGGAAGAGACGGAAGGGAAGCCGCTGGATGACATTTTCCAGATTGTGGACGAGACCAGCCGGGAGCAAGTGCCGACGCCGGTTCGCACGGTATTGGCAAAGGGTTCCGGCCCAGGCCTGGCGGCTCATTCCCTTCTCATTTCACGGGAAGGTAAAGAGATCCCCATCGACAATAGCGGCGCACCGATCCGGGGATCAGATGGAGTTCTGGAGGGTGCGGTGTTGGTGTTTCGCGATACCAGTGAGCGGCGAACGGCGGCGCGGGAGGTGGAGGAATCCGCGCGGCGGTTGTCCTCTGTGCTAGAGAACATCCGCGACGGTTTTGTGATATTGGACGCGGATTGGCGCTATGTCTTTCTGAACGAGCAGGCGGCGAAGATTCGGGGGAGGCCGCGCGAGGAATTGCTGGGAACGAAATATTGGCAGGAACCGGTGCAGCCGGCATCCGTGCAGTGGCACCAGGAATTTCAGCGAGCCGTGCGGGAAAACGTAAGTGTTCACTTTGAAGAGGGCTCCGCGAGCGGTGACCCCTGGTATGCGGTGGACGCGTACCCTTCGCCGGACGGCCTGTCTGTTTTCATGCGCGACGTCTCCGGGGAGCGCAGGGCGGCGGAGGAGCTTCGCATCAGCAATGAACGATTCCGCCGTTTGTACGAGGCAAATTTGATCGGGATCGTGTTCTGGAATACGAAGACGGGAGTGACCGAGGGAAACGATGAATACTTCCGGCTGGCCGGATTCACGCGGAAAGAATTTGCAGAGCGGGGCGGTATTCGATTCGGGGAACTGACGCCGCCGGAACACAAAGAGAAAGAGAGCCTGATTCTTGAACGAATGCTGGTGAACGGGACGTCGGGTTTGTACGAGAAAGAATACCTGCACCGCGATGGCACGCGTGTTCCGGTGTTGATTGGGTTGGCGCTGCTGGACAAATCCCGGCAGGACGGAGTTTCGTTCGCGCTGGACATCTCCGACCGGAAAATGGCGGAGCGCCGGTTCCGGCAACTGGCCGATTTCGCGCCGGTTAAGGTCTGGATTGCGGCGGCCGACGGGGGGCTACATTTTTGCAACAAGCGGTGGCTGGAGTTTAGGGGCCGGACGATGGAACAGGAAGCAGGGACGGGATGGACGGAGGGTGTACACCCGGACGATTTGCAGGGCGCTATGACGACGTACCTGACGGCATTGGAAGCGCGGCGGAAATTCCGCATGGAGTTCCGGTTGCGCCGGCACGACGGGCAGTGGCGATGGGTGCTGGATGATGGCCAGCCGATTTATTCGATTGCCGGAGAAATCGAGGGCTATATCGGATCCTGCGTAGACATCACGGAGCGGCGCCAGTCTGAAGAGCAATTGCAGCGAACCAACGCCGCGTTGCAACGGTCGAATGAGGATCTGCGGCAGTTTGCGTATGCCGCCAGCCACGATCTGCAAGAGCCGTTGCGCATGGTGAGTTTGTATACGCAACTGCTGGCGAAGAGGTACAAGGGCAGGCTGGACACCGATGCGGATCAATTCATGGATTTTGCGACCGGCGGGGCGAAGCGGATGTCCGAGCTAGTGCAAGATCTGCTTGCATTTACACAAGTGGCGGAAGAGCAGGAAGCGATTGATGCGCCGGTGGCGAGCGGCGCGGCGCTGGAGCGCACCTTGGCGGGCATGCGGCTGGCACTGGAGGGCGCCACGGTGACGCACGGCGAGTTGCCGATGGTTGCAGTGCATGCGCAACACTTGACGCAACTTTTTCAGAATCTGATTGGGAACGCGGTGAAGTATAGAGGAAAAGAGGCGCCGGCGATTCACGTATCGGCGTGGCGCGACGAACGGTGGTGGGTGTATTCGGTAAAGGATAACGGCATGGGCATCGACGCTCAGTATCACGAGCGGATCTTCGGCATCTTCAAGCGGTTGCACCGGGAGGAATATCCGGGAACCGGGATTGGGCTGGCGATCTGTTCGCGAATTGTTGAGCGGTATGGCGGACGGATCTGGGTGAACTCAAAGGCAGGCGAGGGCGCGGAGTTTCTATTCACGCTGCCGGGGGCTTGAGGTTCTGTTAAAATAAGAGCATCCCATGAAGTTTGGCGTCGTTGTCTTCCCTGGCAGTAATTGTGATCATGATTCCTGGTTCGCTGTGTCTCACAACCTTGGCGAGACAGCCGAATTCATCTGGCACGACGCTACGCGTCTTGGCGATGTGGATGCGATCATTCTTCCCGGCGGGTTCTCGTATGGAGACTATCTGCGTTGCGGAGCGATTGCGCGATTTTCGCCGGTGATGTCCGCCGTGGCTAAGTTCGCGTCCGATGGCGGGCTGGTGCTGGGCATTTGCAACGGGTTTCAGATTCTGGTGGAGAGCGGGCTCTTGCCGGGCGCGCTGATGCGGAATCGCGGGTTAAAGTTTCTGTGCAAGGATGTGCAGCTTCGCACCGAGACTACTTTGTCGCCGTTCACGCACGGGGCGTCGAAGGGGCAGATTCTGCGTATCCCGATTGCGCATGGCGAAGGATCTTACTTTGCCGATGAGCGCACGCTGGACGAACTTGAGGCTGAGGATCGCGTGGCATTCCGTTACGTGGACAATCCGAATGGTTCGGCGCGCGATATCGCCGGAATTTTGAATCCGGGGCGCAATGTTCTGGGGATGATGCCGCATCCGGATCGGGCGGGCGAACCGTTGATGGGTTCCAGCGATGGGTTGGTGCTGCTACGATCCATGGTTTCCAGCCTGGCGGTCAAATAAGAATGGTTGCCATCACTCCCGAAGTCATCACCGCGCATCAGTTGACCGCGGCGGAGTACGAGAAGATTGTTTCGCTGCTGGGGCGTGAGCCTAGCTACACGGAGTTAGGCATTTTCAGCGTGATGTGGAGCGAGCACTGTTCCTATAAGAGTTCGCGGCTGCATTTGAAAAAGCTGCCGACGCGCAGCAAGCTGGTGCTGCAAGGGCCTGGAGAGAACGCGGGCATTATCGATATCGGCGACGGCTGGGCGATTGCGTTCAAGATTGAGTCGCATAACCATCCGAGTTTCATTGAGCCTTTTCAAGGCGCGGCAACGGGAGTAGGCGGAATTCTGCGGGATATTTTCACCATGGGCGCGCGGCCTATTGCGGTAATGGATGCGCTGCGTTTCGGGCCATTAGACGATGCGCGGCACGGCGCGCGGAATGCACGAATCGTGGAAGGCGTGGTGGGTGGCATCGCGCATTACGGAAATTGTTTTGGCGTTCCTACGGTGGGTGGCGAGTGTGTGTTTGAGGCCAGCTACAACGGGAATCCGCTGGTGAATGTTTTTGCGCTGGGCGTGTTCAAGAAGGGCGAAGTCTTCTACGGGAAGGCCACGGGCGTGGGGAATCCGGTGATCTACGTGGGCGCGAAGACGGGGCGCGACGGGATTCACGGGGCTTCCATGGCGTCGGCTGAATTTACAGAAGAGTCGAAACAGAAGCGGCCGAATGTGCAGGTGGGCGATCCGTTTCTGGAAAAGCTGTTGCTGGAAGCTTGTCTGGAGGCGATGCAGACGGGGGCGATTGTCGGTATCCAGGACATGGGCGCGGCGGGGCTTACCAGTTCGAGCTGCGAAATGGGCAGCCGCGCGGGCACCGGTGTTGAGTTCGATATGCAGTACGTTCCGCAGCGTGAGACGGGCATGACTCCTTATGAAGTGATGCTGTCCGAATCGCAGGAGCGGATGTTGCTGGTGGCGGAGAAGGGGCGGGAAGAGGAAGTTTTCCGCGTGTTCCATAAGTGGGGTC
>JBBRNO010000107.1:0-22988 GCA_038230275.1 Bryobacterales bacterium
CTTTGGAATTGCGATCGCATTCCCATCCGGCGCGCTACCCGACGGCACCGACACATATCCGCCGCTGGAGATAATCCGGTCGAACGCCGAACGGTTCACCGCCAGATCCTTCAGCACCGGAAAAGCACTGGCGCGCCACGGTTCCAGATATAGCTTGTCACCATCTTTAAAATGGCGCATGTGCAACTGGCACACGGTGGTCTTCGGCAGCGGCCCGTGCGCAACGCCGTTGATCATGAAGCCGCAAGACCCGCAAATGCCTTCGCGGCAATCGTGGTCAAACGCGATGGGTTCCTCCCCCTTCATGGTCAGTTCTTCATTGAGCACATCCAGCATCTCCAGAAACGACATTTCCGGATTGACGTCTTTTGCGGCGTAGGTCGTCATGCGGCCCTTATCCGCCGCATTCTTCTGCCGCCAAACGTGAAGAGTCAGGTTCATCTACTTGTAGCTCCGTTGGCTGGGATGAACATAATCGAAGGTCAACGGCTCCTTGTGCAATACTGCCGGGTACTCCCACGCTGCCACGTACGAATAGTTCACATCGTCGCGCAACGCCTCTCCTTCCGGCGTCTGGTGCTCCTCGCGAAAATGGCCGCCGCAGGACTCGTTGCGGTCCAGGGCGTCGCGGCACATCAACTCGGCCAGTTCAAAGAAGTCCGCCACACGCCCGGCGTTTTCCAAAGCCTGGTTCATCTCTTCCCCGCCCCCCAGAACGTTCACGTTCTTCCAGAATTCTTCCCGCAAAGTCACGATCTTCTCTATCGCTTCCTGCAGCCCCGCCGCATTCCTCGACATGCCGCAATGTTCCCAAACCAACTTCCCCAACTCGCGATGAAACGAACTCACGGTCCGGTTCCCGCGAATCGATAGCAGCCGTTTGGTCATTTCGGCGACGCCGCTTTCCGCCGCGCGAAACTCCGGCAGGTCCGCGGTCACCTTCTCCAATTTCGTGGTGGCCAGATAGTTGCCAATGGTATACGGAAGCACGAAGTAGCCATCGGACAGGCCTTGCATCAGCGCGCTGGCGCCCAAGCGGTTGGCGCCGTGGTCTGAAAAATTCGCCTCGCCGATCACAAACAGTCCGGGAATGGTGCTCATCAACTGGTAATCCACCCACAGCCCGCCCATTGTGTAATGAATCGCCGGGTAGATGCGCATCGGCAGTTCATACGGATTCTCGCCGGTGATCCGTTCGTACATCTCAAACAGATTGCCGTACCGCTCCTGTATGGTCTTCTTCCCCAGCCGCTGAATCGCGTCGGAGAAATCGAGATACACCCCGAGGCCGCTCTCGCCCACGCCCCGTCCTTCATCACAGACGGCCTTGGCGTTGCGCGAAGCCACGTCGCGCGGAACCAGGTTACCGAAACTGGGATAGCGTCGTTCCAGGTAATAGTCGCGCTCGGCTTCGGGAATCTGCGCCGGCGCCCGCTTGTCGCCTTGCATCTTCGGTACCCAGATGCGGCCGTCGTTGCGCAGCGATTCACTCATCAGCGTCAACTTCGATTGATAATCGCCGGACACGGGAATGCAGGTCGGATGAATCTGCGTGAAGCACGGATTAGCGAATAGGGCACCGCGTTTGTGCGCACGCCAGATGGCCGTCGTGTTCGATCCCTTTGCATTGGTCGACAGATAGTAGACGTTGCCGTATCCACCGGTCCCCAACACCACGGCATCGGCGATATGGGCTTCAATCTTTCCCGTAATCAGATTTCGGGTGATGATGCCGCGCGCCTTGCCATCCACCACCACCAGGTCCAGCATTTCCGTGCGCGGGATCATCTCCACTTTTCCCGCGTCCACCTGCCGCTCCAGCGCCTGGTAGGCGCCCAACAACAGCTGTTGCCCCGTCTGCCCGCGTGCGTAGAACGTACGCGATACTTGCGCCCCGCCGAAAGACCGGTTCGACAGCGTCCCGCCATACTCGCGTGCAAACGGCACGCCCTGCGCCACGCATTGATCGATGATATCGACGCTGATCTGCGCCAGCCGGTACACGTTCGCTTCCCGGGCGCGGAAGTCGCCGCCCTTCACCGTATCGTAGAACAGGCGAAAAATGCTGTCGCCGTCGTTCTGATAATTCTTCGCGGCGTTGATGCCGCCCTGCGCCGCAATGCTATGCGCGCGCCGCGGCGAATCCTGAAAGCAGAAACACTTCACGTTGTAGCCAAGTTCGGCCATGGTGGCCGCGGCGGATCCGCCTGCAAGGCCGGAACCCACCACGATGATGTTGTACTTCCGCTTGTTCGCCGGATTCACCAGCTTCATTTCAAACTTGTAGTTTTCCCAGGCTTTCTCAATCGGTCCGGAAGGAACACGCGAGTTCAGTTGCATACGTTAGGACATCACCCCCGTGGCCACCGCAATCGGAATGGAGATGAAGCCCAGCACCAAAAGTATAGACGCGTAGGCGGCAAACTTCTTCAGCAGTGGTGTATAGCGGGGATGGTTCACCCCTAAGCTTTGGAACATGCTCCACACGCCGTGGTAGAGGTGCAGGCCCAACAAAGAAACCGCAATCACGTAAAAAATCGCTACCGGAATCACCCGGAAGCCACTGACCATGTTTTCATACGGACGCACTTCCTGAAAATCCGGGTGGACTGTCCCAAATGTAAGGTGCAGCAGGTGGAAAATCAGAAACATCAGCACCACTGGACCGCTCCACATCATCGTCCGCGAAGCCAGCGTAGCCTGTACCGCCGTCTTCTTCACGTAACCGATTGGCCTGGCGGCGCTCTTCAACGCGCTCAGTTGAACGGACGCGGTGATGTGCAGAATAACCGCCAGCAGCAGCGCAATGCGCGCCGGCCACAGCAGTTCCGGCACACTGCGCAACATCACTGCGTAGTGGTCCATGGGCTCGCTGCCCAGATAAAACTGTAAATTTCCCAACAGATGAGTGACTACAAAACCGAAAAGCATCACGCCGGTAACGGCCATCACAATCTTCTTTCCGATGGTCGTCTGGTAAAAGCGCGCAGTCCTTCCCAGGGCGCTATCCACTGCGATGGAACTCATTCGCAGCAACCTCTCATTAGAATGTCTCCGGTATGTGAGATGAGCTTACATCCCCATTGTAAGCAATTAATTTTGCGGCCGGATGATTAGTCCGACACTTCCAGCGAGGGAGTTTGGTGCAGCGAAAGCTGCGAGGTGAAGTGGATATACAACCAGTGAAGCCCGTACATGGAACAGCCCAGCGCAACCGCGGCAATCGCATTCACGCGGCGCATTTTCGGCAGCCGGCGTCAGGTTCCCCACTCCAGCAGACAGATGCCCACATACGCCGTAACGCCCGCCAAAGCAGGGATGGGGATGTGGGAAACGTACTTGCCGCCAAGACTGATGAATCCGAAAATGAAGAGCGCGTGCATGAAATTGGAAATGCGCGTAGTTCCACCACAGCGTACATTTGCCAAGCTGCGCGCCGGTATCCCTACGCTCATCGGCGCTCCAAACATAGCCGCGCAAACATTGGCAATGCCGTAGGCGCCAAGCTCGGCATCTGCATCCGTCCCCTTCAGATGTTTACGGCGTCCGCGAAAGTGTTCCACTACTCGGGAGGTAATCAACAGGTTAACGGAAGTAACAAATGCCAGCGCCAGCGCAGCGGAACTGATGCATTTGACGACCGCTTTGCAGAGCCGAAAGCGCCGCCAATCACCCGCGCTCCGAATACCGGCGGAGCTCATCGCGCTTCCCACAAATGCTCGAACACAGTGAACAACTCTCCAATCCTATTCGATGACGACGCATCCATCGGCGTCGCCAGTCCGAAAATAATGGCAGTTGCGAGATAACCGTCATGGCGCCGATAACGCAGGAAAATCCAGTAACCACGGCCTAGCGAACTCGGTCTAGATCTACATCCGATACGTAGACGGACGAGCGTTAAAAACCCGATACTCGTGGTTTTCATTCAGATAACGCATTTTCGGGTAGTGTCCAGCGTAAAATCTCGCGCGGTCACCGGCTCTCGGTGTCCCATACAACCGTCTCCTATTCGGCGGATGACATTATCGCTGAACAGTTAAGGGGCGACATTATCGCTGACCAACATTAGCCGTAGCCCCAAAACTTGCTCTATCCCGTCAAACCCGATATTTTAGTTGATTCGACACATGTCCAAATTAACTCCCATCACAGTTGCCCACGGCGACGGCATCGGCCCTGAAATCATGGAGGCAACGCTCCATATCCTGAAAGAGGCAGGCGCGCGCCTCGACATCGAGACCATCGCTATCGGCGAAAAAGTTTACCTCGAAGGCAACAGTGCCGGAATAGCGAAAAGCGCGTGGGAATCGCTGCGCCGCACCAAGGTCTTCCTCAAGGCGCCTATCACCACCCCGCAAGGCGGCGGTTTCAAAAGCCTGAACGTCACCACTCGCAAGATGCTCGGCCTGTACGCGAATGTACGGCCTTGCGTCGCCTATCATCCTTACGTCGATACCAAGCACCCCGGCATGGATGTAGTCATCGTCCGCGAGAATGAAGAAGACGTGTACGGCGGAATTGAGCATCGTCAAAGCAATGACGTTACGCAGTGCCTGAAGCTGATCACCCGCGGAGGCTGCGAACGCATCGTCCGTTACGCTTTCGAATACGCCCGCCGCAACGCGCGCAAGAAGGTTACCTGCTTCACCAAAGACAACATCATGAAGATCACCGACGGCCTGTTCCACAAGGTCTTCGATGAGATTGCGGTGGAGTATCCCGATCTGGTCAACGAACACTGGATCGTCGACATCGGTGCGGCAAAACTGGCCGATACCCCGAACGCATTCGACGTCGTGGTGATGCCGAACTTGTACGGTGACGTGCTGTCGGATGTAGCCGCGCAGATTGCCGGCTCGGTCGGGTTGGCGGGCTCGGCGAACATCGGCATGAAATACGCAATGTTTGAAGCAATCCACGGCTCTGCTCCGCGGCGTGCCGGACAGAACATGGCGAATCCTTCCGGGTTGCTGTTGGGCGCGGTGATGATGTTGGTGCACATCAACCAGGAAGACGTGGCCGAGCGTGTTCATAACGCCTGGCTGCGAACCCTGGAAGATGGCATCCACACCTACGATATTTTCGTCGAAGGCGTCAGCACGCAGAAGGTAGGAACCAAGGAATTCGCACAAGCCGTTGTGGACCGCGTCGGCAAACTCCCGCAGAATTTTAAGCCTGTGGTTTACAAACCGCGCCCGCGGCAGAACACGGAAGAAACAGTATCCACCGCTGCCAAGCCGAAGAAGGACATGGTCGGCGTGGACCTCTTTATCGATTGGACCGAAGGCACCCCGGACGAATTAGGCAAGAAGATTGAGCAGCTCTCGGGCGATAATCTGAAGCTGGTCATGATCGGCAGCCGCGGCACCAAAGTGTATCCCGACGGCTTCCCCGACACCCTGACTAGCGACGCCTGGATCTGCCGCTTCATGGGCCAGACCGAGGGCGCCATTGTCACCCACGCACAGATCATCAGCCTGTTGGAGCGTGTGAACAAAGCGGGTTTCGACTTCATCAAATTCGAAAGCCTCTGCAATTTCGACGGCAAGGCCGGCTTCTCTTTAAGCCAGGGCCAATAGGATAATTCCATCAGCAACGAAACGAAGCCATTAGTTGCGGTGATCATGGGCAGCAAGTCGGATTGGGATACGCTGCTCCATGCCGATGAAGTGCTGACGCAGTTTGGCGTGCCACACGAATGCCAGGTGGTTTCCGCGCATCGAACCCCGGCGCGGATGGCCGAATTCGCCGGTGGGGCCGAAGCGCGCGGTATTGAGGTGATCATCGCAGGCGCAGGCGGGGCCGCGCACCTTCCCGGAATGGTAGCGGCGCATACGCTGGTGCCGGTGCTCGGTGTGCCGGTGGAAAGCCATGCGCTCAAAGGCATGGATTCCCTGCTATCCATTGTCCAAATGCCGGGTGGAGTGCCGGTGGGCACCATGGCCATCGGCAAGGCGGGCGCAATCAATGCCGCTCTGCTGGCGGTGGCTATTCTCTCCAACACACGGCCGGAACTTCGCGAAAAGCTGCGGCAGTTTCGAGATCAGCAGACCGCTAAAGTTCTTCAGGACAAATTGCCGTGATGGAAAAGCCGATCCTGCCCGGTGCGACGATCGGCGTTCTGGGAAGCGGGCAACTCGGCCGCATGTTCGCCATCGCGGCGCGGCGGATGGGCTATCGCGTCCACACCTACTCCCCCGATTTCGATACCCCGACAGGTCAAGTTTCCGACCTGGAAATAGCCGCTTCCTATGACGATCTGGACGCCGTTCGCGAATTCGCAAGCGGCGTAAGCGTCGTCACATTCGAGTTCGAAAATGTTCCGGCTCCCACCGCAGCGGCCGCCGCCGAGGCTGCACCTGTGCGTCCGGCAGGAAGTGCGTTGCATACGACTCAGCATCGTCTTCGCGAGAAAACCTTCCTGACTACGGCAGGACTGCCGGTCACGCCGTATGCGCCAGTCAGCAGCGTGGATGAGTTAACGGCGGCGCTGAAGAGCCAAGGCTTTCCGGCGATCTTGAAAAGCGCCGACTTTGGCTACGACGGAAAGGGCCAATTCCGCATCGATTCTCCTGAAGATACAGAGGCTGCGTGGGCTGCCGTAGGGCCGTCGCCCGCGGTGCTGGAGTCTTTCGTGGATTTTGAACGGGAAGTATCCGTGGTGGCGGCCCGGGGCGTGGATGGCAGCTTCGTGCACTACGGCGTGATTGAGAACGATCATAAGAATCGGATTTTGGATATCTCGCTGGCGCCGGCGCGAGTCACCGCGAAGGTGGCCAAAGACGCCGTAGAAATCGCGCGAACGGTGTTGACCAAATTGGAGATCACTGGCGTGTTGTGCGTGGAGTTTTTTGTAACCCGAGACGGCCGCCTGTTGATTAACGAACTCGCTCCCCGGCCGCACAACTCCGGGCACTTGACCGTGGACGCCTGTGTCACCAGCCAGTTTGAACAGCAACTGCGCGCCGTTTGCGGCCTGCCCCTAGGCTCCACCGAATTACTTTGCCCCGCCGCGATGGCCAATCTGCTGGGAGACCTGTGGACGCGCGGCGAACCGGATTGGGTTGCGGCCTGCAAGTCCGCTGCCGTCAAACTACACCTCTACGGAAAGCTTTCCGCAAGGCCTGGGCGCAAGATGGGTCACTTAACGGCGTTGGGTGAAAATGCGGAAGAAACCGTGCGGCAGGCTCGAATCGCGCTGGCCGGGCGTGTTGGTAGCGCTAACGAGAATCGAACTCGTATTTAAGCCTTGAGAGGGCTCCGTCCTAACCGTTAGACGATAGCGCCACGCGACCTTAACAGTATAGCAAGCGCGCGATGTACAATCAGTGCGATGAAGTGGATTCCTCTCGCATTTTTACTGGCCGCCGCACTTTGGGCGGTGACCCGTCCCGCCGACATACCTTTTGAGAAACACACGCTCGACCTGGGGGCCAACGAAAGCTGCGCCCTGGCCGATGTGAATGGCGACGGCAAGCTGGACATCGTCTCCGGCGAGAACTGGTACGAGGCGCCCACGTGGACCAAACACAAGTTTCGCGAACTGAACTACACCAACAACTACATCGACAACTTCAGCGATCTGCCTTTGGACGTGAATGGCGACGGACGGATCGACGTCGTAAGCCCGTCGTGGTTCAACAAGCGGCTCTCCTTTTGGGAGAATCCGGGCAAGGCCGGTGGAATCTGGAAGGAGACGGTGATCGAGAACAGCTCCCCCATCGAGTTCGCATTCCTTGTCGACTTGGACAACGACGGTAAGGCTAACGAAATTCTGCCACAGTTCGGCGATACCAAAGCCCCACTCGCCTGGTATGAGGCGAAGGGCGGCACCATGGTGAAGCATGTGGTGAGCGACAAGAGCTACGGCCACGGCATCGGTGCGGGCGACGTGAACGGAGACGGCCGAGCCGACATTCTGACTTCCAAGGGATGGCTGGAAGCGCCGGCCGACCCGCGTAGCGCCGGAAACTGGAAGTTCCACGCGGATTGGAACGAGGCACAGGCGCTCGGCTTTATCCACGTGTTGGATGTGAACGGCGATGGCAAGAACGACATAGTGACGTCGGCCGCACATGATTACGGCATCTTCTGGCTGGAGCAAGGTGACGGCGGCAAGTGGACGAAGCACCTGATCGACGACAGCTGGTCGCAGGCGCACGCGCTGACGCTGGTGGATTTGAATGGCGACGGGCGCAAGGATATCCTCACCGGAAAGCGCTACATGGCCCACAACGGCAAGGACCCGGGCGAGCGCGAACCGCTGGGCATCTACTGGTACGAATCCATCAAGTCCGCCGACGGGAAGGGCTTGGAGTGGGTGCGCCACACCATCGACTACGCGACGCGCACGGGGGCGGGCATGCAGATTCCAGTGGCGGATCTGGACGGCGATGGCGATCTGGATTTTGTCGTGGGCGGGAAGAGCGGCGTTTACCTATTTGAGAATTTGACGAAATCGAAGAGCCGGAAGCGGTAGTTCGACGCCGCGGAAATTGGATTCTATTTGTGATCCCGCTCCAAGTTTAGCGAGCGCCTATTGAGGCGTGTATGCGCGGTAGAATTTAGACAGAGGCGCATATGCCAGCCAAAGCCGCTACCATTCACAGCGATCCCGAAATATTGGGGGGCACTCCTGTGTTCGTTGGTACTCGCGTTCCGTTCCGTAACCTAATCGACTATCTCGAGCGAAACCATAGCATCGACGAATTTCTCGACGCCTTTCCCTCTGTATCTCGGGAACAAGTCGTGGCCGCCCTGGAAACTGCACACGAAGCGGTGAGCGCGCGTGCTTATTCTTCTCGATGAGCAGTTGCCAAGGCAACTCGTCCGGCACTTCGCCGGACACAGCGTACGAACCGTACAGCAACAATCATGGGCCGGGTTGAAGAACGGCGTGCTACTTGGTAAAGCGGAAGCGGCTGGATTCACCGTCCTCGTCACTGGCGATCAAAGCCTGGAACATCAGCAGAATCTTGCATCACGGAAGTTGGGTATCGTGGTGCTCATCGCAGTCAGTAACGCGCTGGAAGATCTGCTGCCACTGATGCCAACCGCGTTGCTCGCAATCAAACGAATAAAACCTGGGCAAGTGATTCGCGTCCCCTCATAGACTTGGCGGACCGAATTCCCCTTGACACGGCCGCGTTTCCGCAGCATACTCCCCATAGATAGCTATGGAACAAAGCATTGGCAGTGCGGTCACGCGCGCTTCCATAGACAGCTACCGGACTCGCTATGGGTAAATCCAACAACGATGTACTGCAAGGCACCCTCGACCTACTGGTTCTCAAAACCTTGCTGCGCGGACCGATGCACGGCTACGGGATCGCGGTCCACATCCAGCAGGTCTCCGGCGACGTGCTACGGGTGGAGGAAGGATCACTCTACCCGGCATTGCATCGCATCGAGCAGACTGGCTGGATCGGCGCGGAATGGGGCGTATCTGAAAACAATCGCCGCGCCAAGTATTACCGCCTCACCGCGGCCGGCCGCAAGCAACTCACGAAGGAAGAGGAGAAGTGGGAACAGTTGACCCGCGCCGTCGCAAAGCTGCTGCGGTACGCGTGAGGAGGAACAGATGTCTTGGATCAAGCGACTGGCCAGTTCTTTCCGGAACGACAAACTGGAGCACCAACTGGATGACGAACAACGCTTCCACATAGAGATGCGCACCCAGGAGTTTTTGGCCGCCGGCATGACGCCCGGCGAGGCTCACCGCCGTGCGCGGCTCCTGTTCGGCAACCAAACTCTGATTAAGGAAAGGACACGCGATGTGAATACCATCGGCTGGATTGAAACACTGGGGCAGGATTTGCGTTATGCCGTTCGCATGTTGCGCAAGAGTCCCAGCTTCACCGCCGTAGCGATCACGGCAATTGCCCTGGGCATCGGGGCGAACACCGCCATCTTCAGTTTGATGAATGCATTGGTTCTGCAGCCGTTGCGGGTAGAAAATCCCGGGCAACTGGTTCTAATCAACGAAATCAAGAGCGATAAAGTGGACCAGCGTGTCCCCACCATGGCGGCATTTATGGAGTGGCAGAAGCACAGTCAAACTCTTCAGGACATCGCCCTGGCGGGTTTTGGCGGCGACCCGGCCACGCTCGCCGGTATCGGCCGCGCCGAGCGCGTGAGTGAAGGCGTGTGCGGCCTGAACTTCTTCTCCCTGCTCGGGGTCAAGCCATTCCGGGGCCGCTTTTTCCTTCCCGAAAACAAGAATGGCATGACTGACGACACGGTAATCAGTGAGAGTTTGTGGCGGCGGATGTTCGCCGCCGATCCAAATATTCTCGGCCAGACCGTAACCGTTGCAGGTCAAAAACACACCATCGTCGGTGTTCTGCCGCCCGGCTTCTCCATCTTTCCGTGGGACATGCATGTTGACGTCTGGTCGGCCTTTGAGACCTACAAATCGACAGAACTCCGCTGGCTACCGAAAATCGGACGGCTGAAACCTGGCGTCACCCGTCAGCAAGCCGAGGCGGAACTGAACGCCATCGCACGCGGCATGGAAGAACATTGGGATGCTGATGAAAAATGGGCCGTTCAAGTGGAATCGCTTCAGGAAGTCATCGCCAAGGATTTCCGGGGATACTTCCATCTGCTGCAGGGTGCCGTTGGATTCATTCTGTTAATCGCCTGCGCGAATGTAGCCAATCTGCTGCTCGCCCGCGCCACCGTACGCCGGCGCGAGATCGCAATCCGTGCGTCGCTGGGAGCCAGCCGTTCCCGCATCGTTCGACAACTGCTGGCCGAAAGCCTGTTGCTCGCGCTCATGGGTGGTGCGGTGGGTGTGCTGCTCGGATTCTGGGGCATCCATATGCTGATTTTGACAGCGCCCATGGATTGGATCAATTCGATCTCCATTCACCTGGATCTCCGGATGCTCGCTTTTACAATCGGTGTGTCTGTGCTAACCGCGCTTCTGTTTGGCTTGCTGCCGGCCTTGCGTACATCGAGACCCGATCTTCAGGAAGCGCTAAAATCAGCCGGCGGGCCAGCGCAGAATGGCTCGTCACAACGAGCGCAAAGCTTTTTGCTGGTCTCTGAGATTTCTCTGGCGATGATACTGCTGGTCGGCGCCGGACTGATGATTGATAGTTTCCTCCGCATGCATAAGTTGAATCTCGGCTTCAGTCCCAGTAACGTATTGAGCGCCGACGTATTTCTGGACGGGCCGAAGTTTTGGCACAATACGCAGGGAAAACCGGGCGGGTTTGTGAAAACGATTACGCCGGAATCTGACGTTTTCTACCGGCAACTTCTGGAGCGGGTGGAGCGGATGCCGGGCGTGGTCGACGTGGGCATTAGTCACCTTGCGCCTCCTGGCAGTCTGGAGACCCGTACCTTCCAAATTATTGGCCGCCCGGTTGTCGCATCCGGGCAGCAGCCGTCCGCTGGGATCGATGAGGTGAGCGCGGGATATTTCCGCAGCCTCGAAATCCCCATCCTGAAGGGCCGTTATCTTACCGACCGGGACGACGAGACATCTCCATGGGTAGTGAATATCAACGAGGCGCTAGCCGAGCGATACTTCCCTAACGAGGATCCCATGGGCAAGCTGATTCGGACCTCGCTCTCCGCGGGTGACGAGATGACGATGCAGGAAAGCCGGCCGCGGGAAATTGTGGGCATAGTCGGCGACGTCAGGCAGTTCGGCTATGGCTCGAGCATCAGTCCCATCATGTACGGATCATACCGCCAGCACGGGGCGGATTATCCGGGCGGCTACTATGTCTTCCATACCTGGAAACGCATCACCGTCCGCACAGCCGCCACGCCGGCCAGCCTGATGGCTCCGCTACAAAAGGTAGTCGCCGAAATCGATAAGGATCAGGCGCTATTCGACGTCCATTCCATGGAAGTGGCTCTTTCAGACCGGATGGGATTTCCTCGCTTCCAGATGCGGCTGTTCGGGATCTTCGGCGGTCTGGCCCTGGTTCTGGCGGCAGTAGGCATGTATGGCGTGATGTCGTATCTGGTGACGCAACGCACGCATGAAATCGGGCTCAGGATCGCCTTGGGTGCGCGGCGCGGCGATGTTCTGGGAATGGTAATCAGCCGCGGCATCAAAATAACGATTGCCGGTCTAGCCGCCGGCGTCGCTGCGTCGCTCGGACTAACGCGGCTGATTGCGGGCTTCCTCTTCGGAATTCAAACCAGTGATCCCAAGGCATACTGCATCGTGGCGCTCATCCTGCTGACAGTCGCGCTGGTGGCCTGCTACATTCCCGCGCGACGGGCGGCGCAGGTCGATCCCATGATCGCCCTACGGCACGATTAGCGTAACTCCCGCTTCAACCAGGCCTTTGCGAAATCCCAGTCGCGCTCAACGGTCCGCTGCGAAAGGTTCATCACCGCGGCAATCTCTTCCGCGCTCATCCCGCCGAAGTAACGCAGTTCGACAACCTGTGCCTGGCGCGGCGCGATTTTCGCGAATTCCCCTAGCGCTTCATGCAGTGCCACAACGGACTCATCCTGTTCCGGCGACAGCACAGCCACCTCGTCGACATTGATCTTGACTACGCCGGCGCCACGCTTGTCCGCGCCACGGGCGCGCGCCGCATCCACCAGGATGCGCCTCATTACCTGCGCCGATAAAGCGAAGAACTGCGCCCGATCCCGCCAGCCGGCATTCTTAACGTCTACCAGGCGAAGGTAGGCCTCGTTGACCAGCGCGGTGGTCTGCAGCGTGTTCCCCTCCCGTTCGTTTTTCATATACCGCCGGGCCATGCGGAGCAGGTCCTCATAGACAATCAACGTCAGCTTTTCGAACGCCTGTGGATCGCCATCCCTCCAAGCCCTCAACAAAACTGTGATTTCCTGCGATTCGTCCTGCATCCTCGCACTCCTGCAAAAAAGATTATCACGCAGTGGCGGCATTTTCCTTTTGCTTGCGCCTGTTAGGGCAGAGGAAGGAAGGCAATGAAAATCTTAGCAATGTTCGCAGTAGCGGGGATTCTGGGAGCGGGCGTTTCGGCGGCGGCAGATGGACCCGCGCCGGAAGCAACGGTAATACTCTGCATGAACCTCGGCAACACGCAACAGATTGCCAGTCGGGCTCGCACAACCGCCACCGAAATCTTTCAGCGGATCGGTGTCAGAGCCGAGTGGCGGCATGACGGGCCCTCCTGCCCCGTGGCAAGCGGCGCCATCAGGATCACGTTGTCCGAAGATCCCCCCAGGAACGATCATCCCGGCTCACTCGCCTACGCCATGCCTTTCGAGGGAACCCACATCGTCGTGTTCTACGACCGGATGCGTGCAAATCACGATTCCAACCAATTGACTTACCTGCTCGCCTACGTTTTGGTTCACGAGGTTACACACATCTTGCAAGGCATCAGCTATCATCCCCGGAGCGGCATCATGAAGGCCCGATGGAACTCATCGGACTACATCAGTATCCAAAATAGGTCTCTCGGCCTTTCGGATGAGGACGCGGAACGTATTCGCGCGGGTTTGGCATGGCGGGAAACTCGCCCGGTGGCCTTGCGGGCAAGTTCCCCACGAATGGTTCGTCCCTAACCGGTGTAGCATAGGAGATCGTCCGAATGGTTACGCCATGAGCGCCGAACGCTTCCAACAAATCGAAGAGCTATTCCACGCAGCGCGGCAGCATGACCCAAGAGAGTGCGGTACATTTTTGGCCCAGGCCTGCCGGGGCGATGAGGAGCTGCGGCGGGAAGTAGAGTCGCTGCTCGCGCAGGATGGTTCGGCCGGTCCCATGGATCGTCCGGCAATAGAAGTTGCGGCGGATCTGCTGGCAAGGGAGCCCGCGACACCGGTTGCCGCCGGAACTCAGTTCGGCCCCTACCAGATCGAATCCGCGTTAGGCGCGGGCGGCATGGTACGGGTTTACAAGGCTCGGGACACCAGGCTAGGCCGCACAGTCGCCATCAAGAATCTAAACCGGCGCTTCAGCGAACGCTTCGAGCGTGAGGCCCGCGCCATCTCCGCACTGAACCACCCGCACATTTGCACGTTGTACGACGTGGGTCCGAACTTTCTGGTAATGGAGGTAGTTGAGGGAGAGACGGTTGCAGCCACTCTTCGTAAAGGGGCGCTGTCCATCGATTTGGCGCTGAGCTGCGCCGCCCAGATCGCAGAAGCCCTAGCCGAGGCGCATTCCAAAGGCATCATCCATCGCGGCATGAAGCCCGCCAACCTTATGCTGACCCAGTCCGGTACCGTCAAGGTGATCGACTTTGGCCTGGCAAAACTGGACTACGTGACCGGCGCCGGGGAAACCACGCTGACAGCCGGCCTCGAAACGGCTTCTGGCCTCGTCTTGGGAACTGCGTTGTATATGTCTCCCGAGCAGGCTGAGGGTAAGCCGGTGGACGCTCGTTCGGATATTTTCTCCACCGGTGCGGTCCTGTATGAAATGCTCACCGGTATCAGAGCTTTTGATAGTGATTCGACCGCGGGTGTAGTGAGCAAAGTCTTGCGTGATACGCCGCGGCGGATTCGCGAACTGCGGCCGGAAGTGCCGCGGGCAGCCGAGGTCATTGTCACGCGATGCCTGGAAAAGGATCCGGCGTTGCGGTATCCCTCCGGCAGCGAACTGGCCAGCGCGCTGATCGCCTGCGCGCGCCCATCACAGCGGGTTGGATTTTCGAAACGGGCACGTGTCCTGTCGGCCTGCGTTCTCATCGCGGTCATGTCGCTTGCAGGTTGGTTTTACTACCGTAACTTGCGGGTGCGCTGGACCCGCAATGAAGCCCTTCCGAAGATCCAAGCCTTCATGATGAAGGGCGACAATTCGGCCGCATTCGATCTTACGCGCGATGCCCTCCATTATGTTCCGGACGATCCGCAGCTGAAGCAGTTCTGGTCCGAGATTTCTGTTTCGCCGGAAGTTGCCACAACTCCTGCTGGCGCAAAGGTGTCCTACAAGCCATATAACGATGCGGCTTCCCCGTGGCGGCTGATGGGCGTTGCGCCGTTCCGGGGCGCTTTCCTTCCAAACGCATACTTGCGCCTCAGAGTGGAGAAAGATGGTTGGGATCCGGTGGAATTTGCAGCGCATTCGATGGCTTTGAGTGGCCAGAACGTACTTTTGTCCCACGTCGGCCGCATTCCATCCGGCATGGTTTCCGTTCCGGCGCAAGCGCCCTGGGCGGACACCGGCGGCGTCATGCCGCTACCCGATTATTTCCTCGATAAGTTTGAAGTTACTAACCACCAGTTCCAGCGCTTCCTCGACGCAGGCGGCTACCGCGATCATAAATACTGGAATCAGCCGTTCCGCCGGGAAGGCCGCGAAATTTCGTTCGCACAAGCAAGCGCATCCTTCCGGGACTCTACCGGCCGGCCAGGACCAGCCACGTGGGAACTAGGCGTGTTTCCTAAAGACAAGGGGGACTTTCCTGTTTCCGGCGTCAGCTGGTTCGAAGCCAACGCGTATTGCGCGTATGCCGGTAAGTCCCTACCAACCGTTCACCATTGGCGGAAGGCGGCCGGGTTCGGAATCTTCTCTGACATTCTTCTCTTAAGCAATTTCGCCGGCGCCGGCACCGCGCCTACCGGTGCGAATACCGGCATTTCCGCATTTGGCGCTTACGACATGGCGGGGAACGTCAAAGAGTGGTGCCAGAATGAGGCGGGACAGCTTCGGGCAATTCTAGGCGGCGGATGGAACGAGGCGATCTACTCCTATCGTGATCGAGACGCGCAAGACCCGTTTTCGCGGGCCCCACAGTATGGAATGCGGTGTGCTGTTTACCCAGCCGCCATCCCACTGGAGGCGCTGGCTGCGATTGGCGGATCGGAACGCGATTATTCGACGGAGAAGCCAGTAACCGACGATGCATTTCAGATCTATCGCCGGATGTATCAATACGACCGGACGGCGCTGGACGCCAAAACAGAGAGCGTCGACGATTCCAATCCGTACTGGCGCAGAGAGAAGGTCAGCTATCGTGCAGCCTACGGTGGCGAGCGGATCCCGGCCAATTTATATCTGCCCAAGAATGCCAAGCCTCCCTACCAGACTGTTTTGTGGGTGCCCGGCGGATACGCGTGGCTCCTACGCGACAGCGAAACAGGTGTGGGAACGGAATGGTTCAATTTTCTGATGCGGACCGGGCGAGCCGTTCTCTACCCGGTGTACCAGGCGACATTTGAGCGGGGCGGACGCGCGCTGCCGTGGACATCAGGCCCCAATGTTTTTCGCGACACGCTCATCCAGATTGCAAAAGACGTTTCGCGGTCGGTGGATTTCCTGGAGAGCCGATCTGACGTTCAGAGCGGCAAATTGGCTTACTACGGACTCAGTACCGGAGGGACGTGGGGGCCGATCTTTCTGGCTCTGGAGCCGCGGTTCAAGACAGGCATCCTGGTCGGGGGCGGTCTATTTATGGGTAAAGCGCCCTCCGAAGCGGACGTTCTTAACTTCGCGCCGCGAGTTCGGATACCGGTCCTGATGCTGAACGGACGTTACGATTTCGCTGTGCCGTCCGAAGCCGTGCAGAAACCGATGTTCCGGTTGCTCGGCAGTCCGGAGCGCGACAAGCAACTCATCCAGGTGGATTCAGGGCATCTCGTTCCGCTACGGGACCTGGTGCGGGAGGTGTTGAACTGGCTCGACCGCTACATTGGCCCCGTTGATATTACTGTTAACAGCAAGCTATAAACTAGCCTCCATTGCTCCCCGCCTCAAAATGCTTGGCCGGTAGCGCTTTGCGATTGCGGCGGAATTGCGCCGGTGGACAACCAAACTCCCGCCGGAACGCCCGGTTGAAGGCCGCTTCGGAACCATAACCTACCGCCGCTGAGATGTCGGCGATGCTATCCCCGGTCGATTGAAGAATCTCCGCGCCCAGTTTCAGCCGCCATTGGGTCAGGTAGGCCATGGGAGAGCCACCTAAAAAATGGCGGAATCGCTCCGCCAGCCGAGTACGGGACAGTCCGACTTTCCTTGCCAGATTTGAGATCGTCCATGGCTGCGCGGGTTCCTTGTGCAAGAACGCAAGAGCTTGGCCGATCACGGGATCTCGCACGCCTGCCAGCCAGCCGGTCTCGCCGGGCGGCAGCGCATTAATATAGCGCCGCAGCGTCTCGACGAATAGCAACTCAGACAGTTTGGCGATCACCAGCCCGCTGCCTGCGTTCGATTCGTGCATCTCGCCGACCGAGAACCGGATGGAGTTTTCCAGCCACTGCCCAGACGGTTCGTTCGATACGCGCACTTTCAGCATCTTTGGCAATCCAGCCAGAAACGTCTCACTTAGCCGTGGCTCGCAGTCCATGTATCCGCAAACGAATCGGGTGATTTCGCCGCCGCCGCCGAAGCGGGCTACTTTCAGCCCCTCCGTCAGGTTCTTGGCGAATGTCTTGAACGAGTCAACGGGTTTTTCGGGTGAGCCGTTGCCAATCACATGGGCATCTCCGTGCGGGAAGATGACAATGTCTCCGGCGGTCAACTCTTCCCGCCGGCCTTCCTCCAGCCGAGCGTAGGCACGCCCCTCGGTCAGGAAGTGAAATATGATCAGGTGCCCGGAACCAGGTGGAAGAGCGTGGGCAACCGTGGCCGATCGGGATGAGAAAAAGCTCCACGGAGCGGAAAACTCCCCGTTGAAGAACAATGCTCCCTTGAGCTTCACGGCTCGCAAGACTTCGGAAAGCACATCCATCTAGATAGCCTAGCTGAAGCGGGCGTTTGTGCCAAGAAAGCGGGACGATCGATCAAGTATTCCATATCCCGGGGGATCTAATCTGAAGAAAAGGAGTTCGTAAACATGGGTGTAGTTACGAAAGAAACACAGACGGCCACCGAATTCGACCAACTGAAGGTGCGTCTGCGAACCACATGGATGACGGGAGACTATGACCTTTTCTCCCGCTTTATGGAGAAGGATGCAGAACGGTTTTTTCACCGGCTCGGAATCGCGCCGGGAACCCGGGTGCTCGACGTTGGCTGCGGCGCCGGACAAGTCGCGCTGATCGCGGCCAGGGCGGGGGCACGGGTAACCGGTTGTGACATTGCCACGAACTGGCTTGAGAAAGCCCGAACCCGCGCGGCCGCCGAGGGACTTTCCGTCACCTTTGAAGAGGGCGACGCCGAATCTTTGCCGTATGCGAATGGGCAGTTTGACGCGGTAGTAAGCCTGGTGGGAGCGATGTTTGCGCCGCGTCCGGCACTGGTGGCGGCCGAACTCACCCGCGTGTGCCGGCCAGGCGGCATGATTGCCATGGCGAATTGGACGCCCGGCGGTTTTATCGGGCAAATGTTTAAGGCGATTGCCAGGCATATCGCTCCTTCGGGGATGCACTCGCCGGCGCTCTGGGGCGATGAGGCTACCGTTCGCGGACGGCTTCGGGAAGGGATTGACCATTTGAGCTGTACGCTCCAGCTCTATCATTTCGACTATCCGTTTCCACCGGATGCGGTAGTGGATTTCTTCCGTACCAACTACGGTCCAATGTCGCGCGCGTTTTCATCCCTCGACGCGCACGGGCAGGAGGAACTGCGGAGTGAACTGGTTAGTTTGTGGTCGGGGCACAACAAAGCCACGGACGGAACCACCAGCGTGGATGCGGAATATCTTCAAGTGGTTGCTACCACGGATGCGGTAACAAAAGGAGGCTTTAACAATGCCGAAGTTCGTAATTGAAAGAGATATGCCAGAAGTTGGCAAGCTGTCGCCGCAGCAACTGCAGGCGGCGTCCCAGAACTCGTGTAACGTGCTGCGGAACCTGGGCCCTCAAATTCAGTGGGTTCAGAGCTACGTCACCGACGACAAAATCTATTGCGTATACATCGCGCCGGATCAAGATACGGTTCGTGAACATGCGCAACGGGCTGGTCTGCCTGCCAACCGGATCTCGCAAATTCGGTCGGTGATTGATCCCACAACCGCGGAGTGACTTGGGAGGGTGCCGGTGGCGATGCGTTCGCGACCGGCACCCAGGTCAATCGGTTAGCCTGCCGCTTGCTCGAAGTAGCCCTGCGCCAGTTCCGGCTTCACGTCCAGCGCCTGCTTCCAGCAACTGCGGGCTTCGTCCGGCTTACCTTGTGCCTTTAACGCGTGGCCCAGGTTTAGCAAAGCCTCAGCGAAGTTCGGCCGCTGTTGAATGGCCTCTTTATAGAGCTTCACTGCCTCATCCACCTTACCGCTCTTCTGCAGCAGCAACCCGGTATTGTAGAACAGCTCCGGGGTCTTCTCCCCTTGATCGATGAGTTTGGCCTGCAACTCCAGTGCACGCGGATAGTCTTCGCGCTCCACTGCCAGGGCGGCCAGGCCACGCAACGCATCCAGCGACTTCGGTTCCAGCGTTAGCACATGCTCAAACGCCTTGATCGCCTGTTCGCGTTCACTTAAGCGCCAGTATGCGATCCCCAGATTCACATGCGCTTCCGGCCAGTTGTTGCGCTTCTTGACGCACGATTGGAATGCCTCAATGCTGCCCCGGAAATCGCCCTTCTGCAAGCGAAGATAACCCAGCCGGAACCACGCGTCTTCGGAATCTCCCCGTTGCGCGGTGAGCTTGGCGTATAACTTCTCGGCCTCTTCCTTGGCGCCCTGCTGCTCCAGGATCGACGCCAGATTGTAGAACACTTCCGGCAGCTCAGGCGTGATCTGCAACGCGCGCTCATAGGATTCCCGCGCACCCTTCAAATCGCCCAGTTCCTGGCGCACCATGCCCAGATTTACATGGGCTTGTTTGCCGTCCGGACGGATGCGGATAGCGTCCATGTAGGCCTTGGCCGCGGGCTCAAGCTTTCCGATTTTCTGGTTCGCCACACCCAGATTGAAGCAGCGTTCGAAATGATCGGGCGTTGCCTCCACCAGCTTTTCGCAGTACCGCGCCGCCGCCTCGAAATCCTCATCGGCGAACGCCACCGTCGCCAACCCCTCCAGCGCCGACTGCGAGAATGGACGGAGTTTCACCAGCTTCTCGGAGTAGTCGCGGATCATCGGGACATCCTTGCGCGCAATCCCGATAGTGATCAGGTTAACCAGCGCTTCCTCCGAATTCGGATTCTGCCCGAGCACGCGTTTGTAGATTTCCGTGGCTTCGTCGAACCGCCACGCCAATTGCAGACTCACCGCTTTCCCAAACAGAGCGGTTTCGTTGTCGGAATCCTCGCTCAGGCACTTGTCGAAGCTCTCCAGCGCCGCCTCCGATTTCTCCTGATGCAACAAGCAGATGGCAAGGCCCAGGCGCGCCTCCGGCCGGTTCGGGTTGAGTTCCAGCGCGCTGCTAAACCGCTCGGAAGCTTCGTCATAGCGGCCAAGCTTTTCCAGGCACACAGCCAGATTGAAGTTCCCCGCGGTGTGTTTCGGTTCCAGAGTCAGCAGGCGGGTGTAACTCTTGGCGGCGTCGTCGTACTGCTCCAGTTCGAACTGAATGTGGCCAATGGCGGAGTAAACTTCCGCGCTGTCCCCACCGCTGGCGATGGCGCCCTTTAGCTCTTGCAGAGCTTCCTTCCGCTTGCCTTCCAGGTGCAAGGAAACCGCTTTCGCCAGTGCGCCGGCCGCGTTGCTTTGCCCATTGGCGCCTCCGTTCACGGCTTTGCCGTTGGCTTCTTCGGGTTTTCTATTTTTGGGATTCATTCCTGCTAACTCCTGATTGTTTCGATGTCTTATCTTGTAATGCCAGAGATGCGCAGAGCCTTCCCAGCGCGTCGAATTGATGCGATACGCGTACCGCGAGCAAACGGGACTGTTCCCCCTTGCCGCTGAAGAAGCCGATGCCACCGGATCTCAGCCGCTCGTCGGTCCAGAAGGCCACCACGTGGCCTTGCACAAATACAGTGAAGAACTGGCCGCTCACTTCCATGCGCACCCTGTAGACCTGATCGTTGCTGACCGGAAACGGCAGCGGAATCTGCGTCGGGGGGCCTTCTCTGCCATCGATCACAACGGATCGAACCAGCGCAACGGTGGGCAGCGGGCCGGGTTTGACGGTCACCAGTTTCACCGAATAGTAGTTCCGGGTGTCGGCGGAACGGAACACCCAGCCCAGGCTCTTCTTTTCGATCTCACCGGTAAATTCCACATCATAGTCGGACATCCCGATGCTAGGCGTATAAAGCGCCAACGCACCCGGCTTCACGCCACCGTGAATATCGTAGGTCCAGGAGTTGCTCCAGTCGGTATCGCCAGTCCAGAAACGCAGGCCCCTGGTGAAATCCTCCTGCAGGTCGACGGCGGCCCTGCCCACCAGTTCATGGCGAATATCGGACCATCTGGCGTCTACCGCGCTTTTCAACGGAGGCAGTGGATTCGACGCCAACGCAGCCATGTCGATGTTTTGCAGGCGGCTCGAACGCGGGAGATTACCAATTGAGGAGTGGATAAAAACACCTAACAGGATCGGCACCGCGGCGGTAACCCATTTCACGTCCCAGGTAGCCTCAGTCCAGAATTCGGCGATACGGCCGAACCACGTCGGTTTGTGCGTTTCCTCAAATGCGCGGCGAATGTCCACAAGCGATGGGCGATAATCGACAATTACTTCGGCGGCAAATAGGGGCGGATGAATAATAAGTTCGAACGGCAGCGGAGAAAGTACTAGCCCGATTGCGCTGGGTGCCGGCGGAAGTTCCTCCGGCAGCGAAATCATGGACGCTTGCGGCACTCTGGTCTCTTCCTCGCCTTCCTCCAACCGGTCGAAGTTCCGTGTTCCCGAACTCGGCCGCGGTCCCGGCGGGCGCATCCGCGGACCACGATCCCTGGACGGAGTTCTGGCCTGCCGCATCAGCACCGCGGGCATCGACGGCATTGCCGCCCTGGGTGTAAGCACTTCGGGATCACCGGCGGTCACCGCCTCAAAGAGCGGGGCGTCCGGCTGCAATACCCCGGCGCGCGGGCGCATTCGATAGAACCGGTCGAGGAAGAGCGGTTCAAACAGCGAGCCCGCCAAGACTGCCATGGACGGCACTTGGCTGGCGCGCGGCGGCGTGACCGCTTCGCCCGCCGGCACCTGGTGGAAGGACGGCAAATCATTCGCCTGCACCGGTCCGCGCGGACGCATCTTGTAGGGCTTGTCCAACTGGAGCGGCTCCGGACTACCGACGATTGAGGCGGAAAGTCTAGCCAAGAGTGGCGCTGACTCCAGTGCGGCCGCCAACCCCGCATCAATGTGGCCAAAAGCATGCGGATTGTTGCCGGAAACACCCCGGGGCCGCATACGGAACGGGCGATCGGCAAAGGCCGGCGCCACGTCTCCGGGTGCAATGCCGGGAAGTCTGGCCAGTGCGATACCCGTTTTCGACTGATCTTCCGCTTGCACGAAGAGAGGCCGTGCCGTGTCGCCCATCAGAGCCGGGGGCTTACCTTCCACCGGACCGCGAGGCCGTGGCCGGAAGAACCGGGACACCCGATGCGGCGTGCATTCGCCCGGAAGGGCGACCGGGAGACTGCCACTGACCGGCTTCGAAATCAGATCGGCTGGCGCACCGGCCGCGATGCTTTCCAGTGGGCCAACAACGGAGTCACGCGGGCTGCACGGACGAGCCCGGAAAAATCGGACCAAGGGATTCGGCGCACATTCTCCAATCGTCCCCAACGGTAGAGTGCCTGCGAGCGGCGGGGAAATGAGGGCGGCGGGTGACCCCGGCAAAATATCCTCATAGGCGGAGACCGCGGGGGCGTCCATCGGGCCGCGCGGACGGGCACGGAAGAACCGGAGAATGGAATTCGGCGCGCACTGGCCTATCAGGTAAGCCGGCAGCGTTCCCATCGCTGGCGCTGAAAGCAGATCGGCCGGGTTGCCTGCTGAAATGTGTTCCAGTGCCGTTGGGGATTGACCATCCACAGGGCCGCGCGGACGGGCACGGAAGAACCGGACAATTGCATTAGGAGCGCACTGCCCTGCCAGATTAGCCGGCAGCGTTCCCATCGCTGGTGCCGAAAGCAGATCGGCCGGGTTGCCTGCTGAAATGTGTTCCAGTGCCGTTGGGGATTGACCATCCACAGGGCCGCGCGGACGGGCACGGAAGAACCGGACAATTGCATTAGGAGCGCACTGCC
>JBBRNO010000108.1:0-22755 GCA_038230275.1 Bryobacterales bacterium
GAGCAGATTGCCCGATCCGGCGACGAGGAACGGAATCCAACCATACTTACCGATTGAGGCGATGCTGAAGTGCCGGGCGTTCTTCAGGTATTCGGGAAACCAGAAGATGTAGAAATACCAGGCGGGGTCGAAGAAGACTTTCGCAATCATTAGCGACCAGACGAATTTATGGCGAAGGAGGATTGCGACCGGGACCTTGGCTGGTGTTGGTTCGAGTGCCGCGGAGACCGGAGTTTCGTAAAGCGGCCACCAGACGCAGAGCCAAACCAGGCCGGTGATTCCGGTGGCGGCGAAGGCGGCGGGCCATCCCCAGGTGAGTAAAATCCAGGCCACCAGCGGCGGCGCGATGATGGCGCCGACCGACGATCCGCTGTTGAAGATGCCACAGGCGAGGGCGCGCTCTTTTTCGGGGAACCATTCGGCAACCAGTTTTATCGCCGCAGGCCAGTTGCCCGCTTCGCCGATTCCCAGCAGCAAGCGTGCCACGCCGAGTGTGACCGGACCAATAGCGAAGGCGTGAAGAACGGAGGCGATGGACCACCACCCGATACAGAGCGCGTACCCGACCTTGGTGCCCAGCCTATCGATCAACGGACCGGAGACGCCGTTGGCAACTGTGTAGGCGAGCAGGAAGGCGAAGACGATTCGGGAGTAGACTTCGTTGCTCATGTGGAACTGCTCGCGCAGGACGGGCGCGGCCACTGAGAGCGACTGGCGATCCAGGTAGTTGATGACCGTAGCCCAGAAGGCGAGGGAGATCATCAGCCAACGGGTTTTTCTCACGAGATGGCCTGGCGGGTTTGCATGCGCAACCATTATTTGCAATTCTCAGAGATCTGTCAAAGTGGAAACAATGGACACCGATACACGGATCGGCGGCGGGGACGGCCGGTTTCCGGACACCCGGCACTCGGCGATTGAGGCTGCGCGCAGCGGCGTTGCGGCCGATCGCGCGGTGGCGCACGAAACGATTGTGGCTGCGTATTGGAAGCCGGTTTACAAGTACATCCGGATCAAGTGGAAGTCGTCCAACGAAGATGCGAAAGACCTGACCCAGGGCTTTTTTCTGCGCGCGTTGGAGAAGGATTTCCTGGATAGATACAGTGCCGAGAACGGTAGCTTTCGGACGTATCTGCGAGTGTGCCTGAATGGTTTTCTGGCGAACGAGAGAAAGGCTTCGCAGCGTTTGAAGCGGGGCGGCGGGGCTATTCTGTTGGCGTTGGACTTCACCACGGCGGAGGGAGAACTGCTGCAGATCGACGTCGCGCAGGACGATTCGCCGGACCGGTACTTCGCGCGGGAATGGACGCGCAGCGTTTTCGAGATCGCGCTGGTGGGCTTGCGAGAGCAGTGCGCGGTACATGGGAAACAAATTCACTATTCTCTGTTTGAACGCTATGATTTGGCGGAAGAGGACCAGCGCGGCACCTACGCGGCGCTTGCCGGGGAGTTCGGTTTGACTACCGTGACCGTGACGAACCACCTTGCCTGGGTGCGGCGTGAGTTCCGGCGGATTGTGCTGGAGAAGCTGCGCGAACTGACGGTGAGCGACCGGGAATTTCGGAGTGAGGCGCGCGCTTTGTTGGGGGCGGAACTGTAAATGGAATGGCTCTCCGACAATGTGTTGCAGCATTTGCGGGAGGTTTCCGAGATGCCCGATCCGCCGGGTGCGCGCTATCGCATCGGGGAACAGCTGGGCCGCGGCGGAATGGGTGTGGTGTATCGCGCGCACGATTCTGAACTACAGCGCGACGTTGCCATGAAAGTGCTGAGTATTGGCGATGCGGACGCGGAACGGATGCGCCGCGAGGCCCGGGTGCTGGCGCGGATTGAACATCCGGGCATCGTGCCTATTCACGACGTGGGCACGCTGGAGGACGGGCGGGTTTTCTACACAATGAAACTGGTGCGCGGCGCAAGGCTGGATGCTTACTGCCGGCAGAGCCACTCGATACCTGATTTACTGCGGCTGTTCCAGCGCATTTGCGAGCCGGTTGCCTTCGCGCATGCGCAGGGTATTGTGCATCGCGATCTGAAGCCGGAAAACATCATGGTGGGGCAGTTTGGCGAGGTACTGGTGCTGGATTGGGGCGTGGCGCGCGTGCTGAGTGAATCGGAATTGGATGGGCCCGTGATGGGCACGAAGCAGTATATGGCGCCGGAGCAGTCAGCGGGCGCCAATGCGCAGATTGATGGGAGAAGCGACGTTTACTCGCTGGGCAAGATTTTGCAGTTTCTGATCGCTGCGCCTGCCAAGCCATTGCAGTCCATTGCGCGCAAGGCTAGCGCGGCTGCGAAGGATGCAAGGTATTCCAGCGCGCTGGCAATGTCTGAAGACGTTGGCCGGTATTTGGACGGTCTGCCGGTTTTGGCGCACCCGGAATCGATTCTGGATCGCAGCCGGCGTGTGCTTGGACACAACAAGACCCTGGTGGCGTTGATCCTGGCCTACCTGCTGATGCGAATTTTGCTATTTTTGTACTCCAGAACGTAAAGGAATTTCCGCACACGTGTAATAGAGAACCAGGAGGCGCTAGAGCATGAACAAAATCGTGTATGGATTGTTACTGGGCGCGGTGTTGGGTGCATTCGACGGCATGACCGCGTGGTTTACGCCCGCCGTTCGCGATCAGATTATGGGGATTGTGATTGGTTCTACGTTCAAGGGATTGATTGCGGGCGCATGCAGCGGGTACTTTGCGAAGAAGGTGAATTCGCTTCCGCTGGGGATCGTGTTCGGGCTCGCCATTGGCATGTTTCTGGCGTACCTGGTGGCGGCTATGCCGAATCCTTCCGGCCAACATTACTATTTTGAGATTATGCTGCCGGGTAGCATTGTCGGCGCTATTGTGGGCTTTGCCACTCAGCGGTTCCAACCAACGACGCAAACCGTGAGTCACTCATAAAGGAGAAAAATATGCCAAGACCTATTCATTTCGAACTGCCGGCCGACGATCCGGACCGCGCGGCGAAATTCTATAGCGAGACGCTTGGATGGAAGATTACGAAGTGGGCCGGGCCCATGGATTACTGGCTTGTGGATACCGGGGAAGGACCCGGGATCAATGGCGGGATGCTGCGCCGTCCGCACCCAGGAGCCAGTACGGTGAATACAATCGGCGTGGAATCCCTGGACGAGACCGTGGAAAAAGTAATTGCGGCCGGTGGCAAGGTGATGATGCCCCGGATGGCCGTTCCCGGCATCGGCTACATGGCGTACTGCAACGATTCGGAAGGCAACCTTTTCGGGCTGATGCAAAACGATCCATCGGCGCACTGACGCGTTTAGAATCGGAGGGATGCCCATTTCATCCGTCGCGGGCGTGATCTGCTGCGGCAACATCTCATTCGATATCCCAGTTTGGCCCGTGGACCGGTTCCAGTGGGGGACCACTCTTTGGGTGGAAAAGATAGAAGAAACTGTTGGGGGCAATGGCGGCAGCACCGCCTATACCCTGGCGAAGCTGGGAACACCGGTGCGGCTGCTGGGCGTGGTTGGACGGGATGCGCATGGGGATACGATCCTGGCGCGGCTTGGCGAGACCGGCGTCGATGTCAGCCGCGTCGGGCGTTCCGATTTGCCTACGAACAGTTCTATCTGCGTTGTGCATCCTACAGGGGACAGGCTCTTCTTCCATCAACGCGGCGCCAGCTCCGCGGTTTCCCCTGACATGTTGGACTTCCATCCAGGGAACAACGCCGGCTACTCCCATTTTCATCTTGCCAATCTGTATACCGTTCCGGCGATTCGCACGAGTGCGCCGGACGTTTTGCAGCGTGCGCGCGCGGCGGGATTGACTACTTCGCTGGATACGGGCTGGGACGCCGATGGCCGCTGGATGCTGGACCTACGGCCGTGTCTGCCGCTGGTGGATCTGCTGTTTATCAATGAGACGGAAGCGAAGATGCTGACCGGTACCGATGAACCGCGCGATGTGGTGCGCGCGCTGCGGGATCTTGGCGCCACCGATGTCGTGATGAAGCTGGGCGGCCGGGGTTGTATGGTCTTTGCGAGCGGCGAGGAGCATGCGGCTGCCGGCTTCGCAATAGATGCGATAGACACCACCGGCGCGGGCGATTGCTTCGGCGGCGGCTTTCTGGCGGCGCTTCATCACGACAAAAACATGATGGATGCAGCTTGTTTCGCCAACGCGGTGGGAGCGCTGAAAGTATCCCAACTAGGCGCAGTGAAAGGCGTAAGGGATTTTGCGGCGACCGAAATCTGGATGTCCGCTAGGACTACACTAAAGGAGTAACATGACCCCACTAGAATTTTGTAAACAGCTGAAAGGCGTGTTCGGGTTCCCTGTCACCCCGTTCAAGAAAGACCTTTCCTTAGACCTTGACGGCTTGGCGCGCAATGTGGAGGAGATGGTGCGGTATCCATTCTGCGCCCTGGTTGCCGCCGGAGGCACCGGGGAGTTGTACTCCATGAATGCCGAAGAGGTGGAGCAGGTGGTGAGAACCACCGTGGAAGCCACGCGGGGCAAGATGCCGATCGTGGCAGGCACGGGATTCAATGTGCCCATCGGCGTTGATATGGCGAAGCGCGTAGCGAAGGCTGGAGCGGACTGTTTGTTGGTTTTGCCGCCTTACTATGCGAACGCTCCCGAGGCGGGGTTGTTCGATTACTTCAAAGCAATTGGGGCAGCGACGCCGCTGCCGATGATGGTTTACAGCCGCGACTGGGCCGTGTTCACTCCGGAGCAAGTGGCGCGGCTTGCCGATCACGTGCCGACTTTGGCGGCCTGGAAAGACGGACAGGGTGATGTTAGGAAATACCAGCGGATCATGAATTACAACGGGGACCGGCTGGCTTGGTTTGGCGGGTTGGGCGACGATTGCGTGCCCGGGTACTTCGCGATCGGTGTGCAGGGGTATACGTCCAGCATTTCAAACCTGGCTCCGAAGGTCTCGCTGGCTCTGGCGAAGGCCGGAATGGCTCGTGATTTCGCCACGCTGGATGTACTGATGAAGAAGTACGTGCATCCTCTGTATGCACTCCGTGAGCGCGCCCGCGGGTATGAAGTATCGGCGGTGAAGGCGGCCATGGAAGTATTGGGAATGCCGGCCGGTCCGGTGCGCCCGCCGCTGAATGACTGCAACGCGAAGGACGTGGCCGACATCAAGGAGTTGATGAAAGTCTACGAAGATATGCTGGACGCCAAAGCTGCGGTGAGATAGATGAAGTCTCTGCTTGTTCTTCTTCTGGCGAGTGGGCTATCCGCTCAAACGCCAACGGGCGCCGAGTTCTTTGAGACACGGGTGCGGCCTATTTTTGCGGGCCAGTGCGCGGCTTGCCATGGAGGGAAGATGCACATGGGCGGGCTGAATTTGTCCAGCCCGGCCAATATCCTGCATGGCGGCGAAAGTGGGCCCATCCTCTCAAAAGAGAAACCGGAAGAGAGCAAGCTGCTGCAGGCAATCGGGTATCAGGCGAGCGTCAAAATGCCCCCGCAGGGCAAACTGAAGGACCAGGAGATCGCCGATATTACGGAGTGGGTGAAGGCGGGCGCGCCCATGCCTGCCGACAAAGTGGCCGTGGTGGCGACGACGAAGAAGAAAGAGTGGAGCAAGGCGCAGAAAGAGTTCTGGTCGTTCCAGGCGATTAAGGTTTATCCGGTCCCGCAGGTGAAGAATGCGAGTTGGGTGAAGACTCCGATTGACAACTTCATTCTGGCGAAGTTGGAGGAGAAGTCTGTCGCTCCGGCTGAGCCTGCGGGCAAGCTGACGTTGTTGCGGCGGGCTACTTTCGATTTGACCGGGCTGCCGCCGACACAGAAGGAGATTGACGATTTTCTGAGCGACCAGTCCGCGGATGCGTTCGCGAAAGTGGTGGACCGGTTGCTCGATTCGCCCCGATATGGGGAACGTTGGGGCCGGCATTGGCTGGACGTGGCGCGGTATGCCGATTCCACGGGTGCGGATGAAGATCACCGTTACCCTTATGCTTGGCGGTACCGCGATTACGTGATCGACGCGTTCAATAAGGACTTGCCGTTCGATCAGTTTGTGCGGGAGCAGATTGCCGGGGATCTGTTGCCGGCGAAAGACGGCGGCGTGAATGTGAACGGGATTGTAGCGACGGGTTTCCTTTCGATTGGTCCGCGGTTGATTGCGGAACAGGACAAGGTGAAGATGCTTTACGACTTTATCGATGAGCAGATTGATACTACGTCGCGCGCGTTTCTGGGGTTAACGGTGGCTTGCGCACGCTGTCATGATCACAAATTCGATCCCATCGCTACGAAAGACTACTACTCCATGGCTTCGATCTTTGCCAGCACCAAGGCGTTCAAGAAGATTGAAGGCACGGTTTCTCAGATGTACTTCGCGCCTCTTGTGCCGAAGGGGGAAGCTGATCAGTACGACGCGTACCTGGAAAAGATGGAAGATCGCAAGCGCGAGATGACGCTGATTTCCGAGGAAGAGGCGGATCTTTACAGTGCTTCGCTGCGGCCGAAGGTGGCGGATTACATGACGGCCGCGTGGCGTGTGTGCCATCTGGGCAAGCCGGAAGACAAGCAGGGCCTGGACGTGGAAGTGCTGCGGAAGTGGGTGGAATATTTACGCCAGCCCGCCGAGGAAGCGCCGCATCTGGGCAAATGGCTAAAGGCGGATGCCGGCAATCATGAACAGGTGGCGAAGGGCTATCAGGCGGAGTTCGATGCCGCAGCCAAGGCCTACGATGCGAAGGTCGCGGAATGGAAAAAGAAGGGAGATACCCACGCTGACCGTCCGAAACCGAATGGCGTAAATAACCAGTTCTTCGGTGAGTTGCTGATGGGGCAGGGGCCATTCACCCGTACGGGTCACTACACGGAGGCGAGCCAGAAACGGTACGATGCGCTGAAGCAGGAATTGGCGGATTTGAAGGCGAATACACCGAAAGAACCACCGATGGCTTGCGCGGTGAGTGAAGGACTGCCGGTCACGCAGAAGGTGTTCATCCGCGGCGATGCCGGCAATCCTGGCGAAGAAGTGACGAAGCGGTTCCCTGTGATTATTGCCGGCGAGAATCAGATTCCGGTGACGCAAGGCAGCGGCCGGCTGGAGTTTGCTAATTGGCTGACCGGTCCGTCGCATCCGCTGACGTCCAGGGTGTTCGTTAATCGCGTATGGCAATGGCATTTTGGCGAGGGCATCGTGCGGACGCCCAGCAACTGGGGGCTGGTTGGAGAGAAGCCGACGAACCCGGAGCTGCTGGATTATCTGGCGTCGGCGTTCATGAAAGAAGGCTGGTCGGTGAAGAAGTTGCAGCGAATGATTATGCTCTCCAGCACTTATCAGATGGGCAGCCAGATTACGAAAGAGAAATTTGAGACGGATCCGGGAAACCGGTTGATGTCGCGGGTGGACCGGCGGCGTTTAGATGTCGAAGAGATTCGGGACGGGATGATGATGCTGGACGGGTCCATCGATCTCACCATGGGCGGAACGCTGCAAAGCGGTTTCGGCACCGATGGCGAGAACGCGGAAGGACGGCTGAGCATTCGACCGGAGACCGTGAAGCGCCGGACGGTGTATCTACCGCTGCGCCGCTCGAACCTTCCGACGCTGCTGAATCTTTTCGATTTTGGGGATGCGACTACTACCAACGAAGGACGGTCCAAGACCAACGTGGCGCCGCAAGCGCTGTTCATGATGAACAGCAGCTTTGTGACGGAACGGGCGAAGAATCTGGCTAAGAAACTGGTTGAGAATGACAGCCTGGATAACCGCCGGCGCGTGGAGACCGCTTATTCCACGGTGCTGGCGCGGAAGCCAACTGAGGATGAAGTGGCCGCAGCGTTGGCGTATGTGCAGGCCTTTGATGCGAAGCGCAATGCCGAGGGCTGGCAGAGCCTGTGCCGGATTTTGCTGTCGTCGAATGAATTTGTATACGTGGACTGAATATGGACTTTCAAGCTATCTCACGCCGTGCGATGTTGCGCCAGGCCGCCTGTGGATTCGGGTCGCTTGGGCTAACGTCGTTGCTAGCCGCGGCTTCAAGCGCGAATCCGCTGGCTCCGAAAAAGCCGCACTTTGCTCCGAAGGCGAAGCGGGTGATTTTTCTGTTCATGCACGGCGGCCCGTCTTCCATCGATACCTTCGATTACAAGCCGATGCTGGAGGTTTACAACGATAAACCGCTACCTTTCAAGCGGCCGCTGACGTTTGCTGAAGGCAACGTGGGGAATCTGATGAAGTCGCCGTGGGAGTTTAAGCAGTACGGGCAGAGCGGTCTTCACGTCAGCAGCCTGTTTCCCAATGTCGCGCAGTGCGTGGACGATCTGTGCGTGGTGAAGTCGATCGTGGGCGACAGCGTGGCGCATGGCGGCGCCAGCCTGCAATTGCATACGGGGTCTAACACGTTTACGCGGCCCAGCATGGGTTCGTGGACGGTGTACGGGTTAGGCAGTGAGAATCAGAATCTGCCAGGATACATCACGATCAAGCCTTCGCTGTCGCATGGCGGCGCGAAGAACTGGAGTTCCGGATTTCTGCCGGCTGCCTATCAGGGAACCGCGATCGGAAATGCGGGCATGAAGCGGGAAGATCTAGCGGAACCGATTGAGTATTTGATGAACAAGGGGCTGACGCCCGATCAGCAACGTTTTGAGCTGGATATGTTGCAGAAGGTGAACCGGCAGCACGCGATGACGCGCGAATACGACCCGGAACTGGAGGCGCGGATTCAGGCGTTTGAGCTGGCGTTCCGCATGCAAACGGAGGCGCCGGAGGCATTCGAGACGGAGAAAGAATCGGACGCTACCAAGAAGCTTTACGGGCTGGATAAGGAAGAGACGAAGGATTTTGGCTGGCAGTGTTTGTTGGCGCGACGGTTGATTGAACGCGGCGTCCGGTTTGTGCAGTGCTCGCACAGCTACAAGTGGGATCAGCATAGCGAACTCGTGAAGCTGCATTCCAGGAACGCTCG
This sequence comes from Bryobacterales bacterium, assembly GCA_038230275.1. GTDB lineage: Bacteria > Acidobacteriota > Terriglobia > Bryobacterales > Bryobacteraceae > JANXXV01. Next base: position 8,921 of record JBBRNO010000108.1, read on the forward strand.
TGAAGTGGATTTGCCGATCGCGGGGCTGTTGAAGGATCTGAAGTCGCGCGGTTTATTGAAGGACACGCTGGTGCTTTGGGGCGGGGAGTTTGGGCGCACGCCGGTGGTGCAGGGCGGTGACGGCAGGGATCACAATCCTTACGGCTACACGATGTGGATGGCGGGCGGCGGCGTCAAGGGTGGCTTCTCTTACGGTAATACGGATGAAGTGGGGTATTACGCGGTGGAGGACCGGATGCATCTGCACGACCTTCATGCCACGATGATGCACCTGCTGGGATTCAACCACGAACAGCTTACGTTTGCTTATGCGGGACGGAATTTTCGCTTAACGGATGTTCATGGAGTTGTGGCGGATAAGGTGATCGCTTGAGCCGGAAGCGGTAGAGATACGACCAGCAGCGGATTCGTTTTCCTGTCTTGGTAGTGGCCTTTACAATGGCCCTGCGGTAGGCTGGGCCTTCGTATTCGTCCAGCGAGTCCAGTTGATTTTCCGGGTCTCGCAGGCGGTAAAGTTCGCCGTCCACGGAGCTGCCGTCGGCGGTGACCATCGCCGCGTAGCCACCGATCTGGTACTTCTTCGCCTTCACTCTGGCTGCGCCGACGAAGATGCTGCCGTGGTGCAGTGCGCGGGCAAATCGATTGCGCGCGGGTCCGCGGAGCGAGCCATAGACGAAGAGATACCGCTGCAACGTTAGCCTTCGATTTTACCGACTACGATCAAAGCGATGGAGATGTCGCCTAGCTTGGTGTGCAGCACCCAATCGTTCTCGCCTTCTTTCTCAAGACCCGATTTGCCATCGGCTTTCCAGAAGCTGAACACGCCGGGGTGCGGGGCTCCGGTGGCCTTTTCACTCATGGCTACCAGGTCCTTAAAGTTGGGGGTGGCGTTGGCGTCGTGATCGTCGGCCGCCTTGGAGATCAACATGAAGTCGCGCTGCGGCGCCACGCCCTGGTGATCGCCATTCTGCGGGAAGTTGCTGTAGCGCAGCGTGTAAACGCCGGCCGCGATGGGGTTGCCGCGGCGGTCCGCCCCTTTCGCGGGAAACCGGATGGCGCCCAGCAATGAGCCTTGCGGAATATTCGGCAGGCTGACGCTGTCTTCCGCGGATTTCGGTCCGTTCGGGGCGGTGGTGCGGAGCCAGATTTCACAAACGACTTTGCCGCCGTTCAGGATTTGTGTTCCGTCCTTCTGCAGCATCGCGGTAATCCCGGCATTCAGTTCAGAGGGCGGGGCTCCGGCCGGACCGGACGTGTATTGGCCGAAGGCTGCACTGGCGGCGAGAATCAGAGAAAAGACGGTCTTGGTCATATAGGTATTAGAGGAGCGGCAGAAGTACTTCATCCAGATTTTCATCGGTAAATGCCGGAATGTCTACTCGGTTATGCAGGGTCCACTGCTCGATGTGTTCCACACCATCCCCCTGTTGGATGCTGCTGAGGGGTCCGAGGGTTTCAAGTTCTAAGACATTTGCGTTGGTGAAGGTTTCGTAAGAACAGTTGAAGTCGGGGTAACGTTTGTCGGGATCGGCCTGATAACGTTTGATGAACAAGGTGCCGGCCCGGAAGTAAGCGCCCCAGGTGAATGGATTGAAGAGGCCGGTTTTAGTGGGCGCAGGCACGTTCGGGTCGTTGTGAAGCAGCAGGTACTTTTTCGTAAACTGCCAGCGCTGATCGCTGAAATCGGTGAATGCCCACATGACCAACGGGTTGGTGGGCAGCAGGATTTCCGGGTGCGTGCCGCGCGGAGGGAATCCGGTGATGCCTGTTCCACCGGGGGCCATCAGGGTGAGCGCCCAGGCGGCAATCTCCAGCGTTTGCGGCAGGGTGTTCTTGATGCTGTGGGTTACCTTTACCGCCGAACCCGTGGGTGCCAGTTCAATGTAGATGCGCTTTTGCAATCCGGTTTCCGGTTCGACGGGCGCTATCAATTCCACTCCATCGTCGAAGGTCTTCGCATCCACTGGAAAATTATCGGCCACGTAGGTGCGCTGGGCGTGTTCCGGGGCGACCCAGATGCGGTGACCGCCGCGCGGCATCCATTGATTCTCGCCGCGTTTGCCTAGTTCGGCGTCGAATTCCTTGAAAACATTTTCGCCGCCGATGTAGGCGTAGCGAATGATGCGCGGGCCTACGTCGGTGGTGGCAATCAGTTCCACTTCCCCATTGCTGATGCGGTAGCAGTTCGGCCAGCCTTTGTAGGCGACTAACTCGACTTTGAGTGCAGGGGTCATTGGAGATGGTCGTACCCGGCGGGCTTCAAGGGTTTACCGTTCAGCAATACCGCGCCCGGCTTTCCTTTCTGGATTGTTCCGATTCGTTTGATTCCTGCCAGACGCAGCGGAGTCTTCGATGTGAACAAGAGTTCGTAGTCTTCGCCGCCGTGGAGCGCCTGCTTGAGCGTCGCGCCGATGGCGATTGGGATCATGTCGAGGTCTGCCGCTACTCCGGAAGCAACGCACAGGCGGTGGAGGTCCAATGATAAGCCGTCGCTGATATCCATACACGCCGTGGCTTTGCCGATCAGTTTGCGGCCTAACGCCAAGCGCGGTTGTGGCGGCCGTTTGAAGTGATCGCGGGCGTTTGCGCCGAGTTCGCCTGAGACGTAGATGTGGTCGCCGGGCTTTGCACCGTCACGCCGCAGGGCTTTTCCTTTTGGGACCTGGCCGCAGACCATGATGTCGCAGACCAGTTGCCTGGCGTGGGAAATGTCGCCCCCGGTTAGCGGCACGCCCAGCTTTAGCAAGCCCTTGTAGAAGCGCTTCACCCAGGTGTCGTCCGTCCATGTTGGAATTGCCAGTGACAGCAGGCAGAAGCGCGGAGTTGCGCCCATGGCGGCGATGTCGCTTAAGCCTCGGGCCAGCGTTTTGTAGCCTACCGCTTCCGGCGCGTCCGGCTGTTCAAAGTGCACACCTTCCACCATCATGTCGGTGGTGAAGACCAGGTCGGAGTAGATGAAGCAATCGTCGCCAATGCCCTTGGTTCCAGGTTGGCGCTGCAACCAGTCGATCAGTTTGAGCTCAGTCACTGCTGGCCTCCGCGCTATTGGCGAAGACCAGGCCGCCGGGGAGTTCTTCGCCGAACATGCGGCCCATGGTGTGGAGGTCGCGCGTTTCCTGGCCCTCGACGACAGCGAGCAGGCCGGGATGATTTTGCAGTTTGGCGCGGACGGAATTGAGTGCTGCGGCGGGAAGATCGCGGGTGGCGTCGCCGGTGTGTTGGGCGATGGAGGCCAAGGCTTCTTCCGTCTTTTGCAGCTTCAATAGCGCATCCACCCAACGCGATGCGGTGGCGGGTGGAATCACCTGATTATTGGGGCCGTAGAACAGTTGGCGCGCGCCGATGCGGGAAAGGCACCAGATCTCGCTGGCGCCGCCCTCACTCGTTTTCAGGCGTTTGACCAGCGCTTCGCCGAGGTCGGTTTTCGTCTGCATCGGCAGCAGTTCCAGGCTTGCCGCGGTGCGCCACATTTCCCGCAGCAGACTGCTGTTGACGCGCTGCTTCTTCAACCCGCGGGGAATGAGCGTGGGTGAGAGGCGCTGGAAAATGTCACTCTGTTGGTTACGATTGAGGCCGCCGGCCAGGCGTCCGCAGAAGATCCACCAATCGATCTCACACTGGATTTGACTGGGGAACTTCATGCCGGCCGCATAGATGCGACGGGCCTGTTCGATACGGAAATCGTCGCCCGGGAATCCGAAACCGGGGCGCAGACACCAGCCGCAGAGATTGAGCCAGCGCGATTCGTAGGACGGTCCGCGACCGCGGCCTTCCGCCAGTTCCAGGAACCGGTCGGACAACTGGCGGATAGTTGCCAGCGGCCACGAGTTCTTGCCGAGTGCCAGCGCTTGTTCCAACTTGTTGGGTAACTCTTCCGGCGCTACGGTTGGGCCAGGGCCGAAGGTGGATTTCAGCAGCTGGTTTGCTTTGGTTAGAGACTCTTCACTGATGACAGCGGCAGGTCTGGTGGGCTCGGCAGTCTTGGCGGCTTTGCGCAGTTCGAACTGCAAGCGCCAGCGGTGTTCGCTTACCTTCGACTCGGCCCAGATTTCCAGCGTTCCTACTTCGGTCAGCCGTGCGCCCAGCTTCACCGGGATCATGCGCTCTTCCGCTTTCTTGCCAAAGCGGATTACGGCGTTCAGCGGGGCATGGGTGTGGAGGTTCTGCTCCAGGTCGGAAGCCGGAAACTCCACGGTGTCGCCTAGCTTGTCTTCGGTACGGCTTAGCGAGCTGTAGAGCCGAAAGCTTACTGCCTTGTTGGCCACCAACTGCAGATCGTCACGATCAATTTCCAGCTTTGCGCCTTCTTCACTGCCGCGAGGCGCCAGGCACAGCGTGCGAAGCGTATCGCTTTCCGATTGGATGCCAATGTAGTAGGCGCGGGGCAGGCCACCGCGGACCAGCAATCCCGCTCCGGTGCTGCGGACATACGCGTAGTAGGCTGCACCTACCGACACGGCCAGATCCAGATCGTGGTTTTCCAGAAGCAACGGACGCTTGCCGTACCAGCGCTCCATCACGTCCGCAACACGCTGGCGGCAAATGCCGGGGATGAAGAATCCGCCGTTGAAGAGAATGGCGTCGGGGGCAGTTTCCGCAGTGCCGAGGAATGATGCCAAGTGGCGCGTTACAGCAGGGTCGGAAACATAGGGCAGGCCCAGTTCGCGGAACAGACTGCGCTTTTCTTCCTTCGGCTTGTCGGTTAGTTCGCAGAAGGGCAGGAAGCCTTCCAGGGTTAGTTCCAGCGCTTCTTCGCGGGTGATTTCGGTCTTGAGCGTGCCGCCCACCAGGCCGGAGCCCGCGCCCAGTACCGTGATTTCTACCCGTTCCAGTTTTGGGTCGGCCAGCAGGCGCTCTTTGGCGGCGGCACATTGACGGCGAAGCCCACTGCGTTGGCGGAGAGAGAGTTGTACGCCCAACTTCGATTCCACCAGCCAGGTAAAGGTGAGGTCTAAATTGTCGCCGCCCAAGAGCAGATGCTTGCCAACGGACGTGCGTGTGAATTCTACTTTGTCGCCTTCCCGGTTCACGCGGATTAACGTGAAGTCGCTGGTGCCGCCGCCCACGTCGCAGACCAGAACGGTCTGGCCGTCGAAGAGGTTTTTTTGCGATTGCGTGAGGTGATTCGCTATCCAGGAATAGAATGCTGCTACAGGCTCTTCGATCAGCGTAATTTTCGGGAGGCCGGCTTCCTGCGCGGCCATTACGGTAAGCTCGCGGGCTTCTTCGTCGAAGGATGCGGGGACCGTTAGAACTACGTTTTGTTCGGCGAGCGGGGCGTGGCTTTTGTCCCAAACTTCGCGAAGGTGAGCGATGTAACGAGCGGAGACTTCCACCGGGGAGAGGATACGGCCGGCTTCTTGCGCGTCCCAGGGAAGAATCTTTGCGGTGCGGTCCACATCTGGGTTTGAGAGCCAGGACTTGGCGGAGTGAACCGATTTTGTGGGGACCAGCGCGCCTTGCTCTCTGGCGTAGACGCCGGTGTGGATTTCATCCCCTACGTAGAGGAATGACGGGAGTGTACGTCTGGATTCTGTTGTTCCTTGCGATATCTGTTGCGGGATCTCGAGCGTATGAATCGGAGGGAAATCGGATTCCGCGGCTTCGGCTGGATCAATGTAGGCTAGGGCCGAATTCGTGGTGCCCAGGTCTATGCCGATGTTCATTAGGCGGCTACCTTTTCCCGCACATTGAATTCCAGTTTCCATCGGCGGCCGTCTTTGGCCACGCACCAGAGTTGCAGGACACCGGTTTCCGTCACTTCCGTTTCCAGGCTTACGCGCACGATTTGGCCGGCGTTGCCGTCGGCCGGGAGAGTTACTTCTACCGGAGAGATTTCTTCCAGGTCGTCACCCACCTGGTCCAGCATGTCTCCGGGGGCATCGTGTTTGCGGGTGGGGGAACAGAAGAAACGGAACTCGGCGGGTTCGCCGATGATGAGACCGAATTCGCGGTTCGGGAAGTCCACTTTCGTGCCTTCTTCCATGCCGAAATTTGCTACGGTTAGCGCCTTCAGGGGCGTCGGCAGGCCAGGCACGGCCGGCAGCGACGATTCGATGCCTACGTAATAGGTTCGGGATACGCCGCCACGGATGCGGACGCCTTTCCCCTGGCGGGCTTGGCCGTAGTAGGCGGCGCCGCGGGAAACGGCGTGCATCAGGTCTTCGCCTTGCAGAGAAATTACTGGATTGGGTTGCCAGCCGTTGATGGTTTCTAAGATGCGCTCGCGGATGAGCGTGGCTTTTAGGACGCCTCCGTTGAATAGAATGTGGGTTGGTTTGGCGTTGGCTTCCGACTTGAGAAATTTGGCCAGGTGCCTGGTGATGGCGGCATCGGCTGCATAAGGCAGGCCCACTTCCTGCAAGGCTACGCGCTTGCGGGTTTGCGGCATGTCCTCGCTGGATACCATGGGGAAGAATCCATCGCGTAGAACTTGTTCCAGGTTGGCGCGGGTCAGCTTCGTCTTGATGGTGCCGCCTACCAAACCGGTGCCGCGGCCCAGGATAGTGACAGGGTGCTCGTCCTTCTTATTGGTAGGGTCCAGCAGTCTTTCTTTGGCGATCCGGCATTGCTGCCAGAGAGCATTTAGCTGCATGGTGTCCAGCTTGGTGTTCTTTGTGGCGAGTTCGAGTTCCACCGTGCGGGCCAGGGCGAGATCCATGTTGTCGCCGCCCAGCAGGATATGTTCGCCCACCGCGGAGCGCTCCAGCTTGAGTTCGCCGCCTTCCTCTTTCACCGCGATCAACGTGAAGTCAGTGGTTCCACCGCCGATGTCGACCACCAGGATGAGGTCGCCCACTTTGACCTTTTCACGCCAATCGGGGTTGCGCTCAATCCAGGCATAGAAGGCTGCCTGCGGTTCCTCAAGCAGGATGATGTTGGTGTATCCGGCCTGCTCGGCGGCTTGCTGCGTCAATTCGCGGGCCACCGCATCGAACGACGCGGGAACGGTGATCAACACCGTCTGCTTATTGAAGAGCGCCTCTGGCATCTTCTGGTTCCAGGCGTTGCGGAGGTGTTCGAGATACGCTTTCGACGCGGCCAGCGGGGAGATTTTCGGAACGCCTTCCGGGCCGGCTACGGGAAGCAAGGGTGAGGTGCGGTCCACGCCGGAGTGGGACAGCCAGGACTTGGCGGAGGAGACCAGGCGCCCTGCGTTTTCCGCGCCGCGCTTTTGCGCCAGCACGCCCACGATGGCATCTTGCTTCTGATGCCAGGGAAGCGTGAGGGAGCCTGGCGGGAAATCGGAATGGCTGGGAAGGTAGAGGAACGATGGCAACAGCGGCTCATCCGATACTTCGCCGGGATTGACCAGCTGCGGGATGTTGAAGAGCTTGACTGGAGCGGTGCGCAGCGAATCCGGGGCGTTTGCGTCCGCATAGGCGAGTCCGCAATTGGTGGTGCCAAGGTCGATTCCGATAATGTAGGGCACGGGTGTCTACTCGATTTCAATTTCAGCTGGTGCGAGGATGGAGACCTGCGACGGAACCAGCTTTGGGAGCTCAATCTTTTCTACGCGCCAGCCTTTGTGACGAAGGATACCTTGCGTGGCTTTACCGTCGGCGGGAACGTTGCCCAGGAGTTTCACGGCGGCCGGATCATTGCCGGGGACGCGGGTGGACGTGCCTTCCACGCCGTCGATTACCGGGCGGAGCGTGACGTATTTAGAGAGCGTCTTTTGGCTTTGATCGTGCAGATTGCGGACAGCGGCGCCCACCTGATCGTCGGAGTAGGCGGTGATGTCTTCCATTAGAAAGTCGATCAAGCGGGAATCGCGTTGCAATAAAGACAGGATCTGAACTGCACCATCGGTCAGGCGCACCTCAACGGCGGGCTTGGGGGCGGGCTTCGGGGCCGCGGCTGCCTTGGAATAGCCGAAGGCCTTGGCGATCTCTTCGGGCAGGCCGTCGCCGAACAAAATTGCGAAGAAGCTCTTAAAAGCTAGGGAGATGCGTGACAATGTTTCCTCCTCTCCAGTGTACTTCGGGACGGCCTGGAGCCCCGGCTATCTGGTCTGAACCAGAGTCTTCAGGTCTAGAGTGGTGGTGCTTTCCGCCGGGCCGGAGAGTGGTAAGGAGAGCGAAACGTCGATATTCTTGCAGGTCTTGTCGGTGCATGCCTGGCCGCGGATGTCAATTTGGGCGGGCCCGGCGGCACCCGTATGCCGGATTTTGGCGGCGAATGTGGCCTGTTGCTCAAAGCCCCAACTGTACCAGCGGAGTTCCGGCTTGGAGAAGTCTCGGGGCGGTGTCTGATACCAGGGTCCCGAGACTTCGAGGCCGTTCTGCACCTTAAAGGCCGTGGGTTGATCGATGCCCAGCGAAGGCTTTCCGGCTCGCTTTTCAGCGGCGCGGTGTTCGTTGTCGATGGCGAAGCTATGCCAGCCTGGTTGAATCACGGCCTGCACCACCAGGTATTCCCCGTCCAATTTCGCCCGGTAGGTGACGCAGGGCTTGAATTCGTGGAGAACATGGACTGGGGCCGACCATTCGGCGGCCTGAGAGATGGTGGCAATCGCCAGCGCGAGCATCATCTTGCATTTCATCATTTGCGGAAATACATCCTCTGCGTTCGTACGGGCAGCTTCATTCGCTTGCCATCGCGGATTACGTCCAGGGTAACAGTATCTCCGGCGGTCTTTCTCAGTTTGATGTACAGCTCAGGAGTATTGGCGAGATCGTCGTGATCCACCCCATCCACGGCGAATACGATGTCTCCGATGATGAGCTCATGAACTTTGAGCATCTGCGCGAAACCGCCGATGCGTGTCACCTCCGCTGCAAAGGTATTGCCGGGGAGCTGGTATTTGAGTTTTTCGACGGCGGTAAGAGGCCGGGATTCGAATTCGGAGCGGGGGTCGACACTGAGTTGGCGGAAGCGCAGGTCGGTGAGCCACCAGCGTTCGCGAAGGACAATCGGGAGATCCAATTGCTTCCCTTCGCGATCGACGCTGATGTTGACCTGGGTGGCATCGCGCGGAACTTTATCGTAGAAATATTGCAGGTCGCCGTAGGTCCAAACGGACGTTCCGTTTACTTTAGCGATTACATCTCCGGGTTTCATTCCGGCAGTTTTTGCCGCGTCCTTGGCTTCTTTAACCAGCAAGCCTTTCGGGACATCCAGTTCGATGCCTAGCACCCGGATATCGGGCCAGCGGTACATCTGCGTTAGCTTATTGAGCGTGCCTTTTTGTTCACGGTCCACCAGATCGAAGTCGCCAATCAGATGGCACTCGACGCATTGGTTCTTTGCGAAAGTTCGTTCCACTAGCGGCGGAATTTCCTTGGCAAAGCGCGGCTTGGGCCGTTCGGTTTTAGGCAGCTCGCCCAGCTGGAACTTTCGATGCAGCTCCAGCCCTTGCTTAAGAGCCAATTCGATGCTGTCCAGATCCAGGTAGGTTTCGCCTCCGCGCGCATCGCGGCCGCCGTAACGCAGATAAATCTGTTCGTCTGCGTTCAGGATGAAAAAGTAGAGGGTATTGATCCAGTCGCGATCAAAAAGGGCGATGTCTACGTCGTCCATGCGCGTGATACGAACGCAGACGTATTTGCTCATCAGGTTGCCGCGCGGTGAAGATTTCGGTGACAGCACAACCTGTGCGTCAAAAGTGCGACCCTCCATTCAAGCTTCGCAACGGTATTCCAGGAAGATCGGCTTCTGGGTGCGTTTGGCTTCCTGAATGGCGTCCTTATAGCTGCTTAGCCAGTCGACCGTATCATCATCCGCAAAGAGCGGAAACGACGAGACAACGAACATGAGCCCGGCAAGTACGGCGAATTGGAATGAGCGCACGGTATTTCTCCCGAATCAGGTTAGGCGTGTGCCGCCTTCTTCAGGTTACCGCGACGGCCGGAGAGCATCCGTTCTTGCGGTCTACTTCGGTTTGCGTCCGCCGTTCCAGGTTGACGGCTTCGGCGTATCCAACGGCCAATAGCCTGAAGGATCTTCGCGCCAGCGTTTTCCGCACAAGCCGGAGATCACATCCCATTCCGCAGCGCCGATGTTCAAATCCGGATGGAAGATGAAGCGCTTGAGGCCTGCCGAGTGGGACGCCGTCAGCAGCCGATAGAGATCGCGTGCCGACATGGGGTCGCCCGCATGGGGATTGCGCCCGGTGGAGACCCACGCAATCACCTTATTCGGATCGCCGACCGCTTCCAGCGCGCGACGAGTTTCCGAGGCCACAACTTCGGAGAAGAATTCTTCCGGGAAACCCTTCTCATCCATATCCGCCACCGTTTTGATGCCTGGCAGTTTCAGCCCAAACCAGCACTGTACGGCTGAAAAGCAATCCTCTTCACTCAGTCCAGGATTCCATTCGCCAATCGTCTGCACCCACCGGGCCATCGTGCCGTACATCCCGTCAAAGCCGCGATTCCAAAAGTAATGCTTGTGGAAAAGGTAGTCGAAATAGGGGTGAATTCTGTTGTAGTCCTGCGTTGTGAGTAGCGAGAACGATGTTGCGCGCGTGATGGTGGCAAACTTCGCTTTGCGCTCCATCCCATCGATCTGCTTGCGGTAGGCCGCCACCGTTTGCATCGTGGCCTCCTGGCGCGATCGGAACCAGTAAAGTACGTCTTCGTCCAAATCGAACAGGTCAAGGCCGCCCATCATTCCGCCCTTCGCGTAATAGCGAACCATGGACGGCGTAAGATGATGCATCCTGTTCCGCAGATGTGCGATACCCCGTTCCATGCGTCCCACATCCATTCCGAGATGCCGATAAACCGGCTTTTCGCCGTCGCGGATCTCCAGCAGTTCGCCGCCGTGATGGAAGGCCAGTTCATAATGGTGCTCGCCGCCGCCATCGATCAGGACGCCCGTCGCCTGGGGAAAAGCACGCATCGTATCTTCAATACCGGCGGCAAGCGACAGGGCGCCGAAGGGATCCTGTTCTGGAGATTTGGCCCGGCCCGTATGACCCGGTCCAAAGAACAGGATTTCCCAACCGCGCGCGGCGGCATTCGCCACCAGATCCTGAAGCTGCTTCTCCTTCTTCGGATCGCGAGCTCCTGGAGTGGGTGGAATCAGACCGTAGCGCTGATAGATCTTCGGATCGGCAACGAACGTCGGGAGTCTGTCGCCCGCCCGGGCGTAAGTGAAGTCAAAGCGGGGGACCTCCTTATAGAAGGTCAACGGTCCAATGACTAGTCCTTTGACGCCGCCTGCCTCCCAGGCATCAAGCGTGCGCACATAATCATCCAGCCACTGTTCCAGCGGATAGATCATATACATCCACGGGACCAGTTTTGAGGCGGGTTGCGCCAACAGGGGCGCTGCGGCAGAACCCAAGGCCGCGCCTAGAAATCCGCGGCGGCTGATTGGGTAGTTGTTTCCTGAAATTACCATTGAAGTTTCATTCCTAGTTGCACGGTGCGCATTGGCGTGGCCAGCGATCTGATTTCACCCATCAGCGTACCATCGGGTTTGATTGAATTATTGGTGGCAAAGCTGATGCCGTTGGGAGTGCCAAAGAACGGTGTGTTGAAGGCGTTGATTGCTTCCAGACGAACCTGCAACCGCAGCGCTTCGTAAATTTTGAAGTTCTTGAAGAGCGACAGGTCGGCATTCTTCTGGGCGGGGCCGTAGAGTATACCCACGCCGGAGCTTCCGTAGTGGCAAAGATCCAGCCGGCCGGGGATGTTGCACGTAACCCGCTGGAAGGCTTGCGGATTAAACCATTGCCGGCGGCTGGGATTCGCCACGGTGCCACTGGCGATTCGATCAGGCCGCGTGGGAGTGAAGCCGCCGGTATTCAAATCCGAGCCCCCCTCGTCTATGGTGATGGGCAGACCGGAACGGTAGGCCACGATCCCATTCACCTGCCAGCCTCCCAGCACGGCGGCGGAAACGCCTTTCTGGGCACGCAGCCAAGGCAACTCATAGGCGAAATTCGCGTTGAGTTTGTGCCGTTGATCGAAGGGAAGCGGCCCTCGTCCCTCTTTGAAGTTGAAAGGGTTCTGAATGGGGAGTCCGTCCAGGTTGCCGATTTGGGTGAAACTGGTTTGCGCGGCGACCGGAACCACGCAAACGGCCAGACAAACAGCGAGAATGAGAAACGGTAAGGCGGCACCTGAGCAGACACGGGTGGATAGACACAATATGACATTGGGGTTCATTTCGCATGGACCTCCCTGCTTGGCGATGAGCTAGTTTACCCTTGTCTCAGGATAGAAACAATTAGGATTGTGGAACACGTTCTGTCAGTTTATGAGACAGAACATGGGAATTGGTCACGGCATCCGAATCACCGATTTTTGGCGCCCTCAAAATCGGAGTTAAGCGCACCAACACCGCGGTTATGACGTGTCCCGGGAAGTTTGCTGTTGGGCCGGTGGTCTGGTGAGCGCAACAATTCGTGGACGCAACGGGGCTCGCTCCTTCCTTGTGATCTTTCGGCTATCTTCTTATTCCGCAGCATTCCTTGCGTGGATGCCGTTCTTTTAATTAGAAGTATGGGCCGCGATTTGTCTGCTCCTGGTACACTTCTTCGAACAAGAGGTTTTCGTGGATTTACGTCAACTTGAGATGTTGCTTGCCGTGGTGGATGCCGGAAGCTATGCCAAGGCGGGTGAGGTACTTCACATTTCCCACTCGGCCATTCACCGGCAAGTCAGGTTGCTGGAGCATGAAGTGGGCGACCGGATTCTGGTTCGCTCCGGCAGACACGTGGAACTGACCGAAACCGGTGAAATCCTGCTTCAGCTCGGCCGGCGGCTTCGCCAGGAGGTGATGGCCGCGGAGCGCCAGATAAGGGAACGGAACCACTTGAACTCCGGCCATCTGCGTATCGGCACCGGCACGATGATGCTCGTTTTCTTTCTGCGGCCGGTGTTGGACCAGTTCCGCAAGGAATACCCAGGTATCGAAGTGCAAGTCCAGACAGGAACATCCGATTTCGTTTTGGAAGGAATTCAGAAGGGAGACCTGGATGCGGGCGTCGTGCTGGCTGCCAGCGATGTGCTGCCTCCGGCGGATTACCTTGTTCGCGAGGTGCTGTACAGAGCCGAGTTCGTTCTTGCGGTCAGCAAGAATCATCCATTGGCCAACAAGAAGACGGTGTCACTTGCGAAACTGATCGAGCACCCCTTCATCATGCATCCCAAGGCGACTAACGTGCGGCGTGTTTTCGATCGCATCTGTGCCGAGGCTGGTCTTACACCGAAGATCAGCATGGAACTGGAAAATGAGGAAGCCATGGAGACGATGATCGAGATCAACATGGGAGTGGCTCTTTTATCGAAGCGGCGTGCGGTCAGCGATCACCTTCACTATCTGCGTATCACCGGCCGGCGTATATACTGTGACGTTTGCCTTGTTTTCGCCGACCGCGAGTATGTTCCCAGGACGGTGGAGGAGTTCAGCAGAATCTGTCGCGCTTTCTCGTCCGCAGGGGCATAGGGGCAGCGTTCGCGACTTCGTCTTTTAAGGCGATTCGGATGTGATAGGATTTGCCGCAGATAGATTGGGGGCAATTCCATGTCGCGTTACCTGCTCGTAGTGTTGTGTCTGTTATTGGCGTCCATGCCGGCGCTGACGCAATTTGAACTGGGATCTGTGGTGGGACTGGTAACCGATCAACAGAAGGCTCCCGTCGCCGGCGCGACGGTGGAGATTCGCAGTCTGACCACCAATGTGAAGCGCGAGGTGACAACCTCAGTGAGTGGCGATTACAACTCACTTCCGCTGCAGCCGGGACGGTATCTGGTTACGGTGCGGCAGCAAGGCTTCCGGGATAAGTCGGCTGAATTGTCAATCGGAGTGAGCCAGCGGGTGCAGGCTGACTTCCCGATGGAACTGGGTTCAGTTAATGAGCAGGTGAGTGTGTCGGCGGC
>JBBRNO010000109.1:0-22636 GCA_038230275.1 Bryobacterales bacterium
ACCGAGACAAAGAAGCTGCTGGACGGCAAGAATGACCGCGAGACGTATCTCGCCTTGGCGCAGATTTACGACAAGTCGAAGAACTTCCCGGACATGGCGAGGGCGATTGATGCGGCCGACAAGCTGTCCGACGCTAAGGAAGACAAAGAAGCTATCGCTTTCACCCGCGGCGCAATGTACGAAAAGATGAAGAAGTACGACCTGGCCGAAACCGAATTCAAGAAGGTGCTCGCAGTGAATCCGGCGAACGCCTCCGCGTTGAACTACCTGGGCTACATGCTGGCCGACCGCAATGTCCGGCTGCAGGAAGCGCAACAGTTGATCAGCAAGGCGCTGGAATCGGACCCCAACAACGGCGCCTACCTGGACAGCCTGGGTTGGGTCTACTACCGCATGGATAAGCTGTCCGAGGCCGAGACCACATTGCGCCATGCCGTGGAACGCTATTCCAAGGACCCCACCGTGCACGATCACCTGGGTGACGTTCTCTTCAAGCAGGGAAAGCTGAAGGAAGCAATCGCACAGTGGCAGTCCTCATTGAAGGAATTCGAAAGCACGCCGGCAGCTGAGCTGGATCCTGCCGATGTGGCCAAAGTGCAGAAGAAGCTCGAAGGCGCAAGAGTCCGCTTGGCGAAAGAGCCATCGGGCGGCGCAGCCAAACAGCAGTAACTTGAAACGACGAAGGAAAAAACTATGGACATCCGCCCGTTGCACGACCGCGTGTTTGTGAAGCGCCTGGAAGAATCGGAATCGAAGGTGGGCAGCATCATCATCCCCGACTCGGCCAAAGAAAAGCCCCAGCAAGCCGACGTAATTTGCGTGGGGGAGGGCAAGCTGCTTGAATCTGGAGCCCGCGCGTCCATGGACGTTAAGGCTGGGGATCGCATCCTGTTCGGTAAGTATTCCGGAGCCGAGATCAAGGTGGGCGGTGACGACTACCTGATTCTTCGCGAAGATGAAATTCTGGCCGTAATGGAATAACCTGTACACCAGCCACCTCCGTACGGCGTCCAAACGCTCTGTTAAGCTAGACTAAACTGTAATTTTCACTCAGGAATCAGGAGTCACTGGAACTATGCTTCGAATCAGCTTGTTGTTGCTCGCGTCTCTCGCCGCCGCGTCCGCTCAGACGAAAGTCGGGATTGTCAATGTACAGAACGCGATTCTGGATACAGCGGAAATCAAGAAGGCCCAACTGGAGTTGGAGGGGCGCTACAAGCCACGGCAACAGAAGGTAGAGACGCTGCAGCGGGAACTGGCCGACCTGCAGAATAAGTTACAGACGATGGCAGGAAAGTTGACTCCGCAGGCCGAGCAGGAAATGCAGGTCAGCGGCCAGAAGAAGCAGCGCGAACTGCAACGGCTGACCGAAGATTTACAGGCTGATGTGGACCGTGAACGGAACGAGATTCTGTCCAAGTCCGGCACCCGGATGCAGGAAGTGGTGAAAAAGCTGGCGGAAGAAAAAGGGCTCGACGTCATCATGGACGTAGCCAGCACACTGTACTTTAAGCCAACAATGGAGATCACCAAGGACGCAGTGGCCGCCTACGATAAGGCGTATCCCGCCAAGTAGTGCGGCAGCCGCTGTAGAATGAGGGCATGGCAGGTTACCTGGAAGGTTACGGCGCGGGAGAAGCAAGCCGGGAAAAAACCATCCGCTGGATCATCCTTTCGGTTGTGCTGCTCGCCATCGCCGCTGTTGCCGGTTACTTCCAGTTCCGGAATTACCGCGAAGAAAAACAGATCGCCATCTTTCTTGAACAGCTGAAGCGGCAGGACTACAAGGCTGCCTATGCACTGTGGGGGTGCACCGACGCGCATCCCTGCCCGCAGTATGCGTTCAACAAATTCCTGGAAGACTGGGGCCCCAAGAGCCCTCACGCAAACATCGCGTCGGCGAAGCTGGCCAAAACGAAGTCCTGCGACACGGGAATCATTCAGTTCGTCGAATTCCCAGGGCAGGACGATGTGCAACTCTGGGTAGAGCGGCGCGACAAGGTACTGGGATTTGCTCCCTGGCCGCTTTGCAATCCGCGCATGCAAGTTCCCTGATGACTTCTATGCTCGCTCGTCTATCGGTCATACTGATGTTCTGCGCGCTTGCCCAGGCTGAGTTGCGCAAGGACATCGAATATGCAAAGGCCGGCGAAGTGCCGTTGACCTTCGACGTCAGCGTGCCGGAGGGCCCCGGTCCGTTTCCTACGGCAATTCTGGTTCACGGCGGCGGATTTGTGCGCGGCGATAAGCAAATGTACGTGCCGCCTTTGTTCCCCGTACTCACCAAAGCCAACTTCACCTGGTTCACCATCAATTACCGGCTGGCGCCGCAGTATAAGTTTCCAGCGGCAACCGACGATGTGGAACGCGCCATTCAATTCGTCCGCGGCCACGCCCGGCAGTACAAAGTGGATGTGAACCGGATTGCCTTGATCGGCGAATCCTCCGGCGGGCAGATGGCGGCCTATGTCGGCGCGCAGAACAAGCCGGCATCGCAGGTGGCTGCGGTGGTGGCGCTTTACGGCATCCACGACTTTGTTTCACGGGTGGTGTCGCAGGGTAAATTGCTGGACACTTCGCAGGCCTATCTTGGCGTCAAGGAACTGGATGCGGAGACGGCGCAAATCCTGATCAAAGCCTCCGCGGTCTCTTATGTAAGAAAGGGGATGCCGCCGTTTCTATTGATCCACGGGACGAGGGATCAGCAAGTCCCATATGAGCAGTCGGTAGAGATGTGCGCCAAGATGCGGCTGGCCGGCGCATCTTGTGATTTGTATACCGTGCGCGAAGGCGGGCACGGCATGGGAGGATGGGATCGGACGCCCGAACTCCAAGGCTATAAGCAGTACATGATCGACTGGTTGAAGAAGACTTTGAACTGATATGCGATATCCATTGATTACGATTCTTGTTCTGGCCGCCTCCAGCCTCTGGGCGCAAGCGCCGCCGGCCGCAATGCCGGATTGGGCCGCAGCCACCACGCTGCCGCAGGTGGATTTCACCGGGCTGACGCCCAAGCAAAAAGCCGCCGCGCTGAAAAGTCTGCACGTAGAGAACTGCGTCTGCGGGTGCAACATGAAATTGGCCCAGTGCCGCGTGCTCGATCCGGCCTGTGGCGATAGCAAGGCCCTTTCCGCCATGGTGGTGGAAGGGGTGAAAGGCGGCAAGACGGGGGATCAAATTCACGACGCGCTGATCAATTCCGGCTTCGCCAAGGCACGGGCGGCCGCGAACAAGATACTCAGCGATCCGGTCAAGATCGCAACCAACGGTTCCCCTTTCAAGGGACCGGAGAAGGCCAAGATTACCCTGGTGGAGTTTTCAGATTTCCAGTGCCCCTACTGCTCACGGGCCATTGCCGAGGTGGAGAATATTCTGCGGGCGTATCCAAAAGACATCAAGTTGGTGTTCAAGCAATTCCCGCTGGAGATCCATTCCGAAGCGCAACTGGCAGCCGAGGCCTCCCTGGCGGCGAACGCTCAGGGCAAGTTCTGGCCCATGCACGATAAACTGTTCGCCAATTTCCGCAAGCTCTCGCGCGACAACATCTTCCTGTGGGCCAAGGAATCCGGGCTCGATATGGAGAAGTTCCGAGTGGACTTACAGTCGGGCAAGTTCAGGCCGGTTGTGGAGAAGGATGTCAAAGATGGCTTCGAAGCTGGCGTCCAGGGGACGCCGGCGTTCTTCATCAATGGTCAACGCTACAACGGACTGCTTGAGCTGGCTTCCGTGAAAGAGATTCTGGACGCGGAACTGAAGAAGAAGTAATCTCGCGCTAGTGGCAGCCGCGACAGGTGAACTTTCTGCCGTGGCACACCGCGCAGCTTTGTCTGTCCATGTTTGCCTTTCCGGATGCATGAAAGTCCAGCCACTGGACGTCATGACTGGCAGGCATCAGATTGAAGCTCTTGGCATGACAGGCCGCGCAACTGAACGGCGGATCGATCTTTTCAATCTTCACGTGGCACACCAAACAATCCGCCATCTTCGGAAACGCGGCATCGGTGACTGCTTCCGATTCGGGAAGTCCACGATGGCAGGCTTCGCAAGCGTTTTTCGAATTGAGCGAACTCCGCAGGCTGCCGGGTGGGGAAAGATACTCCTTCGAATCGATGGCGGCGGCCAGGAAAGGCGCGATATTGCCCATCCGCAGATGCTGGCGGTGATTGAATTTCGCTAATTTGGAAGCCCGCGGCTCTTTGATGGGCCGTCCGTCTTTGTGGCAGTTAAGGCACACCGCGGCAGATGGAAGATTGTTGTCCTCCACCTTCGTGCTGGCCGGGGCAGACGTGTGGCAGCTGATGCACTGCAGCCCCAACTGCAAGTGCAGTTTATGTGAGAACGGCGCTACCGGCGCCGCCTGAGACAGCAGCAGAAATGCGGCTATCGCTTGTAGGAGATGCGCCAAATCTTGTTGCCGCCGTCGTCGCTAACTAACAGGCTGCCGTCCGCCATTTGGAACACGCCGGTTGGCCGTCCCCATACTTCCGCTTTGTCGGGTCCCACCATCCAGCCTTTCAGAAACTCCTGCGGCGGAGCGGTCGGCTTGCCATTTGCGAACGGCACGAACGCTACCGCCTGGCCCACGCGGCTCGCGCGGTTCCAGGACCCGTGGAAGGCCAGGAACGCCCCGCCCTGGTATTCTTTCGGGAACATCTTGCCTGTATAGAAGGTCCAGTCGATCACGGCGACGTGCGCACCCAGCGAGACATCGGGCGTAATCGTCTTAGCAACCAGTTCCGGCTGCTGCCCTTTGTTACGCGGGTCTTCGTTCGGGCCGAAGTAGGCGAAGGGCCAGCCGTAGAAGCCACCCTGCTGCACGTGGGTAAAGTAGTCGGGTACCAGATCGTCACCCAGCGCGTCCCGCTCTTGAATGGAGGCCCAAAGTTGATCCGTTCCAGGCATGAAGTGAATCGAGGTCGGGTTGCGCGTTCCCGATGCAAAGGTCTCATATCCGCTGCCATCCAGATTGTAGCGATTGATCGCCGCCCGCTGCTTGGGCTCGCCTGGTGAGACGTTCGATGCCGAGCCAACACCGACATAGAGCTTCTTCGCCTTCGGATCAATGGCCAGGCTGCGAGTCCAGTGTCCCTTATTCAAACCGGTCAAGGACACCACTTCTTCGCCCTTTCCCACGGTCATCGCCTTGGCATCGTATTTGTAGCGTTTGATAGAGGAAGACTCGCCGACGTACAGCCAGTCCTGATACCAAGCCAAACCGTACGGCCTTTCCAGTCCGGAGATCAGCTTCTTGCGTGCGCCCGCATCCAGAGCTTTTCCTTTGATCGCGATGATGCTGACGCCGCCGTTCTCAATGCTCTCGGTGAGCAGAATCTCGCCGTTGGGTCCATAAATCATCACCCGCGGAGTCTGGAAGCCGCTGGCGTATTCCTCCACCGTGAATCCGGCGGGAACCTGTAATTGGGCACCCTCCGGGCGTCCGACCACATGAGGCCGATTGTTGGCCGAAGGGGTGGCGAACGGCGGAGGCAGCTTGGCTGCCATCTGCTGAAAGGCCAGTGCATTGCCCCCGGCGGCGAAGGCAGTTACCAGGAATAGAAGAGTGTTGGTTTTCATCGAATTTCCTTGACTCTTAATAGTGTACAAGCAACGCGTTGAAACCATTCGCATCTTATAACGTCCCATCGAATAGTCGCTTCACGAGGAGGCTATCCGTTTGAAACCCACACAATGGCTGGCGGCCTGGGGCACCATTTTGAAAGGGCACGCGCCAATGTTGTCCATCGAGATTACCAGGGAGTGTCCGCTCAGCTGTCCCGGATGTTACGCCTACGGTGACGACCATCTGGGCGGCGTAACAACGCTCTCCGAATTAAGAGACTTCCGCGGCGACGAACTCGTTTCCGGCGTGATCGGTCTGGTTGAGAAGCATAAGCCGCTGCACGTTTCGCTGGTGGGCGGCGAGCCGTTAGTGCGGCATAAAGAACTGTCGCGGATTCTTCCCGTGCTCAGCCAGATGGGGAAGTTCACCATGGTGGTCACCAGCGCCGTGATCCCCATCCCAAAAGATTGGGTAGGGCTGGACCGCTTGACGGTGGCGGTATCGGTAGACGGTCTGCCGCCGGAGCATGATGTGCGGCGTAAGCCCGCCACCTATGAACGGATCCTACGCAATACGGAAGGCCGCCGCGTAAATATCCATACCACCATCACGCAGCAGATGCTGAATCGTGCCGGCTATCTGGACGAGTTTGTCGGTTTCTGGAGCGAGCGTCGCGAAGTCGATCGATTCTGGGTTAGCCTCTACACGCCGCAGGTTGGCGAAGTGAGCGCGGAGCGAATTACAGCGGAAAGCCGCGCCGCGTTGGCGCGCATGCTTCCTGAGCTGAAGAAGAAGTTTCCCAAGCTGCTGATGACCGAGGGATTCGCGCAGGCGTTTCTGGCCCCGCCCCAGAACCCGGCGGAATGTACCTTCGCCAAAATGTCGGTTAACTATTCGGCCGACCTTAGCACGCGCGTGGAGCCTTGCATCTTCGGCGGTGAGCCGGACTGCGGCACTTGCGGATGCGCCGTCAGCGCGGGCTTCCACTGGGCAGGCAATCATAAGATCGCCGGACCGCTGAGCGTGAAGCACCTGGTGAATGCGTCCATCGCCATTGGAACCACGGTGAACCGGATGCGAACCCGGAGTGGTGGCGATACACGTTGGCACGGCACGCCGCCGCGGCCTAACCGGAAGCTGACGCAGATTTCCGCCGTGACGGATCGGTAGACTAGGGTTAGATGAAAAAACTTGTTGTCGCCGTTCCGGTCCTGATCCTGATTGTTGTTCCGCTGATTTTGTTTTTGCTATCGAGCGCGCCGTTGGTCCAGATTGACCCCGCTGTTCGCGTTCTGGGAACGGAGACGCCAGTGAAGGTGACCGTGACGGCTGGTCATGCCACACGCCGGGTGACGGCTTACATCGAGCAAAATAACCAGCGGTATCGCGTATTTGAAGCCACGCAGCCCGCCACGCGCTTCTGGTTCTGGCGCAACTCCGGGGCTCCGGCGGATCTGGTCTTTCCGGCGGGAAAGAAGCAGGCACCAAGCGTGCAGGATGGGAAAGCGAAGCTGATAGTGGAGGCCGTCTCGAACGACTTCCGCGGCGAAGAGACGGTGGCGGCTAGCGATGTGGATATCAATACGCGGCCGCTTACGTTGGCGGTGGATGGCGCGCAACACTACGTGAATCAGGGCGGCATGGAACTGGTTACGTTTACCGTGGGCGGCTATTTCACCGAGTCCGGCGTGCGGGTTGGACCCTACACGTTCCGCAGCTTCGAGCTGCCCGGAAAGGCTGGCGAGCGTTTTTCTCTCTTCGCCTTCCCTTGGGATGTTCCGGCGGAGACTATCCCGATTGTGTACGCGCGCAACCCGGCCGGAACGGAAGTGACTGGCAAGTTCTGGTTCAAACTGTTCCCCAAGAAGTTCCGGTCGCGTGATCTGGACCTCTCCGACGCGTTTCTGGAAAAAGTGGTGAATCAGATCGATAAGGGCGGCTCCGGCGATTTGATCACACGCTTTCTGCGCATCAACGGCGACTTGCGCAAGAAAAATAACAGTACACTCTCCGAGCTGCGCCTGAAATCCGAACCCAAATTTCTGTGGGAAGGACCGTTCGTGCAGCTTGGAAATTCCAAAGTGGAATCGCAGTTTGCCGACCAGCGGTCGTATATTTACAAAGGTAAGAAGGTGGACCAGCAGATGCACCTCGGGTTCGATCTGAGCGTGACCAAGAATGTCGCGGTGGTGGCCGCCAACTCCGGCAAAGTGCTTTATGCCGCCGATCTTGGCATCTACGGTAATTGCGTGGTCATCGACCACGGCTACGGGTTGCAATCCATCTACGGGCATCTCAGTTCGTTCGATGTGAAGCCCGGCGATTCGGTAAAGAAAGGACAAACCATTGCCCGTAGCGGGGCTACCGGACTGGCCGGTGGAGATCACCTTCATTATTCAATGCAAGTGGACGGCGTGCAAATCAACCCGGTGGAGTGGTGGGACGCGCACTGGATTCACGACCGCATTCTGAGCAAAGTGCCGGGAAAGTGATTCGCTCAATCGAAGGGCGTTTTGTTCAGCGCCAGCCAGTAGCTGCCGATTGCCTGCACGGCTTTGACGAACTGGTGGAATTCGGCGGGCCGGCTGACGTAGCTGCTGGCGCCGGCGAGGTAGCAATCGCGGATCTCGTCGTCCTCCACGAACGAGCCGAAGACCACGACGGGAATCAACCGGGTTTGTTTCTGTTCGCGGATTCGAATCAGGACTTCGGTGACGCTCAAGCCATCGATGGCGGACCCAAGCAGCACCAATTGCGGATTGGCAGCGCCGCGGTCACTGGCGAAGAGGTATTCCAGGGCTTCGGCGCCGTCGTGGGCGATGTCAATTGCATCCGCAAATCCGGCGCTGCGCAGGGCATCGACAATGAGGATCTCGTCGTCGGAATCCTTTTCGACAAGCAACAGACGTGGAGGCTCCGTGGTCAGAATGCGCAGAATCTGACTATGGTAGCGCTTGCCGGCTTCCTCTCGCAGCAGAATCTCCAAGGGATTCACCAGTAGCGGCAAGACGGTTCCGTGGTGGACAATAGTCAAACGATGAGAGTTACAGTTACGGGAACCGGATATGTGGGCACGGTTACAGGCGCCTGCCTTGCCTACCTTGGTCACCGCGTGACGTGTGTAGATACCGACGCGAACAAGATAGCGATATTGCAACAGGGCGGTATGCCGCTTTACGAGCCGCACCTGCAGGAACTGGTGCAACTTGTAAGCCAGAGCGGCGCACTGGATTTCACCACGGAAATCGAGGCCGCCGTGGCCGAGAGCGAGGTGATCTTCATCGCAGTGGGCACGCCGCCGCGGCCAAGCGGAGAGGCGAATCTGAGCTTCCTGGAGGCGGTGGCGCGTAGCATCGGCAGGGCGATGGATTCTTCGCGTTTCCGCGTCGTGGTGAACAAGTCAACCGTTCCAGTGGGCAGCGGCAACCTGGTGGGCACGTTGGTGCGCGAGGGAATCTGCGAATTCAGGCCGGGCCAGGAGAAGCGTATCGCGTTCGCGGTGGCCAGCAATCCCGAATTTCTGCGTGAAGGCTGCGCGCTGGCGGATTCGCTCTATCCCGACCGGATTGTGGTTGGCACTGAAGAAGAGCAATCCATGAAGTTGCTGCGGGAACTGTATCGTCCCCTAATCACGCAGGAGTTTCCGGCGCCGGAATTCCTTCCCAGGCCGGAAGGGATGGGACACGTTCCGCTGGTTACCACCACGCTGACCAGCGCGGAGATGATCAAGTACGCCTCGAATGCGTTTCTGGCCACCAAGATTGGGTTTGCCAATGAAGTGGCGAACATCTGTGAGCGGGTGGGCGCGGATGCGAAAGAAGTGATGGCGGGGATTGGCCTGGACAAACGGATTGGGACTGGCTTTCTGAACGCGGGTATCGGATGGGGCGGCAGTTGTTTCGGCAAAGACATTCAATCGCTATTGCACACCGCCAGAGACTATGGCTACCAGGCGCGCCTGCTGGAGGCATCGCTCGAAGTGAACCGGGCGCAGCGGCATGTGGTGATTCAAAAGCTGCTGGAGAAGCTTTACATTCTTAAAGGCCGGACGATTGCCCTGCTGGGGCTGGCGTTCAAGCCGGACACGGACGATTTGCGCGATGCACCCAGCTTGCAAATTGCCGAGCGGCTGTTGCAGATGGGCGCGCGAATCAAAGCGTACGACCCGGTGGCGATGGACGCCTGCCGGGAGCAGTATCCGGACTTGAAAATTCAGTATTGTAAATCGACATTCGACGCTGTGACCGACGCCGATGCGGTAGTGATCGTAACCGAGTGGAACGAATTCCTGACGGCGAATCTCTACGAAATGGGGCTGCGCATGGCGCGTCCGGTGCTGGTGGACGGGCGGAATATCTACGATCCAGAGGCCGCGCGCGAGGCCGGATTCGACTATACGGGCATCGGCCGCAGAGAGAAGATCACCAAGCGGGCGGCACCGGTGGAAGGCGCTGGGGTATCGTAAGCTTGCGCGGTTTTTGAGAACATCCTGCGCCGCGGGAATCCAGCAACTCATAACCTTGGGCGGAAATCGATCATGTACGGAGATGTCTGCACAGCCCGCAGCGGTTGCTGGCCAGAACTTTTTCATTGAGCTAAACCGCTTCTCGGTAGGGGGTGCCAGAGAAGCATGGCGGTGAGTGGCAAGAAGGTGTGTGCGGACTAAAGTAGCACTGGGATCAAACTGAAATAAGGAAGCCTACATCAACGTCGACGAGAAAGAGCCCAAGGAATCCCTCAAGCATCCAGGCTTCATCGAATAAAGTCTGTCTGCGTCTGTTTGTATCGGTGGCCGATAATCATTAACCACGGATATGGACAGAGTCCTCCCCGTTCCATTTGACCCGATGGAGCTGGAGAGCGTCTGTATAAACGAACTTGGCGCTAAAGCCCGCAGCCCCATTTTTGCTGCTGAGCGGGGATGGCTTCTCGCGCGATCAGAAACACTCGTGTGGCTGACGCCGGAAGAACTTTGTGGGTTGCGGTGGCCGCCGCGTCGATCATTGCCGAGGGCAGCAGAAAGTCGGCCTTTGGGTGGGTTGCGATCAGCGCTGAGACTTCCTTTGCCGAGTTCGCCAGTATGACGGTTCCGATGGCACGGTCCGAGGGGAGGCCCCATTCGGCTAGCCGCCGGGCAAAGTTGGGGCGCAGGCTATCCACGTTTTCAAATTGACTGGCGGTGAGCACGATGCCCAGGGTTTGAAAGTCCAGCGCGTAGTGGCGCTCTGGCGGACCCGTTACCAGATAGCAGTACCGTACGCGGGGAAGCGGCAGCACCGAGGAGTAGAATTCGTCATCCGGCGAGACCACAATCAGTTCGTTACCGCGGTTTCCCTGGCAATATCTTTGCAGGGGCGGCGCGGAGGTCAAGGTGGTGCCCGTATGAAACGGCAACCCCCACGGTGCGTCTGCTGCGTACAACTTCACCAGAAGCACCACGGGCAGCACTGCAAACGTGAAGACGCGCGAACGGGCTACAGGTGCCGCTGCCAGGCTGAACGCGACGACCATGGGTAGCAGATAAGACTCGTTGCGGTATTGGTAGCTGAGGAGCGCGATTGCGACCGCTACGATCCAGGCGTCCAAAAGATAGACCTCCGGAGCGCGCCGTTTCCACCAGATGGGGATGGCGGCGAGTGCGGCCAGCGTGAGAACCGGATCGATCAAGAACATTCTACGAATGTAGAACCACAATTGGGATTCTTGGGAAGTTTGCGGGGGAGAGCCGGTGCCGAAGGCGATGTTTTCCACCAGAACGAACTCGGCCCAGAACCATCGTTGGTGTACAAATAGTTGATAAATAAACCACGGAGCGGCTAGGACTGCGGTCCACAACCCGAGTTTGACCAAGGTGCGGGCGTGCTTCCGTGTCCTGTCCCGCAACGCCCAATCGACGGCGATCATCAGCAGTGGCATCACCCCGGCTACGCCTTTTGTCAGGATTGCCGCGGCCGTGAAGGCGGCGAAACCGAAGAAGGCGCGGCGTGAGGATAGCGCCGGATCCCGATAGAGGCACACGGCGGCACCGGCGAAACACAGGGTCAACAGCGCATCGGTCAGGTTCAATCGCGCCATGGTGTGAAACAGATGGCTGGAGCCTAGCAACAGCGCCGTACCGCATGCCGCGGTGAAACCCCAGGACCGCAACGCCCACCAGAAGACCAGAGTCAACAGCAGCGCCCCCGCCAGCAGGCTGGGCAGCCGGAGGGAGAACGGATTGACGCCCAGAAGTTTCATGGATAGCGCCGAGGCCCAGTAGAGCATTGGCGGCTTGTAGAGAGCGAAGCGGTCCATGAAGATCGGTGTCAGCCAGCCTCCGTGCTGTGCCATTTGGATTGCGGAATGGGAGTAGACAGCTTCGTCCTGGGCGGCTATTTTAGTGACTGGATCTACGTATCCGCTGGCGATCCCGGTGTCTGCTAGGCCAATGGCCAAGCGGGCGAAGCCGATGACGAAAACCGCCGCCAACAGCGCGCTATTCCAGCGGCGAGGCGAAGACGATATCCGAGCTTTGAATTTCTGGAAGAGGGACAGGGACTCCACTGCGCATTAATTGTAAGCCGGAGTAGACCAGCACGCTAGCATTGTTCTGGAATGTGACGCGATAGGTGCCTGCCGGCTCAAGCCCGCGGAACAGCAGCGTGTAACTGGATTCGATGCCGCCGTTGCGAGTGACTACCGCAAGCGCGGTGCGTTGCGCGGCGTTGTAGGACTGGATGGCGTCGATGCCTGCCTTGGCCGGCGGGTCGAGATGGAATACCTTTGCGTCCCTCACGTTGGCGCGGACCGTTTTGTAAGTTGTGATTTCAGAAGCTGCCAGTACCTGGTCCGGCATGGAAAGTTCGGTCAGGCGATTCATGAACACCCACGGGCCGCCGAACATGAAACTGCGGGTGCTGTATTTGGCGATGTCCTGATTGCCCATGTAACGGTCGATATAGCGCGGCGGGAAGACGTAGGTGGCGCCGTAGGTGGCCTGGCGCGCGTCCAACTCACTGGAGGCATCGTTAGTGATCGATGTGACGTACTGCTTCACCATGTTGAAGGTCATCATGGTGCCGCCGTCGGCGCAGTTTTCCCAACTGGTGTTCGGGCGCGCCTTCTGCACCGCGCCCACCACGGCATTCAGCCCGTCTACCGCGTTGGCGTAATTGCTATCTTTCGAATCGTGAGTGTGAGTCGTCTTAGTGCATTCCTTCACCATCTGCTCACCGTCCTGCAGGATCCAATCCACGTTGTAATCGTCAATGATGCGGACGGCTTCCTTCGTTATCCAGTCCCGTGTCTCAGCGTTGGAAAGGCACAGCGACTGGGCGTCGAAATAGCCGTAGCTTTGGCTGGAAGTCCAATCGGGATGATCCTTCAGAACGGGCGCGCCGGCCGCGGCTTCCGCCAAGGCGAAGTGCATGCCGAACTTCATTCCCCGCGCATGGACGTAATCGGAGATGGAACGCATGCCGTTCGGGAATTTAGCCCGGTCGTCGTGCCAGTCGCCGATCATTTGAGCCCAACCGAGATCCACCACGAAGAGTTCTACACCCAGGGCGGCGGCTATGTCGGCGTTGCGTTTCAAGATCGTTTCATTCAACTGCTGCCGATACCCCCAGGAATCCCAGACGACGTAGGGAAAGATGGCGGGGTCTGGCGCCGGTTTGGCAAGGGCCGCTTCGGCAAAGCGTTGGGTGCGGTAGCCGGCCTCGTCCCAATCGCCCTGATAGAGACCTATGAAGCCGGCGGGGAGCGTTACGTCGCCTTCCTCGGCCAGCGGATGATTCATGGAGGTGACATAGGCGGACAGCCGGAGGGCGTTGGAACTACCCTCGTGGAGAACGGAGGCGTCGGCCCGGCCGTCAAATTCCCAGCCGGCGAAGAGGCCTCGATTGGTGTGATCGGAAACTGCAAACCAGGAACAATGCGCGCCGCGCGAACCGGCTTGCACCGCGATCGGCGGACCGTCGCGGTCGAGAATGTCCTGGAACGGCTCGAAATTCTGAGCCACCGGTGCTACGGCCCACTGATTCACGCGGAAAGTACGGAAGGTTTCCAGGTTGTCCGCAAAGGACCAGGGCAGCAGATCCAGCGCTTGAATGTAGGCGGTTCCCGGCTGGAGGTTGTGCAGCAGCAGGCGGTGTTCCAGAACCGGTTGCTTTTCGTACATGGTCAATTCCAGGGTGAATTGCAACCGGTTGTTCTCGTCTATCAGGACGATGGACTGCTTCAGTCCTTGCCGCTCCACCGGCTGCGTGAGTTGCCTCACCAGGCGGTAGCGGGATCTACCGTTGTAGACATTGCCGTTGACCGTCAGGCGGATCAGAGAAGCGGCATAGCCATCGGCCTTGTTCCAGGTGCCTTGCCCGCTGAGGCCGCGTAGGGATTGAAACTGAAACGTGCCATCCGCGGCGAGTTGGAAGTTCGCTTCAATTACGCCGTTGGAGAGCCGCCAGCTGTTCTGGTCGGGGTCGAAGGCAAAACGGAACTCCGCCTGGGCCGTTGCCGTCCCTAGCAAGCACGCAGCTATCAGAAAAATCCTAGCGCCCATTGAATAGTAATAACGTTGTAACCGGGCGAACCGCTCGGTCAAAGACGCATTTCCTGGAAGTTCTATCGACAAATATAGCGATTTCTGAACAGAAAACCGGACATTAGTAGGATCACTTACTGTTGAATCAATACTTGGCGACAGTAGGATCCACTTTGTCACTCCAGGCGAGGATGCCGCCCTTCATGTTCAGGACCGTTTTGAAACCGGCCTGCTTCAGGAAATCGACAGCTTTTGCGCTGCGGGCGCCGCTCTTGCAGTGGGCTACGATTTGGTCGGCGGGGTTGAGTTCGCTCACGCGCTTGGGAAGGTCTCCCAGCGGGATCAACTTGGCGAAGGGAATGTTGCAAATCTTGTATTCGTGAGGTTCGCGGACATCAATCAGAACGAACTTGTCCCCTCGATCGATCATTTGTTTTAAAGTTGTAGGATCAATCTCTCCCTCCAGCACGGCGGCTTGCGCAGGGGCGGCGGGAGCTTCTTGCGGTACGCCGCAGAACTGCTGATAGTCGATCAAGTGCGTGATTGTGGGATGATCGCCGCACATGGGGCATTCCGGGTTGCGGCGCAGTTTCAACTCGCGGAAGCGCATGGCAAGCGCGTCATAGAGCATTAGCCGCCCAACCAGCGACTCGCCTGTTTCTAAGATAAGTTTCACCGCTTCAGTGGCTTGCACCAGGCCGATCAGTCCCGGTAGAATTCCCAGAACGCCACCTTCGGCGCAGCTTGGCACCAAGCCCGGAGGGGGTGGCTCCGGATAAAGGCAGCGGTAGCAAGGTCCGCCAGGATAGGCAAAGACCGTCGCCTGGCCTTCAAAGCGGAAAATAGAGCCGTACACGTTCGGGATCTTCGACAGGACGCAGGCATCGTTGATCAGATAGCGCGTCGGGAAATTGTCCGTGCCATCCACCACCATGTCGTAATCCTTGAAGATTTCCATGGCATTTTCGCTGTTCAGGGCGACGTCGAAGCGGTCGATCTGAATCAGCGGGTTGATGTCGAGCATGCTCTCGGCTGCCGAATCGAGCTTCTTGCGGCCAACGTCCTTGGTACCGTGGATCACCTGGCGCTGGAGGTTGGTGAAGTCGACGACATCAAAATCCACCACACCGATTCGTCCCACGCCGGCGGCGGCAAGATACAGGCCCAGCGGTGCACCTAAACCTCCGGCGCCGACCATTAAGACCTTTGCATTCTTCAGCTTAATCTGGCCTTCTATGCCGACTTCCGGCATGATCGGGTGCCGGCTGTAGCGCAGGATTTCGTCGTTGGTTAGAGAAGTTGACTGTTGGGATAGTGTTTCAACTGCCATGACGGCCCCCGGCGATACTGGGTACGATCGATACGGTGTCTGAGTCTGTGACTGGCGTGGCATCCTTGCTCAAGTAGCGGATATCTTCGTCATTGACGTAGACGTTGACAAAGCTGCGCAGTTTACCTTCATCGCTGTAGAGATGCTTGCGAAGGTCGGAATATTGCGATGTCAGCGCCGCCAGTAATTCGCCTACGGTCGCTCCCGGCAATTCCACGGAGTCTTTCTTTTCTACAAACTGTCGTAGAGGGGTGGGAATCAGAATCTTGGCCAATGTATTACCTCGGATGTTGGAGTTCTTCCGGCACGGCGACCGTTTGGTCGGCGTCGGGCAGGAAGCTATTTGCGTGGTGAAATTCACCCTTTTGAATCGATAGGACCACGAAAGAATACCAAGGGCAGGAATTTTCGAGGTCGGTCTTGGAAAAGTAAGCGTCGCAGTCAGGATGGGAGTGAAAAATTCCCACCAGATCCATGCCCTGGCGGCGGGCTTCGGCGTCTGCCTTAATCAGATCTTCGGGACGCAATTGATAGAAAGTGCCTTGCGCACCTTGGAAGGCATTCTCAAGTACTACAGCAACTTGCACGGATTTTTGGTCCCCGTCTACCGAGCCTAGCATCGCGCCGCAACACTCGTTCGGATAGGTTGAGCGAGCATGGGAAACCATAAGATCCCATGCCGCCTGTTCAATCTTGATCATCCCAGAAATGCTCGCTTAGATATTTGTCTGCGCCGTCGCAAAGTATAGTTACGATGACGCCCGGCTCGCCACGCTTCACCAGATCGGTTCCAATGGTGTGCGCCGCATGGAGATTGGCGCCCGCCGAGACGCCGATCAGAATTCCTTCGTCACGGGCGACTCTGCGCACCATCCGATGCGCATCTTCGGTTTCCAGCCATAAGTTTCCGTCGGTCAGTTTGTCATCGTAAATGGCTGGAACGATGGCGGTGGGCATGTGTTTCAACCCTTCCAGACCGTGGAAGCCGCTGGAGGGTTGCGCCGAATAGCACTTCACGTGCGGCAGATCGTGCCTTAGACGCTTGGTGACGCCCATGCAGGTGCCGCTGGTCCCCAGGCAGGCCACAAAATGCGTGATCTGGTGATGAGTTTGTTCCATTATTTCTACGGCTGTAGTTTTATAATGTGCCTGCCAGTTGGCCGGGTTGCCGTACTGATCCGGATAGAAGTAGGCGTCCGGATTTTCGGCGTAGACCGCCTTGCATTTCCGAATCGCTCCGTCGGAGCCTTCGCCGGGATCTGTGAAAATGATCTCCGCACCATAGGCTTTGAGAATCCGTTTCCGCTCGATGGATGCGTTTTTCGGAAGGCATAATCTGACGCGGTAACCCTTGGCCGCGCCAATCATCGCGTAGGCAATCCCGGTGTTACCGCTGGTGGCATCGAGGATGATCTTGTCTTTGGTGAGTTTTCCGGAACGCTCGCCTTCATCGATCATGTTCAAGGCTGGGCGATCCTTCACGGAGCCGCCGGGGTTGCGGTATTCCGCTTTCCCGTAGATCTCGACACCTGGCAAGTCCGCGCTCAACCTTCCCAGGTAAACCAGCGGAGTATTGCCGATTTGCGAGAGTAGCGAGGTTGCCGGTGGGCCGGAGGACACACCAAGCGTAGTGGTAGCCAAGCTCATTTGGATGTCTTCATTCTATGAATCGCCGTAATTCCTGTCAACAATGGGATGTTTTCGGCCCGGCCGGGGATTCAGCTGCCTTGCTACTATGATAGCCATGTTCCGGTACCTGACTTTCGTTTGGATTCTTGGGCAGACTGCGGCGTTGTTCGCACAGAGCTCATCGATTTCGATTACGCCGGCGGTAATCACGCAGTGCTTATCGGGGCGGGGAGCGGCCACACTTTCCTGGAACACGCCCGGGCCGGGTGCGGTGCAGGTTCGCATTGGGGACGCGCAGGGTCCGGCGATGACTGGGAGGGAAGCGCCGGCGGGAGCTGCCCAGACCGGCGAGTGGGTTTCAAACGGTCTGGTTTTTGTGCTGGTGAATGATGCGGGCTCGGAACTGGCGCGGGTGTCGGCGAAAGTGAGTTGCGACGCTCGTCCCGATCCGTTGGAAGCAGCCTTGGCGGCAGGGGCGTGGTTCCCGCTGCAGATTGGCAACCAGTGGGTGTATCGATACGACAGCCGGGTGGTGACGTCTGATTACGTTACCTGGACAATCACCGGGTTGGAGCAGCGCGGAGATCGAACCTATTATGTGCTCTCGACCCGGCCTGGCAGTGACATGCTGCTGCGCAACGATAGCGACGGGCGGGTTTACAGAATCCGCGATGCCGCGACGCAGACGGAAGAGTTGTGGCTGGACCCTACAGCCAATCCAGATCCCGCCGCCTTGCTGACCATCCGGCAGCGCAACTTTACCTATACGAGTGCGCTGGGGACCTTTTCCGGAGGGATCATTTACGAGACTAACCAGTTCAGCCTTATCCGGGAAACCGGAACTTTTGTACGCGGACTGGGGCTGGTGCAGAGAAGCTCAATGTTGCTAACCGGTTCCTCGGGAGGCTTCACCGACGGGCTGCAATTGGTCTCGGTGCGCATTGGGAAGGGCATCCGCTTGGCAACCGACGCTGTTGGGTTTCGGATTGGCGTGGAGAACACACGCCTGGATGTCACAAATAAGAAAGTGACCAATTGTGCCATACCCTGCTATTTTCCCGCGTGCGGAATCGGGGGCGGCGATCCGGTAAACACGTACAAGCCCTGCTTCCAGGCGCGGTTGGGCATTCAGCATCCGCTGGATGGGAGCGTGTTCTCCTTAGAAGTGGAATTGCGCGATGCAACTGACCGGCAGGTTTTTCAGGCGGCCATCCCGTTGACCGGCTCAGACGTCTTGGCGGACTTTACCGCGTTTCAGCAGGTGCCCCTTTATGCAAAGCCGAACGAGCCATTTGCCGCGGGCAACTACCGGCTGAATGGACGATTGAAGCGCAATGGGGAAGATGCGGGATCGGCGACGGTGCCGATTCGGATCGATTAACCGCACGTATAGTGAATCCTATGACGGAATATTTCCTGGAAGAGTCCTTGGCTGTTTTGACACGTACTCCTGCTACGTTGAATGCCCTCTTGCGCGATTTACCGGGCGCGTGGACAGAAGCTACAGAGGGGCCCGGCACGTGGAGCCCCTACGTGGTTGTCGGCCACTTGATTCACGCCGAGCGTGCCGACTGGATGCCTCGCCTGGAGATTATCCTACAGCATGGCACAAGCCGCCCCTTTGACACATTTGATCGAGAGGCGCAGTTCCTCGAAAGCGACGGGAAATCGCTTTCCAGTTTACTGGATGAGTTCTCTGCGGTGCGCCAGGACAATTTGATGCGGCTGCGCGCGATTGACTTACAGCCCGGGCAACTGGAATTGGACGGGCTGCATCCCGCTCTAGGCCTGGTAACGGTGCGGCAACTATTGGCAACATGGACCGCCCACGATCTGGGGCACATTCTGCAAGTGACCCGAGTGATGGCCAAGCGATACAAGCAGGAAGTGGGCCCTTGGGCCGAATACCTGTCTGTCATGAGATAGGTTACGGCTGGGTGGGAACGATCTTCGATTCCGCCTGGAATTTCTGGTAGTTCAAATAGCGCACGGTCAGGCGCATTCGCAACGGACCGTTTCGAAACTGCAGCGTATCGTCGGCGTGCGTGTGGACGGGAAACCAGTGGCCGCCGATGTTCTCGCGGAAGGTGGTGAAATGCGGGAAGAGATTCTCACGATCCGGATTGGTGCTGTGGATTTGCGGGACAGCCTGCCCTTCGGTGCGGACGATGGAGTAGTCGCGTTTGTCGATCCAGAAGTTGCCGTCGAACAGGCGCTGCCCTTGCAGAATCTGCCGTGGGCGCACTTGCATCACCCAGCAATCTACTGCATCCACGGTTTCCTCGCCGCGGAATTTCGTTTCGTACGCCCATAGGCGGTCGGCGGTGAACAGGAACGGCTGCACTTCGCGCAGGTCGCGGAAATCTTCTTCGGTCTGCTTCATGCGTTTCAGATTCATCAGTGGTTTGCCCACCATGTGTTCGGTTCGCTCGCCGGTTGGGGAAAAGATGACCTCCCGGACTTCGCGGTATTCCCCGGCACGGCTGCCGCGCGAATCCATCTCTTCCACGACGACGGACTGGCGGTAGGTGTAGTTATTGCGCGCCGCTTCGCTTTCCGCTTCCCGGTTGGCCACTTTGCGCGCCAGATCGGGCGGCGGATCGGCGGCGATTGCCGGGGTTAGCAGCAGGCTGAATGATAAGATGAACCGAATGCAGGAATCGCTACGCGGGTATGGCTTCACGCTCGCAGCCGTCTGGGTGGCATTTTGCATCGCGGCCCTCTTTTACGCACAACTCTACAATATACCGGCCGGTATAGCGCTGGCGGTTGTCCCTGCGTTTTTGCTGGAAGTGGCCTTCTATTTGGGCACCGGGATAGAGCCGGTGCGCCGGCGGGTGGAATCCTGGGCAACTCCCGTTATGTTGGCTGCCCTGATGACGGTAAGTGCGGTTGTGCCTTACTGCATCGCCGCTTTGGCGACCGGAAGTTTCCAGATACAATCGCTGATTACGCTGCTGGTGCTGGCGGGCGCGGCGTCCTTTTGGTATCTGTGGGCGGGCAGCCGGACGCTGGCCGATGTTGGCTTTCTGGCTTTGATGGCTGCGGTCTACTTATCGAAGATCTTCAATACGATCTACGTTAGCCCGGCGCCGAAGGTCACGCTTGCAGTCCTGGGAACAATCATGTGGATTCGTATTGGCATGATGGCTTGCCTGTCGATCCGCAAAATGAGCGGGATCAATTTTGGCTTTATTCCCCGCGGGAAGGAATGGAAAATCGGCGTGATTCACTATTTTGGATTTCTGCCGTTCGGGTATTTCGCGGGGAATTATTTCGGGCTGTTGCACCCGCAGACCGTGACGCCGGCTTCGAAAGCGATCCTGCTAATCGTTGCGACATTTCTGGGGACACTTTGGGGATTGGCTACGCTGGAGGAGTTCTTTTTTCGCGGCGTACTGCAGCAGATGATCCGTCGCGAAACCAATGACGACTTCGCGGCGATTATGATCACCGCGGTGATTTTTGGATTGGCGCATCTAGGCTTCGGGCATGCCTTTCCGAATTGGAAGATGGTGGTGATGGCAGGGATTCACGGCGTGGTTTTGGGGCACGCTTTCCTGCAAGCGGGTAGCGTGCGAGCGCCGATGGTGACCCATGCGCTGGTGGTGACGACGTGGAAAGTGTTTCTGTATTGATGTTGAGACATCACAACTTGCATGCGTTATGATGTTTATATGCGAACTACACTCACTCTCGATCCCGATGTGGCGCTAGAGCTGAAGAATAAAGTTGAGACGGAACATTTGACGCTGAAAGAAGCGGTGAATTCCGCGTTACGGGCTGGATTGCGGGTGGCCAAGCTTAAGGAGAAACCGTTTAAAGTAGAGCCGTTTCCCGCCAGCTTCCGCCTTAATCCTGGTATCGACCCTGACAAACTCAATCAATTTCTCGATGACCTGGAAGTGGAAGACTATCTCTTGAAACAGAACCGATGATCATTCCAGATGATCATTCCAGACGTCAATCTACTGCTGCACGCCTACAACCCGGCATCTCTTCGCCACGCGGCGGCTCGTTCTTGGTGGGATCAAACGATGATGGGTCCACGGCCCATTGGCTTGGCTTGGGTCGCGGTTCTGGGATTTATTCGGATTTCCACACACCGCAGAGCATCGCCGAATCCGATAGTCCCCACCGAGGCCACGCGGCGAGTTAGCACTTGGCTGGCGAATCCGCGGGTGCAAATCATCTCACCTGGAGAAGGCCACGCTGAAATACTGTTCCGCTTACTGGAAGAGTTGGGTACGGCCGGTAACCTGACTACAGACGCGCATCTGGCCGCCCTGGCGATTGAGTATCGAGCTGAAATCGCTTCCACCGATACAGACTTCGCGCGCTTCAAGGGGTTGCGCTGGTTCAATCCACTGAAAGTCTAACGCCGCGCCCGCTACAATTAAGCATCCGCGTTGTCCGAGAAGTCACCCCAACTTCCGCCCTCGAATGGCCATGCCGCCGGCAACACCGCGGTTGTTGCTGAAAAACCGTCCGTCGCGCGCGACATTGCCAAGGTTCTAGGCGCCAATCAAAAGGGCGATGGGTACCTGCATGGCGGCGGCTTCATCGTCACGTGGGCCATCGGCCATTTGGTGGCTCTGGCGCAGCCGCACGAAATCCGTCCGGAATGGAAAAGCTGGCGGCGCAACCTGCTGCCGATGCTGCCGCAAGAGTGGCCGCTGGTTGTCTACGACAAGACGAAAGACCAGTATGAGACGGTCCGCAAGATCATCACGTCGCCGAAGGTGGGGCGAGTGGTGTGTGCTACGGACGCCGGGCGGGAAGGCGAGCTGATCTTTCGCTACATCTATGAAGCGGCGCAATCGACAAAGCCTGTGCAGCGTCTCTGGATCTCTTCGCTGACACCCGACGCGATTCGTAAGGGCTTCGACCAGTTGAAGGACGGGCACGACTACGACGGTCTGGGCGACGCGGCCCGTGGACGAAGCCGCGCGGATTGGCTGGTGGGAATGAACCTCTCCCGCGCCTACACGCTGGCTTTCGGCGAAGAGCTTTCCGTGGGCCGGGTGCAGACGCCTACGCTGGCGATGATCGTAGAGCGCGAACTGGCCATCCGGCAGTTCGTTCCGGAAGAATACCGCGAAGTGGTGGCCACGTTTTCGCCTCAGGAATCGTCCGCGTTGAAAGACCGCCCGAGCTATCAGGGCACCTGGCACCGCCCGTTCAACAAAGAAAAAGAGACGCTGCAACAGGCTATGCGCCTTCCAGCGGCCAAGGACAACGACGAGGCCAAGCAAATTGTCGCGCGAGCCCGCACTGGGGAGGCTCGCATTGCATCGCTGCAATCCGAGACGAAGCGGATGGGGCCGCCGCCGCTGTACGACCTTACCGAACTGCAGCGCCATGCGAATCGCCTGTATGGATTCAGCGCGCAGAAGACGCTGGAGATTGCGCAGGTACTTTACGAAAAGTACAAGCTGCTGAGTTATCCGCGTACCGACAGCCGGCATCTTTCGAAGTCGGTGGCGGAGACGCTGCCCGCCATCGTTCGAAATATCAGCCCGCAGTATTCGAAGCTCATCGCGCCGGGAACAGGAGAGCGGCCGCTGGGGCCGCGCTTCGTTGACGATACGAA
>JBBRNO010000110.1:0-22547 GCA_038230275.1 Bryobacterales bacterium
CGAAATACTACGACATGTGCGTGCGGCAGATTGAGTTCATGCTGCGGATGAACCTGCGGCCGGATGGATTGCACCGGCATTCTCCGCTGGACCAGGCGGCCTGGGGACGCGGCAACGGTTTCCCTGCCCTGGGAATTGCGTGGAGCCTTTCTGAATTGCCGGTTAGTCATCCGGGGTTCGCCAAGTTGCTGACGGCATTCCGAGCGCACATGGAAGCGCTGGCCCGGCATCAGGATCCAAGTGGTGCGTGGCAGCAGGTGATCGACGTGAAAGGCAGCTACCGCGAGTTGACGGCCACGTGCATGATTGCCTTTGCCATGGCGCGCGGTGTACGGCTTGGCTGGCTGGACCGGGCAACGTACGACCCGCTGATCCTCAAAGCGTGGCGAGCCGCAAAATCGAGGATGGCCGCTGACGGCACGCTGGTGGATGTGTGTACGGGCACGGGGAAGCAGAAATCGTTGCAGGACTATCTGGACCGCCCCGCTGTTCTGGGCGAAGACGCTCGAGGCGGCGCGATGGGCCTGCTGCTGGCGACGGAGATGATGGTCTATTTGCGTTGAAGGCCGAGGATTTCCAGAACCGCATTTTCGGTGATTTTCCATTCCGGGCCGCGCGGGTCCATGCCGGGGAAATGATCCGCTCCAGGCAATGGAATCAGCTTGGCATCCAGGCCCGCGGATGTAGCGGCTTTCGCGTAACGCTCGCTGATTTCGATAGGGACCGTGGTGTCCATGGTGCCATGTACCAACCGGGCTTTCGTACCGCCGGGCAACAATTCGATCGGCGAAGCGGCGCGGTATCGATCCGGAAACTGCGCGGGTGAACCTCCAATGAAATCATCCACAGCGCCGTTCCCCAACCGCATTTCCCATGCCCGCCTCAGGTCGGCTACTCCAGCCAACGAGACTACGCCTTTCAGTGCTATGGCGCGGGGCTTCGAAGCGAGCCATAATGCGAGGTGCCCGCCGGCGGAAAAGCCCATCACGGCCACGCGCTTCAGATCCAATGGGTGCGACGCGGCCAGCGTTTTCAGATATTCCAAGCCAGCGAGTGCATCATCCATAGTTCCAGGCCATCCCCCGCCCGGCTGGCCCACCCTGCGGTATTCCAGGTTCCAAGTGGCTACGCCGGCCTGCGCCAGCTTTGCACACGCGTGGCCCGTATGATCAAGTCCGTATGCCGCGCGCCAGAATCCGCCGTGAATGGAAACCAGGACCGGATGAGCTGCGGCCGATTTCGGCAACCGCAGCTCACCGAATTGATTTATATCTTTCCCGTATGCGATGCGTGCGTCGGCGGCAGGCGCCGGTAGATCCAAAATGTCTCTTCCCACCCTGCCAGCTTATTGCATTCGCTACGGTTGGTAAATGAGCATGATGTCGGCGGAGGATGTTTTGCCGGCGCCGTCAGTGACGGTTAACGTGAGCGGATAGGTTCCGGCACCGTTCACGAATTGGATAGTAGCCTTGGGATTGTCGGAAGATTGCAGGATCGCGGGCACCTTGCCGCCGGGTTTCACCATATAGAAATAGGTGAGCTTGCCGGAAGCGCTGGTGGAACCGCTGGCGTCCAGCGTGATCATTGCGTCTTTTGTGGTTGTGGTGGTGGGGTTCACCGATGCGTTGGTGATGTTGGCGGTGGAAACGCCGTCTGACGATGTGTTGATTGTGCCGTTGAAGCCGTTGGGGAAGAAGCCTCCGGACTTGACGTTGGCCTTGAATCCGTAGACCAGAAAGAGCACTTGGCCCGGAGTACGGATTTGCGTAAGGCCGTTGCTATCCACCGGAAAGTATTTCGATCCCGATGGCGGCGGCAGCACATCGGCCCCATCCAGAAGCGACGTGGAGATGCCCAGCTTTGCTACTTGCAAACGGATGTTGGCCGAGTGTTCCGATTCCACTTCGGCGATGCGGGCGGCGACACCGAGTATCTCCTTGCTGGAGATCAAAGGCGCGGCGCCGGCATAGGCAGTAACACCGACGTCTTCGAAGGCTCTGGCCAGTTGCAAAAAGTCTGTGGTGGCGCCGAAACCGAATCCAAGAGCGCCCAGGTTGATGGCCGGTTTGGCCACCGGTTGTGCGCCCGCTGCCTTGAGTGCGCCG
This sequence comes from Bryobacterales bacterium, assembly GCA_038230275.1. Lineage (GTDB taxonomy): Bacteria > Acidobacteriota > Terriglobia > Bryobacterales > Bryobacteraceae > JANXXV01. The sequence goes on from JBBRNO010000110.1 coordinate 2,106, forward strand.
CGAATGAGAGTGACATGCGCGCGTTCGTCCGCGGCAATCTGATTGGCGATGTCCTTCGTAAAAATGGTGGTGTTATCCAGATTCACAAGTTGCCCGCCGGTTGTTGCTCCCGATGTACCGCTGCCGTCGATCCCGATGCCCATCTGGTCGATGGTCTTGCCAGTGGTCGCCAGGGTATAGAACTCGGCCTCGAGATATTCGAGATTAAGCGCGAAATTCAGAATGTCCGCGTCCGTGGGGGTCGCGCTCTGCGCGCTCGCGATCTTCGCTCCGGCTCCCACAGCCGTTACCGCCGCGCCCGCCATTGCCAGCTTGGCGATGAACGCTCGCCGATTCGGCGCTTCCGCAATTACTTCGTCTAGAATTTTGTTGTTTGCCATTGTTGCCTCCTGAGAGATTAGCGTGGCTAGCGTTACGACCACTGCTAATGGAGGTACGAAGGGACAATTAGTTACGACTGTTTTTATTAGCGCAATCGCGCGAGAAAACCGAAACAATCCGGCGGGATCCGCGTCCTACTTGGATTCTAAATCAATCACGGAATAGAGCCCGGCGCGTGGGATACTGAACTCCGTTCCGCCATCATGAGTGGTGAAGTCCTCAACTTTCGGATCGGGTGTGTCGTAGATTGAGACACGTTGCACCTTGTATGACCCGCGCAACCGAATGCGTAAACCGTCAATTGGTTTCTTGCCGTAATTGACGAGGTGGAGCTGTAAGTGCCCGCTAGTGCCAGTGAGGTTGGCTAGCACGACGGCGCTGCCGTAAATACGGATGAGCCGTTTCTCATCGGTGAGTTTCTCCCGCACTTCGGCGGCGAAGTCGAGAGGATTTGAAATACCCTTATCCACCTTGATATTCAGATCGGCCTTGGATTCGGGCGCACTCACCATGCGGTAAAGGAGGTTCTTGCGATGGAGCAAATTGAGCCCTTCGCCAGCCTGCGCTGAGCCATCGTCCATCACGGCAATGTTTCCCAATTGCGGGCCTGCGGTACCCACCTGCTGCAGAAACGCATTCATCTTCCGGTAGGCGTCCGCATCCTCTGGCGCCACCTTCACCAGGGCATCGGCATTGTAGGCATGCGCTTCTGCCATGGCCAATTCCGCTGCGCCTTTTGGTAGATCGTAAAACACTTTGCGGCCGGGGCTGCGCTGAATAAGCCAGCCGTTCGCGTTGACCCATGGCGCACTGGTGGCCGATGCTACGTTCATTCTGTACTGTACGGCCGGCACCGGAAGCTTCACGGCGCCAGTAATGTCCTGGTCTTTGAACAGTAGGATGGACGCAAGGAAGAAGCTCACCATCACAGTTCAAACTCTTGCAGCCGGATCTTCTTAATGTCGTACTCACCCAGGCCCAGGCCAGCGGCATACTCGATATGACCGGGCTCGCGGATGAACTGATTCTTGTTGGGATCGGCCGAACGCGAAGTGACGATCTGGTCCCGGGAGCGATCCCAAACCGACCTGGCGTGCTCAGCTTTCCGCTTATTCTCGATCACGTCAATCAGCAGCCGGTCCATGGCAACCATGTCCGTGCCGAACATCATCTTCTTAGGGAAGAATCCGAATTCCGATTTCAACTGGAATGGTCCGCCGTGCCAGATCCCTTTCAGGCCGTCCATGATGTTGAGCACTGTTTTAGATTTCAACGGCTCCATCGAAGCCAGGGTGCCGATGAAAGTCTTGGTGTTCGTCTTCTCATGCGCGTGAGAGCGCGCGACGTTGCTGAAATTTCCGTAGGCAATGTTTTTCAAGCACCCGGTTACGCCGGCCGCGCCATGATCCTTCATATTGGGCACGTTGATGATCTTGGTGAACTTCTCGCTCACCAATCGCACCAGGTTCGACCGCGTATCTTCCTCGCCGAAGAAATTCACCTCCACGTAGGTTTCAGGATCGTAGTGGCGAATGGATCCGCGGGACATTTCCACGGCTTGAATGTTCACTTTCTGATCGAGATACTTTCCGTAGTTCACCGATTCAAGCTGATCGGGAAAACGTTCGTAGATGTAAATCTGATCCGCCTTCACGCCAACGGCAAGCAGGTTGCGCACGATGTCCGCTACTACGACGGGATGCGACATGATCTTTGGCGCACCGGAGCAGTTCACTTTGATGCCGACCACGTCCGACGGTGAGAAGAAGCGCTTCCAGGCCGCCGCCGGAGTCGATTCCCCGGTTAGCGCGGTCATGCCGCGTTCGATCATCTGGCGGACGGTTTGCGGGTCCACCTTCTCAGTAGCCTCATCCATCGACTTCGCGGAATGGACGGAGACAACGCTTGCCGGGAAGCCCTTGGAGGAGTGCGGCTGATAGTTGCTGACCGACCTATATTTCGGAGTGTCAGTGGTGACGCTGGCCAGCGCGGCCGGCGCCGCGGCGGACCACTGCAGGAAAGCACGTCGTTGCATCATAATTAATCTTAATATGACCAACAACAGACGTACCCTCCTGAAGACCGCGGTCGGCATGGCCGCTGCTGCCGGCGCCGCGCAAGCGCAAACCGGACCCACCAAGAAAGTCCATTACCGCAATGGGAAACCGAAGACCACGCCGCTGTTTTCGGGCGCAGTTTCTTTTGGCAACCTCCTGTTCATCGCCGGAAAAGGCGCCCACGTTCCAGGCGACATCAAATCGCACACCAAGATTGTGTTGGACGAAGTGCAGAAGGAACTGGAGAATGCCGGTTCCTCCATGGACAAAGTGCTGAAGTGCAGTGTCTTCTTAAACGATCTGAAGGACTACAAGGGAATGAACGAGGTGTTTATGGGGCGCTTTGGTGAGAATCCGCCGGTGCGCACCACCATCGCCGCGGCTGGCGGTATTCCGGGCGACTCGCTTGTGGAAATCGACGTGATCGCCTATATATAAAGCCCATTCGCGCGAATGTAGGCGAATACTTTTTCCGGTAGCTCGGCGGGATGATCCCCTATGGCGAGTTCCCGCCGGATGGCCGATGAGGAGACTTCCAGAACCAGAGTGTCCAACCGGAGCACGCGCGCGCCTGGCGGGATGGCGAAGCGGTGGCCGGGCCGGCTAACAACGATGAAGTCTACCGACTGAAGGACGTCGGCTGCGCGGTGCCACGTCAGAATTTCAGAAAAAGCGTCAGCGCCGATGATGAAGTAGAGCTGATCGCCGGCGGAGAGAAGGACCCGCAAGCGCTCGATGGTGTCAATGGAATAACTCTTGCCGCTGCCTGATTCGATATCGGACGCCTCAAAAGATGGTTCACCCTCGCAGGCGAGTTGAACCATCCGCAGACGGTCGGCATATGAGGTTCCCGCATCCGGCTTGTGCGGGGGATGTGCCGCCGGAACGAAGAGCACGCGGTCAAGCCCAAACCGGTTGACAGCCTCACGGGCCACGGTGAGGTGGGCGCGGTGGATGGGATCGAACGTACCACCGAAAATCGCGATCTTCAATTCCGGCTACTTCCCGCTGGTGGTGAGGCCTGTTGTGACAGTAATGTGAATTCGGCAGCCATGGCACAGCATCTCACATTGGCCGCCGGCGGTGCACTTGGCGTGCGAATACTTTTTCGTTGACTTACGAAGGCCTTCGTATCAGGGTTCGTTTGTGGGACTTCCGAAGCTACCCAGGCCGACCGATTCCGAGCTTGAGATTCTGCGCGCGCTTTGGAACCGCGGGCCTTCCACCGTGCGCGCGCGTCGATCGAGGTTCCTTGCCAGATGAAATGGATGATGCTCCAGTGCGCGGCATGAATGCGGCGGACATTTTTCCGATATTGACCGGTGTCTGGCTGGCGGGAGTCCTCTTGTTGTCCGTGTGGTCCGCAGGTGGCTGGGTGGCGGCGCAGCGGCTCAGAAGCCAGAACCGCCGGATAATGCCGCTGGAGTGGCAATCGCGAGTAGAGAAGCTTTGCGTTCGGGTTGGAATCGCTGAGCACGGACGATTTGGTGAAGCTTCACCAGCGCGGCGTGAGCGGCGCATACATCACGCGGCTCTACGCCGGCGGGTTGAAAAATCTGAACGTCGATCAGCTAGTGAAGCTGCGCGAGCACGGCATCGATTACTGAACGTAATTGAAGTCTTCCGTTAGAAATTGCGGGCTCTCAAACAGGTCCTTTCCGAAGAGTGGGCGCACCAAAACATTTCCATTTGGAATTGTTTTTCCGCCGGAAAGCAGGAACCCGGCAATTTGCTGTTGCAGCGCCAGCGCCAATGTTAGTTCGGCTGTGGAGTTTATGTTCGCGATGGCGGAATGAGGACTGGAAGGCAGGCTGGGAGCGACCGCGCGCGCCAGATCGTAACGGAGGAATTGCGTGGACTCCCGCATGTTTGCCGCACGCACCAGAGCCGTCTGCGCCGGGTTGGGAACTACGGGATCGCCGGAGCCGAACTGGAACAGGACCGGCTTAATCTGGACACCCGGAAGCGTGGAAGACTTTAGGTGTGGCGCATACGCCAGCGCGTCGCCAGCGGCGCCATACCACTCGACAATTTCGAAAAAGTCCTGGACGGGAATGGCCCCGGGGACGTCTTCTATTCGCACAGGTTGGTAGCGCAGAACGGATCCGTCGTCAAAGTTGGACCCGTTGTTGAGCAGCGATGGAGTGCGTCCTGCCAGCACCAAAATGCCGAGCAAGCGCAGGGACTGACTGGTGCGCGCGATGTCGGAAAGCGATCCCCCGCCGCTATTCAATGCCGACGCGAGAATGGACGGCTCGAGTGCGCTGAAGATGGTTCCGTAGATGGAGCCGAAGGAATGGCCGGCGTAATAGATGGTTGCGGGGTCCAGATCGGCGATACCGTCGCCGTCCAGATCCATGCCAAGGGAGATGGCGCGCGTCAACTGCATCAGGTCAATCACGCTTTGGCGCAGGCAATCGCGGGCGCTGAAGATGCCGGGAAGAATGCAGCCATCAAAGGGGCCGTAGGCACCGCCGGCAGATAGCGACTGGCCACGGCCACCGGTCAGGATGTCTACCGCTGTGCCGGTTTTATCCGTGAGGCTGACTTTGCCGGCGGGCCCGAAGCCATGTCCGAAAATATTGATGGCGATGGTGGCGAAGCCGGAACGTGCCAGGGTTCCGGCCATTGCGCTGGAGACGCCGAAGCTATCGTCTGTAAAGCCGTGGCCTACGATGACCACGGGATATCCCGCGGTGGGCTTGGGCGTCCAGGGGAGCCAGGCGTGAAAGGAGAGCTGGTTTGTCGCAAGTCGTCTGGCAGGCGTTGTGTTGGCCGGCGCGGCAGGAATAATGAACCGGTCATTGAGATAGTTCGGCGATTGGAAAGTACCGAACGCCAGCCGCCCTATTCCATCCAGCAGGAAGAACGGAATGTTGAAATCCGACAGACGGGTGGGATCGGGAGACTTTTGATAGTGCACCGTGATTGCAGCCAGATTGGCCAGGTCGAAAATACTCTTCACGCCCGCCGGTTGCACGCTGGGGCTGGTGTCTGGCAGCGCGGCACGCGCTGTTTCCATGAACGCGGTGGCGCTCTGCGTGGTGAAGATGGATGCCGCCACCGCTTTCCCTCCGGTTAATTCCGTCACCCGAGCTAGGCTTTGACAATAGCCGTTGGAAGGTACGGTGAGGCAGTTCTGGAACGCGGCATCGGCTTTCACTGGCGCTCCGGCAACGTCTTTGATCGCGTCGGTCACAACCAGTGCGTAGCGGCGGTGCTGATCTAGAAACTCGTCGGGCTTGGCGTAAACCGTGTTGGTGGCAGGATCGTAAACCACCTGATTGATCAGCGTGGCGTGGCCCAATGGCTGCAGTCCATTTTCTTCGGTGGTCAGGTTGTCCAGCCACACTATGGCGATCCCGGAACGAAGCGTGGCAGGATTGATGGGTGCGGAAAAGCGCACGCGAATCCTCGGCTGCAGGTTAAAGCCGTCCAACTGATTGAGCAAGGCAACGTCTTGGCAATCGGAGGGCTGCGCGTCGCAATTGGGCAGCGGGAGATTCACGCGGCGTCCCGTCTTTTGGGACGCATCGGCAACGGTGAGAAAGTCGCTAGGAAAGGGTCCGACTGCCGGATTCGATGGATCAAAGCGGACGGTTGCGGGCGAGTTGGTCTCGGCGGCGAACGCGGCACTGAAGGCGCACAGTGCCGCAGCCGTGATCGTCCAAGAGCTCACTTTTTCGCCGCGGCGCCGGGCGTAGTCGCCTTCTTGGCTGCGGCCGGCGCAACCCCGGTCTTCTTGGTGGAAGCCGGCGGCCCGGTCTTCTTGGTGGACGCCGGCGGCCCGGTCTTCCTAACGGCCGGCGGCGGATTTACTGGCGCTCCTGGACCAACGCGCAAAAACGTGATCTTCACAATCTTGGGCGGCATGTTGGGCCTGTCGCTCCCATCGCGCGGAAGCCGTGCGATTTTCTCCACTACGTCCTGCCCTTCCACCACCTGTGCAAATACGGTGTGCAGCCCGTTCAAATGGGGCGTCGGCACTTCGGTGATGAAAAACTGGCAACTGCCGGTGCCCGGCGCGGACGCCTTCGCCATGCCGAACTTGCCGGGCGCATCAAAGGAAAGCGACGGATCGAACTCTTCGGGAATCCTGTCGGTACCACCCATGCCGGTGCCGGTCGGGTCGCCAGCCTGCACCATGAAGCCGGGAATCACGCGGTGGAAGATCGTGCCCGGATATAACGGCCGTCTCACGCGCATGGCCGTCTTGGGGTCGGTCCACTCTTTGCGGCCCAATGCCAAATCCATGAAGTTTTTCACCGTGATGGGCGATTCCTTCTCATAGAGCTTCGCGGTGATGTTCCCCAGGGTTGTATACACCGTTGTGTATAGTCCGTTCTCGCGCACGGGCTCAGGAGGAGCGGCGGGCTTGTCAGTGGCCTTGTCGGCTGCCGCCGGCGCCGCGGCCTTCGGAGTGGCAGCCGGCTGAGCCATCAGCAGCGACGCAGCCAATGCGAGGGCACCGATCCGGAAGAGAGAATATCTTTGCATGTTGACAGCTTAGCAAAGCATAAAATCACACATTCTTCATGATTTTGTCATCAATCGCGCTGTACGCTGTAACCGTGCCACACGTAAACCTGGGCGGACCTGCCCTGCAGCGGTTCCTGATGGTCGACCAGTTGCTTCAGATTTACCGGGATGCATTGGCCCATCCCAGCCGCGGTCCGTTCTTTGAGAACTTGCTCGCCCTGCTTAACGTCAATCCGATCATCACGCGGACGGACCTGGCGCGCATTCCTGCTTCCGGCGCGGTGGTGGCGGTAGCAAATCATCCGTTCGGAATGATAGAGAGCTCCATTTTGGGGGCGTTGCTTCCTACTGTTCGCGCCGACGTCAAGTTCATGGCGAACTCACTGCTCTGCCAGCTATTTCCCGCCATCGCGGATCGCATCATTGCGGTGGATCCGTTCGGCGGCGAAGCGGCCACCAAGGCCAACCGCAAGGGCATGCGCGAGGCCCTGCTGCATCTGAAAGCCGGCGGAATGCTGGTTGTTTTTCCGGCGGGCGAAGTGGCGCATGTGAATCTGCAGAAGCGGCAAATCACCGATCCGGAATGGAGCACTACCATTGCGCGGCTGGTACGGATGACTAAGTCGCCGGTGCTGCCCATCTACTTTGCGGGCGCCAACAGTGCGTGGTTCCAAGTGCTGGGTTTGCTCCATGCGCGGGTGCGCACCATGATGCTGGTGCATGAATTTTTCAACAAGCGGAATCGCAACCTGGAAATGCGCGTGGGATCGTTAATTCCGGCAAAGCGATTACAAGCCATGGATGACGATGTGCGGATGATGGCACATCTGCGGGAGCGGACGTATTTTCTGCAACACCGCGGTGCGCAGTCCAAGCACGTGAAAGCTTCGACAGAACCGATCGCGGCGGCTGTGGATTCTGAACTGCTGCAGTCGGAAATCGAGGCGCTGCCGCCGGACAGGAAGCTTGCCGATGCCGGGGAGTTCTCGGTGTACTACGCGAAGTGCCATGAGGCGCCGAACGTGTTGTTTGAGATCGGGCGGTTGCGCGAGATTGCTTTTCGAGACGCGGGCGAGGGTACCGGGAAAGCCATCGACCTGGATTCCTGCGACGCCTATTATCTGCAACTCTTCCTGTGGAACAACCAGACGCGGGAGATTGCGGGCGCCTATCGCATCGGCCCAACCGACACAATCCTGGAACGATATGGCAAGAACGGTCTTTATACCAGTACGCTGTTTGCGTTCGCGGATCGCTTCCTGCATGATCTGGGCGATGCACTGGAACTGGGCCGCTCGTTCGTTCGGGTGGAATATCAGAAGAGCTATACGCCTCTGCTTTTGCTGTGGAAAGGCATCGGGGCCTATGTGGCGAGGAATCCCCGCTACAAGATTCTTTTTGGACCGGTGAGTATCAGCAACGATTACCAGCCGGTGTCTCGACAATTGATGGTCAACTTCTTTCGAAGGGATGACAGAGCACCTTTGGTGAAGGCTCGCAGCCCATTCCGCGCCCCGGCCACTTCGCGGGGGAACTGGGACGTGGAAGACCTATCGGCGATGGTGGCGGACATCGAGTCCGATCAGAAAGGCATTCCGGTACTGCTGCGGCACTATCTGAAAATGGGCGGCGAGTTGCTGGGCTTCAATGTGGACCGCAATTTCTCAGACTCCTTGGATGGGTTGATTGTCGTTGACCTGACGCGCACCGATAAGAAGATGCTGAACCGTTATCTGGGTGTGGAAAGCAGCACGCGGTTTCTGGAATATCACCGGATGGAATGAAAGCCAGGTGGCAGAGTGGACGGGATTGGCGGATGCAGCGCTGGCTTCGTTGCAGCGAGTGAAAGCCTAAACCAGGACCGTAAAGGCCGTCTCGGTTCTCTCCACTGGCCGGTAGAGCGTATCGCGCTCCATGGGCACCCGGCCCGCTTCGCGGATCAGACGCAGTAGGTCGCCGCGCCGCAAGCCTTGGCTGGTGGTGGCGCCTGCATCGTGATAAATCTTCTCTTCCACCACCGTGCCATCAATATCGTCGGCGCCGAAACGAAGCGCGATCTGCGCAATCTTCGGCGTCATCATGATCCAGTAAGCCTTGACGTGCGGGATGTTATCCAGCATCAGCCGCGCAATGGCGATGCTCTTTAGATCCAGGAAGCCGGTGGTTTTCGGGATATGGTGCAGTGCCGTATTGTCGGGGTGAAACGCCAGCGGGATGAAGGTGACGAAACCGCCGGTCTTATCCTGCACTTCGCGCAACTTCACCAGGTGATCCACGCGCTCTTCGTCGGTTTCAATGTGGCCGTAGAGCATGGTGCAGTTGCTCTTCAGGCCCATTTCATGCGCGATCTGGGCTGTTTTCAGCCATTCAGAGCCGTCTATCTTGTGATCGCAGATGATACGGCGGACACCCTCTGAGAAGATCTCCGCGCCTCCGCCCGGAAGCGAATCCACACCGGCGTCAATCAGGCGCTGCAGCGTCTCGCGGATAGAGATCTTGGCGCGATGGGCCAGAAACGCCACTTCCACCATTGTGAAGGCCTTGAGGTGCACTTGCGGGAATCGCTCCTTCAAGCCACGCAGCATCTGGCAGAACCAATCGAGGCTGAGTTCCGGGTGCAATCCACCGACGATGTGAAATTCAGTGACCGCTTCCGAGTAACCCTCGCCCGCTTTGTGCCAGACCTCTTCCAGCGACATGGTGTACGCTTTGGGGTCTTTCGCGCGCTTGCCGAAAGCACACAGGCGGCAGCTGGCGACGCAGACATCGGTCGGATTGATGTGGCGGTTCACGTTGAAATAAGTGACGTCGCCGTGCAGCCGCTCGCGCACGATGTTGGCCATGTAGCCGATGGCGAGGATGTCGGAACTGCGGTACAGGGTCACGCCGTCGGCAAAACTGAGGCGTTCGCCACGCTCCACTTTTTCGAGGATCGGCTTCAGGCGCTGGTCGTCAATCACAGGTTCCATAGTTCTTAGATGCCTCTGCGGAAGAGGAAGATGTCAGCACTCCAAAAGAAGAAGAATAGCACGCTCACATACCCGTTGACGGTAAAGAAGGCGGCGTCCACGCGTGAGAAATCGTCCGCCTTCACCAGGCTGTGTTCGTACAACAGCAGACAGGCAACCAGAGCAACTCCCACCAGGCTGAGCCATCCGAGGGCGAAACTCCGCACCAACGCGATCAGGCACGCCAGCATGGCCAAGTGGAACAGCCGGGCGACCCAAAGCGCGCCGGAGAGTCCCAGCCGTTTGGGAATACTGAACAGCCCTTCGCGCGAATCGAACTCATAGTCCTGGCAGGAATAGATAATGTCGAAGCCGGCGGTCCAGAACGTGACGGCCGCGGTGAGCCACAGAATGCGCGGATCGAGCGAAGCGCGTATGGCGATCCAGGCGGCAGCGGGAGCGATGCCTAGCGCGAAGCCCAGGACCACATGGGAAAACGACGTGAACCGCTTGGTGAACGAGTAAATCATTACCACGGCGAGAGCTAGCGGAGCAAGGCGCAGGCACAGAGGATTCAGCGCCCAGGCGGCGCCGCAAAACACGATGGAAGAGGCAGCGACGAACGCCCAGCCGAAGGTCTTGCCCAGCAATCCGGCCGGGATGTGACGCGCCTTCGTACGCGGGTTGCGGCCGTCGATGTCGGCGTCCAGAAGCCGGTTAAACGCCATGGCGGCCGAACGGGCCGAGACCATCGCAACCACGATCCACAGCAGCTTCCAGGCCAATCCGGCGGTGGCGAAGCCTTCGTCGCGAATGGCCAGTAGAGCGCCAGTCAACGCGAACGGAAGCGCGAATACGGAGTGTTCGAACTTGATCATCTCAAGCGTGAGGCGAAGTTTGCGCAGGAATCCTTGTGCCATTGGGGAATCGGTTGGATACTAGAGCTTACACTTATTATTCCATGCTACAAGTCCCCAGCGTGCTCCTTGTGCTTCTTTCTCTGGTTGTCACCGGTTGTGATAGGAAAGCGCAGTCCATTGACGAATTCCAAACCACGCCGCTGACGCTTCCGGGCGGCCAACAGATCCGCGTGGAGGTGGCCACACGGCAAGCGGACATGATGCGCGGGATGATGTTCCGCGAATCTCTGGCGCCGGACCACGGCATGCTATTCGTTCATGGTTCCCCCGGCCTTTATCAATACTGGATGTATCAGGTGCGCATCCCACTGGATATTGTGTGGCTCGACATGAACCGGCAGGTGGTGGAGATTTCCCCGAATACGCCCCCCTGCCCTTCGCAGTCGGCCAAAGAGTGTCCTAGCTTCGGGGGGCATAAGATGGCAGTGTATGTTCTGGAACTGCCCGGCGGGGCGGCCGCGAGATTCGGCCTTCGTGACGGCGATGTGGTGAAATTCTAATGGATCAGGATCATTTGAGAAAGCTGCTGGATGAGGTTCGTTCCGGCGCGGTGGAAGTGGATTCGGCGATGGAACGGCTGCGCCACATGCCGTTCGAAGACTTGGGTTTTGCCAAGGTAGACCACCACCGGGCATTGCGGCAAGGCATGCCGGAGGTGATCTTCGGACAAGGTAAGACGCCGGAGGAAGTGGCTACCATCGCCGAAGCACTGGTGAACCGGTCGCAGAACGTGCTGATCACGCGCGCCGAAATCGCCGCGGTGGCGCTGGTGCAGGCACGTATTCCGGACGCTGAATATTTCCCCAGGTCGCGGGTGATCCGCGTGCAGCGCGACCGGACGATGTACGGCAAAGGCGTAATCGCCATTGCCTGTGCGGGCACCAGCGATCTACCGGTTGCCGAAGAGGCGCGCGTGACGGCAGAGGCCATGGGCAACGAAGTGGACGCCATCACGGACATCGGCGTGGCTGGAATTCACCGCTTGATGAGCAACCGCGAGCGGTTGACGAAAGCACGGGTGATTGTGGTCTGCGCCGGAATGGAAGGCGCGCTGCCCAGTGTAGTGGGCGGCCTGGTTTCCTGTCCGGTGATCGCGGTTCCCACCAGCGTGGGATACGGCGCCAGTTTTCATGGGCTGGCGGCGTTGCTGGGGATGCTCAACTCCTGTTCCAGCAATGTGACTGTGGTGAATATCGATAATGGCTTCGGCGCCGGGTATGTGGCCAGTCTGATTAACCGGTTATAGGTCCCGGCCCGCGCTTAGCCCTTGGCTTCGGCGTTCGCGCGATTCAGCAACGCTTTCATGTAGGCGAACCCGTACGCAGTCTGGGTGAAGTTACCGCCCACCATGGCGGGGCTGTGGTCCAGAATCACGATACCGTCGTAGTTTACGTCGCGCAGCGCCTTCATGATTTTCCACATGTCATAGTAGCCGTTATCCATGAACGTCTCAACAAAATGCGGCAGCGGCGCGCTGACGTTGCGGAAGTGGATCTTCCAGATTTTTTTGGCGCCGAAGTAGCGGATCATTTCCTCCGGGTCCTTGCCGGTAAGCGCTTTGCCGCCTTCCAGCCAGGTTCCGCAGCACAGGCAGATGCCCACGTTCGGGCTATTAGCGATCTCCATGGCGCGCTTGTAACCTTCGAAGTTCCCGAAAATACAGCGCGGCACGCCTGCCAGCACCGGCACTGGCGGATCGTCGGGATGAATGCCCATGCGCACGCCAGCCTCTTCGGCCACCGGCGCCACTTGCTTGATGAAGTAGATGTAGTTCTCCCAGATCTCTTCCTTGGTGAAGACGCGGCCATTGGAAAGCGGCCCGGCGGAGATCTTGCCGGCCCAATTTCCACGCGCCTCCGGACTGTTCTGATCGAATTCGCGCGCCGACGCGCCGCGAATATCTTTGCGGCCGCTGGTCCAGATTCCGTTGCCCATGTGAGCGTAGGTGGTGTAGTGGATTCCCGCCTTTCCCAGATTCCGCAGATACTGCTTATATTCTTCAATCTTCTCGGCCCGCCCGGGCAGGTTGAGAGTGACCTCGGGCATGTTGTGGACGCTGGTGTTGCCGATGTTCCAAACCGTGATACCGGCATCGGCGTATCGCTTCTTGATCTGCTGAAACCCTTCGGCGGTGCGGAGTTCCGGCGTGGAACCGACGCTCACGTACTCGGCGCCGATTTGCTTCAGAAACAAGAGCTGCTCATCGCTAGGCGTGGCTGGGGATTGCGCGCACAGCTTGATCCCCGGCGCTGATTTATGCACGGTCGCGGTGGCATTTCCAGCGAAGACGGCCGCGCCCACGGCGCCGAGTGCCCAGCGGGCAAATTCTCTTCGATCCATATCGTTGCTGTTCATGCTATTCTCCTTAGCGGATTCCAATGATATCGCGGAGCACCGGAAAAGTTTGGGCTTCCTGTGTGAAATCACACAACAGGGCAATCTCACTCAGTTCCGATGGAACTCCGATTTGGATGAATCCAATGTTTCCGCGCCATCGCAATGGCACGGCAGTTGCAGGAGTTGAGGGACCAATGATACTGACCACCCTGGCGAGCGGCAAATGAGTGCCGCCTACATTCTGATTTGGGGCTGTATGCTGCTGTTCGGCTGCTCGTCGATTTGTGCCCTGCTGTGGGCGATTCGCACCGGCCAGATGACCGGTTCCCAGGAAGGCGCGAACAGCATTTTCGACGCAGCCGAACCGATCGGCAAACCAACGGATGCATTCCCGGGAGCCAAGCGATGAGCGTAACCGCAACTGAGATCAACGCGGCCGCTCCGGATCCGGAGGGGTACGTAAATGAGCGCGTCGATCTATTGACGCGAGTTCAGATCGACCGGTCGTGCCGGCAGACCGTGGTTTGGTATTACGCCAGCGCCGTGGTTTGGCTGCTTTTGGGAAGCGTCTTCGCCATGCTTTCCTCCATCAAGATGCACAACCCGGATTTTCTGGCCAACTATGAATGGCTGACGTTCGGCCGGGTGCGTCCGGTGCATTTGAATCTGGTGGGCTACGGTTGGTCGTCGATGGCCGCCGTGGGCACGTTGTTATGGCTGCAGGCGCGGCTGTGTAAAGTGCGGCTGCCGTTCCGGCGCGTACTGCCGGTCACCTGCGTGATCTGGAACCTGACAGTTTTCGCCGGCATGATCGCGATATTGGCCGGTTACAGCCAGGGAATCGAGTGGTTGGAATTTCCGCCGCAGGCCCTGGGCAGCTTCGCGTTCATCTTCGTCATCCTGCTGGCCACCTCTTTGAAGATGTTCGCGGAGCGCAAGGTGAAGCACACCTATGTTTCGCAATGGTATCTGTTCGCCGCCGTCATCTGGTTCCCCATTCTGTATTCCATCGCCGTAGTTTCCATGCAACTGCCATCGGTTACGGGTGCCGCCAAGGCCACCATCAACTGGTGGTTCGGCCACAACACGCTTGGCTTGTGGGTAACCCCAGTGGCCATTGCGACCAGTTATTTCATGATTCCGAAGGTGATTGGTAAGCCGATTCACAGCTATCACATCAGCCTGCTGGGCTTCTGGTCGCTGGCTCTGTTTTATAACTGGGCAGGGACACATCACCTGGTGGGCGGCCCGCTGCCTGCCTGGATTATCACGGTAGGAATTGTCGGCAGCATGATGATGCTGATTCCAGTCACCACGCTGGCCATCAATCACCATTTGACGATGATTGGCAGCTTTCACATGCTAAAGACCAGCCCCACTCTGCGCTTCGTGGTTTTTGGATCCATGGTCTACACGCTGGTAAGCGCGCAGGGCTGTTTCGAGGCGCTGCGGTCCATCAGCCGCGTTGCGCACTTCACACACTACACGGTGGCCCACGCGCATCTCGGCCTTTATGGATTCTTCAGCATGATCATGTTCGGCGCCTATTACTACATTTTGCCGCGGCTCACGCGGAACGAATGGAGTTCCGCGCCGCTGATCAAAGTTCACTTCTGGACGGCCGCCGGCGGAGTCATCCTCTACTTCGCCGCTCTTACCTGGGCGGGCTGGTATCAGGGCGAGATGATGAATAACGCGAATATTCCGTTCATCCAGACCGTGGAATACACGCGGCCGTATCTCATCGCGCGAAGCGTGGGCGGTATGCTGATGAGCATTGCCCATATCTGCTTCGCCATTCTGGTCTGGCGCATTCTGCGAACCAAACCTGTCAGCCAATTCCACGGGCCGACACTTTTGGCGAATCCCCAATCCGAGGCAGGGCTGGCATCATGAATCATCGTCTAACGTTTTACCTCGGCGTTCTGGCCTCCATTCTGGCCTCGGCCATCGGCCTGGTGGCCATTCCGAACTGGCAGTTCCGCGACCTGAAGCCCTTTATGGACGACCAGGGCTACGAACATCCCATTGCCCCGTTTGGCGCACGCAGCGTGGGTAGGCGCGTATATACCGACCTGGGGTGCCTATATTGCCACAGCCAGCAGGTGCGGGCGGCGAACTTCGGTGCGGACATTGATCGCGGCTGGGGCACGCGGCGGAGTGTGGCGCGCGACTATATCTTCGACAATCCACCGTTGATGGGCACCATGCGGACCGGACCGGATCTGGCCAATATCGGCGCACGGCAGCCTAGCCGGCAATGGCATGCGCTGCATTTATATAACCCGCGGATTACTTCGCCGGGCTCCATTATGCCGTCACATGGATTCCTCTTTCGGAGGACAAATGTGGACGGAACTCCGCCGGTGGAGGCTGTGCTGCTGCCGGCGAAACCAGGTGAGGCAGCCGCCTACATCATCCCCACCGAACGCGGCGAAGCTCTGATCGAATACCTGAAAAGCCTCAATCATACGTATGAACTGCCGGAGGCAAAATGAACCCGAACCCGAATCCGCCGCCATACGATCCAAGGGAGCAGGAAGAACGGGAGCAGGAAGACGTTCTGCCCCTGCACCAGGCGGTGATGCGCGAGATGGACGATCCGCGCGACGGATTCGCTCCCACACCGGTGTGGATGCTGTTCTTGTTCTTCAGTCTGGTGGGCTGGGGCGGCAGCTATCTGGGTTCCCATAATGGCGGTTGGCGCGTGGATATGTATGATGAAGATCCTACGGCGCTGGGCCGCCCAACGGACAAACCCGCCGCCTTCGACGCGATGAAGGTGGGCGCACGAACTTTCAACTACTGCACGCAATGCCATCAGGCCAATGCGCTGGGGATTGCCGGGACATATCCCCCATTGGCCGGATCGGAATGGGTGCTGGGCCGGAAGGAGATTATGGTGCGCATCCTGCTGGCCGGTATTGATGGTCCGTTCACCGTGAAGGGAGTCACCTACTCCGGGCAGATGCCGGCGTGGTCCCAACTCTCCGATGAACAAATTGCCGGAGTGGCAACGTATGTTCGCGGTTCGTTCGGTAACACTGCTTCCGCAGTGGACCCGGCGATGGTGAAAGCCATCCGGAAAGAAATCTCGTCGCGGACGCAGAGCTGGCGTGAAGCGGAGCTAAAGCAGGAATTAGCCGCCTTACCGCCAGAAATCGAAGTGGCCCCTCCCGCGGCAAAACCATGACTCCGGCGGCAGCCCAGCCGTATGTTTGTGCGTGCTCCGGTCCGCAGGCGCTTACCGGTTGGTGGCGCATCCTTGTCTCCGCTTTTCTGGCCGTCAACAGCATGACGCTGGCGCTGGCGGTGAACACCTCCGAAGTGAGCGTGCAGGAGCGGCTGACGCTGCAATTGCTTGTGCTGGGGGCCACGGCAATCGTCACGATATTGCTTGGTTGGCCGCTGATGACCGCCGCGTTTGAGGCGATTCAGCAACATCGCATCACGGTGGAAGCCTTGTTCGTTCTCAGTTTTTTGGGCGCAGTGGCCGCTTCCATCACTTCCATGATCCGCGGGGACGGGCCGGTGTTCTGGGAGGTGGCGAGTATCCTGCTGGTAGTCTATTCGGCCGGCCGCTCCATCGCGAACTATGGCGAGCGGCGGGTGCTGGAGTCATTGTCTGCGTGGGACCCGCAGGATACATTGTGCGAACGGCTGACCAAACGAGGTCAGACAGAAACTGTTGCCGCCTCCACCATACGCACGGCAGACGTCGTGCGCGTCCACCCCGGTACTGCAATTCCAGTGGATGGAGTGGTGATCCGTGGCACGGCTCTGGTAAGGGAAGCGGAAATGACGGGAGAATCCTTTGCCGTTGCCCGCAAGAACGGGGACCGGGTGCTGGCCGGAACATACGTGCTGGATTCCACTCTCGATATTGAGGCAACCAGCCCAGGCGCCGCACGGCAAATCGACCGCATCGCCGCCGCTTTGGATAGTGTAAAATCCCGGCCGGCTCCCGCCCAGGTGGCTGCCGATCGAATCATGCTGTGGTTTGTGCCAGTGCTGATGGGCATCTGCACGGCGACGGGCGTCTTCTGGTATGTGCGGTCTGGAATTACAGCCGCGGTATTTAATTCCATGGCCGTTCTGCTGGTGGCGTGTCCGTGCGCGCTTGGGTTTGCCACGCCAATCTCGGTCTGGGCCGGCATGCGCAGACTTGGCGATCTGGGCCTGTTGGCAAAAAATGGCGCCAGCGTGGAGAAGTTGGCCGGTGTGGATACGGTGGTGTTCGACAAGACCGGAACTGTCACCATTGCGGGTGAGTATGAGCTGGAACTGATGATGCTGGATCAGAGCCCCGTTTCCGCCCCGGTTCTACGCAGTCTGGTGGGTGCTTCTGAGCGCGTTGTGCAACATCCCATCGCGCAGGCGCTGAGGAATCTGGCGCCGGCGGATGCCGTATGGCAAACCGAACGGGCGGGAATTATAGCGGGCACGGGAATTCGAACCTCGGTTCGAAACCTGGAAACAGATGAGATTTGGGATGTGCAGGCCGGAATGGCCAATGCGTTTTTCCCGGAGTTGGCAGCGCGAGAGGATCGGCATCACCGGATTGCGGTACTGGTGAACGGGATACCGTCGGCGATTGTCCGGCTGGATGAGAAACCGGCGCCTGCTTCGCACGCGGCCATCCGCAGGCTGGAGAGAGCAGGCATTCATTGTGTATTGATGACCGGAGATTCGGAACAGCGCGCCTTGCCGGTTCCCATCACCGAGCAACTTACGCGGCTCACCCCCGACGATAAATTGGCGCGATGCCGCGAGATGAGTGGGAGCGGCAGAAAAGTGGCTTTCGTAGGTGATGGACTGAACGATGCGGCGGCCATGAGCGCCTGTGCGGTAAGCGTCGCGGTAAGCGGCGGGTCAACGTTGACGCTGGAAGTTGCCGATTTCATTTGGACGCGCGCGGACCTCACGGCACTGCCGGCGGCGATTGAGATATGCCGCCGGAACATCCGGTCCTTGCGCAGCACCATCTGGATCGCGCTGGGTTACAACCTGGTTGGTGTTGCGCTGGCGGCGGCGGGCGCGCTGCATCCGGTGGTGGCGTCCCTGTTGATGACGTGCTCCAGCTGCATTGTGACGTGGCGGTCCGTGCGGGCGCTGGACGGAGCAGCAGGGATATGAAGCTGCTTGGCTTGGGTGCCGCGGCTGCCATTGCCGCGCAGCTGATTGTGCTCAGCTGGCCCGGCGCCCAGGGCATGATCGCGGCCGGCGCCATGGCGTTGCTTGCCTGGCAACTCTGGTCAGTCCGGCTGCATCTGAACGAACACGTGGACATGTTGATTTTGATGGCTGGTTATGGCGGTTTGGGAATGCTGCCCTGGACGCGAGAGTGTCATCTGACCGGCGGCGCGTGGCTTTGGATGACGGCGGGGATGCTGACTTTGGGAATACCGGCGGCGATGGTGGGCAGCCGGTGCTTGCGGCGGGCATGGAAGCAGGACAACCTGGCGCTGATCTTAACCGCGGATAGCATCGGCATGACGGCGGCAATGCTGCTGGCGCATACGCTGGTAACTCCCTACACGCATAACCCGTTGCTGGCGCACCTCGCCATGTTGACCGGGATGTTGATAGGAATGACCGCTGCTTCGTCCGCGCTGCTGCGCTGGACGGAGGTGCAGGCCACGCGCCGCCCCACTTGATATAGAATCACAACAAACCTCATGACCCACCGACTTTCCGTACTATTGCTGGGAGCCTCCGCCCTGTTTGCCGCTGAAAAGATTTCCGCTCCGAAGCTTTTGGAGATGGCCGCGAAGAGCCCCAATTCCACCGAGTTTCGCGAAGCGGCAATCGCCACCCTCACCGACGCCAATATCAAGAAAGGCGCTGCCATCCTGGGAGAAGGCCCCGATTTCCTGTGGCTGGTGGAATCCGCCGCCAAGCCTGCGCTCTTTGTAGACGGGGAAGCCCGGCCCGCAATGAAACAGATCAAAGGAACCAACTTGTGGCTGGCCACCGGCAAGCTGACCACAGGCACTTCCCACAATTTCTACTACATGATTGATGGCAAGAAAACCGGCGGCGGCACGGACGTGGCAGCCTACGGTCCGGATTCCTATCAGCAGCCGGGCGTTCCACAAGGCAAGCTCAGCGAAAAGATTGTCCATACCAGCAAGATCTATGAGGGCATGCTGACCGATTACTGGATCTATGTGCCGGCGCAATACGACCCGAAGACGCCTGCCGCTTTGATGGTCTGGCATGACGGCCAGGGCCTGATTGCCCGCGACGGTGGGTCGCGGTTGCAGAATGTGCTGGACAATCTGATTCAGAAGAAGAAGATTCCAGTGATGATCAACGTCTTTATTTCGCCTGGCAAAATCGGCGAACGGGCCATGCGCAGCGTGCTCTACGACACCGTTTCAGACAAGCACGCGCGCTTTCTTCGGGATGAGATTCTGGCCGATGTGGAAGCGAAATACAACATCCGCAAGGACGGCTACAGCCGCGGGATTGCAGGCAATTCTTCGGGCGGTATCTCTTCCTTCAATGCCGCTTGGTGGCAACCCGAGCAATTCAGCCGGGTGCTGTCGCGGATTGGCAGCTTTACCAGCATTCAATGGCATCCCGGTGAGATCGACGGCGGCAATGTCTATCCGAACATGATCCGCAAGCAACCTAAACGGAACGTCCGCGTCTGGCTGCAGGATGGTTCGGAGGACCTGGAAAACAACCACGGGAGCTGGCCGCTGCAAAATATCCAGATGGCAAATTCGCTTAAGATGCGGGACTATGATTTCCATTTGAGCTTCGGCACCGGCACGCATAATGGGGCGCATGGGAATGCGGAGAGTCCAGAGGAACTGACTTGGCTTTGGCGCGATTATGATCCGGCCAAGACGGAGCAGACGTACGAGATGGAAGCGGCTGAAAAAGAGAAGCCTCTGTTTCGCGTGAAGATTTATAGCAGGTAGCGCCTTGGCGCCTTGGCGATGCTGAAATCAGTCCAGAACGGCATCGCATTGTCATCAGCAGCGCCTGCAGTGGCTTCGGCGATCATCCGCTTCGGCGGAGGGTTTTTCATCCATCACGACGCCCCCGGCGTACAGCCTGGGCAACATGCCGCGCTTTGCGCCAAACCGGAGGGCGGACGAAACCCACCATGCCGGCGTTACCATCGCCGAGTATGGAATACGCTTCCATCACCGCCGAAACGTTCAGCTGGGATTGAAGCTGCTTTTCTAACTGGCCCGAGCCAGGCGAGATTAGTCTTTCCCGGCTCCCATTTTGGTCCGGTATTCTTCTTGCGTCCGTTGCGCGTCGGCTGTGCGGCCCGCCTCCCGATACGCTCGAGAGAGCGCA
>JBBRNO010000111.1:0-22480 GCA_038230275.1 Bryobacterales bacterium
CCTGGGGCAGGCCTGGCTGGGCAGCACGCCGGAACGGTTCTACTCGCTGACGGATGCCGCCCTGGTGCTGGACAACAACATCGATACGCGCAACCACGAATTCGGGAGCGATGGGCCGAGTTGCATCAGTGCCGGACGGCGCACGGTTTCGTTGGACATGACGCTTTATCAGCATGACGACAGCTCGACCACCGGGCTCTACCAAGCGGCTAAGCAGCGGTCACCTATCAGCGTGATGTTTCAGCTGGGACAGCAGGCAGGGCAACTGTTCGGAGTCTATCTAAAGAGCATTGTGCCGGAGGTTCCGGAGTACGACGACAGTGAGAGCAGAGTGCAGTGGAAAATTCTGAACTGCCGGGCACAGGGCACGGCCGATGACGAAGTAGTGCTGGCGTTCGGGTAGGTGCGGCGTTGAATGGGGAAGCGCGGACGAACGAATCCGCCTTCCCGCAATGGAGGATTGGGAGAGTTATGACTTACGAGAGCACGGTGACACACGCGGCCAGGTGCTGCGATGGAGTTCGTTACACCATTTCCCGCATGTCGTTCGGCCGGCGGGTGGAGCTTACGCGGCTGGTGCGTGAGTTGGGTGCGCGAATGGAATTTTGTGAGGCCGGCAGCGAATTGACGGACAAGTTGGAAGCACGGCTGTTGTCGGCCGAGATCGACCGGCTGTACCTGGAATGGGGAATGGTGGATGTGTCGGGGCTTGCGCTGGATGGATTGGCGGCCACGCCGGAGACATTGATTGCCGCGGGTCCGGAGGATTTGTGCGCCGAGATTCTGGACGCGATCAAGACCGAATGCGGGCTATCGGACGAAGAACGAAAAAACTGATTGTCGCCTTCCATTTTCAGTATTCCAACCAGGCCGGCTGGGGGTGCGACGCATGCAGAAAGAACGGACTGGAGAAGAAGCGGCGCTGCGGATGGTTGCCGGGAGGCGGTGAGAGCGCCGGGATGGCGCCGGTTTGGACACGCGGGCGAACCACCGCATCCAGCTGCCCGAAATCGTACATCAGCGGCGAAAGCATTTCCCTGCTGGAACACTTTTATGCCTGGAAATTGTTTGGGAATGCCGATGCGCGGTTACTGCCCGCGCGCACGGTGGATGCGTTTTATGTTCTGGAAAAAGAACTGATGGAGGAGAGAGCGAATGGCGAGAACTGAGATAGACAAATTACTGGCGGCGATGGGTACTCACGGTGGCACGGGCAATGGCCGAACCGGGATCGCGCGGTTGGTTTCCGAAGTGTTGAAGCTCAGCAGAACGCCAAGGGTGACACCGACCGCGATCACGCTGCCGGCGCAACTTGTTAAGCCAAAGACCATGCTGCCCGAAGTGACTATTGCGGCGGCCCGGCTGTTGAGAGCGGCACCAGTGGCCCCGGCCACGGGCTCGGCTGTGTTACAAGGCAGCAGCGATCTGGGCCGGCTTGCAGCGCAGGTGGACCAGTTGCGGCGCTCGATGACGCCAGTCTCAACTCCAATAGCCATAAAGACGAGAGCAAGTTCTTCCGGCAGCTCCACTGGCGGCAGCGGCACAAATGGAATTGTGAAGGTGATCTCGCAGTTTCTGGGCGGATCCGGACTGGGTTCGATTGTCTCTGGGATCGTAAGTTTGCTTGGCGGAGGGACGGCGGACACGCCGGTGCCGCTCTATCAATTCGAACTGCCACCGTCGGTATCGGTGGAGGCCGGGGTTACGCGCCGCGGGCAGTTTGTACCGGTGAATTATTCGCAGAGCGGACAGGCGCGGCCGAACGAAACGCCGCAGCCGCTGGCACAGCCGACGCGGCAAGGCTCGCTGCAAGCCATGGCGGTGGACACACGCTGGTTTATGGACCACAGCGAAGATATTGCCAGTGCGGTGAAGGAGGCGATGTTGCATTCGCACTCCATAAATGACGTGGTGGCGGACCTATAACCATGAACGACTTTCCAACTCTGAAAACAGGCGCGGTGTTGCAGTATCCCGCGGGCAAGCGCCTGGAGTGCTCCACGCGGGTTACCAGATTTCTGGACGGCAGTGAACAGCGGTTTCGGGATTTTGCGGCGCCAGTGCAGTATTGGGCCATCCGGCTGAACCTGCTTACGGAACAAGAGATGCGCCAGGTGCAGGACTTCCACGAAGCGAAGCAGGGGCGGTACGGCAGCTTCTCATTCGTCGATCCGTGGGACGGAGCCGAGTATGCGAACTGCAGCTTCACAAGTGATTTGCTGACCTTGGAGTTGCAGGAAGAAGCGCGGGGACAACTCTCCTTAATCATTCGGAACAACGAGGCCTAACATGCTCTACTACCCGCAACTTCCTACCGGCACCGTAGCGCAGTATCCACTGCGCAAGACCTTGCTGAAGCGAACCATTGTGAATGACTGTCTGGATAGCCGCACGGTGAAACTGGCAGACGTTTCCGCGGCCGCCGTTGAGTGGCAACTGAATTATGCCGGCCTGACCGAGGCGGAGTGGAATGCGCTGAAGTCGCTGTTCTTGGCGGCGGAAGGACGCTTGCAGACGTTCGTGTTTCTGGATCCTTCAGACAACCTATTTCGATTTAGTGAAACGCTGAGTTCTACGGTTTGGCAGCAGGACGGATTGCTTGCCCTTAGCACCGGCGTGACCGATCCGCTGGGTACGGCCCGGGCTACAAGCCTGGCTAATAGCGCGGCCGTGAGCCAGAACCTTTCGCAGACTGTGGAAGCGGCCGGCTGGTTCGGTTATTCCTTCAGCGTGTATGTACGCAGTAGCACCACCACCGCGGTAATCCTTACACGCAGAACGGCGGATGGCTCCGATTCTCGAACAGAAAACTCCGGTCCGGCTTGGCGGCGGCTGCAGAGCTTCGGCTATGTGGACGGGACGGCGGAAACGATCGAATTCGCATTGACCATTCCCGCGGGCGCAACCGTGGAGGTGTTCGGCTTCCAGGCGGAGGCGCAACCGCAACCGTCGGCTTACAAGAAGACCGGGAGCCAGGGCGGCGTGTATCGAACGACGCGATTCAGTGAAGACTTTGTGACGCCGGTTGTTGTGGGGCCGAATGACTATTCGGTGCAAATTCAGTTGGTAAGCAAGGCAGGGAGTTGAGATGACAAGTATCTACGAAATCAAACAGCGCGAAGTGCCAGATACACCCGTATTGCTTTTCGAATGCCAGCTCTCAAACGGGTCAATGGAGCGTTGGAGCACGCACCAGGTGCAGATTGACGGCAACACTTACAAGGCGCGCGTGCTACGGCATAATCTGTTCGACATTCGATCCATGTCCGACGATGGCGTGGACGGACTGTCGAAGGTATCGATCACTTTGGCGAACGCCGATTCCTACTTTTCCCAAGTGGAACGCGAGATTGGAATGAAGGGCGGCAAGGTTAAGATCTCGTTTCTATTCGTGGATCTGAAAACCGGCTTGGCAACTTCCGACCAGCGGGTGGTGTTTCGCGGGCTGAGCAATCCGCCGGATGAAATCAGCGAGTCGGCAGTACGATTGACGTTCGTAAGCCGCTTGAGTCTGCAGCGGACTCTGCTACCGGAAGTGCGGATTCAGCGACGCTGCCCGTGGGTGTTCCCGTCGAATTCAGCGCAGCGGATTGAAGGAGTTCACGGCGCGAACAAGGCCAAGTATTCCGCTTTCTTCCGTTGCGGCTACTCTCCGGATGTGAGCGATGGCGTGGGAACGCTGAACGGTACAGCGCCATTCACTTCCTGCGACTACACGCGGACGCATTGCGAAGAGCGGGGGATGTTTTCGACCGACGCCTCAAGCCGGGTGACACGCCGCTTCGGAGGAATCGAGTTTGTGCCCTCCAGCATTCTGGTGAAGACCTACGGCGAGAAATCGCAGCACCTCAGCAGCGCTGTGGAAAACGAGGCGAAGTACAACGATTTTGTACCGATGGTTTATGGGACAGCCTGGTACCGGCCGCCGGTGGTGTTCGCGCGCAACGACGGAAACCTCACGCACATGGAAGTGCTGTTGGGCATGGGCGAGATCAACGGCGTGTTGAAGGTGGTGGCCAACAGCGTGGAGATTCCAATTGGCCAGGCGGGCCAGAACATGACGGCCACTGGCTGGTACAACGTGGTGAGTCCGGGAAACCGCACCGGGAACTTCAACGGAGACTTTGCGCAGTCCACGGGCGTGGCCGCGGGCGACCCGTATGGCAGTATGGCGCTGCTGTCTGTCGTGCTGCCGAACCGGTTGAGCGACGGATCGAGCTTGCCTCGGATTGAAGTGCTGATAGAGGGGATGAAGCTTTCCACCTTCGACGTGGGCCGGGTATTCGTGGTGGATGCGTTCAGCAACAATCCGGCATGGGTTTTGCTGGACGTGCTGCGGCGGTGCGGATGGGATCTGGATGAGATCGACCTCGCGAGCTTCGCGCGAACAGCTGCGTATTGTGCGGAATCCATCACCACGCAGGATCTATATGGCAATGAAAAATCAGTCTCGCGGTTTCAATGTAACCTGGTGCTGTCCAAGCGGCGCAGCGCTGCCGACCTGATTCGTGGTGTGCGGAATGGATCGGGTTTGTATCTGACTTACGGTCTGGACGGGTTGCTGCAATTGAACGCCGAGAACGCCATCGGGCTGCAACAAGCGGAAAAACCCGCAGGGTCAAACAGCACCGCCACTTTGAATTCCGGATGGCCGGCATATGAGTTTGGCGATGGCACCACAGCCTTCTCCGACATCATGCGGAAGGATAGCGGCGAAGCGAGTGTGCGGTTGTGGTCGCGCAGTACAGCCGATACGCCGAACCGCTTCACCACGGAATTCCAGGATGAATTCAATGAGTATCAGCAGGACAGCCTTTCTCTGGTGGATTTCGAAGATTCGCTTACGGCCGGCCAGGAAGTGAGTGCCAGCTTGAGTGCGCTGGGCCTTCCCAATTTCAATCAGGCCGGCCGCATCATCCGGCTGCAACTGGACAAGGCGATTCTGGGAAATACCTACATTGAGTTCGAGACGGGGATTCGTGCCATTGGCTTGAAGGCCGGCGATCTGATTACCGTCACATACGCCAAGGAAGGTCTGGAACGGCAGATGTTCCGTGTGGTTCGCATCTCGCCTGGCTTGAACTACCGCACTTCCGTAATCACCGCGCAGTTTCACGACGACGTCTGGTATGTGGGAAGTGGAGATGGCGATCTTGGCGTGATCGGCGGCGGACGTCAGCCTGGGTACGACCTGGGACTGCCGCGTCCCCTGGTGGGTTCAACTGTGGATGCAAATGGAGAAAGCCAGTTTGGCGTTGTCGAACAGGAAGCGCAGAGTTCCGATGGAAGCTACGAAGTTTCGTTGGAAGTGTCATTCTCCAGCCCTGGCGTGCCAGTGGTTGGCGGTCCCGGCATTCCTCTGCTCAGCTTGGGCGCGACGGTTGCGGCTACTGGCGGTACGCTGCACGGCGGCAGCACTTACTACTACGCCGTCAGCGCCGTGGACGCGAATGGAGCCGAGAGCCAGGTGTCGTTTGTGGTTCGCGCCACCACGCCCGCCGGCGCGAACACGTGTGTAGTTACGCTGCGGGAATTGAGTTTCTCCCCATCGACAACCGGGTTTAATGTCTATCGCGGAACAAATCCGACACAGCTATTGCGCATTGCCGAACATGTAGACCTGGCGCCGACTTTCCCCGACGCAGGGAACGCGACGGCACTGGCCGCACCGGTGGATCGAAATTTCCATCATGCGAATTTCTACTGGCGGATGGAATTGCAACCGGAATCGGCGGTCACTGTACATAGTGCTAACACCATTGGGAACGGGACGCTGCTGATGTTGTCGAATGAGTACCGCGGAAAGATGGTGCGGATCACTCACGGCAAGGGGTTGGGACAAGAACGGCTGGCGCTGGCGAATAGCGGTACGGTATTGACGGTGAGTACGAATTGGGATGTGGAACCGGATGCCACCAGCCGGTTTGTGGTTAGCGAAGCCGCTTTTCAGTTTGGCGCCCTGGGGCAGACCAGCCCGGTGGTGTTCGCGGTGCCGAATAGGGAACATGCCACGATCCAGATATCGGGCCGGGCGGCGAACGTGCATGATCGCGAGAGCGCCTATGAACTGTCCCCTTTAACCCGGTATGAGATTGGCGGCGCGGGCAGTGGCGGTGGCGATGCCGAGGTGGCGGGCTTACCGATTTTCGGGTTGTCCTCTTCGGGCCAAGGAATGGTTGAGGTGGCAGGCGTGGGGTTTGAAAACCTGGCCAACACACGCACCATCACCGCGGCGAGTTTGACACTTCATTATTTTGATGAACTGACCGGGCCGCCGTTGACCGCGCTGAGCGGAGCACTGGATGCCAGCGCAACAGCGTTCGATCTGACGGTTGCCACATCGGCTGTGGCCGGCAGTCTGTTACAGGTGCATGGTGAGGTGATGGTAGTGACCGCGGTGACAGGCGGCGGGTTGCATTGCGTGGTGACACGGGGCGCTTACGACAGTACAGCAGCGGCGCACACGGCCGGCACGCTGGTCTATCACTTACAGAAGAAAGTGTTCGTGATGCCTTTCGTGAAGGACTTCTTCGGAAGTCCCGCGAGCGGTAGCTACAGCAATCCGCTGTCCCTGCCCGACGCGCGCATCGCAGCAGCGGAAATGTATGTGACGAATTCCCGCGGGAATAGCCCGACGGCGCTCACGTCGTATACGGCAACGGTGCAGGCCGGAATTCGAACGCTCTCCGGTGGGCAGTTATCCCTGCAGATCGAAGGCTATCTCGCCATTCAGACAGATGCGGTACCGGCGGTGACTATGGACAGCAGCCACAGCGTGCGGGACATTTTCGCAAAAGTGGGAAGCGCGCCAACGCTGGCCGATGTGGTGCTGCGGTTGAAAGTGGATTCAGTAACCTACTGCAATCTTACGATTGCCATGGGCGAAACTACATCAAACATTTTGGATGGTTTTGGTTTGAAGCCGCTGGCGGCGGGCGCACAACTTGGACTGGATGTGGTGTCGGTTGGACAGACGAACGACAGCACACCGGGCAGCGACCTGACCGTTACGGTGAGGCTCTAATCATGCCTACGACCGAGGTACTTCAAAAGCTGCGGCCCGATCGGGATTTGCAATGTTACTTTGAGCGGCCTTCCGCCATTGCGGCGCTCAGTGGCGCCAGTGCGAGCGGATTCAAAGTGTCCGGCACGTGGCGGCAACAGTTCGATTGGACGGTGGTGGAATGGAACCGCGACAATGTGTTCGAACATCCGGCATTCCGCAATCTACCCGACGGCGACCTTTCCGGCCTGACGCTGACGTACGACGAAACGCGGACGAACTGCATTGGGATGGACTCGGATTTATTCGCAACGGTGGACTGGCCGAGCCTGCGCATGTGGGCGTCCAGCAGCGGAGTGGAAAGGTTGTATAAGGTTCCGCTCAAGACTTACGCCACGGCGTTGGAAGGAAGCTATCAGTGTGCAACAGCCGAGTTCTATCTGAGCGGCACACCCACCACAAACGACGTGATCGGTTTGGCGTTTCTTTCCGAGTTCGTGAGCCATCAGCTTTACTTTGACGACACGATTGAGAGCACTATCGATCAATTGGTGCTGCTGGTCGATGGTTTGCCGTCCGGAATGAAGGCACATAAGATCGGGACCACGGGTATCCGGTTGGTCTACGCCGGGCCAGGACAGACTGAGGCGGACAGCATCACCGGAGTCAATGGCAATCGGGTCGGCGTCTATACGCTCAATTCGGGAAGCGGCACAATGTCTTGGGATGTGGTCTCCCAAAAGTTAAGCGGCGGCACGTCGCCCGGTAAATGGCGGGTGGCGCTTCCCTTCGCCGCGTTACAGGGGATCATCGTCCCGAATGCCGGCGAGACACCGGACCTAACGTTGCACGACGTGCCGGCTGCCGCGGTGCGGCGCATGCGATGGACCTACGCCGCGGCGATGCAAGAGTCCGCTTTCGCACGAAGTGAGTTCGAGGTGGCGCTCACGAATTGGACTGTTACCGGGACGAATCTCAACTACAGAATCGCGGGACCTGGAAGCCGCCGGATTGACGACGGTGACCTGAAGTCCATCGCCTATTCGGGAGCGTGGACTCCCCAACGGCCCTATAACTTTTCTGACGGTACCATCCGTTACACGAGGGCGAATGGCGCCGCGCTGACTTGCACATATCACGTGCCGCAGGGGCATGAGTTGTTTCTTGGGTCCCGCTATGTGGATTCCGGATGTGAGATCAGTGTGGTGGTGGATGGTTCCGCTGCACGGGTAATCGACATGAGAATTCCCTCGGAAGACGTGCTCTGCCGAGTCTCGCTAGGCACGCTGGGTGCAGGCGATCACACGGTGAGCATCGCGCATCACGGCGTGGATGGAGCGTATTTCTATTTCGATTTTCTGGAAGTGGCTATCCCATCTAACACGTTGCCCGCTTTTGAAGCGCAACCGAAGCTCACGCTGGCCACCGATTGGGATACCGATCATAGTATCGCTCTGGCGCCGGAGAGAACCGCTTGGATGATCCACTCATTGGGGTTCGCTGGAAGGGTGAATCACTACGTGGGCGCGCTTTGGTTCTATGAACTGGTGTGTACGGGAAATGTTTACGCGTCGGGGTCCGTTACGTTTTCCGGGACGCCCACAGCGGGCTCCAGTACCACGCTCTCCATTGGGCGCGTGGATCAGCCGTTGGTTGCGCCAGTGGTCTTGACGCATGTGAATCTGGTGGGCGATACGGCGGACTCGATCGCCAAGGCATTTGAGTATGAGTTGAACAATGGTTATACGGCTATTTGGGCCCATGCGGCCGGCAATGTGCTAACCATCCAGGCTCGGCGAATGGGAGCGGACGGCAATCAAGTGAGCTTGGCGGCGGCGGGTGCGGGCAGCTTCAGCGCTACCTGTTCCGGTACGGCGCTGGCGGATGGGTTTGAGGGTGAATGGCATACCGATCTGGCGGCCGGCGCCAAATTGAATCGCGCCGTTCGCGATTGGACGCGGAGCTTCTTCGCAGCAATACACGGGTATGGAATGGACGGCGTGGCGGCCTTCAGTACGGAACTTCAGCATGGTGACCCGTCGTTGGCTGCCGGGATCGCCCAGCGCTATCCCAGCGGAAACGCGGTCACCTTGACCACGCCCGCCATTCAGACGAACTTTTCCCCAACCAGCGCCGCGTTTTGGAAATATGTGCATCTTGAGATGGCCACGGTGATGCAGGAAGCAGGCATCCAACCTTACCTGCAATTCGGCGAAGTGCAGTGGTGGTATTTCCCCGATGATCATACTGGTTTGCCGTTCTACGATGCTTATACGAAGGCGCGGTTTCTAGCAGAGTTCGGGCGCGACATCGCAGTGATCACGAATAGCAGCGTACTGCCGTCGGCTTATCCGGATGAAGCGAATCTGCTGCCACGGTTGATTGGTGAATTCACCTCGGGAATCATGAGTTTTGTGCGCGCGACGATCTCGAACTGCCGCTTTGAGGTGTTGTATCCGCCGGATGTGAATGAGACGCCGTTCAATCGAGCGGTTAATTTTCCCAGTACCTATTGGACACCGGCAGCGTTGGATTGTTTGAAGACGGAGAGCTTTACATACACCTATTCGCGCAACCTGGATTTGTCGCGGTCGTCGATGGAATTTGGTAAAGCTTTCGGCTTTTCGCCCAGCAAGCGAAGCCATCTGGTTGGCATTAGCGACCCGATTGCTGCGTGGTTGAAAGAGGCCGGAATGGCGCAGGGCGAAGGCGTGGAGTCAGTGGTCCTCTTCGCGCTGGATCAGTTCTGCTTAATAGGATATCCATCGCCAGTCGACGGCGGGGCACGGCGGAGCATTTCAATGGCGTGATCGACCCGCGGGGCGGTATAGTTGGGGAGTCTACCGTGGTCCTCGTTCAAAACGTATCGAAGCTGTACCGGCTCTATAATCGCCCTTCCGATCGACTCTTTGAATTGCTGCCGTTTCGAAAAACGCCCTTACACGCAAACTTCTGGGCGTTGAAGAACGTCAGCTTCACGGTTGAGCCCGGGGAGATTCTGGGCATCGTGGGTCCGAACGGATCTGGCAAAAGCACGTTGCTTCAAGTGGTGAGCGGCATCCTTCGGCCCACCACCGGACGTGTTTCCATTGAGGGCCGCGTGGCCGCGCTTTTGGAACTGGGCGCGGGGTTCAATCCTGATTTTTCCGGTCGCGAGAACGTGTTTCTGAACAGCGAAATCATGGGCCTTTCGCGCAAGCACACCGAACGGATTTTTCCATCCATCCAGAAGTTCGCTGATATTGGCGATTTCATCGACCGTCCAGTGAAGGAATATTCCAGCGGCATGTATGTGCGGCTGGCATTTGCCACGGCTATTCACGTGGAGCCCGACATTTTGATTGTGGATGAGGCGCTGGCGGTGGGTGATGCCATCTTCGCGAACCGCTGTTTGCAGAAGCTGGAAGAGTTGAAAGAACGAAAGGTTACCATTCTTTTCGTCTCCCATGATTTGGGGTTAGTGAAGCGATTGTGCCACCGAGCCATCCTGATGACGAAGGGTGAGGTGCTTTGCGAAGGAAAGCCGTCGGAAGTGGTGAATCGTTATGTGGGGCTGGTTCACGAAAAGGACGGTGCGCCACAGGTGACGGAGGCGCTGATCGGAGATTTCCGGCACGGCGACGCCGCCAGTAGGATCACGGCCGTGGAAGTATTGAACAGCGAAGGCGTAGTGACGAACACGCTTCGCAGCGGCGAATCGGTGCGCGTGCGCATTGAGGCTCGCTTCGATAACGACGTACACAATCCAATTGTTGGGATGCTCATCCGCAACCGCCTGGGGATTGAGATTTTCGGCACGAACACGCGGATTGAAGGCATAGATCTGGGCTCACTCCGGCGCGGGGATGTTTTGGATGTTGAGTTTGAATTTCTGTGCATGCTCACGCGGCAGGAGTACACGGTGACCGTGGCCACGCAGCACCGCGACGGATCCAGCCAGGATTGGTTGGACGATGTTTTACAGTTCACGGTGGTGGATGATAAAGATAAAGCAGGAGTCGCGAATTTAAAGACCGACGTCCGTTGGCGCGTGAATCCTATCCCAAGCGAGAAGGCATTGCTATCGAAATGAAACTTAAAGAAATTCAAGCGGCACTACGGGAAGAGGGCCTGGACGGCTGGCTCTTCTTCGATCATCATGTGCGGGATTTACTGTCGTACCGCGTGCTTGGCTTAGATCCGGAAGGCCATTACACGCGGCGCTGGTATTACTACATTCCGGCCGAAGGCGAGCCAACCGGCCTGCTGCACCGTGTGGAACCGCATTCACTGGCCGCGCTTCCCGGAAAGATGCGCTACTACTCGCGCTGGACCGAACATGCCGCCGAACTGCAGACCATGCTGCAACACGTGAAACGCGTGGCAATGCAATATTCGCCGAACTGCGCGGTGCCGTATGTATCCATGGTGGACGCGGGCACGGTGGAACTCATCCGCGGCTTTGGTGTCGACGTTGTAAGTTCAGCCAACCTGATCCAGTTGTTTGAAGCACGATGGACGGAGGCTCAACTGGCATCGCACCTGGAAGCCGGACGCCGTATGGATGCGCACCGGAGCGCGGCATTCCGTTGGATCGGTGAACACCTGCGCAACGGCGAGCCGGTCACGGAACTGGACGTTCAGCGGTTTCTGCGCCACACATTCGCCGGTTCGGGACTTGTGACGGATCACGGGCCGATTGTAGCGGTGAATGCGAATGCCTCGGATCCGCATTATGGTCCAACCGAACAAAAGCACAGCGAAATCCGCAAGGGCGATGTGGTGCTGATCGACATGTGGGCGAAGTTGGATGAGCCGGACAGTACCTATTACGACATCACGTGGACTGGATTTTGTGGAGCGGAACCGCGGACGGAAGTGGTTCGTGTTTTTGACGTAGTGAGCCAGGCGCGCGATAAAGCGATTGCCTGCGCGAAGAAGGCTCTCAGCCAGCCGCTGTGTGGATTCGACGTTGACGATGCCGCGCGCGGGCATATCACCGAGAACGGATTCGGACAATACTTTGTACACCGCACCGGGCATTCCATCGGAACCGACGTTCATGGCACCGGCGCGAATATGGACAATTTCGAAACACATGACGACCGGCGTATCATCCCGCGAACATGCTTCTCGGTAGAGCCCGGCGTCTATCTGCCTGAGTTCGGAATCCGGTCGGAAGTGAACGTCTATGTTTCCGAGACCGACGCCTTGGTTACGGGTGAGATTCAGCGTGAACTGGTAATCATCGGTTAGTCCCAGCGACGCCTCAAAAATCGCTTGACATATTCCCATATGGGAATGTTATTATATTTTCGTGCCTCGCGCAGCCACGACATCCGATTCCTTCAACGCAGTTGCTGAACCCAGAAGACGCGAAATCCTGACCTATCTCGCGCCGCAGGAGCGCCCGGTCGGGGATATCGTATCCGCGTTGCGCATGGAGCAGCCTTCCGTCTCAAAACACCTTCGCGTCCTGTTGGAGGTCGGGTTGGTCGATGTCCGCCGCGACGGCCGCAGAATGCTCTATCGTACGAACGCCGAAGCCATCCGCCCGCTGCACCAGTGGACCAGTACATTTGAGCGCTTCTGGCAGCATCAATTGCATCGAGTCAAGGAGCGCGCCGAGCGGATGGCAGATCCGCACAAGAGTAAACCCGCAAGTCCCCCAAAGGAGAAATCATGAGCACCGCAGTACAAGCCATTCAAAATTTGACCTTGTCCATCACCGAAGAGATTTACGTCCGCGCCTCTCTGGACGCAACATTCACCGCGCTGTTGGAAGAGATGGGGCCGCACAATGAGGCCGGCGGCAAACCGATGCCGATGAAACTGGAGGCGTGGCCGGGTGGCAGGTGGTATCGTGACTTGGGCGGCGACAACGGTCATTTTTGGGGACACGTACAAGCAATCAGGCGTCCGGAGCTGCTGGAAATAACCGGCCCGCTGTTCATGTCTTATCCGGCCATCTCCAACTTGCAGTACCGCCTCAGTGAGACAGACGGAGGCACGCTGATCAAGTTCCGGCACACCGCGCTCGGTCTTATTCAGGACGATCACCGGGCCGGTGTTTCCAAAGGTTGGAGCAGCATTCACGCCCGCGTCCTGGCCAGAGCGGAAGCTGGCAACGCAAAGTGAATCGATCATGGCAAGCAAACAAGTAGAACATCCGCAGGTTGTCTCGGTGATCTACGGCTGCGGCGCGGATGAAAACGCGTTCGCGTGAACGCCGAGTTGTAGTACGATTTCCAACATGAGACTTTCAGTTGTCGCGGCGGCGTCCGTGTGCTTGATCGGGATTGCGTTCGGTGGCGAGTGGCATACGTTCGGCGGCAATCCGCAGCGGACCGGTTTCGCCAAAGACGAAACGAAGATCAATAAAGACAGCGTCAAGGGGATGAAGCTGCAGTGGCAGGCGAAGCTCGACAATGAATTCAAAGATCTGAACTCGCTTACGGTGCCGGTGATCGCCATCAACCTCCCCACCACCACTGGGTTCAAGGACATCGTGATTGTGGCTGGAGCGTCCGACACGGTTTTCGGCCTGGATGCGGACACTGGGAAAGTTCTGTGGCATAAAAAGATGCAGATTGACGGCACGCCCAAAAATCCGCAGGGCGGTTGGCTCTGTCCCAACGCGTTGAACGCAACACCTGTCATCGATAAGAAGGCCCGAACCGTCTACGTGCTGGCCAGCGACGGCAAATTGCATTCGTTCAATTTCATCAATGGCGAGGACGTGGCGCCTCCGGCGCAATTCACGCCGCCCTTCGCAAAGACGTGGAGCCTCAATCTTGTGGACGGTACCATGTACACCACCATTTCACAGGGCTGTAACGGAGCCCGGTCGGCCGTGTACGCCATGAACCTGACCGATGCGAAGCGTCCGGTGGCGATGTTTCTATCGAGCCCCACCGGCGGCGCCGGAATCTGGGGGAGGGCAGGCGCGGCCATCACGTCATCCGGCACGCTGATTGCGGAAACAGGCGACGGCGCCTACGATGCCGCTGCCGGAAAGTATCCCGATACGTTTCTCGGATTGTCCTCGAAAGATTTGAAGCTGATGGATTACTATACTCCGGCAAATCGCGCCTGGATTACCAAGAAAGACCTCGACATGGGTAATATGAGCCCGGTGATATTCCCCTTCCAGCAATGGGAACTGGCCGCCGGGGCGGGCAAGGAGGGTGTGATCTTTCTTCTCGACACCAAATCCTTGGGTGGCGCCGATCATCGCACGCCGCTATTCCGCAGCCCGCTTTACGCAAACGAAGCCGTCGACTTTGCCAGCCGCGGATTTTGGGGCGCCATGGCGGCGTACACCGATGCAAAGAATACCACCTGGCTTTTGTTGCCAGCCTGGGGACCGCAAGCCGCGGAGTCGCCCGCCTTTCCATCCATCAATGGTCCGGCGCCCGGCGGCAGCATCATGGCATTTAAGTTGGATGTGAAGGATGGCAAGCCTGTACTTTCACCCGCTTGGCGATCGCGCGATATGGAGATGCCGGAACCTCCGGTGGTTGCCAACGGCGTAGTGTTCGCGGTTTCCAGCGGCGAGAATACGCGGCAGGTGGATAGCGGCGGCAGATTGTTAACGTCGAAGGAGCGCGCCACCACGCCGGTGGGCAATGCGACGCTCTACGCGCTTGATGCCGACACGGGCAAAGAGCTGTTCTCCAGCGGCAAGACCATGCCGGGTTTCACCCACTTCAGCGGACTGGCCATCTCCGAAGGCCGCGTTTACGTAGTGACGCACGACTCCATTTTGTATGCCTTCGGAGTTTCAGACTAGCCGCTGGCGAGTACGATCTTCGCCGTCACAATGGCTTGCCCCACATGCCGCTGCGTATGCTCGGAGATGTGGATCAACAGGCCGATCACCGTGGTGGGCAGCGCCTTTCGGCCAACCTGCCGGGCTTCGGTGAACGTGGCGGGATCCATCGCGCGAATCGCCGCTTCAGCCTCTTGCAGCACGCGGTGCAGCACGGACAAAAGACTCTCGATCGAATCCCCCGCATCGAACTCATGCTTCAGCGCGTCCAACTGAACTTCGTTTAGTGACTGGCCCAAAGCATACGTCATCAAGCGATCAACGCTGCCCCCAATGTGCCTGATTTGAAATCCTACGGGCGCCAGCCCTTGCGGACGCGCCCACGTTTGCGCGGCGCTCAGGGCGGCGGTGAATTTCGTCAAATCTTCCATCGCGTGCTGAAAAGAATACAGCACCGGCGCGATGAACGGATTCGTGTCTTTCAACGTGCCTCGGAGCCAGGGTTCAGGGATCATTGTTGTCCAACCTATCGCCGGCAGTTGCAAGGTGCGTGATCGGAGCAACAGCTTCTCCGGTTCGCAGCATTTCGACCAGTCACGGACAATATAGCGTAACTACCAGAGCCCACGTAGTGCCAAAGTAAACAGCTTTGCGGTTGGCGTGAGTCTCTCTGAGATAGCGGACTGATGGCTGCCAACATCTTGCAAAACGGCCCCGCTTTCTCGTGGTTGAGGGTGATGGTGGGTTGCTAATGTGGGGAATATCGGTGCCAAACAAGCAGAGTCCGATAAAATCCTTCCCGCCCTGCGCAAAATCTTTCTTTACCCGCCATGTCTATCGGATGCATGCTTCCGGATTACAATGCTTCTTGGAGAGATTTATTTGCTTGACGTGGAAATATCCTGGACGCATACTTCTACCATGAGATCACCTACTCACGTTGTCAGTTATTTCGTAGGCGGTGTGCTGATTTTGGCAATATATGTCAGAATGATGAATATAATGGCAGATTCGCATTCTCAAACTTTAACTTATCCCATGCGCACCGATGGCGGGCGCGCGCTTCCGTCGCTGTTCGACGGCCTTTCCAGGCCTGCCGCTGGTTTCGTCCGCAGCTCTAGCGTCGAACGTCCGTCGTGCGTTGAGAATAGTAAGAGCAGCTTGATAACGACAAAGATATCCCTTATAGTATCGTCGATATTTAAGGTTAAGTCGGTTCAAGCACAAGGCTGCGGCGGTGGTGCGTGCAACGGGCACCGAATGGTTGCCTAGGCCATCGGGTGCCCATATAACTGCCATGCTGGCGACAGGACACAATTTCGAGTGGATTCCAACGCCGACTGGTACAGCGGGTGGCAATATAACGGGATTTACACTTGCGGAGCATGTCAAGTTTGTGATGAGCTCGACTGTATTTCGGGTTTGTGACAAGCATGGACGCGAGGAGATAATGATAATGAAGTCATTGGCAAGACTCTTGATAATAGTCGCCGGGGCTTGGGCGCTTCTGGCGGATTCGGCTGCGGCGCAAGGAACACTCGAGTCCGGAAAACAGATCAGTCTTAAGGATGTAAGTGACGGAAAAGTGGTAGTCATACCTAAATGGGAAAATGGTTATTTTGTCAGTTTTGATTTCCCGGATGGAGCGGCGGTGCCGACCGTTTACCTTCAAGACGCGAACGGTAACCTTTTGACGAAGGCGGTAGTGTCGATTCCGGATTCTGTGGAAACTGTTCTCTACGATGCAGCGGTGTCGGCTCAAGGCATAGTGGCGATCTCCGGTAGCGCAAATGCAGCGGACGGCCGAGGCACTGGATTTATCATGTACCTCAGTAAAGCGGGAAAAGCACTTCAATTAGTTCGCACTTGGCCCTTTACTCCCCGGCGTCTATGTTTTAGTGCTAATGGTAATCTTTGGGTTTTGGGTTTTGAGTTCGATGACGACCGTATGGAAAAACCGGATTACAAACTTTTAAGGCAGTATGGGCGAGATGGCGTAATGATAAATTCGGCTCTACCCCGGCATATTCTTTCGGTTCCTGTCCACCCCGAACCAGTTTCGCAATCATTCCTGTCGACTTTTGGCGATCGTGTTGGAGTGTACATTAATAGGGGCAAAGAATGGGTCGAAGTGTCTTCTGCGTCCGGGGAGGTGGTCGGCCGTTGGGCGGGGCTTCCAGGTGCCCCGAAAAGCTGGGTCATTGGCGCTTTCTTTACCGGCTCCGGATCGGTTTATGTTAGCGACGAGGATCGCGGGTCTGTCGCTGCGCAGTACGGTACCAGAACAGCACACAGACTCGACAAGGCCAACGGGACTTGGGTGGATGTCAAGAATATCAGTCGCCGGATTATCGGGATGGATGGCGATTCCGTGGTGGTTTCGTCGGGCGCAAACGAGATTCGTTCGGTGAGACCTGAGTAGTGGACCAAGCGATTCCTTTGATGCGGAGCGAATCAATCCACGACCAATCCCCTATAGAGGGCGACCATCCCGGCGGCGTAACCGCTCTCAGCGCGCACGCCGCTCATAGTTATCTCACACTCTGGGTAAATGGGTTAGCGCTCCAAACTCTCATTCAAGTCTTAAAGTCATAGCGCCGTCCGGGTGCCCCAGGGGTTTCCAACCGCCAAATTTAGGTTCAATTCTACTGCCGTGATATGTTCATACATTCCGGAGGATTCATGCGCGTATTGGTAACTGGCGCCCAAGGCTGCATCGGCGCCTGGGTGGTGAAGAGTTTGCTTGATCGCGGGGCCGATGTGGTGATCTACGACCAGGA
Organism: Bryobacterales bacterium; assembly: GCA_038230275.1. Lineage (GTDB taxonomy): Bacteria > Acidobacteriota > Terriglobia > Bryobacterales > Bryobacteraceae > JANXXV01. Next base: position 17,534 of record JBBRNO010000111.1, read on the forward strand.
GCCGAATTCTTCTCGCCTGGCGTTAATCACCTCGCCCGAAACGGCGGCGCGCGTGGCCGTGGAGACCGGACGGATTGAAGACACGGCCCGCGTGAAGAGCCTGGTTAAGGATGGTGGCATCTCACACATCGTCCATCTGGCGGCGGTCCTGATGCCGTTCTGCCAGGCGCAGCCCGTGATGGGCGCGATGATCAACGTCATCGGGACATTGAACGTCTTCGAAGCCGCGCGCGACGCCGGGCGCGACGTACGAATCGTCTACGCCAGCTCCTCCGCCGTATGGGGACCGGGCGAGGCGTACGAAGACAAGAACCTGGGCGAAGATCAGCCGCTGAAGCCGGCAACGCACTACGGCGTATTCAAGCAGTCCAATGAATCTAACGCACGTGTATTCCATTCCGTGAATGGCATACACAGTATTGGCTTACGGCCATGGACCGTCTATGGAGTGGGCCGCGACCGCGGACTCACGGCCGACCCCACCATCGCGCTGAAAGCGGTGGCGCTAGAGAAGCCATTCCAGATTCGCCTAACCGGCTTTATGGATTTCCAATATGTGGAAGATGTTGCCGAAACCTTCGTCCGCTGCCTGCTCTCCGGCGTCGAAGGCGCGCATGTTTTCAATCTGGCCGGCGACGTTGCGCGCATGGAAGATTTCATCCAATTGATCGAACAGGTGGACCCGGGCGCAGCCAAGTGGATAACCGCTGCCGGGCCGCAGGTGCCCGTTGCTTACCGCATGGACGCCAGCCAGCTGCACGCGCACGTCAAAGACATTCCCAAGACCTCGCTGGCGGACGGCATCACCAAAACGCTCGCGCTTTACAGAAGCTTGCGGGCGGAAGGTCGGCTGACACCGGAACTCGGCATCTAGCGAAATTCCAGCGAGCGGACTTCCCCGGCGGTGCCATACGTTTCGTGGCGCGCAGGCACATACTCCACCACAACTGCGCGCGGCTCCATGGGTCCGCAAGCGAATTCGAACGAGATCGCGCCGCTATTTTTGAGCGTCACGCTACGTGGCTCTCGAACCAGAAGGAACGCTTTGCCGCCCGGCTGATCGATGCGCAAACGCGCCGATTCTCCCAGGCAATCGATCTGCGTCAGCATGCCTTCCAGTCGGCTCGCCACCGGCACCGCGGGTGCGGATCGCACCTCGGGCTTGGGCGGAGGCGACACCGCATCCTGCTTCCTTACCAGTTGCAGCGTTGCCTGCATCCGTGCGGTCTCCGCATCGTCATTGGAAAGCGAAACGGCACGCACAGCGGCGGCGTTTGCCCGCTCTCTATCTTGATTCTGAAAGTAGGCAAGCGCCAGACTTTCCCAAACCTGGGTACGGTTCGGCTGCAGTTCCGCGGCGATCTGCAAATGTTCAATCGCCTCCGCCGGGCGTTTCCGTTCCAGCGCGAAAGTCCCCAAAAAATACCGGCTCTCGAACAGACGCGGATTGAACTCTACAGACCGCAGCAGCAGATCCCACACTTCTGCCTCCCCAGCTCCGGCTTGACGGCGCAGCATCGCAAGGTCGTAACACAATCGCGCGTTCCGAACTCCCCGATCCAAAGCCCGCCGAAAGTGCAGCAATGCGCTCTCGTCTTCCAACCTTGCCAGCGCCAGGTAACCCAGCGCGGCTTCGGCCTCTCCACTTTGCGGATGGGCCTTCACAATCGCCTGGTAGAACTTGTCGGCTTCCGCCCGCTTCTCGCTCACCACGAAAAGATTGGCCAGCAGCAGGGCTGAATCCAGCTCAGACAGCAGTTCCACCGCAATATTCGCCGGCTTAGTCAACGGGCCCGCGACGGCAAGATTCACTCGCGGCAGCGTCTCGCGGGATACATACTCCCGTAAATCCGCTTCAATTTCCCTGTCCGTCCGGCCAAAAGCGGAGCCCAGTGCATCCGGCTCCCCTTGCAACGTCCGGTTCACGAAATCGGCCGCACCGCCGCGGTACTGGTCCGACAAATGCAGCATATGCACCAACGCCCAGCTTTGCGCATAGAACAGCACCCGCTTGTCTTTGTCGCGGTAGTAGGGCGAATCGTCAGCCACGCCGCGAAGCGTCTTCAGGTCCAGCATCTTTCCGTCCCGCAACAACTGGCCATACGATGCAACGGGCTCCCCCACCCACATCTGCCTGCCGCGAAACTGAATGGTGGAATAGAAATCGGCGATTCCTTCTCCAAACCACAACGGAATTTCCCGCGCCGCATGATGCAGCACCACGTGCACGTATTCATGCGCAGCCGTTCTGCCCGACGCGCGCATCACAATGTAATCGCTATCTGGACCACGGTGGTAGTAACCGGCGGATCCGCTGTTAGTTTGAAATGGCCGGAAACCTGCTTCCGATTGAAATACGAACACCCGAACCGGCAGCGGGGAAATGTTCCGGCCCAATGCTTGTGTGGCAAATACGTTTCGAAACTGTTCCAGTTCCAACACCACTTCCCTGCCCCTCGATTCGCCGGCATCGGTGTATAGCTCGAAGTTGGCGGACCGCAGACACAACCAACGCCCCTCCGCGCCCGGACTGAACACGCCTAACACCAATAGAAGCAATACCGCGCGGATTTTCATCGTGGCTTACCAATTCTCCCAGACTTTCAGTACCGCTTTACCAGCACCTCCCCGTATGGGTGTTATAGAAATTTTGTATTGGACCCGCCCCGATTCTCTGCATACGCTGGGATATGACATCGCCTGCCCTTATGGAGCCTTATAGTTCGCAAGTCACTCTTCTTCATCGTATTAGTAATATCGTTAGCTCCGAGGTATCTCTGGATGAGATGCTCGGGGAAATCATTGGGTTAACCGTTCAAGTGACAGACTGCGACGCTTGTCTGGTCTATCTGCTGGAACGCGAATCGGGTGAAATCGTATTGCGTGCATCGCAGGTTCCGCATGCCGCGGATCTTGGCAATATTCGAATGAAAATGGGAGAAGGCGTCACTGGTTGGGTGGCGGAACACAAATCCGTCGTGGCGCTGGAAACAAACGCCGGTTCTGACCGCCGTTTTAAAAGGTTCCAGACCCTGGTGGAAGACACCTACGATGCGTTTCTGTCCGTTCCGCTGGTGGCCAGCGGCGACATCATCGGTGTTATCAACGTACATCACCGCAAATCGCACAAGCATACGTCGGAAGAAGTCGGCCTGCTGACGTTCATCGGGGAACAGATGGGCGGCGCCATTTCCAAGTCCGTGCTTTCGGAAACGAACGCCAGATTGATGGAAGAAACGCTGGAGATGAAGCGCCAGTTGGAAACCAGAAAGCTGGTAGAGCGCGCCAAAGGGATTTTACAGAGTAAATACAAGCTTTCCGAGGAAGAGGCCTACCTCCGCCTTCGCAACGAAAGCCGCCGCCTCCGCAGGCCAATGAAAGATCTGGCCGAAGCCATCATCCTGGCGGAAGACCTAAGCCGTAAGCCGGAATTCACAGAGTCTAACCCGAACTAGTTCGCCTCATTGCTCATAGGGGACGCGGTCTTGCGTAAGACCGTGTCCCCTTATTTTTTTCGCCTCACACCTGTCTGGTTCGCTATCATCAAACACGGCAGTGTTCGCAAGAATGACAATCAGTGTAGGTATCCTCTCTTTCCTCGCCAGCGTTTCCTTTTTATCGGCGCAGACTCTGGATAGGCCAGTGCGGGCGGTCACCGATCCTGGCGTCGTCACCACCCGGCAGGCCATCACACCAGCCGGAGTTCCCACCATATTTCAAGGCCGTGTCTACGGCGTAGCCTTCGCAGCCAATTCCAATGAGCTTTGGGTGTTGAACGCCAGCCGCGTCTATCGGCTGGATTGGAAGCAAAATCGCGTCATCGACAATATACCGCTGGAAGGCACACCCGGTTTGCAGGGCATCCGGTTCGATGCCGCCGGCGGCGTCCCGCTATTCGGAGTGGTGCGCACCGCGGGTGGCCGCAATAAAGTGGACCTCGGTTCCATTTCCGGCGGCCGCGCTGAATCCATGATCCGTGGGTTAGGGGAAACCATCAGCGGCGCCTTAGCCGTGGCGTCGAAACCGAACTCCAAAGGGCAGCGCATCGCCGTAATCCCCTTAACGGCACAGAATAAATTGGCAGTAGTGGATCTCACCGTCCGCAAGCTGTTGGGAAGTGTATCCACATCGGGCATCGCTCCGTTCGGGGCCGCACTCAACCACGACGGCTCCGTCGCCTACGTCACCAACTGGGGCGGCCGCCTCACCAAACCAAGTGACCTCACCGCGGCCACCGGGTTAGCAGCGGATGCAGATCGCGTAGCGGTCGATTCCCGCGGCATCGCCTCGTCCGGTACCGTAACCCGCCTGGACCTGCACTCCGTGAGCATCACCGGCACCATTCCCGTGGAACTCCATCCCACCGCGATTGTGTGGGACGAAATCCACAAGCGGGTCTACGTGGCAAACGGGAATAAGGATTCCATCAGCGTCATCGATAGCGAATCCAACCAAGTGGTCCGAACCATCAGATTGCAGCCGTTTCAAAAACCCGTGGTGGGTATCGCCCCAACCGCCCTGGCGCTATCGCCGGACGGAAAAAAGCTCTTCGCCGCCTGCGGTGGAATTAACGCCGTGGCACAAATCGACACCGCCTCCGGAAAATTGGAAGGCTTGATTCCCACCGCATGGTATCCCAGCTCATTGTCCATGAGCGAAGACGGAAAGTATCTCGCCATTGGAGCCCTGCTGGGCGCCGGTTCAGGCTGGCGTGACGAAGTGAAGAAACGCTTCGCCCATTCCTATCGCGGCGCGGTGGCCGTGGTGGCCCTACCGGGCACCGCACAACTCACCGACTACAGCACGGCCGTAGCGGAGAACAATCGATTGCGCCTGGCAGGCTCCCCGCCCGATCCGGAGCCGAAGGCAAGCCGTACCGCAATGGCCATTCCCAGGCGTGCCGGAGATCCTTCCTCCATTGAACACGTGGTCTACATTGTGAAAGAG
>JBBRNO010000112.1:0-22424 GCA_038230275.1 Bryobacterales bacterium
CGCGCCGCGACCGTAATCCGCGCCGCGACCGTGATTTCCGAGCCGCGACCGTAAGGGAGCGGTAGTAGACAGTTTAAACAAGGAGAGCAGGAAATGTTTTTGCATGAACAGTTTCGATTGAAAGTCGGCCTGGCCGAGATGCTGAAGGGCGGAGTGATCATGGACGTGGTCAACGCCGAACAGGCGCTGATTGCCGAAAAGGCCGGTGCCACCGCGGTAATGGCGCTGGAGCGCGTTCCCTCGGATATCCGCAAGGAAGGCGGCGTGGCCCGCATGTCGCCAATCCGCATCATCCGCGAGATCATGCACACCGTCAGTATCCCGGTCATGGCGAAGGCACGCATTGGGCACTTCACCGAGGCGCGCATTCTGGAAGCGCTGGAAGTGGACTATATCGACGAGAGCGAAGTGCTGACTCCGGCCGATGAAGAGAACCACATCGATAAGCGCGATTTCAAAGTGCCATTCGTCTGCGGCGCGCGGAATCTGGGCGAGGCCCTGCGGCGCATTGCCGAAGGCGCGGCCATGATCCGCACCAAGGGCGAAGCGGGATCGGGCAACGTGGTGGAGGCGGTGCGCCACATCCGCACCATCGTCAGGGAAATGAAGCAGCTTACGGTGATGTCGAAGGACGAACTGTTCGCTGAGGCGAAACGCTTGCAGGCGCCGCTGGAACTAGTGGAGTGGGTTGCCGAGCATGGCAAATTACCAGTGCCCAATTTCTCGGCTGGCGGAATTGCCACACCCGCGGATGCCGCGCTGGTTATGCAACTGGGCGCGGAAGCGGTGTTCGTCGGATCGGGAATCTATAAGTCGTCGGACCCCGAAGCAAGAGCGCGCGCCATCGTGAAGGCCGCCACGTATTACAACGATCCGGTAAAGCTGCTCGAAGCGAGCGAAGACTTAGGCGCGGCCATGCCCGGCCTGGATATTTCAAAGATGCACGAATCGGAACTCATGTCCACCAGGGGTTGGTAGCGGTGGCCAAACGCGTTGGCGTGCTGGCCTTGCAGGGCGATTTTGAAGCGCACCAGAAGGCTTTGCAGCGCGCCGGCGCGGAGGCAGTGCAAGTGCGCACGCCAGAGGAATTGCGGCAGGTGCAGGGATTGGTAATTCCGGGAGGCGAGAGCACAACCATGCTCCGCCTGCTGCATGCCGCGAACCTGATGCAGCCGCTGAAGGAGTTCGGCGAAACGAAGCCAATCTACGGCTCTTGCGCCGGCGCCATTTTGCTTGCGACCGACGTGATCAATCCGCAACAGGAATCGCTGAAGCTGGTCGATATCGGTGTTCAACGGAATGCCTACGGCCGGCAACTGGATAGCCGCGTGGTGCGGATTCCCATGGACAGTGGTGAGATGGAGGCGGTGTTCATCCGCGCCCCCATCATTTTTCGCGTGGGCAAAGACGCCAAAGTGCTGGCGCGCTACAACGGTGATCCGGTGCTGGTGGAGCAGGGAAGACACCTGGTTTCCACCTTCCATCCGGAACTTACAAATGACACCCGCGTGCACCAGTTGTTTCTCGATAAAATCGCGTCATGAGCCGTTTCAGTCCTGGTGAATCCCGAAGAGCACCCGCGCCGGCCTCGCCGCCCGCGCCGGTTACCGTTGTGCGAAAACGTGTGTTATTTCTTTGTCTGGGTAACATTTGCCGCAGTCCCATGGGCGAAGCACTGGCCCGTAAGTATGGTTCGGACGTGATTGTTGCCGATAGCGCCGGCTTAAGCCCGGCCCTGGTGACCACGCCTCTCACCAGACTGGTACTACGTGAGCGCAACGTCGATCTGGGCGACCATCTGCCGAAGGCGCTGGATGCAGTGGATCTTACTCGCTGCGATTTGATAATCAACATGAGCGGCGTCAAACTGCCGTCCACGCTCCGCGTCCCGATAGAGGAATGGCCGGTGAAAGATCCCTACGGCGCACTCGAACCGGCGTATCGCGCGGCCTGCGACGACATTGAGAGCCGCGTCATGCGCTTAATCCTTCGCGTGCGGACGGGCAAGCTCTAAACCGGAATGCATTTTCAGATCGTGTGGCTTGCAATTGCGTCGGCACCGTCGACCCTCGACGAAATGATCGCCCACGTCGCATCAGCCCTTCTTGCGGCTTTGGCCGCCAAAACGTCATCTCCCTCTGAAAGAGTTGCGAATTCATTCTCAGTTGTATCCCCACAGCAGTGCCCGAGCCCGCTGGTGGACAAGCGGATCCCTTCATCGGTCACTGATCGCGGCCGGCATCGTGTGGGCAATTCTTTGGAACACCGCACACGGCTCCTCGGCCTCTTGTTCTTGAGGCAAGATTTGGCTTCCCAAAAGTTGACTCTTAGGGCCTGTGTCCCGCACAATAGAAGACGTCTACAGTAGTGCGGATGTGGCGGAATTGGCAGACGCGCGTGGTTCAGGTCCACGTTCTCGCAAGGGAGTGGAGGTTCAAGTCCTCTCATCCGCACCAATAGACTCTCGGCTGGTTCTCTCACCCCCGTCGTCCAATATTTTTTCCCTCCACCAACAAAAACGGCAAAACGCCTCTCTGCCGCTTGATTGCCGCCAGCTCTGACTCTGCTGTTTTCCGCTATATCTTCGATTGGAGCGCAGTCTTGTGGCGGGCCTTGCTTGACCCCACGCTGGTCAGTCTGCGCCAGAACCCCATTGCACTCACTCTCGTTCTGTTAACCGGAGCCTTGATGGCCATGTGGAGTTCCTTCGCCGCCATCGGCCTGAGGACGCGCTTTCGCAAGTTGGATTTGGTGGGCTTCGCCGCCACCGCGGCGTGCGTTCCGTTTGTGTTAGCGCTGCGCGAAGGCATGGCCGATTGCCACTCCAGCCGCCTTCATCCGGCATATTCAATCCGCAAGTCCAATGCTGCTGGCGATGCCCGCCTTGGTGGCCTTAGCGCTGTACCGCATCAGTCATGAGATGGGGCAGGGAACCCTGGCCGTTTCGCTGCGCTTGCCTTGACGCTTCACCCGGCCGCGTCTTGGATTTTCGTGCGAGCCATATCACAGATCGCGGAACTTTCATGCAGATTGGTTGGGCGGACTTAGCTATCTGGTATGGCCGGCAAGTGCAGGCAGCAGCAGTGACCGCAAAATGCTCAACAGATTCCGGCCCTTCCCAATATCGTCATTCAAGACTTTGTTCTGCTTCTGCGGACGGTGCAGCAGCATTTCCACGCGCCGGAACCAATAGCAAAAGAGAGCCACGGAGATGAACATGATGAAAAATACAGTCATTTTCAGTTCGCAATTCACTGACATCCCATGACGCTGGGCGACAGGGTTGTGACACATAATACCAGAAAGAAGCACCAGAACGAACAGTTAGTTTTCCGAATTAGCAAAAAACTCCGGACCTCGTAGATCAAGTCAAACGAAGTAGTCGATAAATAGCCGGTCCACCGTTACATTCTCCTTCAGATCGCCCCAACCCACTTCCTGCATGGGATCGCCCACCCCGCCCACCCCCTGATCGTTCCGCAACAACCTCATGCTGGTATGTTCATTCAACGCCTTATAAAGATTTGGCGCAGGCATTGTCCAGTGCTTGCTCACTTTGGCGAAGTTTTCATTCGTCGGGATCATCGCCACCAGCTTCGGGTTAGTCATCTGTTCCAGCGCTGGCTTTAGGGTAGCGTTATGGCTTCCATGGTGGCCCACTTTATAGAAAATAGTCCGCTTTAACAAGTCCGGAACATCGAAAACCTCTTTCTTAATATCGAACCACGAATCCCAATTTCCTACCTGCGCATCGCCCGGGAAAAGCAGCACATCGCCATCCGGAAATTCAAATGCCAATGCCAGGCTGGTGTTGTTGATGTATTTATCCATCTGCAACGCCAGCGTTGAGGCGGAACCAGCCGCTTGATTATCGATGCGTCTCCACGCCTCCTGGCTGTCGTTGTAGCGTGCCAAACTCACCGCCGTGTCGGTGTTGTCCTGCGGGTGGGCTAAGGCAAGTCCATTCGCTTTCACCTCAACGTTGCGCCGCCATTGAGCGGAGAAGGGCAACTGTCGCTGGATCTCTTCCGAATCGACTCCAATTCCCAAGAGCAGCGCGCGATCGTAGCTGGCTCCCGCCCGGTCCATGGTGCGCAACTGCGCCTCCGTCGGTGGCGGGCCTAGCACCAGCACCTTCACTCCGGCAAAATCCCACGTATTTCCTGGTGCGCCGAAGCGCAGTTTGTCCTTGTCGGCTCTTGCCTTCACGAAATCCATCGCTTTGCGCGGCTGCTCCGCGATCTGACTGCCATCCGCCGCAAGCCCGGTGAATTCCGCAATCTGCGCAACTCCACCGTGTAATTGTTCGTAATCATCCGGATTCGAAATAGCCAGCCGCGATAGTTCACTGAGCGCTGCTCCCAAGGTGAGCTTCAGACCTTCGTATTTTTCTCGAAGATCCTTCGCCACTTTGTTGTGCGGGTCTTCCAGCCATCCAAACCACGCTTCGCCGAACGTCAACTTCGCTTCGAAAACGTCTTTCGCGGAATTGAAGATCGACACGTGATCCATATGTTCGTGCGTAACTACAACCACGTCAATGTGCCCGCCGGTGGTTTCGGCAATGTGGTTTACGATCTCCACTTGGATATCTTTCTCTTTCGCCTCGCGGTCTAGCCGCGATCCGGCAAACATGCCGCAATCGATCAGCATGTGCTGCTCTTTACCTTCTTTGAAAAAGGTCAGCAGGAAACAATCGCCCAGGCCGACCCGATACATTCGAATGCGCGCCCGCCGCGTTTCCGTCGCTCCGCGCTTCTTCACCGGACCGGCGGCCGCCTTTTTTGCCGCTGCCTTTGCAGGCTGTTTCAGCGCTATCTTCTTTACCGCCATATTATTCGTCCTCCTGTTCATGCACCGCCGCGAAGGGCTCTGCGCGCGAAGCATCGGCGCCAAAGTACGTCGCTCGCAAGGAATTTTCAGCAAGGTTCGTGGCCGTCTCCAGAGCCTTCTTCTGGCGGTTCTCGCTTCCAACGTTCTTCAGAATCACATAGTCGATGCCGGACGTCGTGGTGTTCACAATCACACTGGCGCCTCCCAGAACGAAAGCCTCAACACCGTCCTTATCGATTTCAATCCTCTGCGTGATTTGCAAAACCGCCTGCGGCAGTGGCCGGCCTTGCGGTCCGGTCCGCTCCACGCGGCGCAGCGCCCGAACGTAAAACTTGGCGTCCGCCAAACTCAAATCAAGTCCAAACAGGCGTTCAAATCCAGGATTGGCCTCGAATGCTTTCTTGAACCAGTCCTGCAGCGTCCAGCGCCACTTGGCCGTTACCCGGAAGGAGTCTCTGCGGCTGGAGGCGTAGCGAAAGTCTTCTTGCGCGAATGCCCCTAATTGTGCCGCCAGTTCGTCACACTTACCTGCATAAGACCCGGGGTTCAGTGTCTGCCACAGCAAGCTGTCTTCTGACGCGCTTTTCAATCCGTCAATCTTGATTCCCCAACTCTTGAAAGATTCCACGAACGCCAGCCGGTAGTGCTTCGAGTCGTTTTTGACAACGTCGAAATCCGCTGTAATGATCGCCCGCAGATACTCGCCGAACGTAATGTCGACCGGTGGCAGATAGTCGATCCCCCGGATGCACATGGTCAGAACCTGGGCCGCGGACTTGGTGAGTTCATCGGTCAACAGGTCCACCAGCGGCTGCGGCATATCCTCACGGCAACAACCGCTTCCATCTCCGGGGTTCGCCAGGCGCAGCAGATTTGCGGCCCGGGTTTCGTAGATCGATACCAGCGCGCCGTAAACAGCCGCCACCAGGATCGCGCCGCGCTCATGCGGATCGTCTTCGGTTGCGGCCAGTTTCCGCGGATCTGGAATCGTCCGCTGCCACACCGTTTCCCGTTGGTAGGCCGGCTTGGTTTCCACTTCCTTCACCGCGGCCGCCACCTCTTCGTCGGTGGCATAGCGGGAAACCGGCTCGCGCCGCGTCACCGGGTGAAACTCTTCCATGTTCCGCCCCAGATAGGTTCGCAGAGCGCGGAATCGTCCAGTGCCAATGCCGAACTCGCGCCCCAGTTGTCCCAGGATATTCGCGGAATTCAAATTCCCCCGCGTCGACGCAATCTGGCTGGCCACAATGTCTTTCATCTGGAACCGCGAGAGCAGCGCCACAATGTCGGCAAACGCTTCGTGAAAGGCCAGCACATCCGGGTTGGTGGGCACAATCAGCGTCCGGTTGATACCGTCCAAAATCGCGTGCGTGGTCTCATGCGCCACCACATCGTAGGAAAGGCACGTATAGACCATTTCATCGCTGAGCCGGTCCTCATCCTTCGACGCAAAATAGCCGAACAGCAAGGCACCCTTGCGTTGGCTGTAGTACGCATTTTGCTGCCGCATGGCGTGCGGATAGATGCGCAGACGTTGTACGAAAACATCATCGTCCGCCGATAGCCGGTAGCGCCGCTGCTGCTCCTTGGTCATCGCCTTTCGTAGATTTTTGTGCCGCAGGTCGAGCGGCGGTCCCGTCCAGAAGATTTTCCTGCCCAGCGCCGATTCGTAAATGTCGATAGTCTTTCGTGCGACCGCATAGACCATCTGCTGATGGAACAGCGGATTTCCCGGCGATGGGCGCAGGCCATCCTGCACCAGCAGTTTCGGATGATTGAGATCCACCGGTTCATAAAAACACTGGCTCGATGGATCATAGTCCACTACTTCCAGATATTCATCCACCGGTCCCGGCGCCAAACTCTCATCCCACGGCACTTCAATGGCAGCTTCCGCGAGCGCCACTGTGGACCGCTGCAGCGCATAGGAGGGATCCAGTGCGTAGACATGCAGCCGCCGGGTCCGTGGATTTTGCGGCGTCCACGGGTTCCGCATCGCCTCCAGCCCTGCATCTTCTTTCTTGGCTGCCGGCGGCGGCGTGGACGGTACTGCTGCCTCCGCAGGAGGCGTTGCCTTCTTTGTCGTCTCCGGGCGCGGCAGCGCTGTCGCCGGTCGTGCCGCCGGTGGTGCCGCTGCCACCTCACCGCTCTTGCAATATCGCTGCAGTTGCGGCGAAGCCAACCGGCTCTGCTCGGCCACATACTGCCGCACCAGACTTTGTTCCCGAGGCGATAGACCGTTGACGCCCTTCTGTGTCAGCCCGTTAAGTTCCGGGTCTGTCAGCGTCAGTTGTGCAAATTCCACCTGCAGCATCTGTTCCAATGGACCAACCGGAAACTTCTGTTCTTCTACTCCCAGCCCCGTAACGGCTTTCAACCAAGGCAACCAGATCACGTCTGTCGCTTCCTGCACCAAGCCCTGCGGAACCAGATTTAGTGCCGCGCGGGCCTGCAAAATGCCTCGTCCCAACTCCTCAGCGTGGGCGCCAGGTGATTTCGCGGATTGGAACAAGGCCTGTCGAATCGCTTCCACGCGTTTCCAATCCCGGGGCAGATTCGCACCGTTCACCTGCAGCCAAAGCGCTGCGGCAGCCGCAATTTGCGGAGTGGCCGCGGATGTTCCCGCGCCGTCCTGGCTCACCGCATCCGGGCAACCGAATTCCGCCCATGGAATATTCGGCGTGTAGGCAGCCAGCGCTGTTCGCATTTTGTCGTGCGGGCCCCAGTTGCCGGACATCGCCCCGGGCAGATCGTACGGAAGTCCGTCAGCCATCACTCCGGTGGCCGCAACAACGCGATTGAACAAAGCTGGATACACAGTGCTGCCGGGGGTTACCGACTGCGGCCCCAATTTCATATGGTTGCCGGCTGCTGCCACGCAGAACACGCCGTTCTCGTAGGCGCGATTATAGGCATCCACCCAAAACTTGCTAGCCACCCCGCCCATGGAAAGCGTGATCACATCGCAGCCGTTGTCAATTGCGTAGTGCACCGCCCGCGCCAGCGCATCGGTTCCCAAAAGCACCACGCGCTCGGAAACGCGCAGCGGCAACACCTCTACTCCCGGCGCGCCGCCCAGCGGTTGATTATTCAACATCTGGATGGGGCCGCCTGCCAGAATGCAAAGCGTAGCCGTACCATGCCCGCGATTGTCCAACGGGAAGCCCAATCCGCCAGGATCGTCGGCGAATTGCGTGGCCGGATTCTTCGTGAAATCGCGGCTCAGGTCCCGAAGAATCTGGTTCTGCGGTGGAAGAGCGTGGTGCGCCTTGTCATACCCGGTATCAATATGGGCCACTCGCACGCGCCGTCCCAACGTATTATGCTGTGCCGCATACTCGCGCGCCTGCGCCAGTTGCGAGAACCCCGCTCCCAAGTGCCAAGCGGCTTCAGGCCCAACCGGTGCGGTGTGGCTCTGCGCTTTGGCCACGCATGAAGGCGCGGCGGACAAAGCCAATTCCTCTTCGCGCGGAATGTTGGTCTGCCTTCGGAACGGCACCTCTTGCGGAATCTCGGCCTCAATGTAGCTGTCGCCGCCGCGCCGCGCGTATTCTTCGTACGCCGCTTCCCACGGGCGTGCGCTTCGGGGAGCCTCCTGCACCTGAAAGGGCGGCCCCGGTTCAGCCGTCGCACCCAGTTGTAGCGGTACATCCGCTACTGAAATTAGACGGATATTATTCTTTCCAGCAGCAGATTCAATGCTCATGGCTCACCACCTCGTAAATCGCCCTAAACTACAGAAGCGAAATTTATCAGAGTTTGGGGACAGCCGCTGAGAAATAAATAGAACGTAACCAGTCAGTCACGCGATCGTCACCACAATCGGCCGAATGCTTACTTGGTGGCCGCTGGCCGCCGCGGAGCTGGAACCGTCGTGCCGTCCCACTTCGGATCGCCTTGATACTTGTAGCCGGCCGGAAGCTTGTCCCAATCCTCACGCGCAATTCCGTTCAGGTCGAAGACCACCTTGCCGTCCCGCAACGTCAATTCGCAGCTTAGCTTTTGCGTCGCCTTCATCCGCGCATTGTACATGTCCACATAGCCAAACGCGCCTTTCTCTAAACGGAACACGGCCACATCAGCCACCGAACCGGGCGATAGGTTTCCCAACTCTTCGTGCTTGATCTCCTTGGCCGGATTCACGGTGGACCAGGCGATCACATCATCCATCGATACACCCATGGCCAAAAACTTGTCCATCACGTTGTCCATGTCCTTCATGCCCTTGTTCATGCTGCCAACGTGCAGATCGGTGGAGATGGAATCCGGACGGAACCCGGCCTTCACCAGCGGCACGGCCACGCGCCACGCGAAGCTGCCACCGCCGTGTCCCACATCGAAAATCACGCCGCGCTTCCGGCCTTCCGTCATGGCCGGGCTCGGACCGCCGTTGTCGTCCTGCTCGCCGCGCAGACCGGAATACATATGTGTATAAATGTCGCCGGGCCGCAATACCTTCGTCAGCAATTCGTACAGCGGACGCTCCGCGCGTTTGGAACCGTAGTCGATCATCACCGGAATATCCGCCAGCTTGCCCGCCGCCACCGCCTGCTCGTAAGGCTTCCACTCCGGTCCGGAGAAATGCGCGCTCTTCACGCCAACCACTACATCTTTGTATTTCAGCGCCATCTCCGCGGTGGGCTTGGCTTCCATATCGTTCAGGTCCTGCTCATACTTTCCGCCGCGCATCCCGTTGCCTACGATATTGAGAAACGCCAGCACGCGCGTCTTCGACCGGTCGATCACGCGGCTCTTGAAGTCTTCGAAATTGCGCCACCCGGAACTGCCTGCATCCGCAATTGTGGTCACGCCCACCCGGAACGTATAGCCGTCCGGATAAAGGCTCAGGTCGCCTGCATAAGAGCCCCTTTCGCCGGTGCCTGCATAAACATGGGTGTGGATATCAATCAGTCCCGGTGTTACATACAGCCCCGTAACGTCCACCGTCTTCAGCGCCTTCGCCGGATCCAGCTTGGCCGCCACCGCGGCGATCTTGCCGTCTTTGATCCCCACATCGCGCACGCCGCTGATGTGGTTCTTCGCGTCAATCACACGCCCGCCGCGCAGCAGCAAATCGTAATCGGTCTGGGCCGCCGCAAGTAGTGGAAGCGCAAATAGAATAGCCAGTCTCATAGAAGAAGTCCTCAAAGTTCTAGCCAGGTTGGCCGGGCGCGCGCTTCACCCAATGGTACGCAGCCACCGAGTTCTTCCAGAAGTACTTCTCCGCAATCGCCGGTCCCTTGGCGTTAAAGTATTCCCGCACCACGCTCAGCACTTGCGGGTACTCGGCCCAGGTGTCGCTGTTGGGCCAGTCGCTTCCATACATCACCCGGTTCTCACCGAATACGCCAAATAAATCATCGATCCGCGCACGGTAGAAATTCAAGTCCAACGGAACCTTGCCGTCCACTCGCCGCAGCACTTCAGAAATCTTGACGTAGATCTGCGGCCGCTTGCCAATCTCCCGTAGCATTCCCTGGTACGCCTTCAGTGCCGCGGTTTCGGTAGGAGGATTGAGTTGCGGCAGGTGATCGATCACCACGCGCAGATTCGGAACCAGATCCGTACAGCGCACCACGTCGGCAATCAGTTCGGGATTCGGGTTCGCCGTATCCAACACCAGGCCGGCCGCTGCCAGCGCCTTCAAGTCGGACACGAAGGCTGGCTTTTTCAACTCCACGCCCAGATTCCTGTCCCACAGATTGCCATAGCGGATGCCCCGGAACATCGGGTTCTTATGGAACCGGTCCAGATGCTTGCGGAAGTCCGGCTTACCCGGCTCCAGATTACCCACGCTGCCAACAATGATGGTGTCTTTGGCAGCCGTATCCAGCACCCATTGGTTGTCTTCCAGCCAGGTGCTGCACTCCACTTCAATAGCGCCGGTAATGCCCAGCGGCACGGCAATCTTCTTAAATCGCTCCGGCAGTGCGGATTTGTAGAGCACCGCGTTCGACTTCGGCGGCCATGGCACTCCCTCCGGCCGCGCTATATCGAACAGATGGATATGCGTATCGATAATCGGAATGGGAGCAGCTTTCACTTCCGTCTCGGCAAGCGCAAGGCTCGCGGTAACACCTAGAAAGGTTCTGCGATTCACGATGGTATTGTAACTCCTGTTAGAATTGGCATCGAACTGGAATGAGAATACACCGTCTTGCCACTCTGATTTTCCTGCTGTTGCACATCGCGGCCGCGCAAACAAAGCCATGGCCGGAGGCAGCCGCCAATGCGTGGTACGCCAGGCAGCCGTGGCTGGTGGGCGGAAATTATATCCCCGCAACCGCAATCAACGAACTCGAAATGTGGCAAGCCGATTCCTTCGATCCGAAGCGCATCGACCTGGAACTCGGTTGGGCAGAGAGCATCGGCATGAACTCCATGCGCGTCTTCCTGCACGATCTGCTCTGGCAACAGGACGCCGCCGGCTTTCAAAAACGCATCGGCCAGTTCCTCCGCATCGCCGAAAAGCATCACATCAAGCCGATGTTCGTTCTCTTCGATTCCTGCTGGGATCCATTCCCAAAGCCCGGTAAGCAGCGCGCGCCCAAGCCCGGCGTTCACAACTCCGGCTGGATGCAGAGCCCCGGCGCGGACGCATTGAAGGACCCCGCGCAGTATCCCCGCCTCGAAGCCTACGTCAAGGGCGTGGTGGGTGCGTTCGCGAAAGACAAGCGCATCCTCGCCTGGGATATTTGGAATGAGCCGGACAATCTCAATAACTCCAGCTACACCAAACTGGAACCCGCGAACAAAGTGGACCTCGTGCTCGCACTGCTTCCCAAAGCATTCGCATGGGCGCGCCAGGCAGGCGCCACGCAGCCCCTCACCAGCGGCGTGTGGAAAGGCAACTGGTCCGATCCGGCAAAACTCTCCCCCATGGAGAAGATCCAACTGCAACTGTCCGACGTCATCTCATTTCACAACTACGGCCAGCCTGCGGAATTTGAAGAGCGGATCGTCTGGCTGCAGCGCTACAAGCGCCCCATCCTTTGCACGGAATACATGGCCCGTGGAAACAAAAGCACGTTTCAGGGAAGCATGCCGGTAGCGAAAAAATACCACGTAGCGGCCTACAACTGGGGCCTGGTCGCCGGAAAAGCGCAGACCCATCTGCCTTGGGATTCCTGGCAGAAGCCTTACGTCGACCGCGAGCCGGCCGTGTGGTTCCATGAAGTCTTTCGCACGGACGGCGCCGCCTACAAGCAGGATGAGGTGGACTTCATCCGCACCATTACTTCATCTAAACCAGCTCAATAACTCTTAGACTGATAGACGCTCTTCCCGCCCACCACCGTCAACAGCGACTCAATGTCTTTGATCTCATCCACCGGGCACTTCGCAAAATCTTTCGAGATCACCACGAAGTCGGCCAACTTCCCGGTCTCAATGGACCCCTTCCATTTCTCCTCGAACGCAAGATAGGCGCCGCTTGACGTCCACATACGCAGCGCCTCTTCCCGCGTGATCGCCTGTTCAGTGTGCAGCACTCCACCATCGGCCGTTCGCCTGGTAATCGCCATCCACATCCCGAAAAACGGATTGTAAGGATTGATCGCCTCGCGCGAATCGAACCGGATCATGTGATCCGATCCGCCTACCACCACCAGACCCTGATCCAGCAACGTCCGCAGCGGCAGGAAGTCGGCAATCCGTGCCGGGCCAAACACGTCCTTCATCACATGCCCGTCCAGATGCAGCCAAGCGGGCTGAACGTCGAACGCTACGCCAAGCTTCTTTGACCGCGCAATCGCGCGCGCATCCGGAAAATTCCCATGCGTCACCGTGAACCGCCGCCCTACAATCGAGTGCTCCTTGTCGGCGGCTTCATAGGCGTCCAGCAGCAGATCGGTAGCTCCGCCGCCGGTGGTGTGCGCAGTCATTTGCCACCCCAACCGGTTTGCCGTGCGCGCCATCTCTATTAAATTCGCCGCCGGCACGGCAAGCACGCCGCGATAGTCCGCATCGTCGTATCCATATACTTCCGTGTGCGTCCCATAGGGTTCCCGCAGATAAGCCGTACCCAGCAGAATGCCTCCATCGGCAACCACTTTAATCGCGCCCACCCTCACCCACTCATCCCCAAACCCGGTCACAAATGGGATGGCCTCCATGGTCCGCGTCAGCTCTTTTGGATCGCCCGTTCCGTCAATCAGGTAGGTCAAGCTACTGCGCACCGTAATCCCGCCGCGCTTCTGCAGTTCCTGATAAACCCGGAACCCTTCCGCTGTCAGCCCGCGGTCCACTGTGCTGGTAATGCCCACTGCATTGTAGGCCGCCTGCATTTTCTGCAAGGCCTGCACCTGATCTTCCACACTGGCCACCACGGCCGGTTTCAGGGAACTCCAAAGCTGCGCCGCACCCAGAATCAATCCATTGGGTTCACCGGCTCCGTCTTTCTGAATTCGGCCATTCTTCGGTTGTGCAGTATCCCGGCTGATGCCCACTTTCTCCAGCGCCGCCGAACTCAAAACCGCGTTATAACCGGTGTCCAGCAAAATAATCCGGCCCGGAGCAGCCTTGTCCAAGTCCTGCCGGGTGGGGTACCGCCTGTCCGCCAGTCGGCTGGCATAGACCTTTGGTACGTAGATCGTCTGGTCCTTTTTGGTCGCAAGTGCCAGCCTGGTGACATAGGACTGTACGTCCGCAATGGTATGGAAGGTTGGAATCGCGCCGTCTCTCTCGCTCAGCGCGGCCGTGATGGGATGCGTGTGGCTATCCATCAACCCTGGCAATACAGTGCGCCCTTTCAGATCCACCATCCTGGTGGCCGGTCCCGCCGTCTTCTTCAGGCTGGCCGTGGAACCTACCGCCAGAAAGCGGCCGTTCTTCACCGCAAAAGCTTCCGCCGCCGGTATACTTCCCGCGGTAATCACTTTGCCGTTATAGTAGATGCATTCGGGAATCTCGCTCGCAACCACTTGCGCGGCGAGTAAGACCAACAGACTAGCTGTTACCATCTTCATAAGATCTCACAAAGGAGCGCGACCATTGAGTTTCCAGGCATCCGTGCGGCAAGTCGAGACCGTATCCATCATCGATTTCAGCGGCCGCATCACCCTTGGAGAGGAGACGGACCTACTGCGCGAAACTCTCAATCGGGAGGTGGAGCGCGGGCATAAAAAGCTGCTCATCAACTTGCAGGAAGTCACCTATTGCGATAGCGCCGGCCTCGGTGAACTGGTGGGTTGTTTCACCACCGTCAGCCGCCGCGGAGGCGCCCTCAAACTGCTGTACGTGCCCAAGAAAATTCGCGACATCCTGCAGGTGACGCGCCTCGATGGATTGTTCGAAATCTGTTCCGATGAAGCCGCCGCAGTCAAGAGTTTTGGCATCACCAACCCAAGCGTGATGTCCAAAATCCTCGCGCACTTCCGCCACCCGTAGTACTTCTTTGGTTCTAATCCTTTTCTTGGTACCGCGAGTACCCAAAGACTATTGGATTTGAATCCGCGCCGGGAGATGATCCCAATTGCATGACACGCATATTCATCTTCCTAATGATGGCTGTCTCCACGGCCGCCGCCGCTGAAGCCAGCCAGCTTGTAAACCACGGGTTCGCCCGCGCGGCCCAGTCGTTGAAGCTGGCGGAGAAGGGAGACGCCACGGCAGAGTATGAGTTCGCCCTCATCTGCGAACGAGGCGATGGCATTCCCCAGAACCATAGCGAAGCGGTGAAGTGGTTCCGTTCCTCGGCCTCCCAGGACTACGCCCCGGCCCAACTGTTTCTCGGCCTGATGTACGCCTCGGGGAAAGGCGTTTCGCAGGATTACCGCCAGGCGCTTCTCTGGTTGCACCTCGCGGCGGAACAGGATAATAAAACCGCACAGTTCTATCTCGGTGGCTTGTACGCCAGCAGCACCGCTCTCCCGCAGGATTATTCGCAGGCCTACAAATGGTTCACACTCGCTGGCCGCGATGACCCCACGCGCATCAAGACCTTGGAAATCCTGGCAGAGAAAATGACGCCCCCTCAATTGATGGAGGCACAGACGCAGATCAAGAACTGGAATCCCCGCCGGCCTCGCTAATGTACTGTCCGGCAAATAACTGGAAACAAGAAACGGCTTGCTCACCCGCGCGGGTCGGTCTCGAACTCGTTCCTGCAACAATAGTTTCCGAGCCGCGACTGTAAAGGAGCGGTTTCCGGTAGTGTCCACCCAATTCGCGGACACTACGCTAGGCCCGCACGCGCGGCCCCGCTGGGTGGCATACTCCGCCCAAGAGATCTTCCATGCGCTCTGCACGCCGGTTCACCTTCCTCCTGCACTTGCTCAGCATCGAGGTGATCGGCAATGCACTCGCGGAAGCCGCCGATCCGTCGATACTCAAACTTGGTTTTTCACAGGCATGGGGCCGAGCGTAAGGGGCCTGCCCGGCTAACGTGCATATCCGCGCTTCCAGCGTTATCAAACTGCGAAGGGGAACGAAGGACCACCGTTGAAGTTTGATTCGCAATCAGGTTCTCACCGTCTCCCAACGCGACGCTATCTCGACGAAAGCCGCCTCGCGGATCGGACCCGGCTCCGTTACGAAATACCAGCAATTCCGAAGGATGCAGTTTCGCCCAACCCCGACAAAACGGCGTTGACTCTGTTGGGTAGTTCCGGCTATTAGTTCCACGGCTTGGCCAACCCAAAAACCTCTGATCCCATTCATCCCATTCATCCCAGCCATATAATTTCCCGGCCAGTTCAAGAATCTTGTACCTCAATCTCCCCTAGTATCAACAACCGTCTCTCCAAACCCACCCAAAACCCTTGACAGACCATCGATCATGGAATCGGGAAAGCGGATATCGCAACCCCAAAGCCGCACCGGGTCACCGCGTGCGGCGTTTTTATTGACATAGGAGATACACCACCATGGCCACCGCACGACAGATCGAAGCCAATCGCCGCAATGCCGCCGGCCCGCACCAAATGTCCGACGCAGGCAAGCAAGCCATCCGCGGTAACGCCATCCGTCACGGACTCGCCACCCGCATCCACGTGGTCCTCCCCGGCGAAGACCAGAGCTTCTACAATGAAATCCTGGGTTCGCTCCAGGCTGAATACGCCCCAGCCACCGCGCAGGAAGAAATGCTCGTCCACCAGATCACCGAAAACTACTGGCGTCTCATGCGCGCCCGCAATATGGAGAGCGGACTCTTTCAAATGGGCCTGCAGACTCTGTCCACGCAACTCGGCACCAAACCAGTCGAACCCGACGACATTAGCCGCGGTGCCACCCTGGCCCTGGCGTTGTCCAAGCACGAGAAGCTTTTCTCCCAGACGAGCCGCTACGAAACCACAGCCGAGCGCTCCTACTACCGGGCGATCCGCGAACTCCGCACCGCCCAACGAAACCGCCAAATGGAACCGGTCGCCGCACCGGCCACGGAAATTCGTTCTGTTCCGCAATCCGCCACGCCGCCGCCCCCAGCCTCCGAAATTCGTTCTGTTCCGCAATCCACGCAAGCGGATTTCGAACAAGCCAGCCTGACCATGTCGCACCAGGAGCTAGAAGCCTTAATGGACCAGTTAACAGCGCCCCCAACCCGGACAAATTGTGCCTAAACCCGCTACCTATAGCTGGATCACCGCCATCCTGCTGGGCTTCATAGCCGTAGTAGCGGCCGTCACCGCGCCCGCAAACGATTTTCATTTTTCCATTTTGGGTGACCGCACCGGCGCCGCCGCTCCCGGAGTCTATGAACGAATCTGGCATGAGGTGGAAGCCCTGCATCCGGCGTTCGTCATCAATGCCGGCGATACCATTGAAGGCGGCGACGATGCCCGCGCGGAACAGGAGTGGCTCGCACTACGTCCTCTCTGGGGCCGCGCTACCTTCTTCTTCACCGCCGGCAACCACGACATTTTCTCCGATGCGTCCCGCAAGATCTACGAACAACAAACCAAGCGGCCCGCATCGTACAGCTTCGATTATCAACAAGCGCATTTCACCGTGCTGGACAATTCCCGCAGCGATGAACTTTCCGAATCGCAACTGGAGTTTCTGCGCAGCGATCTGGAAAAAAACAAGGCGAAGTCGCCGAAGTTTATCTTCTTCCACCGCCCGTTCTGGATTCCCTACATTCTCTTCAAGAGCGGGGATTTTCCGCTCCACCGAATAGCGCAAAAATACGGAGTCTGCTGCGTGATCAACGGACATATGCACCAGTTCATGTACAGCACGCAGGATGGCATCACCTACATGGTTGTGGGCAGCTCAGGTGGTTCTCTCGGGCGCGGGCTCAAGGCGGGCCAGGGCTTCCGCGAAGGCTGGTTCTTTCAGCACATCTCCGCAAAAGTGACCGGCCCCAAAGTGCAATTCACAGTAAAGGAACTCGACAGCCCCCAAGCACCCGGCCGTTCCTTCAACGCGGAAGAGTGGGGCCGCTAAGCCTTCCACTTATAAAAGTAAAACAACAGCGGTGTCTTACCAGTGTTCACGATTCCATGCACCTTATTCGCCGCCGAGTACATCATCGATCCCGGTCCCACCTTCGTCGTCTTTCCGTCGATCACAATTTCGCCCGTGCCTTCGGTGATCACCATAAACTCTTCTTCGGGGTGCTGATGCGGAGGGTGCGGCGTCATCCCGGGCTTCAGCCGCAAGCTGCCCGCGGTCATCGCCTTCAGCTGATCCGTCGGTCCGTCGTAATAGATCCGCAGGTCCCCAAACGTCTCTTTGGTGAGCTTCGCTTTGGCCTCGTCCAGCGTCCCGTTTGGCAGCTTGGCGCCGCCCGCCGCGAACATCGGCATCGCGCTCAAGCCAGCCAGTTGCAATACTTGTCGTCGTTTCATTTCGTCTCCAATCTGC
Source organism: Bryobacterales bacterium (assembly GCA_038230275.1). Taxonomy (GTDB): domain Bacteria; phylum Acidobacteriota; class Terriglobia; order Bryobacterales; family Bryobacteraceae; genus JANXXV01. Next base: position 17,638 of record JBBRNO010000112.1, read on the forward strand.
GCAGCACTTCCAGCAATACTTTGCCCATCACCTCAAAGCTCGCCGCACTCAATTTATCTAAGGTATCCCGCTCATTATGCCAGTAGGAATGGTTCGGTCCATAGTCGAAATCGATCAGGTCGATTGCGTTCACCCCCAACCGCACGAACGGCATATGGTCATCGCCAATCGGCTGCATGTTGCTCCCAAACTGCTTCGCATACCCCAGGTCCGCCGCCGTCTCCCACACCAGCGTCCGCAGGCCTTCGGCGGAATTCACTTCCTTCACCAATTCCAGATCCCGGTCGCCGGTCATGTCCACGTTGATCAACGCCTTGATCTTCCCCAAGGTGGAATCGGCGGACCACTTCTGGGCCAGGTGACGGCTGCCGTAGACACTGTCGGTCTCCGTCCAATCCACAAACGCCTCTTCTCCATCGAACCAGACCAGGTAGAGGTCGTCCTTGTGCGGCTTGCCGGCCAGCGCGCGCGCCAACTCCAACAGCAGTCCGGTGGACGAGCCGCCATCGTTGGCGCCTACAAACGAAATCAGCGGCATCAGCTTCGTGTCGAAATGCCCGCTGATCACTACCGCCTTACCCGACGACCCCGGCAGCTTCGCAATGATGTTCTTCATCGGTTTCGGGCCCAGCGGCGTATCGGCGATGAAAGCATCCTGCTGCACCCTCCAACCGAAGCCGTGGACTTGGGTCGTGATGTACGTCTGCAACTTCCGGTTCGCTTCCGAGCCCGCCGGTCTCGGGCCGAATGCCACCGCTTTGGCGGTGAACTCCAATGCCGACGCCCCACTGAAATCCGCCGCCGCCAGCGCCGCCGCGGTCCAAACTGCTAACCCAGCTATTTTCGAGCCGTACATACATACCCCAATGTGAAATTACGCCGCTCGTCAAGCCCGTCAAACAGCGGCAGCAGCAGCGCCGGTGGAACCAACAGCACCGCCGCCGGAATCACCCAGATGCCAGGGAAGAATTGCAGCCCATTCAAGAGCCGGCGCGAAAGCAGGCGGAAGAAACCGCCGACCGGCTCAATCACCAGGCCGCTGAAACCGGCACTCTGCAACAGGTACTCCATGCCGAAGCGCGTGTAGCGGAAATAGTCGTGCGGTTGTTGGTGCTCTTCCCATTCATGCGGCGTCACCAGCAGAATCACACCACCCGGCTTCAGTGTCCGGTACATCTCCTTCACCACTGCCGCCGGTTCGCGAACATGTTCCAAAGTGACGATGTTGATGCAGGCGTCGAAGGTGTTCTCTGGGAAGGGAAGCCGTTCCAGATCGGCCAGCGCATCCAGACCGGCATAGTTCCAATCCGTATCGCCAATTCCCAGATCGACTCCGGTATACCGCTTGCCGCCAAATACCCCCGCGAACTTGCCTTCGCCGGCACCGGCATCCAGCACGCGGGCGCCGTCGGCCAATGCCGCTGAAAACCGCGAAACCGAGTCGTCGATAGTGGCTTCAAAGTGCAGCATGTAGCGCCGCACAAACGCCGGTAGCAGCCGTTGCAAACGCGAGTAACTCACGGCTTCTTCCGCGCTTCGATCATCACGGTAGATCCGGCCCGGCAGGATGCTTCCAGAATGGTGAATGGCAAGGCGGCCAGCACCAGTCCCAGGTACAAAACGTCCTTCCAGATTCTGGTGTTTTCCGTCTCTTTCAGCTTTCGGACTCGCCGCGCCATGGGGTCCAGGGAAGGCGCCAGACTGCTGGCCAGTCCGGCCGGATTGTCACGCAGCGAGAAGTACTTATGACGCAGCACCTCAAATCCACAGTGGTCCAGCAGCGAATCCATGTCTTCGGCGCGGAAGTTCACCAGGTGCCGGGGAACGTCGATTCCATTCCAGTTCTCCCCCAGCAGCAGAAACTGCCAGCAAGCCGCATTCGGAACCTGAATCACCAGCCGTCCATTGGGCCGCAACAGCGAGTGCGCAGCCTGCAGGTAAGAGGCCGGATCGTAGAGGTGCTCCAGCACGTGGAACATGGTGATGCCCGCACAACTCGATGGGCGCAGAGGCGCGCTGGAAAGCGTGCCACAGACGACAGGTACGCCATTCCGGTGCCAGGCGATTCCCGCCGCTTCAATCGAAAAGTCGAGCCCCATCACCTTGAACCCGCGTTCGCCCAGCATTCGCGAGAACAGACCGCCGCCGCATCCCACGTCCAGCACCGGCCCGGTTTCCTGACTATCCACCAGCGCCCGGCGCACGAAGTGGATATGATCCCGAAGCACAAAGCGCCGATAGAGATCTTCCAGCCGGTCCGCCGTTGCTTCTTCCGGCGAATACCAGTAATTGCCGGGATAGTAGGTCTTCAGTTCGTCCGATGTTGGCCAAGGGAATAAGCGAATCAAAGAGCAGCCCAGGCACTCGACAACCAGAAAGCACTTGTCGGTGGTCTGGTAGAGCCGGTCGCCGGCGCGGAATAAGCTTCGCGTCTGCCTGCTTCCGCAAGCCGGACAGGCTTCACCGTCTGGAGTCTCGATCAAATCGCTTGTTCCATCAATTCTTTGAGTGAGATGCGGTATCGCAACAGCAACATCCGGATCTGGCGGTTGCTCAATTTGCGCAAATGCCGGAAGGCACGCCGCTTCCGAATGGTAAGCGGAATCATGGTCAACGCCTCCATGTTTCCGCGAACGACGGCCCAGGCTGCCCGCGCTTTGCCCGAGGCGCCGGGAAACTTCCCAACTTCCCCTTTTCCCCGGATCGCCGCCCAAGCTCCCGCGCCCAACCGCAGTAGAAAGTAGAAGGGGTTCAGCCACAGCAGGACCGGCGGAAAGTGCTTTACCGCCAGCAGCACTCGGTTTCGCTCAATCAACTCCAATCTGCGGCTGGAAAGAACGCCAAGAGTGGCGCCGCGATGGTGCCGTACCACGGCGCCGGGCACATAGAGACACCCCCAACCGGCGATCCGCGCTCTCAATCCCAGTTCCGCGTCGTCGCCATAGGCGAACAAATCCTCGTCAAATCCACCAATCTGATCGAGCATCGACTTCCGGTACATCGCCGCGCAACCATCGGGCCAAAGCACCTCCTCACTGATGTCGAATTGACCGTGATCCATCTGACCGGCTCCGCGGCCGCGGTTTTGGCCATCGAAATAAATTAAATGCCCAACTTTATCAATCCGCCGGGGATCTTCGTAAACCAGAATCTTTGAGGCGGCCATGCCGATATCATCCCGCGAATTCAAACCTTTTGACAGCTCCGCCAGCCAATCCGGTGCTGCCTCGGCATCGTTGTTTAGCAGCGCTATCAGATCCCCAGCAGCACTCCGGATTCCCTGATTGTTTGCGCCGCAAAAGCCATGATTCTCAGTATTCTGAATGAGTTGCAATGAGAACTTCCCATGATTGGCGAAACAGCTCTGCACCATCTCAACCGAGCCGTCGGACGATCCGTTATCCACGACAATCACTTCGAACCGAGCGGAGTTTTGCAGCGCCAGGGACCCTAGACAAGCCCGCAAAAGCTCCCGCCGATTGAAGTTAACTACGATCACGGAGATGGATACTCTAAGAAACTCTGCTTGCAACTGTAGTATTATAGCCCTAGACCATATTCTCGGCCCGTTCCTATGCACTCTGTTGGCGAAAAGCTCCGCAATGAGCGCCAGAGGCAGAACCGCTCAATTTCTGCCATTGCAAGCGAGACTTGCATCAGCGCACGCTATCTCGAAGCGATTGAGAAAGATGACCTGTCTGTGCTGCCCGGGGGCTTTTTCTATAAGAGCTTCGTGAAACAGTATTCCAGTGCACTTGGTCTGGATTTCAGCAGCGTGGAAACCGATGTCGAAAAGGTGATGCCGGCTGAAGTGCAGGACCCTCTTCCTGCTCTGAGCGCGTCCTATCAGGTTGCAAAGACAGAGGGCCGAATTTCCCTTTTCCCGAATCGTGCCATTTGGGCAGGAGCGCTGCTTCTGACTACACTGGCCGGTGGCGGCGGCTTCTACCATTGGTGGCAGAAGAATCAACCGGGAGCGGGTGATCCCGTGCCGGATCCGGTGCAAGTTGTGCAAGCGGCACCCGCAGCCGCGCCGCCGGTTACGGAGAAGTCAGTTTCCGCGCCTGAAACCGTTGCGCCAGTTCCGGCTCCCGATTCCGGCACTGCTCCCGCGGCGGATCCAAACATGGATAGCCGTGTGGATACTCAGAAGCCGGAGTCCGGCAAACTTTCGGTCGGTCTCTCAGCGCGCGAACGAACCTGGGTTTCGGTTTCATCCGATGGCAAGACGGTTTTCAGCGGAGTTCTAGACGCCAGCCAAACCAAGAACATTGAAGGTCTGGGGAACGCAAAGCTACTTACCGGGAATGCGGCTGGTCTTGACGTCCGGTGGAACGGGAAATCAATCGGTCCCCTGGGAACCCGCGGTCAGGTAAAAATGGTGGTTTTCACTCCTGAGAATTTTCAGATCATTTCCCCCAGAAAGATGTAGCTGTTCTGAGGGGCTCGGCGTTGAGGCAGACCCGGTTGCACAAACGTAGGTCACACTGCGATGATTCGATATTGATGCTAAGGGCACTGCTCTCGATCTGGCTGGTTGCGTTCGCGCCATCCTTATTCGGGCAACGTTTCACCTTCCAGTTTTACGGCCAGCAACAGGGTCTCACCAACCTAACCCCGCAGTGTATTCTGCAAGATCGCACCGGCTTCCTTTGGGTGGGGACACAGAACGGACTCTTTCGTTACGATGGCTCACAGTTCGTCCGATTCGGCCTGGAGGCCGGCCTGCCAAGCCCGAGTGTGGAATCAATTCATGAAACGCGCGACGGCGCACTTTGGATTGGTAC
>JBBRNO010000113.1:0-22413 GCA_038230275.1 Bryobacterales bacterium
CTTTCGATTCGCCATCAGGCGGGCGTTGGCCTTTTGCATGGAATTCAGGCCGATGCGGATGGCGAAGAGCATTCCGACGGAGAGGAGGCTGAGAAGTGAGATGGAAACCAGCAGCTCCATTAGGGTGACGCCGGCGGTGGTGGGGCGGCGGGTCATTTGGGGACGAGTGCTCCGGTGGCTATGTCTTCCTGGGTCAGGATGGATTTGCGGAACCCTTCGAGCGTGAAGGTCTTACGCTGCGGGCCGGCCATCCAGGCGACTTCGAGTTCGATTCGATCCAGGATAGCGTTGCCGGGCTGGGGGTTGGGCACGAACTCGAAGGGCGATACTCGCGCACGCCAGCCTGGGCCTTCGAGAAGTGTCTGACGGGGCAGGTGCGGTTGGGCGATCAGTTCGTCCATCTTGCTGCGCGCCATTAGCGAGGCCCGGTCGTATTCGGTGATTCTGGCGGCGTTGCGCATCGATGTGGAGAGTGACGACATCAGGCCGCTGACTGCTACGGCCATGATTACCGTGGCTACCAGCATTTCCAGGAGTGTAAAGCCTTTGCGATTCGCGCTCGTCATTCTCGTCATTGGAGTTGGACCTCCGGGACGCCTGTGATGGGGTCTACGCGTACGATGCGGCGGGTGCCTTTGCGGTTGACGATCTCGATTCCGAAGCGGGGGATGGTGCCGCCGGGATAGAGGACGTAGCTGCGGGCGGTCTCATCCTGGGTTAAGAGTTCCGGGTGGATCTTCGCGATGGTGACGCCTTCGGGCATGTCCAGGCGGCGTTGGAAGCCGGGTTCGGCGGAACGGAGCAGGATCGCATTTTCCGACTTGGAGATGGTGACTTCTACGATTTGCTGGCGGCGTTCGGCGCGATTCATGCCGCCGTTCAGGAAGCTGACTATGGAGTCGGTTGCGCCGCGGAGGCGGAGGGATTCTAGGCTAGAGCTGATGGATGGGAAGCTGATGGCCGCTACCAGGCCTACTATGGACATCACTACTACCATTTCTACTAGCGTCAGGCCGCGCTCGCCGCTGCTGGGGGAGTGCGGTACCGCTCCCTTACGGTCGCGGCTCGGTTGGCGCATCTGAGCCGTGACCGTCAGGGAGCGGTGGGACCACATCAGTTGCTCTTCCAGCTCAGGATGTCGGCGTTGATGCCTTCGCCGCCGGGTTGGCCATCGGCACCGTAAGACATAAGGTCGGGTTCATCGCCGTGGTCGCCTGGGTATTTGTAGATGTAGGCGTGGCCCCAGGGGTCCAGCGGGACGTCCTGCTGGAAGTATGGGCCTTGCCACTGATTCACGTTGGACGGTTTGTTGCGCAGCGCCGGTAGGCCTTGTTCGGTTGTCGGGAAGGTGCTGGTATCCAGCTTGTATGCGCCTAGCGCCGTGCCGAAATTGCTGATCTGCGTCCGGGCCGCGGTGACTCGCGCCTTGTCCGCGTGGCCGAACATCTTAGGCGCTACTACCGCCGCGAACAGGGCAATAATGGTCACCACCACCAGCATCTCAATCAACGTGATACCGGCTTGGGTACGTGCTCTTCTTCTGTTTTTCATACTGCCACCTCGTTGATGCTGGTTATCGCAAGCATCATGCTCAAGATCAAAGCTCCTACTACTATTCCTAATACCAAAATTACCAGCGGTTCGAATAGCGAGGTGAACCGGCGGATGGCCGCGCGGGTGTCGTTCTCATAGATGTCGGCCATGCGCGCGAACATCTGGTCCAGGCGGCCCGTCTCCTCGCCTACGCTTAACAGGTGCCCGGCTAGCGGCGGGAACACGCCCGCGCGGCGGATGGGCCCGGCTACCCCTTCCCCGCGCTTCACGCCCTGCATGACGGGGCCCAACGAGTTTGCGATCTTGCGGTTGTTCAGCGTGGCCGCGGCAATGCTTAGCGATTGTACTAAGGGGACACTGTTGGACACCAACGTGGACATGGCGCGGGCAAAGCGGGCTACCTCCGCCTTGAGCAGCGCGTCGCCCAAGACTGGAACCCGCAGGCGGAATGTATCCCACCAGAGCCTGCCTTCCGCGCTCCGGACGTACATCTGCATACCGAGGAAGGAGACCACGGCCAGCACCAGCGCGAAGGGGCCGTAGGTTGTCGCCAGGTGGCTTGCTTCCAGCATCAGCATCGTCGGCAGTGGCATCTTCATGTGGGATTCTTCGAAGATCGAGGCGAAGCGCGGAATCACAAACGTCAGTAGGAAGATGATGGAAGACGTGCCTACGGTTGCCAGCAGCGCGGGGTAAACCATGGACGAGACGATGTAGCTGCGGAGATCGTCGCGGGTGCGCTCGAATTCCGCCAGACGTTCGAAGACTCCGGCTAGCGATCCGCCCGCTTCTCCGGCGCGCACCATGTTAATGAAGAGATCGTTGAAATATTCCGGGTGCGTGCCCAGACTGTCGGCTAGCGATTTGCCGCCTTTCAGGACGCGGATGACGTCGCTGAGAATCACGCGGAAAACCGGGCGCTCCGTGAGTTCGCTGGTGATGGAGAGCGCGCGGTCTAGCGGCACGCTGGCGTTCAGTAGCGTGGAAAGTTCCTGGGTGAAGAAGAGGACATCGCGGCGCTTGCCTCCGTTGAAGGTGGGCAGCTTGATTTCGAGCGACGATTTCTTCTGCTCCATACCCACGTAGACCGGCGTGAGCCCCTGCTTGCGAAGTTCCTGCGCTACCCACTTTTCCGTGTCCGCGTTCAGGGTTCCCGTGCGCAGCTTGCCATCCGGGGCGACGGCTCTGAAGTGGAAGGCCGCCATTAGAACTCCTGCGTGACGCGCATGATTTCCTGCGCCGTGGTGAGGCCGTCGCGCACCTTCATCCAGCCGTCTTCGCGCAGGCTGCGCATGCCGTTGCGGAGCGCGGCTTTGGTGATTTCGGTGGAATCTTCGTTGGCCATGATCTTCTTGCGGATCTCTTCATTGAGCTCCATCAATTCAAAGATGCCGACGCGCCCTTTGAATCCCGATCCGAAGCATGTTTCGCAGCCGGCGCCTTTGTAGGTCTGGATGAGTTCGCCGTCCGGGGTCATGCGCATCTCGGCGTCTACGCGGCAATTCTTGCAGATGACGCGGACCAGGCGCTGGGCCAGCACCGACACCAGCGACGAGGTGATCAGGTAGTTCTCTACACCCATGTCCGTCAATCGAGTGATGGCGCTGGGTGCATCGTTGGTGTGGAGTGTGGAGTACACGAAGTGGCCGGTGAGCGCGGCGCGGATGGCCACGTCGGCTGTTTCGCGGTCGCGGATTTCGCCCACCATGATGACGTCGGGATCTTGACGCACGATGTGGCGCAGGCCGGCGGCGAAGGTGAGGTTGATCTGCGTGTTGACGTGCAGCTGGTTGATGCCGTCCATCTGATACTCAACCGGATCTTCAATGGTGATGATCTTCTTGTCGGCTTTGTTGATGCGCTTGAGCGCCGAATAGAGCGTGGTGGACTTGCCGCTTCCCGTAGGCCCAGTGACCAGGAAGATGCCGTGCGGCAGCGACGTGTAGTGTTCCATGCGCCGCAGCATGTGGGCGTCGAAGCCTAACTTTTCCAGGTCGTAGAAATCGCCGGCCGAACGGTCCAGCAAGCGCATCACTACGCTTTCGCCGTAAAGGGTGGGCAGGGTGGAAACACGAAGATCGACCTCCCGGCCGAGGGTTTTCACCTTGATGCGGCCGTCCTGCGGAAGGCGGCGCTCGGCGATATTGAGCTTGGCCATGAGCTTCACGCGGGAGATCATGGCCGCTTTCATTTCTCGTGGAGGAGGTTCTTGTGCATAGAGAACACCGTCCACCCGGTAGCGGATGCGGAATTCTTTTTCAAAAGGCTCAATGTGGATATCACTGGCGCGTTTTTCCACCGCTTGGGCGATCATGGCGTTCACCATGCGGATGACAGGAGCTTCGCTGGCCATATCGCGCAGGTGCTCCAGGTCTTCCGACGCCTGGGCGATATCGCTTTCGAAGTCCGGGTTGCCTTTGTCCGAACCGCCGTAGTGGCGTTCGATCGCGTCGAGGATTTCCTGTTCCAGGGCTAGCACCGGTTCCACCTTTAGACCGGTGGAGCCGCGGACGGCGGAGATGGTTTCGAAATCCAGCGGGTCCGCCATGGCCAGCGTGAGGCTGGAGCCGTGCAGCGCGATGGGCAGGCAACGGAACTGGCGGAGGAAGCGCGGGGAGAGCTTTTCCGTTTCCGGCGACACGGCGGGCGGGCCTTCGATCACCACCAGGGGAACGTTCAACTGATCTGACAGCGCGGCCATTACGTCGCGCATGGCGATGAAGCCCAGGTCCACCAGAATTTTGCCTAGCTTTTCGCCGCGTTCCTTTTGCAGTTCCAGAGCGCGCTCCAGATCTTCTTCGGTGATCTGTTGCCGCTCAATAAGCAGCTCCCCTAGACGCATCAGTACTCTTGGACCTGGAGCCCGCTTTCCAGGACGGCCGGATCGCCCTTCATTGCTTCGATTAGAAGCTTCCGCGGCGCGAGCATTACGATCTGCCGGGGGAGACCGGCGGAATCTTCCCACGTGTAATAATGCAGCGTGACGCCGAGAACCACCTGTTCATTCACAGGGACGCCATCGAGCGAGGCGGCGGTGGACATGAGCATGGTGCGCATGATTTGTCTTAGCATAACGATGCGCTGCTGCTTCTTGTGCTTGAGCTTGAGGAGGTCTTCCTTGGTGACCTGCGGGCGGAACGGGGAGACCAGCGTGTTGGCTACCAAGTCCATTTCCGAGGTGAAAACGACACCGTAACCATTGATGTACATGCCGCGGGTGCCGCCGACCATCTGAATGGGATCGTCGATTTGGAACCGCGCCACCTTGTCGTCAATGCTGTCTTCCATGGCCCTTACGCTGATTCGGGAGACGCGAGGTGCTGCGTTGCCGGCGGCGTGGATCAGCGTGTACGATGCGGCCAGGATGGCCAGTGCTCCCAGGAGTTTCATTGCCCTTCTCCCACCCTGCCATTAGAGGCCCAATTGCTTGGTCCGATACTGCGGCGGATTGTCCGATAACTGTCCTCGACCTGAGCCATTTGAGCGTTATAGACCTTTTGTTGCGCCATCACCTGTCGCAGTATGGCTGTCTGGCGGACTTCGCTTTCGGTTACGGCTTTCTGCACTGCCGCGTTTACACGAGTGGCTATTTCGGCTTCGGTGATTGCCGGTTGCGTTTGGGTCTGAGCGATTGGCGCCGGGGCTGGCACACGGTTCAATTCGAAGCCGTGAACCAGGATTGCCGCGGCGAGCACTGCCGAGGAGGCGAAGGCCATCTTTGGGCCGGAGTTCCACAGGGACTGATACCAGCGCGGTTCAAAGACCTTGTCAGACACGAAAGCGATACGGCTGGGCGGCTCTTCATCGCGCACCATCAGCAGCGCGTTCCGGGTGAGATTCAGGGCGTCCAGCTCTTCCTGACACTTCGGGCAGGAGGCCAAATGAAGGTCGACGGTGCGGCGGTCCTGCGGTGACAGTTCGCCGAAAAAATAATCCTTTACATCAAATGAGCAACTCATTCCACACCCCGCAATTGAATAGGAGCCAGCGATTCCTTGAGCAGGTCGAGGGCGGTATAGAGGCGCGACTTGATTGTCGACACCGGACACGCCAGGATCTCGGCCATTTCTTCGAACTTGAACCCCTCGTAAATCTTTAAAACTACAGTTTCCCGCTGATCGTCGGTGAGCCGCGACAGGGCGGTTGAGACGGCCAGCCCCACTTCGATGGGCAACATGCGGCGACCGGGAATCGACTGCGCGCGCTCCTCACCCATCTCCGTTTCCGGCCGGTTTTTACGAAGCAGCGAATAGGCTTCGTTGTGGGCGATCCGGTAGAGCCAGGGGGAGAACTTGGTTGGGTCTTCCAGTTTGTTCAGATTCTGGTACGCCTTCAGGAAGACGTCCTGGGCCAGATCGCGGGCGTCTTCGCGGTCCTTGACCAGGCGCAGCAGGTAATTGAAGATGCGCCTATCCCATCGGGAAATCAACAAGTTATAGGACTCGACGTCGCCCCGGCGGGCTTTGGTGATTAAGTCGCGGTCCTCAACCTCCCGGAAGATCAACTAGTTGGCTCCTTTGCTAGAGACGCGGTGCGGTGGAAAAAAGACGGTGGTGGGTTCGTTGGGGAAAATCATTGGGCCGGGATGAATGGGATGAATGGGATAAGAAACCTCTTCTCTTTATCATTGTATGGCGGCTGAGCGCGACCGGGTTGCAACCTTCGATGGTAAGCGCTGGGCATGATCTGGCCTCGGCGGACGAAAGCTCCGCTGTTTGGTGGTCCTGTTTGGGGCGTTGGATGCCCGTGCGCAGGTGCGGTTGGCGTTGACTCCGACGTGGTGGAAGGATTCGTCTCTGGCTTCGATTCCGTGTTTCTGGGCATTCCATTTGCCGGGCCGTCTACCGCTGACCTGCGGTGGAAACGCCCGCAAGCGTTGGCGCAGTGGACTGGTGTACGTTCTGCATCCTGGTACGACCCAGCCTGTCCTCAAAACGCGTCGGATCCGCCGGACCTGCGGTTGCGATTCAGCGAGATTGGCGAAGCCGATCGAATAGGAGAGCGAAATTGTATACTGGCGCATGCCTTATCGGCTCCTTCCTGCTTGTATGGTGGCTCTGCTGGCCGCCGGGCCGTGCCTGGCAGAGCGCCTGGAAGTGAAGTTGGAGTCTGAGGCAGCGGTGAAAAGCCGGCTGGACGCGGGAGCGGTGGGTGCGCGGTATCGCCAGGCGACCATCCGGCAGCTATTTGCCGACGCCGGTTGCGCCGTCGAAGAACAGGTGATCGACAAACACAACGCGAATGTAATTTGCACTCTGCCGGGCCAGACGACATCGACGATCATTGTCGGGGGACACTTTGATTTTGCGGAGCACGGGAAGGGAATTGTCGATGACTGGAGTGGCGTATCGTTGCTGCCGTCGCTCTATCTGGCGCTCAAGCCCCAGACGCGCCAGCATACCTACGTGTTCATTGCGTTTGCGAGCGAGGAGAAGGGGCTGATTGGTTCCACTCGATATGTCAGGAAATTGGCCCCGGAACAGACGGCGGTGATTCGCGCGTTTGTCAATTTGGAGTGCCTCGGGCTGGGTGCTGCGAAAGTCTGGGTAAATCGGTCGACTCCGGCTTTGGTGATGCGTCTGGATCAGGTGGCGCAGGCTATTAATATCAAGCTGGACGGCGTCAACGTGGATAAGGTAGGTGATGATGACACGCATCCGTTTCTCTTGGCAAAACTGCCGGTAATTTCCATTCACTCGATCACGCAGCAGACCTATCCGATACTCCATAGTGTGCGAGACAATTTAGACGCGATTCACCAGGATGACTATTATCAATCCTATCGATTGATCGCGTATTTTCTGGCGTTTCTAGACAGTAAGGCGGAGTAGGAGAATCTGCTAATCTGACTTCGTATGTAAACTACGATCGCGTTAATGGATTCGCCATGTCCCGTCCGCAAAGCAATCGATTTCAGAAAGCATTGGGCTTCATGAAGCGCTGGTTTCAACGAAAGCCTGAACCGCCGGAAGATCCCTACGCCTATGTTGGGGCGCCCAAGAAACCAAGACCTCCGCATCTCAGGGCATCGGTGGCACTTGCGGAACCACGCGAAACCCGGCGATAGCGGCACATCTGCGTTATACTCAGCGAATAAGGGATGTCAGGCGTAAATAACGTTCGCAGATGGAACCGCTGCCTGGTGGCCGTATGCCTCGCCGTGTTATTTTCGTTCGGTTCTTTGGCTCCGCTGGCTGCGCAATCGTTCAGTTCCGCCCCCGCTGGAATGGCTTGCTGCCGCACCAAGGGCAAGTCTTGTTGCAATAAGAGCCAGACTCATCATGCGCCTAGCGGTCCGGTGTTTACTGCCGGGGCTTGTGCTTCCAGTTGTTGTCCGGTTTCGGTGAGTGGCGTTACTATCGCCGGCTTTGGCCTGGTCCGGACTCATACCTGGGCGCCTGCGATTGGAGCTGCCGCCGTTCGCATTGGCCGAGCAGTGTTTCCTGCTTCCGCCCTCACTTCCTATAGTCTTCAACAACGCCCTCCACCCTCAACTCCAACGGCTTAGTTAGTTCGGTTGGTTGTTGAGGAATCGTGCACTCTATTTGGTATTCCATTTCCCGGATGCTTTGCGTCTGTCTCCGTCTTGCGGTGACGGGGATGCTGTCGCTCGCCCTGGTTCCGCCGTCGCTTTTTGGGTTCGTTTCGCTCGGGGAGTCTTCTTCTTGCGGGATGAGTTGCTGCAAACGGACAAAGAGCGGATGCTGCAAGCATACGCACGAAAATGGCCCTGCCTGGAAGGGAACGGCTACGTGTGCTAAAGATTGCGGGCTGCGTCCGGCGGTGGGCGGCGGCGCCGTGGCGGCTCCTCCCGTTGCCGATGTGGCCTTGCATTTCGCTGCACCCAGAGCCCTGCTCGTGCACCGGGTTGATTCCTCCGGCGAACGGCGTGCGGCTGAGTTTGCACTCTTTCAAAGACCGCCTCCGTTCCTTTCCTGAGTTCATCGCGACGTTGCTTGCATGGAATGAATTGAACTGGAGAGGAACTGCATTTATGAAATTTTTATTTTTAACTTTACTTTTTGCGGCGAGTGCGTGGCCGCAGGGCAGCGTTAACAACGCTAGCATTGGCGGCCGAGTTACCGACCCTTCGGGCTCGGTGGTGGAAGGCGCGGTGGTGACCGCGCGGCAGATTGAGACAAACCTGATCCATAGCGTGAAGACGGATAGGGAGGGACGGTTCGCGTTCTCTTACCTGCGGGTTGGGCCTTATGAATTGAAGGTGCAGCAGCAGGGCTTTGCCGAGGTGACCCGGCCGTTGACTTTGACCGTGGGCGCGGCGTTCGAGCTGCCGGTTTCGCTGGCGGTGGAAGCTGCCGGAACGAACGTCACCGTCAGCGATGAGGCGGCTGTGCTTGAGGCTGCTCGCAGCCAGATTGCGGGTACTGTCTTTCAGAGTGAGGTGAGCAATCTGCCGCTGAATGGACGAAATTTTCTGGACCTGGCGCTACTGATCCCGGGCGTTTCCCCTACGAATACGGCGAGCAATCAGTTGTTCGCGGAGACCTCCGCCGTTCCAGGACAGGGAATCTCGGTTGGCAGCCAGCGGAATTTTTCGAACAACTTCATTGTGGACGGGCTTTCGGCGAATGACGATGCGGCCGGGCTGAGCGGGATCTTCTACGGTGTCGATGTAGTGCATGAATTTCAAGTGGTGACTTCGGGGGGCCAGGCGGAGTTGGGGCGCGCGCTGGGCGGCTACATCAACATGGTGACCAAGAGCGGCACAAATTCCTTGCACGGCGACCTGTACGGTTACTTCCGGAATCAGCGCTTCAACGCCGCGAATCCCCTTTCCAATACCAAGCTTCCGCTGACGCAGACGCAGTATGGCGCCAGTCTGGGCGGGCCGGTGCGTCAGGATCGTACGTTTTTCTTTGCGAACTTTGAGCAGCGGCTGCTGAACCAAAGCGGTCTGATCACCATTGCTCCGGCGAACGTCGCGGCTATCAACAGCAGGCTGGCGGCGGTGAAATATCCGGGCTCGCAGATTGCTACGGGGCTCTATGCAAGCCCGGTTCACAATATCAATTTTCTGGGCAAGCTGGACCACCAGATCAGCGCCCGCGATCAATTCAGCGTGCGCTACAGTCTTTACGATGTGAACAGCAGTAACTCGCGCGGCGCTGGAGCGTTGAGTGCAGCCACTGCTTCCGCCGGTTTGAACAACACCGATCAGACTATTGCGGTCACCAATATTTATGCATTGTCGCCGCGGACGGTGAACGAGACGCGCGGGCAGTTCACGCACAGCAGTCTGCTGGCGTTGCCGAGCGATCCGCTTGGTCCGGCGGTGAGCATTTCTGGCATCGCTACATTTGGCACGCTATCGGGTTCACCCACTGGCCGTCTGAACAAGCTGTACGAGATCGTGGATACGGTGTCCCATCAGACAGGCGCACATGCGGTGCGCGCCGGCGTGGACTTCCTTTATAACGACGTCACCATCACCTTTCCGCGGTCCATTCGCGGCAGCTACGCATTTTCTTCGCTGGCGAATTTCCTGGCTGGCACTTACAACAATGCCGGATACACGCAGACCTTCGGTAACACAGTGGTTCCGCAGACGAATCCGAATATCGGACTCTTCGTACAGGATGAGTGGAAGATTAGCCAGCGGCTGACTTTGAATTTGGGAATCCGCTACGACTTGCAGTACCTGAAGAGCATTGGAACCGACACGGATAATTTCTCACCGCGGGCTGGGTTTGCCTGGTCGCCGTTTACGGCGCGGAAGACCGTGGTTCGCGGCAGCTTCGGGCTTTTCTACGACCGTGTGCCGTTGCGGGCAGTGGCGAATGCATTGTTGTCCAGCGGTAATTCGACCGCAATCACTGGCACGAGCCAGTTGAGCATCGGGCTTTCCCCGACGCAGGCCGGCGCTCCGGTGTTCCCCGCGATTCTGCCCAGCACTGCACTGCCGGCCGGGGTGCTGGTGAATTTTACGACGACGAATGCGCATTTGCAGAACGCTTACTCCGAAAAGGGCAGCTTTGAGATTGAGCAGCAGATTGGAAGCGGCGGGACATTCAGTGTTGGGTATCAGCATCTGCGCGGACTTCATCTTTTGATGTCGATCAATCAGAACGTCCCTGGCTGCGTGGCGGCGGGGACCAACAATGGGTGCCGGCCGAACCCGGGCTTTGCGAACAACAGCCAGTATTCCTCGCTGGGGGATTCCCATTACGACGGCTTGCACGTTTCCTTTCTGCAGCGGCCGGTACGTTGGGGCAATTACCGGATATCGTATACCTATTCGAAAGCGCTGAATAACATGGGTGAGTTTTTCTTCAGCGGACCTAGCGACAACTTCAATATCTGGCAGGATTATGGTCGGTCCGACGACGATCAGCGGCATCGTGTGGTTTTCGATGGGGCCATCCATTCTTCCATGGACCCTGCGAATACGGCGTGGAGAAGGCTTAGTCATGGCTTTCAACTGAGTGGGATGTTGCAATACTATTCGCCGCTGCCGTTGAATATTACGTCAGGGGTTACGACGCTGCAAGGTACGGCGGGCAGGCCCATTGTGAATGGAACTTTCATTGGCCGGAATGTGGGAAGCGGCAACGACTTCTTCAGCCTGAATACGCGGGTGAGCCGGGCTTTTCAACTGACCGAACGACTGCGGTTGGAAGGGATTGCAGAGGCCTTCAATACGCTGAACCGGCGCAACAATCTGACACGGAATGGCGTCTTTGGCGCTGGGGCGTATCCGTCCAGCCCAGCGGCTAGTTTCGGGCAGATTACAGCGGTGAACGATGCCAGGAGTTTTCAGTTTGCGTTGCGCTTGCGGTTTTAATGCGCTGGCGGAAAGACTTTGCGGAAACCTGCGCAGTCTTTCCGCTTAGGCAAATAGCAGTTAGCGCCAGTGCCCTTCCTGATACACATATTCGCCGCGGCGTTTCTGCCAACGATGCTGCTGCCAGCGAGCACGCGGACGCGGCGGCTGTTGCCAACTTCCGGGACTCCAGACGTAGGCGTTGCCCTCATAGCGGTGGTATCCATTTGTCCAGATATAACCTCGGCCGGGCGCAGGGCCGCGCCGTTCCACTAGCGGGCGTGGCGGTCCGATTCTCACCACGACTTCGGCCGCTAGGCCGCTTGCAGTTAATAGACCTGCGAAAATCAGACTCATCCAGGTTTTCTTCAACATGATGCTCCTTGTACTTCCGGCGTTAGGAGAGCATGTGAACAGCCGTTTCGCCTGCGCTTCGATTACGTAGGGATTCGGACAACTAAGGCGCGGGAGCTGAGGTTAGAAGGGAGTTTTTTACCGATTGGTTGGTGCGAATCCCGGAAAGCGCGAGACGTGCCAGGCGGTAGCTCAAGTAGTAGACATTTCCTCGAAGAACCGATTGGCGGCCTTCCAGCACGAGCCTGCTGATGAATCTTCCGCCGGCGGTTCTGGGCTGGTGCGGATGTATTTCGGTTGCCACGAAGGCCGTTGCTTCGCACTGCTTGAGTGTGATGGCGGCCAGGCGGCCATCCGTTACAAGCGCGCGGTCCGATGGCTTGGTCATGAGACGGCGGTCTAACAGTTGGATCTTTTCCGCGCACCCTTCAAAGGAAAGTGCATCGATGATCTTGGTGCGTTCCCGGTCCACCATTGGGTCAATGCGGTGCGTAAACGTGTTACCCGCTTCGCGGAAGCGCATCGCAATGTCATGGGTGGCGGCACCGATCCAGATATCGCGTCCTTCTAGTTGCCCCGGCTCTTGCCAGATACGAATGTGGTGGCGTTTGGCAACCGTATTGAAGGATTTTTGAAAATTCAGATCGGGCTGGCGGCCTGCAAGCAGAAGCGTGGACATGGGAGCGGTGGGATAGCCGCGCTTGGCCGAGATAGCCTTATAGACAGCCAGCACGGAGCGGCGGGTAAGAGGTTCGGCGGGCCACCAGCCTGCCGCGGTGAATGCAGCTACAACTTGCTCGCGGGAGCCAAGAAAAAGCAGATTCGTCAGGTCGGCCGTTTTCGAAGTGACGCCGCGGGTGGTGAAAAAGGGTTGAGCCGTGGCCAGGGCGGTGAGAGGCTCAGAGGGTGGCTCGGGCTGCGGCACGGATTGGGCAGTGCCAGTTGCGGATAGCCCGCTGGCGGAAACAAGGAATTCCGTTCCTGGGGGGAGATGGATCTCTGCGTCGGGCCACGGCACCACCGCAAACCGAAGGGCGATAACGCCGGCGATCATTACGGGGCTGAGCGGCGCCCGCTGACAAACGAATCGGGAAACGCCGGCGAAACCGGCTGCGGTGCGGGCCAATACCGCCGTGTCCGGGCGGCTCCACATTCCCAACAGGAAGCCGGGGGCGCCGCCGGCGGCTAGAATGCCTTGGATGCGGCCGCCGGAGGCAACTTCTTCTCTAGCGTTATCGATGTCAAGGATGCGGGAGGAGAGGTGATACCGCGCGCCGTCCGGGTGCTGCCATTCGTTGAATTCGAGTTTCAGGGAGGCGCGTTCATGGATGAAGCCGCGGCCAATTCTGGTGAGTTTGCGGACCCGGCCGAACAGCGTGCTGCCTATGGGTATCAGGATGCGATCGCCGTCCGTCGCGTTCGCAATGACAATGGCACGAATGGGATCGCCCGGCCTGGAGGAGTCGGTGGAGATATCGGTTTCGAGACGAGCGGTAAAGGTGACAGGGTTTGGATGTTGTTGCAGGGTTGTCCCGGACTGTGCCGGCTTCGCAGCGACGAACGCAAGAGCGGCCATGCCGAGGGCTGTCCGCCAGCGCCACCGTGCGGGCTGAAGGCTTGGCCAGCGGTCCCAGAGTATCGCCATGCCAGTGGCGGCGAGACTCAAAGTGAAGGCGGCCAGGCAGTCGGCCGCGTAGTGATAGCGGCCGTAGATAGTGGCTGCACTAACCAGCAGTGCTTCAAGGAACAGTCCGCGATAGAGCCACTTCTTCTCAGGCATGGCGCGCATCATGGCGAAGGCGGCGGCGAAGGCGGTTGCGACGTGGCCACTGGGAAAGACGCTGGTGTGGATGTCGCCGCGGTCCAAAATCCAGACGTTGAATTTGCGCCAGATGGTGAGGAACGAAGGAAGATCCTGCGCCGGGAATTCCAGCCGCGGGGAGGCGGAGGGGAAGTGTGGCAGCAGTGCGTAAGTGAGAAGAATACCGAACAGAAAGGGAAATAGAAATGCATCCACGCGTTTGCGGCGGTGGCAGAGGTAGAGTATCGCAATGCAAAGCGGCGGCAAGGCGTAGACGACTGAATAGGAGATTTCGAGGATCGCCGGGATCAGGGAACCAGCGAATTCGGCAGCCGCGTGAAGCTTGTATTGATAGAGGATTGCGTGGTCCCAAGTGAGCCAGGAACGCTCCAGGCCGCGGAGGTAGGCAGCGTTAAAGAACCAATCGACCTGCCAGTACGCAAGCAGGATTAGCGGAGCGGGCAGCCAATCGCGGACTACGCTGGTGGCGAAGCGGGGGTTGAAACTATCGGCGTAGGCGAGCGCGATGAAGAGGGCCGGGATGGCGAAGGCGGCGGCGCAATGCGCGATAGGGAGAGAAAAATAGACGGCGAGAAGCGCGGTGTAAGTGAAGTAGAGAACGAGCACCCACTCGCTGCGGCGCAGCCATGGTTCGGCGGGGGCTGCATTCGGAATGTGGGTTTCGAGCGCACGATCGGCGGAAAGCGCTCCCAGGGCTGATTGGTCCATGTTCACAGGAAAGTCATCATTGTGACACAGAACTGAAGTACGGCGGTCAAGGATTTTGGACGCAGCGAGCCGGGGAAAGGTTCTGGCGAAATTTTGCCAGGTGTTGGGATATACTCAACCCAACAATTGGAGGTGTCTGGATATGATCTGGTGGGCCGCGTTGATCTTTTTTCAGCAGCCACAAGCGATGGATATGACGACGGCCACAGCGAACCCCTACACCAGCGGGGCGGATGTGGAGCAGGGGAAGAAACTGTATGGAGGCCGGTGTGCGGGGTGCCATGGTCCGGCGGGGGATGGCGGGAAGGGGGCGAATCTGGCGGTGGCGGTGCTGCCGCGAGGTGGCAGCGACCGTGAGTTGTATCGCGTGATCCGGTACGGGCTGGCCGAAACGGAGATGCCAAGTTCCTTGATGCCGGAGCGCGAGATCTGGCAAGTAGCGGCGTTCGTCCGAACTCTAGGGCGCCTGCAGGGTGAGGCAGCATCGGGCGATGCTAAGCGTGGGGAAGCACTGGTAAGCGGCAAGGGCGGTTGCCTGCGCTGCCATGCGATTGGCATTGCGGGCGGGCGGATGGGGCCGTCGCTTAGCGATGTGGGAGCGCGGCGGAGCCCGGCGTATTTGCGAGGGAAATTGGCAGACCCGGCGGGCGATGTGCCCGAGCTGTTTCGGATGGTTGAACTGAAGACGCAGAGTGGAACCAGTGTTTCGGGCGTGCGCTTGAGCGAAGATACATGGTCGATTCAAGTGAAAGATTTCGCGGACCGGATTCATTCGTTCTGGAAGCAGGAACTGGCGGAATTGAAAGTGGAACGGCGAACGCCCATGCCGTCCTACCGGACCCGGTTGAATGCGGATGAAATGACGGACGTGGTTGCTTATCTGGTGGGATTGCGAGGGGGCCAATGAGATTGCTGCTAGTGCTGGCGGTGGGGTTGCCGCTGCTGGGACAGGTATCGCACGAAAGAATTCTGAAATCGGCGGCGGAGCCCGGGAACTGGCTTACGTATTCGGGCAATTATTCGGGGCACCGCTTTTCCGCGCTCGACCAGATCACCGACCAGAACGTGGCGCGGCTGAAGCCGGTGTGGAGTTACCAGGTGAACTCGCTGCAAAAATTTGAAAGTACGCCGCTGGTGGTGGATGGGGTGATGTACCTGTCGGAAGCGCCCAGCAACGTAACGGCTTTGGATACTCGGACTGGGCGGCCCTTGTGGAAATACCGGCGCGTGCTTCCCGACGATGTGCGCGTGTGCTGCGGCATGGTGAACCGGGGAGTGGCAGTGCTGGGGGATCTGGTCTACATCGGCACGGTGGATGCGCACCTGGTGGCGCTGGACGCAAAGACCGGCTCGGTGCGTTGGGATACGGCGGTGGCGGACTACAAGGCTGGGTATTCGGTTACGGTAGCGCCGCTGGCGGTGAAGGACAAGATTGTGGTGGGGATGGCCGGCGGCGAGTATGGGGTGCGCGGATTTCTGGACGCCTATGACGCGAGAACCGGCAAACGGGCGTGGCGATTCTGGACGATTCCGGGTCCGGGAGAACCGGGGCATCAATCATGGAAAGGCGATACGTGGAAGACTGGTTCGGCCACCACCTGGGTAACGGGCGCGTATGATCCGGAATCGAATCTGATTTATTGGGGGACTGGGAATCCGGGCCCCGATTGGAATGGCGAGCAGCGCGGTGGAGACAATTTGTACTCGGATTGTTTGCTGGCGGTGGATGCGGATTCGGGAAAGTTGAAGTGGTATTTCCAGTTCACGCCGCATGATGTGCATGACTGGGATGCGACGGAAGTTCCGATTCTGGTGGATGGGGAAGTGCGCGGGAAGAAGCGGAAGATGGTGGTGTTCGCCAATCGGAATGCGTTTTACTACGTGCTGGACCGGACGTCCGGAGAGTTTCTGGCTGGGAAGGCTTACGCCAAACAGACATGGGCGAAGGGTCTGGATGACAGCGGCCGTCCGGTGCTGCTGGAGGGGACGTCGCCGTCGCTGGCAGGGACGAAGGTGTGGCCCAGCGTTTCGGGATCGAACAACTGGTATAGCCCTAGCTACAGTCCGCTGACTGGGTTGCTCTATGTGGCGACGCGCGAATCGGGATCGATTTATTTCCTGGGCGAAGCGGAATATAAAGAGGGCGAGCAGTTCAATGGCGGTGGCTTCCGCAGTATTCCGGGTGAGGAAGAGTACGGTGCGATTCGGGCATTGCATCCGGCTACGGGAGCGGTGGCCTGGGAGTACAAGTTGTTCACACCGCCTTGGGCCGGCGTGCTTTCGACCGCGGGAAATTTGGTTTTTGGGGCTACGAATGAAGGCCAGGCGTTTGCGTTGCAGGCGTCCACCGGGAAGCCGCTGTGGCGGTTTCAGGCGGGCGGAACGGCGCGGGCGAATCCGGTGAGCTATACAAGTGATGGGAAGCAGTATGTGGCAATGGCGATTGGGACTGCGCTTTATGTTTTCGGGTTGGAGTGAAGCGTTGACTAGATCCAGTTCTTCCAACGGTAGTAGACGATCTTCGCCGTTTCCAAGACCAGATCGTTGAAGGCGGGCACGCGGCCTATCCAGGTGGCGCCTCGCTTGCGGGCATCGGGGAAGGGGCGCGGCAGAACGGCGATGCCGGCTTTCTCGAAAACTCTGCGGGCGCGGTACATATGATAGTCGCTGGTGAGCAGGACCTTGGTGCCGGGGAGTTGATCTAGCAGGGGCTTGGAGTACATCGCATTTTCGCGCGTGGTGTTGGATCTGGTTTCTACGTGGATTGCGGTTGCCGGGACGCCCTGGGACTTCAAGAAATCCGCCATCAGTGTGGCTACGGGGCTTTGCGGATCGCTGCCGCCAGTTATAAAGATGTCGTGAAATCCTCCACTGCGCCAAGCCTGCAGTGCGTAGATGCTGCGCCAGTAGGAATTTGTGCCTAGCAGACCCGGGTCCAGAAGCGCCCCACCCAGGACAACGAGTACATCGCCTTTGGGATCGTCCCATGGACCGGCCAGGCGGGTGGCCCACCAGGAAGCGAGCGGCGTGGCGCAGATCAAAATGGTGATCACGCCGATACAAGCCAGAAATCTGACGGCTATGCGCGAAAGTGAGACAGGCTCCGCTTTATAATTATTCATTGACCTCTCTGTCTATCGTGATTCCAGCCTACAACGAAGAGAAGCGGCTTCCGGCAAGTCTCGAAGCGGTCACAGCTTATTTAGCACGGGATTCGTATTCGTTCGTGGAAGTGATCGTGGTGGACGACGGGTCAAAAGATTCGACGGCGGCGGTGGTGGAACAGTACCGGCGGAGCCATGGCTGCGTACGATTGCTGAGTAATCCGGGCAATCGCGGTAAGGGATTTGCGGTGCGCCACGGGATGCTGGACGCTAAGGGCGAGTGGGTTCTGTTCAGCGACGCGGATCTATCGGCTCCCATTGAAGAGTTGGGGAAGTTGCTGCAGGCGGCCTTTCGGGGAGATGCTGCGGTGGCGATTGGGTCACGCGCCTTGGACCGGTCCCTGGTGGCGGTGCACCAGTCTGGATTTCGGGAATTGTCGGGAAGGTTTTTCAATCTGGTGATGCGCGGTCTGACGGGATTGCCGTTTCGCGATACGCAGTGCGGGTTCAAGCTTTACCGGAAGGATGCGGCGCAGGCTGTATTTTCACGGCAGCTTCTGGATGGCTTCAGTTTCGACGTGGAAGACTTGTGCATCGCGAAGCATCTGGGGCTGAAGACGCTGGAAGTGCCGGTGCGGTGGAGCAATGTGGAAGGCACTAAGGTAAGCGCGCTGGCGGGGCTGAAGTCGTTCACCGATCTGGTGAAGGTGCGGTGGTATTCCATGTCGGGACGTTACCGTTGAGGGAAGAGGTCGACCGGCTGATTGGCGAAGGTGCCGCGGACGCTGCGGCGCGTGCGTTGGGAGAGATGTGGCGGAGCGATCCGGGTCCGGCGGCAGCTGGGTTTGTGGTGTCACGCTTTGAGAAGTTGCGCGGGACTGTTGCGTTGACTCCTTACCGTCTGGCGATCTTGCGGTCGTTCACGGTAGAGCCGGTGGTACCTGTATTGCGGGCGGCGGCCTTTGTGGGCGGCATCGATTTGAGCGTGCAATTGGGGGATTTTAACGCTTACGCGCAGGAGATTCTAGACCCGGCAAGTTCGCTGTATTCGTTTGACCCGCAGGCTGTGGTGATGGCGGTGCAGTCGTATGAAACAGCGGCGTTGCGGGAGTGGTTGCGGGTATTTCGCGAGCGGAGCAATGCGCATCTGATTCTGCATACGGTGGAGAGTGCGCCTACGCCCGGGCGGGGTGTGCTGGATGCGCAGATTAGTTCCAGTGAATGGGACGAAACGCAGCGGATGAACCGCGAGTTGCGTGAGATGGCGCGTCAGTTCCGTGGCATGTATGTGCTGGACTATGACGCACTGGTGGCACGGTATGGCCGCGAGAGTTGGCGGGATGAACGCAAATGGCTGACCATGCGAATGCCGGTTGCGGCGGGACACCTGGTTCATCTGGCGCAAGAATGGATGCGATTTCTGCATCCTTTGACTGGCCGGATTGCAAAAGTGTTGGCCGTCGATTTAGACAATACACTTTGGGGCGGCGTGATTGGCGAAGACGGCATGGAAGGGATTCAACTGGGCGCGGAGTATCCGGGGGCTGCCTTTCAAGCGGTGCAGCGGGTGATGTTGGACTTCTACTCACGCGGGATTTTGCTGGCCGTGTGCAGCAAAAACAATCCGCAAGATGCGCTGGAGGCGATTGAGAATCATCCGGGCATGCTGGTGCAACGGCGCCATCTGGCTTGTCTGAAAATCAATTGGGCGGAGAAGGCGCAGAACCTTCGGGAGATCGCGCTGGAGTTGAATGTGGGGCTGGATTCGGTCGCGTTCGTCGACGATAATCCGGTAGAGCGGCAGCATGTGCGGGCGCAGGTTCCGGAAGTGATGGTGATCGATCTGCCGGCGAATCCGATGGGATTTGCGCGGGCATTGCGGGATGCCGCGGTGTTTGAGCGACTGACGCTATCAGAGGAAGATGCACAGCGCGGCGAATATTATGCTGCCGAGCGGGAGCGGAAAGAACTGCAGCAGAGCAGTGGGTCGGCGGAGGAGTTTTACCGGTCCCTGCAACAGGAATTGGAAGTTGCAGCGGTTACGCCAATGACGCTAGCGCGGGTGGCGCAATTGACGCAAAAGACGAACCAGTTCAATTTGACCACGCGGCGGTATAGCGAGCAGGAGCTGGCGGCGGCCGGCGAATCGCAGCGGGTTTATTCCCTTCGGGTGAAGGACCGCTATTGCGACAACGGCCTGGTGGGCGTGGCCATTCTGAAAGACCAGGGCGACGTCTGCGAGATCGACACCCTGCTGTTAAGTTGCCGCGTGATTGGACGAACGGTGGAGACGGCGTTTCTGGCTCGTCTGGCTGCGGAGGCTGTGGCACGCGGGCGGCGGAGGATGGAAGGTTGGTTCTTGCCTACACGGAAGAATGCGCCGGCGAAGGATTTTTTTGCGAAGCACGGATTTGAACGCGTGGAGGAAAATGGCGAGGGTTCGCGGTGGTCTTACGATTTGACCAAGCCGATGGCGAGCCCGGATTGGATTCGATTTCTATGATTATTTTGGACCAGGTGCGGACGGCCGCGGCGGATGTGCTGCGGATTCCGCTGGAGCGGATTACGGAAGCGTCGACGCCGGAAAGCGTTGAGAGTTGGGACTCGGTGGAGCACCTGAACTTGATTTTGGCGCTGGAGACACAATTCGGAATTGAATTTGAGCCGGAAGAGATTGAGCAGATGAAATCGATCGGCGAGATTGCGCGGCTGGTGGAATCGAAGGCCGGATGATTGCGATTCGTCCGTTCACGGAGGAGTGGACGGGGGCGGTGCGCGAGTTTAATACGCGGATTGCCGGCACTGGCTTCGACTATCCGCTTGTTCCCGCGGCGGATCATTTTCTGGCGGTCGAGGATGCCCATGTGCGCGGCGGTTACATCCTGGGCCGGCAGCGGTTTTGGCTTCACGGCAAGGCGTTGGATGTAGCGCATTACCGGCTGCCGGTGGTGGAAGGGCTGGGGGCGGATCGGACATACGCCACGCTGGGTTTGCAGTTGATACGCCATGCGTTGAAGCAGGAGCCGTTGCTGTACGCGCTGGGAATGGGCGGATTCGATCAACCGCTGCCGCGGATGTTGAAGGCGCTGGGGTGGAATTTGCGGGCGGTGCCGTTTCTGTTTAAGGTAAATCGGGCGGCCGGGTTTTTGCGGAATATCCAAGTGCTGCGGAAGAGTGCGGCGCGGCGGGTGACGCTGGATCTTGCGGCTGTCAGCGGGCTGGGCGGGCTTGGATTGTGGTTCGTACAGCGGCGTCTGCGCGGGCCCTCGATTGGGGAAGTGATGGGTTCGTTCGCGCCGTGGGCGGAAGCTGTCTGGGCCGGTAGCTTTGCTGGATACGACGCGATCGCTTCGCGGGATGCGGCCCGGCTGGATGCATTCTATCCTCGGGAGGCGGTGGTGATCCGATTGAAGGTAGGGACTGCAGGTTGGGCGGTGGTACTGGATACGCAGATGCGCGGAGATAAATACTTCGGCGATATGCGGCTCGGATCCATTGCGGATTGTTTGGCTGCGCCCGCGGATGCGGCGGCAGTAACGGCAGTGGCGGTACGGTTTCTGGAACAGCGTGGTGTGGATCTGATTGTCTCCAATCAACTGCATCCCGCATGGGTAGGGGCGCTGCGGAGCTGCGGGTTTCGGGAAGGTCCCTCGAACTTCGTTTTCGCGGTATCGAAGGGTTTAGCGGAGTTGATTCCCGCAGGGGCGGAAGTGCATATGAATCGCGGCGATGGGGATGGGCCGATCCACTTATGAATGTCTTTTCGGTGATGTATCACGATGTGGTGGAGCCCGGTGCCTGGGACGCCAGTGGATTTCCCGGCGACGGCGCGGCGGTCTATAAGCTGGAGCGCGCCGAGTTTGGCCGGCATCTGGACGCGATTACCGCGGCGGGTGTCCGTGTGGGCCGCGCAACGGAACCGCTGGTGGATGGGTTGGCCATGCTGACCTTCGACGATGGTGGCGTGAGCGCGCATTCGATGGCCGCGGAGATGCTGGAGCAGCACGGTTGGGCAGGTCATTTCTTTGTGACGACGGATCGGATTGGGACGGCGGCATTTCTTTCGCGCGCGGAGATTCAAGACTTGCGGCGGCGGGGGCATGTGATTGGCAGCCATTCGTGTTCGCATCCGGCGCGCATGGCGCAGTGCACGCGGGAAGAATTGCAGCGCGAGTGGCGGGAAAGCGTGCGTGTGCTTGAGGATATTCTGGGCGAACCGGCGCCGGTTGCGTCCGTACCAGGCGGATACTATTCGCGGCTGGTGGGTGAGACTGCGGCCGAGGCGGGGATTCGCGTGCTGTTTAATTCCGAACCCACAGCAGCGGTGTCGCGGGCCGGCGAGTGCGTATTGCTGGGACGGTACTTTATCCAACGAGGAATGCCGGCAGGGATTTCGGGTGCGTTTGCGGCTGGGCGGTTCGGGCCGCGGTGGAAGCAGTCCGCGTTTTGGGAGCTGAAGAAGGTGGCGAAGGCGGTTGGGGGGAAGGCTTATTTGAGCGTGCGGGAGCGGCTGCTGAAGCGGTAATAGTTCAGGAGGCTGTGCGATAATCTTACTGGAGTCTTACCAATGGAAACCACGCGGCTTTCGACTAAGGGCCAGATCGTCTTACCAAAAAGCATCCGCCTTTCGCGTGAATGGGGACCTGGCACCGAATTCACCGTTGAGGAAACTGGCGAGGGAATTGTGTTGCGTCCTGCCGGCCGTTTCCCACATACCGAATTGGCGGAAGTAGCGGGCTGTCTACGATCAAAGCGCAAGCCGAAGTCGGATGCGCGGATGACTGCCGCCATAGCCCATGAAGTGACGCGACGTCATGACCGCGGCCGATACTAACGTCGTAGTGCGATTGCTGACCGGCGATGACTCTAAGCAAGAAGCCGCCGCGCGATCCGTATTTGCGGCGGGGCCTATCTGGATCGCGAAATCGGTATTGCTGGAAACCAGCTGGATTCTTAGAAGCCTGTATGGATTTGACGAGAGTGCTATTCGCATGGCATTCACGAAATTACTTGGTCTTGAGAACGTACAGGCGGAGGATGAACCAGCGGTGGCCAACGCGTTGGCGCTAACTCTACACGGATTGGAATTC
>JBBRNO010000114.1:0-22001 GCA_038230275.1 Bryobacterales bacterium
GATTCATTCCGGACCAGTCCCGTTGGGTTTGCGCAACGGCCAGCGGAGCCAGCGCGGAGGCAGCGAACGTTTTCAGGAACGACCGGCGGAGCGAACCGGTGGACGGCGATGTGGTGGGTTGAATGGTCATATTATGCCGAGTGCTATTCTGTCACAAATTGAGGCGGCTGGTGTTGAGCGATGGGCCGGCGCCGCTGCAAAAGTGAGAGGCCCAACGGCGTGGCTCGCACGACGGAGCACCGGTTGACCTGCTCGATTTGAACCAATCCACGATCATTGGCATCCTCCCACACCGGTAGGCGCGGGCAAGAAGTGCGCCAGGCGTCGAGCACTTCTTCATAGCTTCGTTCCCCGCCTGCCAGCCAATCGAGAAGATCCAGGATCAAGTCTTCCAATACGCTGTCAGCCGTCAGATCTGTTCTGTGTTGCTCCGGTTCGTTCATATTCCCTCCATGCTGTCTCAATAGCGAAAGCGGAAATAAAAGTAGATCGCCATTTTTCTTGAGCTATTCCATTTTGCATTTGCGCTACCTGGGCGAGAACTTACTTATGACCACACTTCAAACTGAAACAGACATTGCAGTCTTGATCAACCAACACAGTCCGGCGCGGATCTTCGAGACTCTGAATCGCTACCAGCACACGGCAGCGTTAAAGGGAGCGATCGAGCTGGACCTTTTTTCGTACATAGATGCTGGAGCAACCACGGCGGAATCGCTCGCGGCGCGCTTGCAAGCCTCAGAGCGGGGTGTACGCATCCTGTGCGATTTTCTAACGATAATCGGATTCCTCACCAAAGAGTGCGGCAGCTACGCACTCACGCCCGATTCCAGAGTGTTTCTTTCCAGGAATTCGCCGCTCTACGCGGGGTCCATTGCCGAATTCATTGCGAATTCCACAAGTTTGGACAACTTTCGCGATGTCGCCAAGTTGGTGCGAACGGGCAAAACGACCACGTGTTCCGCCATTACGCAACCGGAAAACGAGCGCTGGGTCCATTTCGCCCGCACCATGGTACCGGTGATCATGCCGGCGGCCGAGGGTTTGGCGGCAATCGTAACCGGGAAGGCGCACCCGAAACGGGTGCTCGACATTGCCGCGGGCTCGGGCATGTTCGGCATAGCGGTGGGCCGGAAGAATCCGCAAGCACAGATCGTTGCGGCCGACTGGAAGAACGTTCTAGCGGTTGCGAATGAGAATGCGGCTCGGTTTGGCATTGGCGACCGCTATCACAACATCGCCGGAGATGTATTTCAGACAGACCTTGGCGCAGGCTATGACTTGGTGATCGTCTCCAACTTCCTGCACCATTTCGCAGCGGACACGAATGTCCCGTTCCTGCAGAAATTGAGATCCACGCTAAATCCAGGTGGGCGCCTCGCTACGGTGGAATTTATGCCGAACGAAGATCGGGTTACGCCGCCTATGGCTGCGGCCTTTAGCTTCCAGATGCTGGGCAACACGGACGAGGGAGAGGCGTACCCTTTTTCCAGTCTAGACCGGATGTTCAGAGCCGCCGGATTTGGCGAGAGCGAAGTCTATCCTTTGACGCCGACGCCGTTGACTCTTCTGCTGACGACCAGAGAGGAACAAAAATGAAAAACATTCGAATTGCAAACACATGGTTGATCCTCACGGTAGCAGTAACTCTAGCCGCGTGGATGACGTCCGTGCCGGCGCGCGCTGATGCCGACGATCAGGACCAGGCAAAAATTCGCCGTGGTCTACAGGCCGCACCCGTTCCGCTTGATCTGTCCGGCAAGAATGCCAATCTGGTTGGGCTGGGCAGCTATATCGTCAACGTTCAGTCGGGCTGCAACGACTGCCATAGCCAGGGGCCGGCGACGCAGTTTGTGCCAGGTGGCAATCCGTATTTCGGTCAGCATCCGGCTAAGACAAACGCCGCCGCTTACCTGGGCGGCGGACGGAGTTTTGGTCCGCTGGTGCCGGGTTCAGCGGAGATTGTCTCACGCAACCTCACTCCAAACGGCAAGAGACAGACTCTGGGAGGCGACTCCTTTGAGGCTTTCCTGACTACCATGCGGACAGGCGCCGATCCGGACAAGCTTCATCCGGCTTGTTCGCAAGGGCTAAACACAGCATGCGTGCCAGCCCCATTTGACGGGGCGCTGCTGCAAATCATGCCGTGGCCGGTCTATCAACAACTGACCGAGCATGACCTTCGCGCGGTGTACGAATTTCTCGGCGCTATTCCCTGCGTTGAGGATAAGCCGGCTGGTCCGACCAGCCGCTGCCGGTAACGTCCCGCGTCTCAGGCACCGGATCATGATGTCCAGTGGATCCGGTGCCTGATGGCGCTACTCGATCTCCCGCAGCAGCCAGACGCGGGCGAATTCCCAATCCCTCTTTACGGTCGCAACCGAGATCTCAAGCGTCTCTCCAATCTCCTTCTCCGTCAACCCGCCGAAATAACGAAGTTCCACTACTTGCGCCGCGCGCGAGTCTAACTCGGTGAGCTGGCTCAAGGCCTCGTCCAGATCCAGAATTCGATCATCAACGACGATTTGAATATCGGGGATGTCGTCGAGCACGATCTTATCCCGCTGCCCTCCGCGTTTTTGCGCGTGACGCGCCCGGGCGTAGTCCAAAACGATGTGCCGCAATTGCCGCGCCGCCACCGCGAAAAAATGTCCGCGATCACGCCACTCTACTGGGTCGGAAGAGAAGAGCTTCACGTAGAGCTCATGCACCAGGGCAGTGGGTTGCAGCGTGTGGCCTGGGCGCTCCGCCTGCATGTAATATGCCGCAAGCCGGCGAAGTTCCTTGTACACAATGTCGATGACAGCTCGCCCGGCCGCCTCATCGCCGGCGCCCCAGGCGTTCAATAGATAGGTAATGCTTTGCGATGGTGAAGACATGAAACACCAATGGCGGCTGCGATGGCCGATGAACCCTTCGCAGGATATCATGAGGGAATCCACCGAAACTGGGCTCCTCATGACACCTCAGCGGTTTCGAGAGATTCGCGCCGCCTTTGAGTCGGTTCTTTCACGGACGCCGGCTGAGCGCCGATCTGTCTTTTTTGAAATGCGGGAGCGCGATCCGGCACTGGTGCTCGAAATAGAGTCTCTGCTTTTGGTTTACGACCGGCACGATGACTTCATCCAAACGCCCATCGCTTTCCTTCCCGCCGAATCGCCGCCTGCGTTCAGCAATCAAACCTCCATCGGTCCCTACCAGTTGCTGGAGGCAATTGGCGAGGGGGGCATGGGGCAGGTCTGGAGGGCGGAGCAAACGTCACCCGTGCGCCGGACTGTAGCCTTGAAACTGATCAGGGCGGGGATGGATACAAAGGAAGTAATCCGGCGCTTCGAATCCGAACGTCAGACATTGGCGATCATGGAGCATCCGGCAATTGCGAAGGTGTTGGACGCCGGGACCACTTCGTTGGGCGGACCTTTTTTCGTGATGGAGTATGTGGCCGGTATTCCCATCACCACTTATTGCGATCGGCACCTGATCAGTGTGGTGGACAGGTTGGAGCTCTTCATCAAGGTCTGCGACGGAATTCAACATGCCCACCAGAAAGCGGTCCTGCATCGGGATGTAAAACCTTCCAATATCCTGGTGGTCGAAGTGGATGGCAGAGCCGTCCCAAAAATCATCGATTTCGGGATTGCGCGGGCAGTTTCTCCGGATCGCGCCGATGAAACCTGCCTTACGCGCGCGGGGGCGCTGATTGGGACGCTGGACTACATGAGCCCGGAGCAAGCCTACACCGACGAACGGGATATCGACACCAGGACGGATGTGTATTCGTTGGGTGTTGTGCTCTACGAACTGCTGGCCGGTGTAATGCCTTACGATTTTCGAGGCGTACCGCTTGCCGAAATACTCCGGAAGATTCGGGAAGAGCCGCCGCCACGGCCCAGCAGTCGATTCCGAATATTGGGAATGGAATCGACTGCCGCCCAGCAACGCGGAACCTCACCCAAGAAACTGCATGCCCGGCTGCTTGGCGACCTGGACGCAATCGTCATTAAGGCCCTGGAGAAAAAGCCGGCTGACCGTTATGGTTCGGCATCCGAACTCGCCGCCGACATAGCTCGATTCCTGCGCTACGAGCCGGTCCAGGCGCGTCCGGCCGGGACTTTTTATGTCGCCCGAAAGTACGTTTGGCGTCATCGAACGGGAGTTGGAATTGCCGCAACACTACTGATCCTGATGACCGCTTTCGCCATCTGGCAGAGCGTGGAAGTCAAGCGCATTACGCGGGAGCGGGGCCGCGCCGACCGGATCGCGCAATTCATGACCGAGATGTTTCGCGTATCGGACCCCAGTGAGAACCGAGGAAACCAGGTAACGGCGCGTGAGATTCTTGACCGGGCTTCCGGAGAAATTGAGAAGGGACTTCCACAGGACCCGGAAATGCAGGCTAAGTTGATGCAGACGATGGGTCAGGTATATTTTCAGCTGGGACTTTACCAGCAGGCGGAATCGCTGTTTCGTAGGTCCTTCGAATCGCACAAAAGGCTGTTAGGCGACGATGATCCGGGCACAGTGCAATCCATGAATGACCTGGCGAACGCTCTCAGTGCGCTAGGTGCGCGAGAGGAAGTTAAACGTCTGGATCTGCAGATTCTGGCCATTCGAAAGCGGATTTTCGGCCCCACGCACCCGGAGACGTTGAAAGCGATGAACAACCTAGCCGTCGACTTAGTGAAGACGGGACAGTATCGGGAAGCCGCTCAGCTTCATTCGGCCGTGTATAAGGAGAAGCTAATCCGGTTGGGCCCGGAACACATCAGCACCTTGATGTCTATGGAGAATCTGGGCGATACCCTGAGCTACGAAGGCCGATATGGAGAGGCGGAGAAACTGACGCGAGGCGCCCTGGAAATTAAGCGCAGGAAACTCGGTTCAGACCATCCGGAGACGCTTCGAGGAATTCTGCACCTAGCCGAGATCCTTTACGACGAGGGGCGTTATCAGGAAGCCGAAGCGCTGGATCGGGAGTTGCTCAAGACGCGCTTACGTGTTCTAGGCCCGGCGCATCCGGACACTTTGAAAGCGATGATTGCGTTGGCCAACCCGCTGGAAAACGAGGGTTCCCTAGTGGAAGCGGAGGGACTGCTGCGCCGGGCGATTCAGTTCCAAAAGGCCAAGCTGGGGCCGGAACACCCAGACGTGTTGTTAGCGACGAACAATTTGGCCGGAGTTCTTGCCGCCGAGGGACACTATGAGGAGGCGGAAAAGCTGGACCGCCACGTATTGGAAGTTCGCAGCCGGAAACTGGGGGCCGAAGACCCAGGCACGCTGCATTCCGCCAATCGCCTCGCGTTTGTCCTGATGCTGCGGGGATCGATGGAAGAGGCGGCGCAACTCGCCACGCAAGTGCGTTCAGCCCAGATACGAACGGCGGGCCTGGACAATCCGGAAACCGCGATGACCACCTACACCCTGGCTTGTATCGCGGCTAGGGAGGGGCGCTCGTCCGACGCCTTGTCACGGTTGCGGGAGGCGGTAGATCATGGCCTGAAACCGAGCGCGGCGCGCGGAATCGGGAACGACCAGAACCTGCGTTCGCTCCACGCAAACCATGGTTTCGAGTTGCTTGCAGCGCATGCGCGGGAACGGGCGGACACGCTCGCTGCAGAATCGGAGAATCAGGTCCGCTGATGCCTTGGAAAGACGATAAGCTAACGTTGATTTCTATTTCCGCCGTGGAATAACTGCGTGGATTAGCGGAGCGTAACGGCTGACGATAAGCACCGTCGCGCTGCAGAGTGATATCGGCACACGATGGATCTCGGCGAACGGCACGCTGGTAAACCTGCTATTCGCGGCAATCTACTGGGCACTGTTGTTGCGGCCGCGGATCAGCAGCGCGCTACTTCCTGATACTTGCAATGGCGGCAAATCTTTTCAACGGAACCGGCTACTTTTTCTACTCCGGCGTTTTCGACTTTGGCGACCGGTCGGCGGTGATACGGCATCGGAGTGATTTCATACTAAGCATCAATGCTGTTGGTAGCAGCCAAACTGCGGCCCTTTCAAAGGGACGATACCCCGCCGAGGCTCCGCACGCTTTGTTTCCTCCCTTATTTCACGGACGCAATTCTGGCCGCGGTGGGAGGTTTGGTCAATCCTCTGGGCCTGCCCGGAATGATGCGAGGCTGGAAGCATAGAGAAGAAGAACCTGGACCGATAACGCGGAGCGTTGCGTGGATCTCAACGGCTGCCGTGGCTAGTCTGTTGTTTATTTTGGTGCGGGGCCGCGGGATCACGTGGTCGCGTTAATCGCCGGAAATAGAGAGGGGAGAATACGTCAGGGCGGGCAGAGCGGTTGCACGCGGGCGGTATAGCGCCGCCCGCGTTGGAGATTACGCGAAGCTGCGGACTGCGGCGGCTTCGTCTTCAAACACTTCGAACACGGTATAGAGCTTGGTGATCTGCAGCAGATCCTGCACCCGTTTATTCAAGTTGAGCAGCTTCAACTGCCCTCCCTGATTGGTTACCGATGTAAATCCCGAAACCAGCTCCCCGATGCCGGAGCTATCGATGTAGGAAACATCGGCCAGATTGAGCAGCACTTTCTTCTGGCCCTTCGCTACCAGTTCGCGCAGTGTCTCACGGAACACGCTGGAGCCTTCGCCAAGAGTGATCCGTCCTGCGGCATCCATCACGCTTACATCACCCACTTGGCGAGTTATCAGTTTTACACTCACGGAAATGAACCTCCCTGCTCAATTATTTTTTATTCGGTCCTGCGGTGTTTCACCATTCTGACTTCAGTGCCAAGTGGCGGCACGCGTCCCATGTGGAACTCGTCGACGAAGGCCTGAATCAGCAGCAGGCCCCGGCCCGATTGGCGCAACAGATTCTCTTCGGCCAGCGGATCGGGCAATCCCGTGCGCTCGAATCCTTCCCCTTCGTCGGTGATCCGGACACTGATCCGGTCTGTTTCCTTGGCGACGGAGAGATGCACCTTCTTGTTCAAGTTATAGCGATTTCCATGGACCACTGCGTTCACCATGGCCTCGCGCACGGCCATACCCAAATCGTGCAGATCGTCCTCGGAAAAACCGAGTTCGCGGCCGAGGTTCAGAACCAGCGTTTCGGCTGTGTCCACGCTGTCAAGAGTAGAATCGAGCAATATATCCAAGGTCTTTATGGCGCTGCTCTGCTCTTCCCCCATTAAATTGACTCCCGGCGTGCAGCGTGGTCAAGTCGCATGTTTAAAGTAGAATACTCGCAACAGGAAAGTCAAGGCGATGTACTGAACCGTGTACTGAGCCGCTTTGCCGCCCGGCGATCCAAAACGAATGCGATCGCCCCTGCCAGCAGCACTGGTACGATCTCCAGCGGCCTGACCCACCACGGGTGATCGAACCCGCCCATGCCCGTCAATTGAAGATTGGCGGCGGTGCAATAAGCCAGCAGGACCGTTGTGACGGCTGTGATTCCCCAAACGCTGGGTTGCAGGGAAATAAACGGAACCAGCAATACCAGGTACCACGGATTGACCACCGGAGAGATCAGAAACAGCGCCGCCAGCAGCAGGTCACCCCGGACGGGTACGGTTCCCGCATTTTTCAAGAGCCACCACACATAGAACGCCAGGAATAGCACGGCGCAAGCGATGCGGCCTCCGATTCCCCCGAACCAATCGCTAAGTAGGGCGAAGACGAAGCTGTTAAACTCCCAACCGGAAGCAAACGTGATCATCGAGGCGGCGTCTGAGCTGCCGCGAATCAGGAAAGGAAGATACATCGCCAGCAGCACGGCGGCGAAGATTGCCCAGACCCTTGCCCGTTTACGCCACAAAAGCGCTGGTATCAGCAGAATGACGAAGAACCGCGCGGCCACCGCCACGCCCAGCAGACCAGCCGCGGTTCCCGGCCTTCGCGCGGCGAGTCTTTCCATGCCTGCGAACAGCAAAAACGCCGCCAGTACGTCGGTATGCGAAGTGAACGCGATTTCTTTCAGCAGCAACGGGCTCCACGCGTAGAGAACCAGGCCCGCCGCGGGTCCGAGGATCTTCCATAAAACCAAGAGCAGACCCAAGTCGGCAGCCAGAAACAGCAGCTTCATGGGCCACAATTCGCCGGGTGAAATCCAGTAGCTCATCAGAAACACCAGCTCGCACGCCGGGCCGTAAATCGTTGGGAGTTCGGGAAAATTGATGCGGCTCAGGATGTCCCCGAATTCAGGGGGAACTGTATCGTCGCCAAAGGATGCCGCCGGCGGATGCTGGTACGGATTTCCGGTCAGTGCAAAGGTGCGTCCATCCCAGAGATAGCGGTAAAAATCGTCTTCGTAAATCGGCTGCCCCAGAAATCCGATGAGCCGGAACACCACCGCATAGGCCACGATCCAACGGAGGTTCGCAGGAGAGACGCCGCGCTTTTTGAGTGCCAGGAATGCTGCTATACAAGCGCCGGAAGCAACCGCCAGACAACCGTAGAACAGAACCAGTGGCAGCGCTTGCGGTTGCCGGGATGCCCAGGCTAGGACGGCATAGGCAATCGCCGCAGCCAAACCAAGGACCGGCAGCATTTAGCGAGACTAGAACTTCACCAGCTCAATCCGGCTGTTCTTGGTCCCATCGGTCATGGGTTTTGTGTCGCCCATCCCCAATATGGAGAGCCGGGCTTTATCGATCCCGTGGCTCAACAGCCAGGCGGCCACTGCTGATGCTTGTCGTTGCGATGCCGACATGTTCGCAGCTTTATCGCCAGCGGTGGCGGTGTACCCTTCAACACGAATCCGGAGATCCGGCTGCCTTACCAGGAAGGCGTCGATGTCGGTCAAAATCTTCTCCGACTCAGCCGACAGTTCATGCTCTTTATCGAAAGCTAAGCCGTGAAGCACTACCCGGCCGGTCTTAGACATTTCTTCCGCCATCGCATCGCTGCTGGCCTGCGTTTCCATTGGTACTTTCAATGCGGTCTGAATGTAGGCCGAGTACTCGTCGTACATATAGGTGGAAACCTGCACCCACTGGTTGTCTTTTAGGCCCGTAGTAATCGGAAAATCGTCACCGTCTTTGCCGTAGAACACAGTCTTGTATCCAGCCTTGGCAAGGTTGGCATCGGAAAGCTTGACGATCTGCGGTAGCGTGATACGCGCCGGACAAAGGTAGTAGATGATCTCCGCCGTTCCATCCATCGCTTCCTTCTGGATGGCGCCGTCCGGCGTGGCACCCACCTGGATCTCCAACCCATCGGCTTCTTTACTTTCACATTGAATGATGCTGCAGCCGGGAATCCGGGCTAGCAGGGGGGAATCTTTACACCCCGCCTCGTCTTCGCCCAGCTTGATCTTCTCGGGCAGCGCGTCTTTCCCGGCGACATGCTTGGCCGTGGGAGGCACTACTTGCGCCGCCAGCGAGCCGCAAAAAATCAAGAAACATCCCAACGCGATTAAATTAGAAACAGCCTTCATAAATGTACGCAGACTTATAGCTTTGCCAGAACTATACCAAGCCTCTGCGTCAAGATCAACCGCGCTGATGCGGGTACTATGCCTAGAACTAAGGTACTCCTAGTTCTAAGAAGATCCTGCTATGTGCTTACTAGGAAACGACGAAATCAAAGCCAAACCCCGGCGTATCCGGAGGCCGCATATAGAGTCCTTCCGGTCCCTTGGAAATATGGAAGCTTTCCGCCCACATTTCGTACACTTCCTTGGGTCCGCCGGGCGCCGGCATGAACTGTTCGGCCCAGGGACAGTTGGTGGTTGCCATGATGTAGTGGATGGCTTCGTTGAGTCCGCCGCCGTGCGGGATCACCGGAATGTCGTAAGCCGCCGCCAACGCGCCGATGCGGCGTAGTTCCGTGAGACCGCCACACCAGCCGATATCGGGCTGCCAGATGCTGGCGCTGCGGTTTTCCAGCAATTGGCGGAAGCCGTAGCGGGTGTATTCGTGTTCGCCGGTTGCGATACGGGTGGACTTGATGGCGGCGTTCAACCGGCCGAAGCCGGCATAATCGTGCGGTTGCAGCACCTCTTCCATCCAGTAGACTTTGTAGGGCTCCAGCAGTTCGGCCATTTCGAGGGTGTAGCGTTCGGTCCAGGCCATCCAGCAATCCAGCATGATGTCGCCATCGGCGCCCAGCAGATCCCGGGTCCGTCTCACCAGTTCCAGGTTCTTGCGCATGCCTTCCTTGCCGTCGGCCGGCCCATGGGGAATGGCAAGCTTCAGCCTTTGGAACCCGGCTTCGCGATGCTGCACGATGTCGTTCCCGGTGCAGTAGGAGGGAATCCGAGTCTTCGTTTCACCACCCAACAGCTTGTACACCGGCATTCCCGTGGCGTTGCCGATCAGGTCCCACAGCGCCAGATCGACCCCGCTAATGGCATTGATGACCACACCGGCCCGCCCGTAATACATGGTGGATCGCCACATAATGTCCCACAGTTTTTCGACGTTGAATGGATCCTCGCCGATCAGCAGCTTGGACAGGTGTTTTTCAACGATGATGCCTCCGGCCGGACCGCCGTGGCCGTATCCCTTTACGCCTTTGTCGGTGGAGATCTCTACTGTGAATCCGCCCATTTCCGGCGTGCCGGCCATGAACAGGGAGCGTTCGGCCTTGTATTTCGGATAAATGGACATTGGGTTTGCCACTTCTACGCCGCCGGTGGACCAGGAACCCGGCGAGGGCGTATAAGCAGGGGCCGGCTTACGCGGTTTGGTGGACACCAGCCGTACGCCCGTAATCTTCAGCTTGCTCTTTTCGCCCTGAAAGGCAAGTGCGGGCAGTGCGATGGCACCCACGGCACCCATGGTTAAAAATTCTCTTCGGTTCACGTTCATCTCCTACGGAGGAAACAGTATCATCAAAGATGCCGGTTCACCAAGCGATGGACCCAGAAATCAACCCGGAGTCTGCAGTTGAACGGCGTCTCCGAGCCTGGACGAAGTTGTACTCCGCAGTGGCCGTGGCGTGGCCCGGATACTGGCGCTGCGTCCGCCGTTCGGAGGCGCCGTTCAACTGCAGGCGCCGGACTTCTTTCGCCGTGTAGCCGAGACGCTCGAGACTGACTTAAGTGTGGAGAATCTGGCCGATGTATGGAACGCCAACGGCAAGATCGCGGAAGCGGCGGCGCTGCGCAGGCGGCGCTACGACCGGATGCCGGCGGATTCGCCGGAGGGGAACGGTGCCTGCGAGGCACTGGCGATGCTGTACAGGGTTGCAAGCCGTTCTAGCCCAGGGAGCGCGTGTCCAGTATTGCGGACAACCGTGGCCGGCGAACTGCCATGTCTGGATCTACTTTGACGTAGTCCTCGATTGCGAAAAACTACAGACTGCCCACGAACTGGCCCAATGTGTTGAGATCCACGATCACCGCGGTACGCCCGATGGCCCGAACACGACGCCGTAATGGGAATTCATCCGGCGTATTCTGGTAGGAAATGAAATCATCCGTGAAAGAAATCCGCGAGAGATTCGACAAC
Organism: Bryobacterales bacterium; assembly: GCA_038230275.1. Lineage (GTDB taxonomy): Bacteria > Acidobacteriota > Terriglobia > Bryobacterales > Bryobacteraceae > JANXXV01. The sequence continues at coordinate 11,426 of JBBRNO010000114.1, forward strand.
GATGTCGAGCGATTTTCCAACCTGGAAACCGGGCAAACGGCCACCATGGATTCCGCCATGGTGCTGGATCTGATTGCGCAAACCGCGGCGAAGACGAATCCGCGGGCGAAGGCGATTCTGGACGTGGGCTGTGGCGCAGGGAACTACACGTTAAAAGTGCTGGAGTATCTGCCGGATCTCCAATGCACATTGGTGGACCTGAGCGCCCCGATGCTGGAACGGGCACGGGCGCGAGTGACAGCCGCAACCGCGGGAAAGGTGGCGACGCTGCAAGGGGACATTCGGGAATTAGAACTGGGCTCCGGGCAGTTCGATGTAATTGTCGCGGCCGCGGTGCTGCATCACCTGCGCGAAGACGCGGAGTGGGAACTGGTATTCAAGAAGTTCTACCGATGCCTGCGGCCCGGCGGGTCTATTTGGATTTCCGATCTGGTGTCACACGCGGTTCCGGAGGTTCAGCATGTGATGTGGCGCCGGTATGGCGACTACCTGGCCGCGTTCAAGGACGAAGCCTACCGCGATCATGTGTACGCCTATGTGGAGCGGGAAGACACACCGAAGCCGTTGTTATTCCAGTGCGATCTGCTGCGGCGTGTAGGCTTTGAAGAAGTGGAGATCCTGCATAAAAACGCCGTCTTCGCCGCGTTTGGCGCACTAAGGACTTAGAATAGCCGCCACAGTGATTCCTGCGGCTTGCCGGACTTGAACCGCCGGTACCACACACAGACGGGATAGAGAACGGCCAGCGCCACAATCCACATCACGTAGGCCATTACCAGAGGGGCCGCCGTCTGGAAAAAGACGAAGCCGAAAATCATCAACAGGTAGAAATGTGCCAGGTAGAAGAAGAGCGGTGTCTGTCCGAATACCATCAGCGGCGATCGCGCCGAGCGGACCACTTCCGGCAAGCGCATCAATAAGGCTAACAAGAGCAGATCTACACCTACCGCGATTGTCCAGAACACAAGCGAAGGCGGATATTTGACGTTATTCAAGAATTCGATCCAACCCGCGTTGCGCGGCAGAGTAATATTGCCCCAGCCGCCGAGAGCCCGCAACCCGACACCAAAAAATAGCAGCGCGGCTCCGAATAACCAGACGTTTTTCCGGGACGACGGAGCAGCCTTCCACCAGTAGCCGAAGGCCATACCAAGCGCCGACACGGCGAGCCACGGAATTAGCGGGTACATCACGACCATGTGATGGGAGATGCCGGGGGCAAGCACCATCGTCTCCCACACCGGTCCCACTTTGCCAGAGGCGGGCAGCAGCGAATTGGTGGCGTAGACACACAGCGCGGTGACGGCGAGCCACATCCAGGGGCGCAGCAGCAACAGAAGCGAGCAAACCATCATGACCGCTCCCAGGCCCGACAAGGTAATGAAGCCCCACAGCAGCTGGGTGCCATCAGTAGGAGGCGCTTGGGTAATGCGGCTCAGGCTGATAGCGGGGCCCTTCAGGAAGTTCTGCAGGAAGAGGATGGGAGTTTCCAGAACCTGCCCGGTAAGAAAGATCGCCAGTCCGCGCAGTGCTGTGCGCTGGACGATCTGCGCCGTGGTCCAACCGGAGTCGCGCCGGGAGATGGCGAACCAATAAATGCCGGCGCCCATCAAAAAGAAGAATCCGGGAGCGCAGAGATGGGTAATCAAGCGGGTCAAGAACGGGAACGCGCCGCTATACAAACTGATGGCTCCATTCCAGAATTCGATGGAGTGCTGCCGGGCGATGAAGGCGCTGGCATGATCGATCGCCATGATGATCATGATGAGCCCGCGGAGGGAATCTACCGCCGCAATTCGGGAACTGGTGTTCAAACTAGCCCCAGAATTCCTCTCCCTCAACCAGGTTCTTGCGCAGGAAATCAGGGTTGATCTCCAGGCCCAGTCCCGGAGCGGTTGGCACCTTCAACAACCCCTTGCGGACGTCCGGCGGGCTTCCGGCCGCCATCCCTTCGATGTAGTGGTTGGGACGGCCAAGCGCGCTTTCCGAGCGGTAGAAGTTCTGAATGGACGAACCGAAATGCGCGTTCGCGTAAGTGAGAATCAGCGAACCGACGTTGTGCAGCGCCACCGGAGTGCGGGTTAAGGCGGCATAGTCGGCAATCTTCTTCACGCCGGTAAATCCTCCGGCAAACGCGAGGTCGGGATGGACAATATCCACGGCCGCGGTATCGAGGAACGGACGGAATCCGCGCACCAGTTCCAGCTTCTCGCCGGTCATCAGCGTAATGCGAGTGGACCTGCGCAGGGCGGACCACGCTTCCGAATACGAAGGGTTCATGGCGTCTTCCATGAAGAGCGGATTGATGGGCTCCACAACTTTCGCCACGTTGATGGCGCTTGGGAGATCTAGCTCGTTGTGACAGTGCACGGCGATATCGATTTCGTCGCCCACGGCCTGCCGGATATTGGCATAGGCGCGGCCGACCGACCGGATCTGGCTGCTGTCCAGTGTATTTGCATAGCGTCCGCTCTGTCCGCCAAAGGTAGGATGGATGTCGCACTTGAAGGCGGTGAATCCTTCGGGCATGGTCTTGATACGCTGGGCGAAATCGTGGCAGGACGTCTTGTCGAGCATGTTCAATCCGACGCCGTGCGAGTACATCGGAATGGCATCGCGGAACGGTCCGCCCAGCAGGTTGCAGATGGGTAGTCCGGTGATCTTGCCAGCCAGATCCCACAGCGCCATGTCGATGCCGCTGATGGTGGGGATGTGTGCCATGTAGGTGTGCATCAACGTGGTCAGGTTATGGAAGTGCACTTCGACGGTAAGCGGGTCCTTACCGATCAGCAACTGCTTCATAGTCTCAATGCGAGCGCGTGCCATCGGTCCGGTGGAGCCGGCTTCGCCGTATCCGGTAAGGCCGCTGTCGGTATCGATGCGGATCAGGCAATTTCCGGCGATGTTCTTGATCGCCATGGCTCGGATGTTGGTGATTTTGACTTTGTTCAGATTGGGTGCGGCGAGCGCGTGCAGGCGGGAGAATAACGTTGCGGCGGGCAACGCGAGGGCCATGCGGAACAGGTCGCGGCGAGTCCAGGTTTGCATAAGACGCAAGTATATATCAGTGAACCCGGGAAGCAAGCGTACGAACGGGCAGGTTCTTGTGCTTCTGGAAACCGCGGTCGAAGGTAACCAATGTACAGCCGGTGTTCAACGCGAACGCGGCAAGGTAGGTATCGGTCCAGAAATTCGCGCCGGTCTTGTGAAGCTTGGTCATGGTTTGCCAGGTGCGTTCAAGGTCCGCCGGCTCTCGCGAGAAGATCACACGGTCATGCCTGCGGAGGCGCTCCAGCAGACGCCAAGCCCGATCGGTCGTGAAGACATCTTCAGCCATCACGCGCTGGTTGGTAAGCAGGCGCAGCAAGCCCATCTGGGTGACACGGCAGAACGTGAGGATTTCGCCTTCGGCTTCTTCGAGCCATGCCGTCGCCGTGCGATGATGCACGTGTCCAGAAATGGTTAGTGCAATCCAAACATTGACATCAGGTAAGTAGGTCATCAAAATCAAATCCGGCCAGGTCGATCTCGCGACCGCTGCGCAGATGCACTACAGGGAATTTCGCACGTTGAGAAGGCTTCGCTTTAGTAGCGCTCTTGGGCTCCACCTCGCGCTCAATCGCCTGCACGATTAAATCCTTCATGCTGGATCCGCGCAGCGCCGCCACAGCTTTGGTGCGGCGGAACAGGGCATCGGGAAGATCGATGGTAGTACGCATTATGACTATAAATTAACATAAAAGCATAAAGATGGTTTGTGGGAGTTAAAGGAATATTTCGCCCCAAGCAGCCGGATCGAACGCTGGGTAGTGGGTCAGTTTAAAGCCGCCGCGTGCGTCGATTCTCGCCCCTGTCCTTATCTAGCATCGGCGATCCGTACCACCGTTTCGCCGATGCCCTGCTCAACTACGCGCTTGGCAACGGTCGTGAAGTCGTGATTCTCTGGTCTGCTTGAACGGGTAGGAATGGTACTATTTTAAACGTATGCAGGATATTTCAGAAGCTAGGCGGCAATGCGAAAACTTCATCCGGACGATGAGTGGCAATCGTCGTAATTTCAATGATGAGGGCATCGCGAAACGCATTCTGACGAATCTAACCCGTGGAGATGAGCCATCGCGAGTAGATCGGCAAATACTCAGTCGTTGGTGCCACACAAACGGAAACCCATTCAAGCGTGGAATGCCCATCGCTTGGGCAATCTCTGTCGCAATTTACGGGCGAGTAATTCCACGGGAGGATTGAGGAAGCTTCGTGATTGTCTCTTAGGCAAAAGTGAATACCCCGCGAGGAATAAGACGAATTTGTGGCGTACTGACTGCAGTTTGGATAATGCTGGTGTTGGCGTATCCGTTCTATAGCCGTCGGCAAGACTTGGCTGCGGTTGACCAGATGCTGGATGCGTTTTACCGAGCATGTGTTGATGAAAGCAGCGCACGGGACTATTTAGCTGAAACAAAGAACTGAAGGATCTCCAGAGAGAGAGACTCGGTGCCGAAGCTTTCCCGCCGGACACCAACGCATACCAATGGTTTGTTCGCCCAAGGTCAGGAAGGATTTGGTTGCTTTTTGACCAGACTGTCGATCAAAAATATATGTTGGAGTTTCTGAAGGCTGACATAAGGCAACTACAACTTCCGTATCTCGCATCAAGCATCGTTTTCCCCGCTGCTATCGTTCTTCCGCCGCTAATCTTTTACTATCTACTGATAGGTGGAGTCGGACTGGTCGGTTGGATCGCTCGCGGATTCATAAGCCAGCCATCGTCCAACGATTCAAACTGACCCACTACCGAACGCTGTGAAATCAATCACAGATAACACTGCTCATTTATTGGTGGCACCTCTAGCATGATTCGTAAGAACCATCGTTTCAGGATGACTGCCAACGCTCCGGTTCGCCAGATGAGCGCGGAATTCGCAAGGCTGGCGAATTCCGAATACATACCGGATGGAGCCCACAAGCTCAAAGGGTTACATTCATCGGGAAAGACTACCGCCAGACCTGGGTCATACGCCACACCTTGGGCCTTCCTCGCCGCCTGCATCTTCGAAGGCTGGAAGACCGTATAACAACCTGCTAAGACGCGTATTCGGCGCGTCCGGATCGGGCAGGTAGTAGTGCAGGCGCAACTTCCGTGCGAGTTTCCGGTCTGCTTCTTCAGCAGTTTCACCCACGGCGGAAAACAGTTCTCCATCCACTTCCATTGAAGATTTGCACGGATTCAAACTTCGTCCCAAACCGACGCATCGAATAGGGCGAAGTCGGTCACCAAACAGCAACGTTCACCGGCGGCATCGTAGCCCCAGAAGGATTCGTAGCAGCCGTCACCCCAGCCCGATGAGAACGCGATCACATTCAACTTTTTCTCCGCATCCACCTCGATGTTCACGTGCTTGCCGTGATTGCCCAGGCCCATGCAAATCGCTTTGTAAGACTTTGGCAACTCCATCCAATGAGCCTTGGCCTGCTCTTCGGACGCGAGTATTCCCGCCGCTTCGACGTCCGCGAAACAGCCGATTCCGGCGTCTACTCCATAGCCGAACATCAGCCCCGGCTTCAAAGTCCGCAGATCCTGTCCTTCTTCCAGCGCCTGCTCCCAACGCACCGGATCGCCGCCGCTAATTCGCAACATCGCGCATACCACCCGCCCGTCTCCGGCGGACAATTCGGCGATACTGACGAATACCGGATAGCTTCCGGGATTCAGTCTGGCCGTCAGCGGATTCTCACCGGTCCCTTCACTGGGATTACTGGAGGGGTCACGCGCCACCAGAACCCCGCTGGGAAGCTGTAGATTGCCACAGGAGTCCACTTTGATGGTCACCGATTCGATCTCTTTCGCGATAGAAGTCTCGAAGGTCCGCCCTTCGAGGAACGCTTTCCGAAAGTCGAATCGCGGCGGCACCGCCACTCCGCCGGGATATCGGACGCAATCGCGCTCATGCCGGGCGAGGTTCTCGAAAAGCTGGCTAATTGGATCGTATGGATTCTGGAGATCCGCTTGGATTTCAGCGGCCTTTAGCTGACGACCGAGAGCGTGTCCGGCTTCGCTCGAATCGCTACCCTCTGCGGAAAATGTCTGCCCGGAGACCTCCAGCGATTGGGTGTGCCGTTTCGTTGCTTCGTCATAAGTGTGCCGGACTTGCGGTGGCGCTCCAGAGTGGGTCACGGTGTGTTCGACCACGGGGCCCGACGGCAAATCGGACGGAAGAGCATTGGCCCATTCCGGGACCGGGAAATAAAACTGGGGCGGGGCCACTACCCCGGTCTTTGCGATAGCAAGAACCCGCTGGCCCAGGCCGCCCATCGTGGAAAGATTCATGCCGGCGGCTTCCACCTTGGCTACCAGATCTTGGTGGGCCTCTTGTAAAGTATCGCCGTTTCCAACAAGATAGCTGTAATCGTCGAAAGAGATGTTCGCTTCGAACTTCTTTTCAGCCCCGGGGTGCTCTCCCGATCCCGCGCTGGTGATCCACCTTTCCGCCATTCAACCTATCTTACCGTAGGCGGCGTACGCCTTTGCCAGGTCCGCGCCGGGGGCTTCGATAATCACCCGATACCGGAACCGTAGCTCCTTCCCAGGATCAATGGTCACAGCGCCGTTGCGCGCCTTATCATTGAAGAAATCATGCTCCCCGAAAATGTTGGCGGCAAACAAACCGTAGTCGCGCGAGTGCCAATACGTTGGGTGTTTCGGGTTGCCGGGATGATCCAGAATCGCTACCGCGATTTTCTCGCCTTCAACGTTGCCGACATACTCCACCCACGGCGATGGCTTGCCCCACACGTTCTTCATGCCCTTGGCGCCCTCGGCGTTCGTCATCAGACCGCCCTTCTTCTCAGCCATGGAATCGGCCAGCCGGATGGCGAATGTGCCTTCTTTGGTATCGTTGAAAGTCACCTTATCTACCGCCTTTAAGACGATGTCGAAGTCAATCACGCGTTCCCCCGGCTTGTCGTAGAAGATCATTTTGCGCGTCTCCGTAAGCAACACTTTGCCCTTTGTGTCTTTCCAATCGAAGACGGCATCGATCGTCCCTTTATCTTTGCCACTCGAGATTTTCGCCGGTTTCTCTGGAACGATAGGTCCGATGTTGGGCCGGCTGGGCGCGTAGCTGGCTTCGTTCTCCCAGAAATTGATGCCGTTCACATCGCCATGGCTGAACCAGAGTCCGCGATGGTGCTGGTGGTCGCGGCTTTCGCCCTCCACCATCTCCATGGGAAAGCGGCGGGTCACGATTTTCCCGTCGACTGCGCGGAGCGGATGCAGGTAGGGCTTGGTGGCGGCGCCGCCCAGATACAGCGAGGTGAATGGCTTTCCGCCGATGGCCACGTCGATGCGGTCAGTGCCGCGAGTTACGGTTACTTCCGCGCAGAGCGGAAATACGATGGCCAAGACGGCAAGGAAGGGGACCAGGATTCGTTTCACAGATCAGAGTTAATCACATTCCGCAGCCCGTCTCAACCTGAGGCGACACCTGGAAGAAAACACCAGCGGCGGTATCTGCAGTACCGGTCACCATTTCAGAAAATCGGCCGATGAGGTGGAATGACGGTCAAAGATGTCATTGCTCACGCTTAAGCGCTACCTCACGGGACCCGAAGACGAAATCGGCCACAGAAAAGTGATTTCCTTGTTGCTGAGCGGCATCGCTGAGCATGGGGTATGCGCAAATGCCGCGGAGATTGCAACGTTCCGTGAGGAAATTCAGAGATTTCGGGCGACCGCTGAGGCCGATTGCAGTCTGGATCAATTGTTCGTGATAGCCGGTGCGACGATTCAGGCCATGGACAGTTGCAATGCCCGAACTGCCCGTCTAATCAGGAAGCAAGGTATCGAGATGCAGAACATGATTTCGATGCTCACCGAAACCGTAATCAGCATCACCGGTGAAAACGAACGGTCCACGGAAGGATTACGTCAGATTAAGCAAGACCTTGAACAGGCGGTGGCTACAGAAGACGTCCAGACGTTGAAACTGCGATTGGGCGAATGTCTAAAAAAGGTTTGTGACGAATCTTCGCGGCAGAAGTTCGAAGCGGCCGCGGTTCTGCAGGATCTTCAACGGAACGTACAGAATGCACAGGCCTCCGTCAACGCTGATCCCGACATCGATAAGGTGACCGGGTTGCTCCAGGTGGCGGCCGCGAAGGTGGCCTTCGGCGAAGGACTCAAGTCGCCGGGGCGGAAGTGCATCGTCACGATGGTCGTGGATAGGCTACAACCCATCAATGCCCGGTTTGGGAAAGCCGTCGGTGACCAATTGCTCAGGGCGATGCGGAAGCACATTGAAACGGCTGTCCTGTCAGAGGGAGACCAACTCTTTCGATGGTCGGGACCGGCGCTAGTCGCCCTGTTATTGCGGCCGGAAAGCATCGACCATGTTCGGAGTAGCCTCAAGCGGTTGCTCGACGGAAAAATCGACAACGAGGTTGATGTTGGAGGCAGAACCGCCCTCATCCCACTTTCCGTAGCCTGGTCCGCTATAGCCCTCACTCCACCGGCCGCAAACGTCCCGTTGTACATCGACAAGTTCGTCGCATCTGAACTTCCTCGGGATTATTGCTAAACCCACTACCGTCAAACTCTATGATGCAGTCTAAACTTTTCCGACTCCCCGCCAGTCACGGCGATGACCTGCAGGCGCTGCGAGAGCGAATCTCGGAACTAGACGAGCAGGTTACAAACCTGAAGCACCTGGATGATGCGATCCGCCGGAACAACGGGCTATTTGAAGCATTACTTGCTGCGAGTCACGATGGCATCGTGCTCACCAGACACGATGCTACGATCCTTCGCGTCATTAAATCGATTCTCGGATACGAAACTGCAATCGTGTCCAATTTGTCGATTTACGACCTGGTTCACCGGGACGATCATGGGGTGGTGCACCAATGTTACGCTCAACTCTTAGAGCGTCGCGGTAAGCAGGTCCACCACGAAATCCGAGCGTGGAAGGCGGATGGAACGATCGTCTGGCTCCAGGGCACCGTCACCGACATGCTTGACAACCCGAACGTCCAGGCTTTCGTCCACAACTACAAGGACATTACCGCGTGGAAGGAAGCAGAGACCACCCGTCTAGAGTTCGCGGCGGTAATCGAACATATCCCATTTGCCGTCTTCTCAAAGGATGCGAACGGGATTATTCAGAGCTGGAACAGAGGAGCGGAACGCGCATTCGGGTATTCCAACGCGGAGATGATCGGGCAGTCCGTTTCGATCCTCATACCTGCTGAATTCCAGTGCGAAGAACGGGAAATTCGGGCTCTGGTGATTCAGCATGGAAAATCATTCGGACCAGTACGTACGATGAGGCTCCATAAGATCGGGTCACTGCTTCCGCTTGATCTTACGCTGACGCCTATCGTCAGAGACGGAAGCGTCCGAGGCGTAATTCACACATCGAAACAGACGCTGGCGTGACAGTGGCTCCCCGGACATTGCGAAAATTCGGCCCGCTTGCACTGGAGGCCAAATTGACACTTTTTTCCCGGCCCGGTTATGATGTAGGTGCAGTAGTTCACCAAGGAGGCGAGAAGATGGGTCCGCTGGGCATACCAGAAACTATTTTCATCTTCGTCCTTGCACTTTTGATGTTCGGCCCCAAGAAGCTCCCTGAGCTGGGCAAAACACTCGGAAAGGCAATGGGCGAATTCAAGCGCGCCTCGAGCGAGTTAAAAGAAACGTTCGAACGCGAAATGCAGACGATCGAGCGGGAAACCGAATCGCTAAAGATTGATGCTCATAAGTACACCAATGAGGTCTATAACTACGATTCGTATTACGATTCCGGCGCCCATGGCTCGGAGTCCAGTGATTCCACCGCACATGTCCCATCCACTCTAAGCGCATCCGCAACTCAGGGCGCTGAATCTCCGGCAAACACGGTAGCCCACGGCAGCGAAGCAGCCCAAATCACTTCTGGTACGCCCCACACTGCGGAGATCGCAGTAAGCCAGAGTGAACAAGCACATCCAGCTTCGTCTCCGGACGGCACCACCGTTAAGTCGTAAGAGCCGACCTAAACATTGCATGCCATCGGAAGAAGATAAGAAGGGTGCGCACGCACCAACGGGCGAGCCATTGCCGCCGTCTGAAAGCTCTACCTCTATGACGGGGCCGGAGGCGGACCATGCTCCGCCTGCCCAAGAACACCCTTCCGATTCCGGGGGTCCGCCCGATGGCGGCCAAGCCGGCCATTCCACTGTTTCCTATACGCCTACCGTAGACGACGCATACGGGAGTTACGACGACCCGTATGGCTACGATGTGCATTCCAGCAGCTCAACCGATTTGGTTCCCGCAGTACAGACCGCTCCACCGCCACCGCCACCCCCACCTCCACCGCCGCCCGCTGACGACGAGGACGACCCCGATGAAGACGGAATGCTCCGCATGTCTTTTCTGGGGCATCTGGAAGATCTTCGAAAGCGGCTTTTGTATATGCTGGGCGGGCTTGGCGTAGCGTTCATCGTTTGCCTGACTTTTTGTTCCGAGCTTTGGGTGATTGTTTCCGAGCCGGCAGTTTCCGCCTTGAAGGAACTGAAAGTCGATCCGCCGCAATTGGTA
>JBBRNO010000115.1:0-21982 GCA_038230275.1 Bryobacterales bacterium
CACCGAGCTTACCTTCCGTCCCGACCTCGCGGGCGACGCGCGTCACTTCCGACGCAAAGCCATTCAACTGGTCCACCATCGTGTTCGTGGTGTTCTTCAACTCCAGTATTTCACCCTTCACGTCGACGGTAATTTTCTTTGACAAATCGCCGTTAGCCACCGCTGTTGTCACTTCGGCGATGTTCCGGACCTGTCCCGTCAGGTTCGATGCCATGAAGTTGACGTTGTCGGTGAGATCTTTCCAGGTGCCCGCCACACCGGGAACCTGCGCCTGCCCACCCAGCTTGCCTTCCGTCCCGACCTCCCGGGCGACGCGCGTCACTTCCGACGCAAAGCCATTCAACTGGTCCACCATCGTGTTCATGGTGTTCTTCAGCGCCAGCATCTCGCCTTTCACTTCGACAGTGATCTTCGAAGAGAGATCGCCCTTCGCGATGGCGGCCGCAACGTCCGCGATGTTTCGAACCTGGCCCGTGAGGTTCGAGGCCATCGAATTTACAGAGTCAGTGAGATCCTTCCACGTTCCCGCCACTCCGGGCACTACCGCCTGACCACCGAGCCGGCCATCGGTGCCGACCTCGCGCGCAACGCGTGTGACTTCCGAAGAGAAGCCGTTCAACTGATCGACCATCGTGTTGATGGTTTCCTTGAGCTCCAGAATCTCACCCTTGACGTCGACGGTGATCTTCCTTGAAAGATCGCCGCGCGCCACTGCAGTCGTAACCGTTGCAATGTTCCGGACCTGGGCTGTCAGGTTCGTCGCCATCGCATTCACAGAGTCGGTGAGATCTTTCCACGTACCGGCCACACCGGGCACAACCGCCTGCCCGCCAAGCCGTCCGTCGGTACCGACTTCGCGCGCAACGCGAGTGACTTCTGAAGCGAAGGAGCGAAGCTGGTCCACCATAGTGTTGGTGGCTTCCTTCAGCTGAAGGATTTCACCGCGAACGTCAACGGTGATTTTCTTCGACAGATCGCCGTTCGCCACGGCAATCGTCACATCCGCGATGTTACGTACCTGAGCCGTCAGGTTGCCCGCCATCTGGTTGACGGAATCGGTCAGATCTTTCCATACGCCGGATACGCCTCGTACCTGTGCCTGGCCTCCGAGCTTGCCTTCGGTGCCCACTTCGCGAGCCACGCGCGTCACTTCCGAAGTGAACACCGATAACTGCTCAATCATCGTGTTCACCAGCTTGGCCGAGCGCAGGAACTCGCCCTTGAGGGGCCGGCCGTCGACTTCGAGTTCCATCGACTGACCAAGGTCACCCTTCGCCACCGCGCCGATCGTTCGTGCGCTTTCCGTCGTCGGGCGCACCAGATCGTCGATTAGCGTGTTCAGCGAATCCGCTTCCTGGGCCCATCCGCCCACCAGCCCTGCCAGTGTCATCCGCTGCTTGAGCCGTCCATCTTTACCGACCGTTCCGCTGAGCCGTTTCACCTCATCGGCGATGTGGTCTTTCTGCGCAATCACCTGATTGAAGGCTGAGGCGATCAGTCCATCCGTTTCACCCCACCCGACGGGAAGACGAACTGAAAAGTCGCCGTCACGAAATGCGGTCATTGCGCCGAGGATGAGTCTCATCCGCGTCTCGGGCGATCGGTCCCGCGGAGTGTCCACGGACTCTCCCGGGGCGGCCTCCGTGGCTCGGCTGCCATTTACCGGACGTTTCTTTCTGGTCGTCGAGAGTTGAGTTTGATTTTCGTCCAAGCGTGAGCTCCTCGCCGTAGTCTATACCCAGGCGATGTTTGATGCTGCTAGCTTCAAAATCAACGTTCCGATGCAGGATACGCCGGCATCCCTGGCAAGGCGTCCACGCAGACAGGTTCTTGTGCGTTCAGCTCACGACATCGCCGCCAACAGGGCTGGGCTGGATCCGGGCCCGGGCCCGGCGGTAGCTCGCGCGGATGATTGCGTTTCACGCCCGGCTGGAATTTTAACGTGTCGAGCACATCATTCCTCCAGATGCCGTCTCCTGTGCTACAACCTGACGGGCCACATCGGCTCAATCGGCGCAAGAGCTGCTCAGCAGATAGTCCACCCCTCCAAAGGTGGAGCAGGCATTCACCGTAACTTGCCGTTGCAGGAATACAACGTTTCGCAGAGTGTTCCTGAAGTGGAGAGGTGGTTTGAAAGCTAATGCCGAGTGCCGGATAACCACGAGTCGGGACGGCGAACGGCACGCCGGCGCGGGCTTGATGACGCTTCGGCTCGGCATGATCATAGGGTGTCGAGGAAGGCGAGCAATGCGACAGTGGGTTGGAGCCGCGGGAAGCCTTTGCCTGCCGGCGTCACGTTTCCAAGCGCCTGTTCCTTATTCTTCAGGTCCGCCTCAACGTAGATCTGTTTGGCCGGCAGGAAACGGGTCTCAGGATTATGCCGAGTAGCTCAATCGCCAGACCCGCGAAGCTATTGGTTCAAAATCGCGTCTGCATGCTCAACTCGTGGTTATCCGGTACTCGGCATTAGTTTTCAAACCCCGTAGACGCGGTTTGAAGACGTGGTTTTTGGGGAGCCAGAACATCGCACATTGAAATCAGGCAATTTATCTGGCCTTACTCACGGAGAGAACGCTAAGTTTTTCGTTTCTGGGTTCGAGTCCGCGATGGGGCGAAGGTCATGGCAAGCGAACGGATCTACAACAACCAAGAGGTGTTCGTCGTGACTGCCTTGGCCATCGACTATCTCGGGGGACTAGTTCCGCTTCCACGACGTTGCCGCCCTACTAGCCGACGATGGTTGTCAGTTGTCCGACCATCCCCTTGAGGTTCTCCGCCTGCGTGTTCATCTCGCGCACCGCCTTGGCACTCAGATCGGCGCTCGCCGCATTCTCTTGCGTTATGGCCTCAAACCGTAGCATCGCCTTGGACACCTGCCCGAGGCCTGTTGTTTGCTCTTCGCCACGCCGGCTGACTTCCTCCACTAGCGCTTTGATCTTGGTCAGTTCCCCGGACATCGATCGCACCGACGTGGCCACCGACTCCACTTTGACCTTGCCCTCGCTCGACTTCGCTATCGATCCTTCGATCAGCTCGCTGGTATTCCTGGCGGCTTGCGAGCACCGCTGCGCCAGGCTCCTCACCTCGTCTGCGACCACGGCAAAACCCGCGCCAGCCGCGCCCGCGCGGGCTGCCTCCACTGCCGCGTTCAGGGCCAGAATGTTCGTCTGAAAGGCGATCTCTTCGATTACCTTGATGATGTGCGAAATCTTGCAACTCTGCGCCGCGATTTCGCCCATCGCAGTTTCCATCTGTTCCAGCGCTCGGTTGGTCTCGCCGGAGATCTGTTGAGCCCGTACGGCAAGCTCAGCTGCCGATCGAGAGTTTTCGCTGTTCTGCTGGGCCGTGGCGTTAATCTCTTCCGTGGCGGCTGAAGTTTCCTCGATCGATGCTGCCTGGTCAGATGCCCCGCAGGCCGCAGTCTGTGCCGCAGTCGCTAATTGCGCGGAGGCTTCGGCCAACTGTTCAGCTTCCGCGTCCAGGTTGAACGCCACGCTCTTGAGTGCCCTCGTCGCCGAGCGAACCACCAAGGCGCCGGCCAGCGCGGCGATCACCACCGCCAATGCCGTTAGCAAGAGAGCCCAACGCCGCTTCAACGACAGATCGTCACAGCGGTTCTTCAGCAATTCCTCCAGTTCCGTTGTGCCGGTCTGCCACAACCGGGTGCTGGCGCCGCGGGCTTCGCGCGCCCTCGTCCGGAACGCGTCCGCGGAAACCTGCGCGCCGGGCGCTTCGATCAACTCTTGCATCGTGTCCAGCAGCGACTGGTTTGCCCTGGCATACCGCTCCAAGGCTGGCGGCAGGTTCCGTTGCAGCGTTGGACTAATGCCGTGGACGTTCGGATCCTCGTTCAGCGACGTCCGAATATCGGCGGTAATCCGATCTACATCCCCTTGTTTCAGCAGCGCCGCCGCGACGGCGATTGGCGCCTTCCCGCCTCGATCCAGCCTTCCGTTGCGCGCGAGGTCGTCCGCCAGAAGCTCAATAGTGGCCAGGCGGTCCTCTGTCTGGGGAAGGGCCACCAGGGTTGCGTCCATCAAGTAGAAACTGTCGAGGTCCGGGTCCAGGATCAAGTTCGACGTATCACCCACATGCGTGATCATGTTCCGCACGTCGCTCACGAGGTGCGCGTGCTGATTGTCGGACTCCTCCCTCGACAGGTCCGTTCGACCCTTCAACCGTTCCCATTCCAAACCTAGCGTGGACAGGTTGTAGTGCTCCCGCTTGCGCCTGGCCAAACCCTCGGTCGTTAATTGTAGCTCCACACCCCAGCGCGATCCCTTCGCCTGAGCTTCCTGGATTGCCGCGTCGATTCTCCGTTCCACCTTTGACAGTTCGCCTGGCTCCGCCTTGTGCATGCCTATGCCGCGCATGAGGATCTGGTGCTGTCCCATCCCCTCCAGCAAAGTCTCGAGCGGCCACTGATACTGATTCCCGTGCCGTTCCGCCGTCGCAATAGCGATTTGTTCCGTGAATCCTTGCGCGATGTAAAAGAGGGCTATGGCCGCTGGCATCACCGCCAGGCAGCCCACAAATACCAGGCGCTTGCCAAGTGCGATTCTCTGTATCCAGCTCGTGATTGTCGTCGTTGCCACTTTCGCAGATCCGCTCTCAATTGACCTTATCGACCGAAATACGGAATGACTTACCGGCTGTTCGTGACGCGGATCGGTCACGAGGATCACTGTGCCAATTGGCCGCAAGAGTTCGAAAGGCGCCCAGACTGGGAACTTGATTCCGTGACTGCGGAATCTGCCCCGCCGCAGTCCTGAAACGGCCTCAAGTTGTTAAATTTGTTGAAACACTGCCCTGATCGCAGGCGGCGGACAGGCCCGGAGAGTTCAAAACGCGTCCACGACGGGGAGCCACTACTGCCTGTTGTGAATTCCATGGCAGGTTCCATTAGACGCATCGCTCCTACCTGAAATGCGGGGTACCTCGCGCCGCAGCCTCCCCGCTTTGCGACGTGCGAATTGGAACACAACCGCCGGGTAAGAGCCGTTTCGTAGCGATCGAATGGCGGTGAGCTATCCTTAGAGTTCCGAGCATGACACGCGTCCGCTTTGCCCCCTCACCCACTGGTTACCTTCATATCGGGGGTGCACGAACATTCCTCTTCAATTGGCTTCATGCCCGCCACCTTGGCGGTACCGTCGTTCTCCGCATCGACGATACGGACGTGGAACGAAACACGCAGACCTCTCTGGATTCCATCTATGAAGGTCTGCAATGGCTCGACTTAGGCTGGGACGAGTTCTACCGTCAATCCGACCGCCTGGATCTGCATCGCCAGGCCGCCGGGGCTATTTTCGAAAAGGGGCTTGCGTATCGCGACTTCACGCCTGCCTCGACGGCGCTGGAGAATCCGAGCGGAGGATGGCTTTTTAATCCAGGCATGCGAGAACTCACGCGCGAGGAAAGTGATCGCCGGGCTAGTGCCGGCGAACCTTTCGTCCTGCGATTTAGAGTGCCGCGCGACTCACTGCGCGAGGTGGTTGTCAATGACATGGTCTACGGGCCGGTAAGCAAGTCCAGCGGGGACCTGGAGGATTTCGCGCTGCTGCGCTCGAGCGGTATGCCGACCTACCACATGGCCTCCTGCGCGGACGATGCCGATCTGCGCATCACGGACATCTTGCGTGGCCAGGAACATCTGGCGAACACCTTCAAGCACGTGCTGATCTTTGAAGCGCTTGGCGTTGCGGCGCCGAGGACTGCTCACCTGCCGCTGTTGATGGCCCCCGACGGCGCAAAGCTGTCCAAGCGAATCCATGGCCCGGTGGTGAGCGTTACAACCTATCGCGACGCTGGTTTCCTGCCGCATGCGTTCGTGAACTTCCTTTCGCTGCTGGGGTGGTCGCCAAAGAATGACCGCGAGAAGCTATCGCGCGACGAGCTGGTGGAGTTGTTCACGTTGGACGGCATCAACCGCAGCAACGCAACCATCAACTTCACCGAAGAGGATCCTTTCGATCCCAAGGCCATGTGGCTGAACGCTGAGCATCTCCGCGCGCTCGATGTCGATGAGCTGGCGCGGCTTTTGATGCCCTACGCGCAACAAGCCGGGTTTACGAATGCCACGCCGGAGAAGCTTCGCGCGATAACGCCGCTGATCCATGAGCGAATCCGCTTGCTGGGCGATGTGGGCACCGTCGCCGATTTCTTCTTCACGGAACCGCGGTCGTACGATCCGGCGGAATTGATCCCTCAAAAAGGAGATGCCGCCATGGCTGCGCAGGCGCTCCGTAAGTCGAGGGAAGTTCTGTCCGCTCTGCCCGCCTTCGATCACGCCACACTGGATGCGGCGCTTCGTACTGCTGCCGCTGAACTCAAGCTGAAAACGGGGCAGCTGTTCCAGCCCATTCGCGTGGCGGTCTGCGGGCGCAAGAATGCGCCGCCGCTTTTCGAAACGCTTGAGGTGCTTGGGCGAGACACCGTGCTGACCCGTATCGATTTTGCTTTAGGACTTGTTTAATGACCGACGCCGATTCCCCCCGTTCGAATTTCATTAGCGATTTGATTCTTGCCGACAATCTGAGCGGCAAACATGCTGGACGTGTTCATACGCGCTTTCCGCCCGAGCCCAATGGCTACCTCCACGTGGGCCACGCCAAGAGCATCATGATTAACTTTGGCCTGGCCAAGGAGTTTGGGGGCCAGTGCAATTTGCGCTTCGACGATACCAATCCCGCCAAGGAGGAGCAAGAGTACGTCGAATCGATCATTGAAGATGTGAAGTGGCTGGGGGGCGATTTCGGCGACCGTCTTTTCTACGCCTCGGACTACTTCCAGCAGCTCTACGATTGGGCGGTCGAGTTAATCAAGAAAGGCAAAGCTTTCGTTTGCGATTTGAATAGCGAGCAGGTGCGGGAGACGCGGGGCACACTGACCGAAGCCGGGCAGAACAGCCCTTATCGGGATAGAAGCATCGAGGAGAATCTGGACCTCTTTGCGCGCATGAAGGACCGGGAGTTTCCTGACGGCTCGCGCACGCTGCGCGCCAAGATCGACATGGCGTCGGCTAATCTCAACATGCGGGATCCTGTGATGTATCGAATCCTGCATGCCGAGCATCACCGCACGGGCAATCAATGGTGCATTTATCCCATGTACGACTGGGCGCACGGCCAGTGCGATTCCATTGAAGGCATCACGCACTCGATTTGCACGCTTGAGTTTGAGGATCATCGTCCACTGTATGACTGGTATCTGGATCAGCTGGGCGTGTTCCATCCGCAGCAGATCGAGTTCGACCGGTTGAACTTGACGTACACACTGATGAGCAAGCGGAAGCTGCTGCAAATGGTGCAACGGGGCGTGGTGGAAGGTTGGGACGACGCCCGAATGCCCACCATTAGCGGGATGCGGCGGCGCGGCTATTCTCCGCAGGGGCTGCGTGCTTTTGCGCGCGATCTGGGCGTATCGAAGACGAACGGCGTTACGGAATTCGAGAAGCTGGAATATTACGTCCGCGAGGATCTGAACCGGACGGCGCCGCGTGTGATGACGGTGTTGCGCCCGCTGAAGCTGGTGTTGACGAACTATCCCGAAGGCCAGACGGAGTTGCTGGAAGCCGTCAATAACCCCGAGGATGCGGACGCGGGCACGCGACCGGTGCCCTTTGGCCGTGAGGTCTGGATCGATCGGGACGACTTCCGCGAGACGCCTCCCAAAGGCTACCACCGGCTGTATCCGGGGAATGAAGTCCGGCTGCGGTACGGCTATCTCATCCAGTGTCATGATTTCGTGAAAGATCCCGCTACCGGCGAGATCGCGGAAATTCACTGCACCTACGATCCGGAGACGCGCAGCGGACAGCAAACGCGGAAAGTGAAATCGACCATTCACTGGGTTTCGGCAGCGGAGGCGATTCCGGTGGAGGTTCGGCTCTATGACAAGCTGTTTACGGTTGAGAATCCAAATGAGACGCCGGAGGGTCAGGATTTCACGATGTACTTGAACCCGAAATCGCTGGAAGTGGTGCAGGGGAAAGCGGAGCCGTCGCTGGCGGGCGCCCGGCTTGGCGACCGCTATCAGTTCGAGCGTCTTGGGTATTTCTGTGTTGACAAATCCTCGACGGCCGAGAGGCTGGTTTTCAATCGGACTGCCGAGCTGCGGGACACGTGGGCTAAGCTTCAGAAGCGATTGTAGAGAGCGGCGGTGGCCGCCCTCTACAACCAGGTTCAATCAAGCTCAGGCAAGGTCGTAGCGATCGAGGTTCATCACCTTGCTCCACGCTGCCACGAAGTCATTTACGAATGCCTCCTTCGAGTCGTCACAGGCATACACTTCCGCGAGGGCGCGGAGCTGGGAGTTGGAACCGAAGACGAGATCGACGACGGTGCCCGTCCACTTGAGTTCGCCGGTGGCCCGATCATGCCCTTCGAGCACGCCTTTCGCCGTGGCGGACTTCTGCCACTTGGTATTCATGTCGAGCAGGTTGACGAAGAAATCGTTCGTCAACGCCCCGGGCTGCTTGGTGAAAACACCATGTTGGGACTGCCCGAAGTTTGCATTCAGGGCACGGAGACCACCAACCAGAACCGTCATTTCGGGAGCGGTCAGGTTCATGAGGCACGCCCGATCCAGTAGCAACTCAGCCGCCGCATCCTCGTGTCCTTTGCGGAGATAGTTGCGGAAGCCGTCCGCGGCGGGCTCGAGTACGGCGAACGAATGCACATCGGTCTGCGCCTGCGAGGCGTCCATGCGCCCTGGTGAGAAGGGAACCTTAACATCGTGCCCTGCCTTTTTGGCGGCGGCCTCGACGGCTGCGCAGCCGCCCAGAACGATCAGGTCCGCAAGCGAGACCTTCTTCCCACCGGACTGCGTGGCGTTGAAATCCTTCTGGACCGCTTCCAGCGCCTGCAGCACGTTCGCCAGTTCGGCTGGCTGGTTGGCTTCCCAATCCTTTTGCGGCGCGAGGCGAATGCGTGCCCCGTTGGCGCCCCCGCGTTTGTCGCTGCCGCGGAAGGTTGCCGCCGACGCCCAGGCCGCGGTGATCAGTTGGGAGGGAGCCAGTCCGGATGCGAGGATCTTGGCCTTCAGTGTAGCGATGTCCTGCTCACCGATCAGTTCATGATCCACGGCGGGAATGGGGTCCTGCCACAGCAGCGGCTGTGCCGGCACGAGATGGCCCAGGTACCGCGAAAGCGGGCCCATGTCGCGGTGCGTCAACTTGTACCAGGCCTTGGCGAAGGCGTCCGCGAAGGCCTGAGGGTTCTCGTGGAATCGCTTCGAAATCGACGCGTAGTTCGGGTCCACCTTCAGTGCGAGGTCGGTGGTGAACATCATGGGGGCGTGGCGCTTCGACGGATCGTGGGCGTCAGGCACGGTGCCCGCGGCTGAGGCGTCCTTGGGCGTCCATTGATTGGCACCGGCGGGGCTCTGCGTGAGATCCCATTCATAGTTGAACAGGTTGTCGAAGTAGTTGTTGTCCCACTTTATTGGGTTGGTGGTCCATGCGCCTTCCAACCCGCTGGTGATGGCGTCGGCGCCTTTGCCGCTGCCAAAGGAATTCGTCCAGCCGAAGCCTTGGTCTTCGAGGCCGGCACCTTCCGGTTCGGGGCTGCAATACTTACCGGCATCGGCAGCGCCATGCGCTTTGCCGAACGTATGTCCACCGGCGATGAGGGCCACCGTCTCCTCGTCATTCATGGCCATGCGGGCGAAGGTCTCGCGAATGTCGCGGGCAGCGGCCAGTGGATCGGGCTTGCCGTTGGGCCCTTGCGGATTCACGTAGATCAAGCCCATTTGTACCGCAGCGAGAGGGTTGGCGAGGTCACGGTCGCCGCTATAGCGCTCGTCGTCCAGCCACTTGCCCTCAGGCCCCCAGTAGATATCTTCTTCCGGCTCCCAAATGTCCTCGCGCCCACCGGCGAAACCGAAAGTCTGGAATCCCATGGACTCCAGAGCAACGTTACCGGTGAGGATCATCAGGTCGGCCCAGGATAGTTTCCGGCCGTATTTCTGCTTGATCGGCCAGAGTAGCCGGCGTGCCTTGTCGAGGCTCACGTTGTCCGGCCAGCTGTTGAGGGGTGCGAATCGTTGCGCTCCGGAACCCGCGCCGCCGCGGCCATCGGCGATGCGGTAAGTGCCCGCGCTGTGCCAGGCCATGCGGATGAAGAGCGGCCCATAATGGCCATAGTCGGCGGGCCACCAGTCCTGCGATGTGGTCATCAGAGCATGCAGGTCCTTGATCACGGCATCCAGGTCGAGGGTCTTGAATTCCTGGGCATAGTTGAACTCCGTGCCCAATGGGTCGGCCTGGGGGGAGCGGTGGTTCAGGATTTTCAGGTTCAGCTGATTCGGCCACCAGTTCGCATTGCCTGGGCCTCCGGCCGCCGTGTGTCTGGGGCCGCCGTGCACTACCGGGCACTTGGCTTCCGCCGGCTGGCTATGGTCCTGCTGATCGGGAGCAGGCTCTCCCATCCCGTGGGTGAATTGTTTCTCCATGTGTTTATCCTCTCTTCCTTAATGAATCAAAATTATGACGAAACGCGGGGATCTTGCATGAATTTCTCCGTCCGCAATTCCATTTCAACTGACTGCTTTCGACTTCTTCCGGCGCGCCTTTTGGCAGCTCTTGCACACTCCTACAAACTCCACCCGGCTTTGCTGGATGGAGAAGCCGGCGGGTAGGTCGCTGGTGGGCAAACGAACCGGCCCGACCGCGGTTTCTTCCACGTCGAAGATGGCCTTGCACGCGGAACAGACCAGGTGATGGTGTGGAGTCATATTCGATTCCAGGCGCAACGAACCGTGATGGAGCGTGACTTCCTTGAGAACGCCGGAATCCAGGAACGTCTTGACGTTTTTGTAAATGGTGCCCAGGGAAATGGATGGGATCCGCTGCCGGACCTGCTCGTAGATCAATTCCGGAGTGGGGTGCCGATGCGAATCGGCAACGGCTTCGTAGATTACCTGGCGCTGGAAAGTAAAGGCAAGACCTTTTTCCTTACAGCGGCGGCGGAAATCGTCGAGAGCTTGCGTACGCGCGTCAGACATGGACAATAAGTATTAAACAGGAATTATTATCCGGCGTCAAGGGTTATCTTTCAGGAATGGTTGCCGCGGCTATGCTGCTGGTTCCGGGTGTTTCGTATCCGACGGTGGCGGCGACCATTGCTACGCCGTGCGATGTCTTTTTTAGCGGCCGTGCAATTCGTTGCGCGCCTGGGCCACCGGGCTCACCCGGAGTTACGCAGTCCGTGAGCGGCCGTTTAGCGTAGGGCGAAGGTCAAAATATTACTGCCGGATGCAACGGCTATATACTGACGCCCGTTCAGCATGTAAGTCATGGGGCAACCCCGCCAAGCCTGGTTGCCATGGAAGGTCCACAGCGTCTTTCCGGTTTTGGCGTCGACAGCGGCGAACCCGCCGCCGGTCTCGCCATAGAACACCAAGCCTCCGGCGGTGCTGAGGACGCCGGAATAGTTGGCCTCCTGCGGGCCTTGCTGGGGAATTTCCCAGACGGCCTTTCCGGTGCGGATATCGATGGCGCGCAGATATTTCAAACCGGAATCGCCGGGATTGCGATAACCTTCGTAGCCTCCGTTGTAGGATTTCCGGTAGATGCTGCAATCCTCAACCGACATTACATAGAAGAGCTTGGTGTCGGGATTGAAGGAGGTGGAATACCAGTTGGTCGCGCCGCGCACGGAGGGACAGCCCTTTACGCCGGCCTGGGTGGGTGTGTTGGCGGGCAGCAGTTGCGGTGTGCCGTCCGCACTATAGCCGCTGGCCCAGTTCATTTTCTTGACGAACGGTTTAGCGGATAGGAATTCGCCCGTCGTGCGGTCGAGCGCGTATACGAAGCCATTGCGATTTGCCTGGAGCAAGAGTTTCCGGGGACGACCGCCGAAATCGGCATCGACTAAAACTAGGGGTTCAGTGGCATCCCAATCGTGCAGATCGTGAGGGGTGAATTGGTAGTGCCAGCGCAGTTTGCCGGTCTTGACGTCGAGCGCTAAGACGCAATTGGTGTAGAGGTTCGAGCCTCGACGCTGGTCGCCGTCGGTGGCTGGGAAGGGGTTGCCAACGGCCCAATAGAGGGTGCGGGTCTCCACGTCATAGGATCCGGTGAGCCAGGTAGCCCCGCCGCCGGTTTCGATGGCATTGCCGTTCCAGGTTTCAGAGCCCGGTTCGCCGGGTTTAGGGACTGTCCAGAAGCGCCACGCCTGCGCACCGGTGTTGGCTTTATAGGCTGCCAGAAACCCGCGCAGCGGACCATCGCCGCCTGCAATTCCAGCGATGACCAGATCGCCCACCACCAAGGGAGCAGAGGTGGCCAGGAATTTCCCCGGCGATTCCACCATGTTGATGTCCCACATGAGGGCGCCGGTCAGCCGGTTGAGACAGATGAGATGGGCGTCACTGGTGGTGAAGAATACGTGGTCCCCGAGCAGCCCGACGCCTCGATTGGGAAGGCCCGAATTGCGCCGCGCACCGGACTCGGATGATTCATCGGAACGCGAATAGCACCATAGCTGGCGTCCCGTTGTCGCGGCAAGGGCGCATACGTGATCAGCCGCAGTGACGTACATGACGCCGTCGCTGACGATCGGTGTCGTCTCAAGGTCTGGAACGTTCAACGAATAGACCCATTCCAATTGCAGCTTCTGGGCGTTGCCTGCGTTGATCTGGTCCAGCGCGCTATGGCGGTTGGCTCCGAGGGCACCGTTATAGGTGGGCCACTCGCCGCGCTTGGGGTGCAGGACGGCATCGATCTGCTCCGGAGAAATTACGCCATCGACGGCGGTAAGTGCGCCTGGCTGCACGCCACCCAAACTGCTGAGATAGGCGATGACATTACGGCGATCGTCGGGGTTGGCTTGCAGCGGGGGCATGTAGGAAGCCGTGGCTGGCGTGATCCGCTGGTATTGCTTGTCGGTCAGAAAATGCAGGCGACCGTCGAGCGTTTGCAATTCGAGATCGTGTTCCGCGCGACCGCGAGCGAAACCGCGCAAGCTCTGGCCGTCTCGTAATTTGACGTTGACAATCTGCCACGTCTCGTCCGGACAGAAGGCCCAAGGAGGGCATGTCGGGGTGGTGTGGATCCCCATTTGGGACGTGGGGTTTTCGAGCACCAACTCCAGTTCGCGGGCGGTCGATTTCCGGCCAATCGCCGACAGGTCGGGGCCATTCACTTTTCCGCGGCCATGCACCATGTGGCACGTCGAGCATTTGCCCTGGCCGAAAAAGAACTCCTCTCCGGCATGAGCGTTCCCAGGGGGTCTGGCATCGAATGCGGAAATATTGAGAGAGCGCAGCCACCGAGCCAGCGCTTGCAACTGGTCATCCGGCAGCTTGAATGCGGGCATGCCGCCGGCGGTGCCGCTCTTGATCAAGTCGCGGATTTGCGTTTCATTCCGGGTGCGCAAGCTGCGATTATTCACCAGTGCGGGCGCACGATCGCCGCCGTTTCCACCCTGGCCGTGGCAGCCTTCGCAGAGGCTATCGAACTGCTTTTGTGCCGCGGTGAAATCAGCGGCCGGCGGCTGCGCCATGCCCTGCGCCGCTAGCAGTGCAACCGTTGTCAGTGCGCTGGCAATGTTCTTGGTCATAGTTTAATGCTTTCGATCTTAAGCTAAGCTAAGCTGGGCTGATTCTTCTGCCGCTTCACCCAGCGGTAGGCCGCGACGGAATTTTTCCAGAAGAATTTTTCGAGGGGTTCCGGACCCTTTTGCTTGAAGTATTCATGAACCAGGCCCAGCGTCTCGCCAAAAGTTCCCATGGGTTCGCTGTTGGTCCAGTCACTGGCGAAGAGCAGCCGGTCCGCGCCGAAGGTCTCCCAGATTTCATCCAGCACAGGACGATAAAAGCTCAGCTCCCGTGGGATTCGTCCACCTGATTTTACCCGGCGGCCCTTCTCATCGACACGCTGAAAGATTTCGGATACCTTCACGTACACCTGCGGGCGTTTGCCTAGTTCTCGCAGTCCCTGCTTGTAGGCGGCGCGGGCGGCTGGTTCCTCTGGGATAGGAGCGCCCGGCAAATGATTAATGACGATACGGAGGGCGGGGATCTGGTCGGTGATTCGCAGCAGGTTGGGGACGTCCTTCTGGCTGCCGCCCGAGTCGAGGCTTAGGCCCGCGTCGGACAGCAATCGAAGATCGGCCATCACTTGCGGCTTCTGAATCTCCACCGCGACATCCCGGCCCCACAAATAAGCGAAGCGGATGCCGCGGTAGAGAGGGTTCTTGTGCAAGCGCGAGAGATGCTCACCGAAATCCGGCTTGCCGGGGAATAAATCGCCGACCTCTCCCACCACAATTGACTCTTTGGCAGACACATCCAGAACCCAGTAATTGTCTTCCACCCAAGGACTGCACTCGGTCTCGATCATGCCGACCACGCCGAAGGGTTCTGCAATCCGGCGGTAGTCGGCAGGTAGGAAGGGGCGATAAATGCTGGCCTGCTGGGGACTTGGCCACGGAATGCCTTGCGGGCGCGTGGGGTCGTACAAGTGGACGTGCGTGTCGATAATTGGGACGGAATATTTCTGCGCGTTAGCAGGTGTTACGCCGCTGGCGATGGCAACCGTACCCGCGGTAACTGCCTTTATGAATTTGCGTCGATCCACTTGGTTTTCCTCTTGTGCGCCATCGGGGGCGCGTCTGGTTTGAATTCTGGTTGCGACCATAGTATCGTGTTCCAGAAACTGCGTATGAGGAAACGCCAAGCAAAGCCGGCCCGATCAACAAACTTTCCATGTCGAGACCCGGATTTTGCGTTGAAGTTTGTGGAGCGGCACCGCGCGAAATTGATGTTCGGCAGTAATTGCCGTTGCCGCGACGGGCGGGGCGCGGGGCAAGGAGCCGAATTGAAGAACCCACGGCGAAAATGGGTCGGGCACTCCGATCAGCGCCCCCTGATTGCCGGGCAATGCATGGCGCGGTCGACGCTGACCGCGCTGAAACAGATGACGACTCCAACCTTGTTCCGTCAGATCACCTGGGAAAACGGAACGAAACTCTATAAGACTCCGTAGGCGCCGCTTTTCCGGACTGCCGCGCATGATCGAGTGTATAATCGCGTGGTCAGCCCGGATGGGATTGAAGAATCCGATCCGGCGATCTTGAGAAGGAAGGTATCTGTGACAAGTGAACTGAGCCGACGTGCGATGCTGGCCGGCAGTGTAGGGATTGCAGGCGCTGCGGGGCTGGCCGCTGCGCCCACCAAGCCCGCCGCGAGACCGAAGTATTTCCACATGAGCCAATCGTCCATCAACTATCAGGCGGAGTTTAAGGCCGGCAAGATGGACATTTACAGCTTTATGGACACCTGCCGGGCGCTGGACCTGGACGGGCTTGATATCCATGTGGGCCAGCTCAAGAGCCAGGTGGACCGGGCGTATCTGAAAGAAGTGCGGCGGGGGTGTCTGGACCGCGGGATGCCGATCGCGTCGATTTGCGTGACTACGGAGTTCGGGCGGTCGGCTGAAGCCGTTCCCAAGGAACTGGAGAAAGCGCGGTTGGCCATCGAGGCGGGAATGTTTCTGGGCGCTCCGATTCTGCGCACGTTTGTCGGCTCACCGCCTTCGCCGGACAAGCGGGAAGAGGCGTTTCGGCGCGGTGTGGATGCGCTGCGGAAAACGGCCGAGATCGGTGCTGAGTTAGGTATGCCGGTTTCGCTGCAGAACCACAGCGGGCTGACTAGCACGGGAGACGACATGCTGCGTTTCCACAAGGAAGTGAATCATCCCAATTTTACGCTGCTGCTGGATACCGGCCACTTTGCGGGAAGGGAAGGACCGAATGGCCCGAAGATCCCTGGAACCGGCTATCAGGATTACTATCACAGCATCGAACAGGTGGCTCCGCTGACGCAGTTCGTGCGTGCGAAGGTGTACGACCTGGACGAGAATGGCCGGGAGAAGTGGATCGATTACGACCGTGTTTTTAGTATCCTGCGCAAAGTACACTTCAACGGGTTCGTCAGCATGATTTATGAAGGCAAGGAAGATAAGTTTGTAGTGATTCCGAACGCCATCCGGTTGCTGCGGTCGTTCGTGATGAGCTGAAATAGCACGGGGAATGTCTACGGTGCGCTGTTTCGATTTGCCGGCCTGGCTATTGCTGATCACGGTGACGCAGGTTGCCGCTGACGGGCAGCGAGCGATTGACGGCGGGGTGCAGTCAGGTCTGGAGCCGGGCAGGGTTTGGGACTTGATTGGCGGGTGGCGCCAGCGTACTGCATGTGATCCCAGAAAGGGAGTCGCAGTCGATGTGTTTTTTGCGGGGCCCAACCTGCGATGGCTTTACGTAACGGATGGAGAACGGATCTTTCGCAGGTTGGTGAAGCGCCGTGGAGTGAGTTCCAAGTAGCAGCATTTCAAGCTAGGATAGTCCCATGCCATTGCTTGTCTGCGTAACCGTGATTCTTTCCATGACTCTGCTGCTTGTTGCGCAAGGTCCGCCTGCCGGTGGCGCCACGCCCTTAGTCATGACTTTGGTGATTCCGGGATTTCCCGACGGCGGGCAGATTCCGGTTAAGTTCAGTCAGGCCGCTGCGGGTGTTGCCCCTGGCGAGGGTACGTCACCGGCGATGAGTTGGGCCAACGTGCCCGCCGGCACGCAGAGTTTTTTCCTGCACATGCACGACCTGGATCTGGCCCGCAACAAGACCACTGACGATCAGGCGCACTGGGTTGTTTGGAACATTCCGGCGACCGCGACTGGCTTTCCCGAAGGCGTACCGAAGGGGTCGCAATTGCCCGACGGGACCTATCAGATCAGTGTCACCGGACCGATGTATCGCGGTCCGGGAGCCGCCGCGAGTGGTCCGCTTCACCACTACGTATTTGAGCTCTATGCGCTTGACGCCAAGCTGGATGTGAAACCATCGGGCGACGCTTTCGAGACCCGCGTCAACGTGATGAAAGCGATTCAGGGGCACATTCTGGGGAAGGCTGTGTACGGCGGGCTGTTCCGGCGGCCGAAATAATTCCCGGCTTTGCGGATAGCCGGGACGACCAAATGCTGCCATGCACTTCCACGAAAGATGGATCGAGTGTTGTTCCGATACTCCGGATCAGCGACGAAGGTTGGAGCTTTCTGACGCGGGATAATAGGGTTTAAGAGAGTCCGGTCCGACTACATCCGACGGACACCCGATTGTGTGGCGAGGAGATCTAGTGCCTGCTTGTAAAAGTTCGTGTGTACCGCTCCCAAAGTGTCGCTCGAAGAATCAACGATTTGCGCGATCCTTCTTCCGCCTCAAGCGGGCGGATTCGCCCGGCCAACCGCTCCCTCACGGTCGCGGCTCGGAAACGCGGCGTGAGCCATGAAAATCCAGAACGCCTATTTCTGCAACTAAGCACTAGATCATTCCGGCAAGCCAAACGCCACCACGTTCGACCCGGCGGCGATGGCTACATAATCCTTGCCCTTGAAACCATAGGCGATTGGGGAAGCGCTGATTTGCTGGCCGGTATTGAAATGCCACAACGGTTTTCCCGAACGCGCGTCGAGAGCGGCGAACTGGCCTTGGTCGTCTCCGGCGAATAGTAGTCCGCCGGCAGTCGACAGTAGTCCGGCGCCGTAGCGTTTGGCGCTAAGCTGCGGGTAGTCCCACACCAGTTTGCCCGTAGCCACTTCCAGCGCGCGGACGTGCATTTGCCAGGGCTCCTCCGGGCTCTCAATGTAGCCGGTGGCCATGAACGAATAGCCGCCGGGACGAAATGTGTCCGTCGATTTTGTATTGATTCCGCAACCCTCCTGCGCCACTACGTAGAATAGTTTCGTATCGGGGCTATAAGCCGGGGACATCCAGTTGGTTGCGCCCGCGGTGGCTGGGCACGTCTTGGTTCCCTGCAGCGTGGGTACGATGCCCGGCACGCGGATGGGCCGGCCTTGCGGCGTGAGTCCGGTGGCCCAGTTCAACAATTTGACGAACGGCGTGCCGCTGAGGAACTGCCCGGTGACACGATCCAGCACGTAGTAGAAGCCGTTGCGGTTGGCCTGCACCAGCAGCTTTCGCGTTTTCCCATCAATGGGTGCGTCCAATAAGACGGGTATTTCCACTGCGTCCCAATCGTGCACGTCGTGTGGCGTGAATTGGAAATACCATTTCATTTTGCCGGTATCCGCGTCCAGCGCAATCATGGATTCGGTATACAGGTTGTCGCCTTTGCGCTGGTCGCCGTTAAAATCAGGGGCGGGATTTCCGGTGCCCCAGTAGAGCAGATTGAGTTCGGGATCGTAGCTGCCGGTGAGCCAGGTATCGCCGCCGCCGGTCTTCCAGGAATCGCCGGCCCACGAATCGGATCCGGTTTCGCCGGGTTTGGGAATTACGTTCCATCGCCAAAGCCGCTCGCCGGTGGCTGCATCGTAGGCGTCGAGCCAGCCATTGAGGCCGTGATCGCCGGGAGCGATGCCGACGATTACCTTATCTTTTAGCGCCAGCGGGGCGGCGGGACTCCAGTAGCCATCGCGCGCCTCGGCGAGCTTAATTTTCCAGAGCAGGTTTCCCGAGCGGGAATCGAGCGCTACCAGTTCTGCGCTTGGCGTGCTGAGGTAGACGCGGTTTCCATATACCGACACGCCGCGATTAGGTCCGCGCTCAGTGGCTGGTTGGTGATGGTATTCCCAAATGAGCCGGCCCGATTGCGCATCGATGGCATACACTTCGTTCGGCTGCGAGATATACATGACGCCGTCCACCACTAGCGGAACCGTTTCGAGCCGGGTTGCGCCGGGGACGTGATAGATCCATTTCGGCACGATCGATTTCACGTTCCCAGTGTGGATTTGTTTTAGCGCGGAATGCCGTTGTGAGTCATAGGTGCCGGAGTACATCAACCAATTCGCCGGATTGGGTTTGACCAAGTCCTTGTAGGAAACCTGGGCGGCGGCTATACCCGCGGCCGCCATGCAGAGGATTGCGAGCCTCATTGACGAACCCTGCGGCTGAGGAACGCCAGCAGATCCTGCATGTCTGTTGGGCTTAACGTCTTTCCATAGTGAGAAGGCATGAGAGATTCCTTCGGATATTCGATGCTTTGCACTTCTGTTCGGCTGAGAAGGTGAAGGCGGTAGCTTCGATCCATGACCTGTAACGAAAAGTTGTCTTCGTTCTTTACTATGCCATCGATCTTTTCGCCGGCTTTGGTGGTTAGGCGCACCGGCTGATAGCCACGGGGAATTAGCGGCCGGGCGGTGGTGAGTGCTTCGCGCAGATAGCGCGAACTGCGCTCGGCGCCGATGTTGGACAGGTCGGGTCCAAGCAAGCCGCCGCGTCCATCGATCATGTGACAGGTGCCGCAATCGGAACTGCTATGGAAGACTTGGCCGCCGTGTTCCACATTGCCCGCGACGAATTCGTCCGAGGCAGTGGCGCGCAGGCTGCGAATGTAAGATACCACTTTCCAGACATCGTTATCGGGAAGGCCGGCCGCCGGCATGAGGGTTCCGGTGATTCCGTTCTTGATGGCGCTGAATAGATCGTCGTCGGTGGTGCGCAGGTAGCGGCGGGCCGCAGCCAGTGCGGGTGCACGATCTCCAACCGTCCCGTCAAGTCCATGACAGACGGTGCAGGATCCGTTGTAAAGCTGGCGGCCGCCTTCGATCACTTCGCTGCCGCGGCCCAGAGGATTGGTGCTGGCGGGACGGCCGCGCCTGCCTACGCGTCCTCTTGCCTGCGCGACAACCGGCTGTGCCGCGACGGACGGGTTGACGAAGCGGACGGTGCCGAAGGCTTCCGGCGTGTGGAAGGAGCGGATGCCGGCCGGGATGGGTGACCAGGTGCTGTCCTGCGCGTTGGTGACGCCACCGGTTCGCATCAGATTCAGACGCCACTCATCGCCGTCCAGCGGAGGTGTGTGCGGCGCATCGCGTACGAAATTGCGCAGGGGAATGGCTAGTTCGACGGACCAGTGATCGTCCTGCGGAGATTCCTCTTTCAGCGGGAGGCCGTGCAGGGAGGTGCGGTGCGTGACGCCTTCGGGTTCCCAAGTCGGAGGGCCCGTCCACCAGTCTGTGCGGCAGCGATTCAACATGGTTCCGATGGCGTTGATTTCGAATGTGTAATAGTTCTTCGGCCTGCTGGTGTTGGGGCTGAGGAAAATCTCGACGCAATCGTCTTTGGAGACCGGCCCGTGGCGCTGCGTGACCTTGGCCGAGATGTGTTTGTCGTGGCAAAAATAGCCGACGTAGAGGTTATCTTTATCCCACATCATTTTGGCGACAGTTGGTTCGCGCTCGCCTTTCTTCCACCAGTTGAAGTGGAAGTCTCCAACGCGCTGCGCGTGTTGCCACGCGGCTTCGTCCAGCTTGCCGTCTATGACGATGGGCGTGGTTGCGCGCACGATGTCATACCGAGGGAGGGACTGGGCGCGAACGCTCTGGGTGAGGATGGCCAGTAGCACCACGATTACGGCTAGCATCTGCACATTCTACCTCCAGGCCAATGCTCGCGCCGCACGAGAGAAGTATCCTACTATTTCAATATGTCTCTTCCCCGCTTTCTGGCCCTTGGTGCGATCACCGTGTTTTCGCTTGCTGCCGCGGACTACGATCTGCTGATCCGCAATGCGCGCATCGCCGATGGAACCGGAAGCCCGGTCTTTACCGGCGATGTGGGAATCGCAGGCGGCACCATTGTGGCGATGGGCAAACTCACTTCCGCCAGCGCGACCCGCACGATTGATGCGGGCGGACATGTGCTTGCTCCGGGCTTCATCGACGTCCACACGCACGTCGATTTGAAAATCGGCTATGGAGCACTGGGCGCGATAGAGAAGATGCCGCTGGCGGAGAACTTCATTCGCGACGGTGTGACCACGCTTATCACGGGCAACTGTGGCCATTCGGAAACGGATCTGACCGATTTCTTTGCCCGGCTGGAAGCGGCACGGCCGGCTGCTAATGTTGCTTCGCTGATCGGCCATAACGATGTGCGGCGGGCGGCGATGGGAGAAGCGAACAGAAAGGCCACGCCCGCCGAGATCGCGCGGATGAAAGAGTTGGTCGCCCGGGCCATGCAGGCGGGTGCGGTGGGCTTCTCCACCGGGCTGATCTACGTGCCCGGCACTTATTCCGATACCGAAGAAGTGCTGGCGCTGGCCAAAGAGGCTGCACGCTTCCAGGGGGTCTACGCGAGCCACATGCGGGACGAGGGAGCGCATATTACTGAAGCGATCGACGAAGCGGTGCGCATTGGGCGCGAGGCACACATGCCGGTGGAGCTTTCGCATTTCAAGATCGACAACAAGCGGATTTGGGGAGACAGCGCGAAGACCATTGCGCTGGTTGAGCGGTATCGAAAAGAAGGTGTCGACATCACGGTGGATCAATATCCGTATGACCGTTCGAGCACGATTCTGGGGCACCTTGTTCCCACGTGGGTGTTGGCCGACGGCGAACGGGCGATTCGCGAACGGCTGGCGAACCCTGCTACCCGTGCACGAATCGCGGTGGAGATGCGGGGACAACTGGATTCCCTGGGTTTCAACGATTACTCCTGGGCGATGGTGGGGTTCAGCCGTGGGAACCCCGCGATCAATGGCAAGACGATCACGGAGATCAATGCCATGCGTTCGGGCAAGCCGGGAGTCGAGGGCGAGGTCAACACGATTCTAGACATGTTGGCGGCTGAGCCGTCCGGGACCAACATGATCTATCACAAGATGAGCATGGTGGACGTGGATCGCATTATCCAATATCCGAACACCGCCATTGCCAGTGATGGCTGGGTGATCGAACTGGGCTCAGGCGCGCCGCATCCGCGCAGCTATGGGACCAATAGCAAGGTGTTGGCTGAATTTGTGCGGTCTCGCCATGTGCTGACGCTGGAGGACGCCATCCGCAAGATGTCCGACCTGCCGGCGCGGAAATTTGCATTGCGTGGCCGGGGCCGCATCAGTTTGGGCTATGCCGCGGATCTGGTTCTGTTTGATCCGAACACAATTCAGGACCATGCGACGTTCGTGAAGCCGCACCAGTACAGCACTGGATTTGAATTCGTCATCGTCAACGGCCGCATC
>JBBRNO010000116.1:0-21879 GCA_038230275.1 Bryobacterales bacterium
CCGCGGCTCCGTCAAGAACGCACGAGCGGTTGCGCAATCGCTGGGCGCGAAAATCGTTGAGATCCGCGTGCCGGATATAGCCGCCCTCAATACCATCTCGCGGGTGGTTCTGATGTCTGAGGCTTCTGCCGTTCTGGAGCGCTATCTGGGTGACCGTTCCAGGTTTGGCGCCGACGTATTGGCCCTGCTGGATCAAGGGCGTCTGCTGCCTGCTACCGACTACGTGAACGCTCAGCGGGCTCGCCGCCTTATGCAGGCGGAGTTCCGGCAGTTGTTTGACAGCGTCGATTGCCTTTTGACGCCGGCATCTCCCATTCCAGCGCCTCGTATCGATCAGAAAACCGTGGTGATCGACGGTGTGGAAGAGGATGTTCGTCTCGCCGCCACCCGCTTCGTTCGCGGGATCAACGCCGTCGGACTTCCTGCGCTCTCGCTGCCATGTGGCCGGAGTTCCACCGGTCTGCCTATCGGTCTGCAGATCGTCGGCCGCGCGTTCGCCGAGAAGTTCGTGCTTCACGTAGGCGCAGCGCTCGAAACCGCGGTTCTGGCATAAATTCCAACCGCATCCTATACGGATTGCTCTCTTCTGCCGATAGTACCTGCCAGGGGCAGGTGCCAGTGACAGGATCGTCCGTCTATCTTTGCGAAGCCAAACCAATTGTCGTGGAAGGGCTCATCCGAGTTGCCTCCTTCGGTGAGCTGTTTCATCTCTGCGGCCACTCCGGCGATGTTGTGGATTCCTTTCCTGAAATCGAAAACTTGCACCCCGACATCATTTTACTTGGCGGACCGGGACCTGGCCGCACGTTGCCAAACATTATTCCCAAGCTGCTTTCTATCTCGCCGGCCTCGAAAATTGTACTTTGGCCTGACGCTGAACTTGCCGCGAACGAAACCGTTCGTTGTCTCCAAATGGGGGCAGTCGGTATTCTGCGCAAGTCCGCGCCGGTGTCACAAATGCTCGATTGCCTGAGCCGCGTGGCGAAGGGCGAAATCTGGCTGGAACGATCGTTGGAATCTTTGGATTCCGGGAATGAGGAGCGGGTACGCCTGCCTCGGATTACTCGCCGTGAGAGGGACATCATCGAACATCTCTGCCGTGGGCTTAAGAATAAGGAAATCGCGGAGGCGCTAGCCATCACGCCGGGAACCGTCAAGACCCATTTAATGCATGTTTTTGAGAAGACCGGAATGAAAGACCGGTTCCAACTGGCGCTGCACGGACGACAATTGCTGGACTCCGTCGAAGTCGACCGGGAAAAGGCAAGTTGAAGTGGGCGCGCCTTCGATCGCTGTGTCCCGCAAGCCCGCCAGCATGGCCAGGGTCCTGCAAACCTGGTGGGGCAAGCTCTTCATTCCGTCGCTTTCCGATTTTTTCTTCCTGGCCGTAACGCTCTGGATGTTCGCCTCCGGGCAAGGGTGGAACCAGTTGCTGATCGATGGCGATACCGGCTGGCATATCCGGACTGGCGAGTACATCCTCGATCACCATGCGGTGCCCGTTACGGATCTTTTCTCGTTCTCCAAGGCGGGTGAGCCATGGTTTGCGTGGGAATGGCTGGCCGATGTGATATACGCGGCGCTTTTCCGCAGCATGGGATTGAAAGGCGTGGTATTGCTTTCCGGCTTGATGATCTCGCTGATTGCGACCATTATCCTGCGCCACATGCTCTGGCGAAAAGCGAATCTATTTCTCTCGCTGGCGGTCACGCTCTTTTGCGCCGCCGCGGCTTCCATTCACTATCACGCGCGGCCGCATCTTTTCACTTTGTTGCTGCTGGTGATCACCATGTGGATGCTGGACCGGGACCGGCTGAGCCCAAGCTGGCATGTCTGGCTGCTGATTCCTCTCACCGCGCTCTGGACGAACCTGCATGGCGGTTTCCTGCTAATGATCGCCATCACCGGATTGCTTTCCGCCGGCACGATGGTTGAGACGTTTTGGCGGGGGGATCGACCGTGGTCCAGCGCCTTCCGATACCCTGCCCTACTGGCAGGCTGCAGCTTGGCAACCGTGGTGAATCCGTATGGGATCGGGCTCCACAAGCATGCGGTTGAATACCTACGGTCCAACTGGATCAAGGACATGGTGGAGGAGTTTCATTCCCCCAATTTTCATTCCGAGAGCATGCTTTATTTTGAGATTCTGCTAATGCTCGGCTTCGTTGTCGCGGCCGGCATCCTGCGCAGGCGCCGGGTGGTGGAACCGTTGTGGATCGCCTACTTCGCCCATACCGCCCTGGCATCGGCGCGCCACGTCACCATTTATGTTCTTCTCGCCGGGCCGATCATTGCCATCGAGGCCACCAGATGGTGGCTCGAGTGGAGCAAGGACCAATCCCGGAAGTCGTTACCAGCGATCTTGAATCAACTGGCGGAGGAGATGGGTATTGGCTTCCGATGGGCGAGCATCTGGCCGGCAGTGCTGGCGCTGGGCCTGGTCTTTATAGGGCACCCCATTCAGTGGCCTACGGATTTTTCTGATGAGCGATTTCCAGCGAAGATTGTGAGCGCGAATCGAAATCAAATCGCCAGCGCTCGGGTACTTACCTCAGACCAATGGGGAGATTACCTGATCTTCCAACTCTATCCGGCGGCTAAGGTTTTCATGGACGGGCGTAGTGACTTCTACGGAGAAGAACTAGGTAAGGAATATCTGGCCGTTCTTCAGGGGCAATACAACTGGCGGGCAATTTTGGCCAAGTATAAGTTTTCAATGGTTCTTGCGCCCGTTAGCTGGCCCTTGTGTTCGCTCTTGAAAGAGAACAAAGACTGGAAGGTGGTTGCCGATGACGGCAAGGCCATACTCTTTTCTCTAAAAGCGACCCCGAAATGAGGGGAAGCCATGGAAAAAACGAGTAGTAGGTCTAATGGAAACAATCAGTACCGCCGAAAGTACTATGTAAAGCAACTACTAGCCAAGGTCGTAGCCAGGTAGGCAGAAGGGTACTACAAAGTTTTAGATCGTACTGGCGGGATTGTTTCTGAGCTTGGTTTTGAAGTGATGGGTCACGATGACAGCGGAAATTTGGATTGCCGGGTTGGTAGGAGTCGCCGCGACGGTGGAAGATCTTGCGCGCCGCCGGGTATCGAACTGGACTTCGCTTGCGGCGCTAATTGGCGGCATTGGTTGCCAGATGGCGCGGCACGGTTGGATGGGATTGCCGCTCGCCATAGCAGGGGCTGCGTGCGGATTTCTGGTTTTCCTGATTTTTTACGTCCTGGGCGGGATGGGTGCCGGCGACATCAAGTTGATGGCGGGGTTCGGCGCTTTGTTGGGTTACAGCAAGTCGTTCGAGGCCGCGCTGTGGACGGCTGGAGTGGGTGGTCTGATCGCACTGGGAGTGATCGCCTATCAGACATTGCGCGGATTGGTACGGCGGAAAGGCCCGGCCGGGTCCAAGCGTGAGAATGCGGAGTCGATTCCCTACGCGCCCGCAATTACTTTGGGAGTTTGGCTGGCGATGGTGCCTCGATGAGTTTTCTAATGATTCAGTTTTTGATACGTAGCGCCGTGAGTAGCACTAGGGGAGTGATTTAATGGACCGCAGATTTCTGACCGTTTTGGCCGTCAGCCTGATATTCGCGCTCATCGTTTCGACGATCTTTTATAAGATCACGTCGGGCGGGCGCGGCGGGCCCGCTCAGCCTACTGACATGAAAGACGTGGTAGTTGCGGCGAAGCCACTATCCGTCGGTTTAACGGTGAAGGCCGCCGATCTGAGGGTGGCGAAAATCCCTACAGAACAATTCCCGAAGGGTGGTTTTTCCAACGTCAATGAAGTGGTGGACCGCCCGGTGATAAGCAACATCCTGCTGGATGAACCCATCAACGAAGGCCGCCTGGCTGCGCGGGGCAGTGGCGCCGGACTGGCGCCGATCATCCCGGTGGGCATGAGAGCGGTGACGGTAAGAGTCACGGACGTCGCCGGTGTGGCCGGCTTCGTGCTTCCCGGTTTGCGCGTCGATGTTTTGGTTACGGGCCGGCTGCCTACCTCCGATACGTCGATGACAGCCACCGTCCTGCAGAACTTATTGGTTCTGTCGGCCGGGCAGACCATCCAGCCCGATGGCCGGGGCCAGGCGATCAATACGCCGACGGTTACACTGCTGGCCACTCCGGAGCAGGCTGAAACGCTCACACTGGCGGGAAATCAAGGAAGCATTCAGCTGGTGCTCCGTAATGGCAGCGACCAGACGATTGAGAAGACGCCCGGAAGCGGTATGGCCGAGTTATTCGGCGGACGTTCCAAACCAGTAGCTGTCGCCGCGGCGCCTAGGCCGAGGCTACAGCCCAAGCCCGTGGTTGCTGCGCCGGTTGCACCTCCTCCGCCGCCACCGCCACCGCCGGAAGTAGTTGTCATCCGCGGAAATACCAGGACGGTCGAGCGCGTAGGGCCAACAAATTAGTCGGGGATCATGGACATGACTCTGTTTAGCAGAAGTATCTCGTTTCGCAAGGCAAAGAGAAGCATGCGGACTCCCGCGGTTTTGGCTCTGGGAGTGTGCGCGGTCTTTGGTCAACAGGCCGCCTTCGGTCAACAGATCGAGGAATTGAAGTTGACGGTCGGAAAGAGTATCGTGCTGGATTATCCGACGGACATCCGGCAGATCTCGACCAGCGATCCATCGGTCGTCGACACCATGGCTGTAACCACGCGCGAAATGCTGTTGAGCGCGAAAGGTCCTGGCACCTCGACGATCATTGTTTGGTCGAAGAGCGGCCAGCGCTCCATCTACGCCGTCAACGTCGAGCAGAATTTGGAGCCGCTCCGCCGGCTGCTGAAGGAAACCTTCCCGAAGGAAGACATTCACATTCAGTCGACGCGCGATTCGCTTTCCTTGACCGGCCGGATCTCCGCGAAAGACATCGGTGACCGCGTTGTGGCCTTGGTGTCCCCGTTTGCCAAGACGGTGGTGAACTACATGATGCTGCCGCTTGCTCCGGTCGACCGTCAAATTGTTCTCAAGGTCAAATTTGCCGAACTGGACCGTGCCAAAGTTCAGCAATTGGGCGTGAATATCATCTCCACCGGGGCGGCCAATACGGTCGGCGCGATTTCGACCGGCCAGTTCAGCTCGAACTCAATAAACCAGATAGGTGGAGGCGTCGCTCCGCGCTTTACGATTAGCGATGCGCTGAACGTCTTCGCCTTCCGGCCCGATCTGAATCTAGGCGCTTTCATCAAGGCTCTGCAGCAGGAAAACGTTTTGCAGATCCTGGCTGAACCGAACCTGGTGACGACGAATGGAAAAGAAGCTAGTTTTCTGGTCGGCGGTGAATTTCCGATTCCTGTATTGCAGGGCGGCGGTAACGCCGGCGCAATTACCATCCAATTCCGCGAATTCGGAATTCGTCTGACATTCAATCCGGTGGTGACCGAGAACAACACCATCAAGATGTATGTGAAACCGGAAGTTTCTACACTCGATACGGCTAACGGCGTGAATATCTCCGGATTCTTCATTCCCGCGCTCTCTACACGGCGCATGGAAACCAACATAGAGCTGGGACAGGGACAGAGTTTCGTGATTGGCGGCTTGATCGATGACAGGGTCGCCGATCAGCTTTCAAAGACGCCCGGTCTGGCGAACATTCCGCTGCTGGGAGCAATCTTCAAGAGCAAGGAAGAGAAGCGGAACCGCACCGAGCTGGTGGTGATTGTGTCTCCGGAAATCGTGAAGCCTTACGAGGCGGGCGATAAGATCCCGGAACCGGTCATGATCAAGGAGTTCCTGCCACCCTCAGCCCCTGCCGATAAGAATACGAGTTCCACCACACCGGCGAAGCCGTCGAAGAAGGCGAAGGCGGCAAAGGCGCCCGAGGCCAGCGAAGCGAAGTCGAAAGGCTAGATTGTTGCGATTGAAGGATGAGTTCGAGTCATGGTAAATAACGGAAGAGAAATCACGGCGCTGATCATCTCCCCTAACCGGGAACTTGCGGACCAGTTTTCTCAATCGGTGGCGCGGGTCAGGAGTTTCCAGGTGGTGTCGGATCTGAAGGTGTATCCGGCCCAGCAGACTCTTGAGATGCGTTTGCGCCAACTCCGTCCGGATGTAATCCTCGTCGACCTTGCTACCGATCTTAACGCCGCCTGCGAACTGATTCGCTATATCAGCGCTCAAAAACCGCCGATCCAGGTTGTCGGATTGCATTTGAAGAACGATTCGGACGCGATTCTTCGATCGCTACGGGTGGGCGCATCCGAATTCCTGCACGCGCCGTTCGATCCTTCCACTCAGGAAGCGGCCATTTCCAGACTACAGCGCATGATCCAACCCGAGCCTGGCGCGGAACGGGAATTGGGGAAGGTGGTTGTGTTTTCCAGCACCAAGCCGGGATCCGGAGCTTCCACGCTGGCAGCTCAAACCGCGTTTGCGTTGCAGCGTATCACCGGAAAGCGAGTGTTGCTGGCCGATTTTGACTTGATGGGTGGAACGCTTGGATTCTATTTGAAATTGGATCAGACCCATTCCCTGGTGGATGTACTTGAGCATGCGGAACGAATGGATGCCAAGCTTTGGGCGTCCATGACCGTGAGCGCCGGGATGATCGAGGTTTTGCCATCTCCGGAAATGCCTTACTCCGAACCGGTGGATCCGGGCCGTTTGCACGATGTGCTGCAATATGCGCGCATGTTGTACGACTGGGTGGTTGTCGACCTGCCGTCGATTTTCAACCGTGTCAGCCTGTTGGCGCTTTCGCACTCGGATCGCGCATTTCTGGTGTCTACCTCCGAGCTGGCCAGCCTGCACCTGGCGCGCCGGGCGATCAAGCTGTTGAACCACCTCGGGTTTGATTCCACCCGGTTCCAGATGGTTATCAACCGCCTGGATAAGCGCGATGGACTGAGCGGATCGGATTTGAGCAAGCTCTTCGGCAGTCCGATCGACATCAGTCTTCCGAACGACTACTTTTCGCTGCACCGGGTAGTGACGTTGGGCGAAGCACTCGAAGGAGACACAGAACTAGGCAAGGCCGTGGAGGAGCTGGCGAGCAAGCTGTGCGGGTCCGCGCGGCTCGACAAAAAAGGACCTTCCGGATTCAGCGCCACCAGGCTAGCGCTCTCGCAAACTTAGACCGATAGATTAACATGCTTCCAACCTTCGACCAAAAATCGCCTGCACAGCTCTCTTGGGAGCAACGCCTGCTGAAGAACTCCGGCCAGACTCGCCAGAGCCTCAAGCCGGAATATCAGGAACTGAAGTTCACGCTGCACCGCAAGCTGCTGGACAAGATCAATCTCGAAGCCCTAGCGACGATCGACAACCAGCGCGTCCGCGGAGAAGTCCGGCAGGCGCTGATATCGCTCATCGACGGTGAGCCGACGCTGCTCAGCGGTATTGAAAAGCAACAGATCTCGGATGAGGTGCTGGACGAGGTTTTCGGGCTCGGCCCGCTGGAACCGCTGCTGGCCGATAACACCATATCCGACATCCTGGTAAACGGCCACAAACAGGTTTACGTGGAGCGCAAAGGCCTGCTGGAGTTGACAAGCGTCACCTTTCGCGACGATCAACACTTGCTGCGAATCATCGATAAGATCGTGTCGCAGGTTGGCCGGCGCGTGGATGAATCGACGCCCATGGTGGATGCGCGGTTGATGGACGGGTCGCGCGTCAACGCAATTATTCCTCCGCTGGCGTTGGACGGTCCGCTGATGTCGATTCGCCGCTTTGCGCAGGACAAGCTGACGGCGCCGGATCTGGTGGATCGCAAGGCGATGACCCCCGGCATGATGGAGTTGCTCGAAGCCGCCGTGAAGGCGAAGCTGAATATCATCATTTCCGGCGGTACCGGTTCCGGTAAGACCACCCTGCTGAACGCTTTGTCGGCGTACATTAATCCAAAAGAACGAATTGTCACTATTGAAGACGCGGCCGAGCTGCAATTGAAGCAGCCACACGTCGCGCGGCTGGAAACCAGGCCGCCGAATCTGGAAGGAAACGGCGCGGTGCGCATCAGAGAGTTGCTGGTAAACAGCCTTCGTATGCGCCCCGACCGGATTGTGGTTGGCGAAGTCCGCGGCGGAGAAGCGCTCGACATGCTGCAGGCGATGAATACGGGCCACGATGGCTCGTTGACGACGGTGCACGCCAATAGCCCGCGTGACGCTGTTTCGCGGCTGGAGGTGATGGTTTCCATGGCCGCCGCCAACATGCAGATGCTTTCTATCCGCCAGCAGATTGCTGCCGCGGTGAATGTCCTGGTGCAGCCCATGCGCTTAAGCGATGGTTCGCGCCGCATCATGAGCATCACTGAGGTAACGGGAATGGAAGGCGACATCGTCACGCTGCAGGACATCTTTGTTTTCGAGAAGCGCGGCCTCAGTCCGGAAGGTAAGGTGATCGGCCGGTTTGCGGCCACCGGTATCCGGCCGAAGTTCTACGAGAAATTGCTGGCCGCGGGAATCCGGCTGCGTCCCGACTTGTTCGACGAAGTGATGGAGATTTGAGGATAGACCGATGACAACTTTCGTTTTCACAGTAATCGGCATATGGCTGCTCGCTTTGGTGGCTTGGCTCATGGTTTCCAAGTCGGTTCGCAATGCGGATATGGACCGCATCAAGGGCCGGCTGATGGGGAAGCAGCAGAAGAAGGCCAAGAGCTCGAATCCGGAAGAGGCGGCCCTCTTTACCGTGGAAGAGCCGGCCAAAGGAAAGATCGTCCTTGGGATCCTCGAGAAGTACAAGCTGAGTGAAAAGTTGAAGCAGCTGCTCGAACAGGCTGGACTTCGATGGAATTCGGGCCGATTCGTTCACAGCTGCATGGCATTCTTCATTGGCGCCTACGTGATCATGTATCTTGCTTTGCCGGATCAAGCGCGCCCGTTGGCCATTTTTATCGCCCTCTTCGCCGGCTTTCTCCCGCTGTTCTATGTTCTACGGTTGAAGAATAAGCGGATCAAGGCTTTTGAGGAGATTTTCCCCGACAGCCTGGAGTTTATCTCCCGTTCCATGCGTGCCGGACATGCTTTCTCGGTTTCGCTGGAAATGATCCACCGCGAATTTCAAGAGCCGCTGGCGGGGGAATTCCGCCGCACTTTTGAGGAGCACAATCTTGGGCTTCCGTTGGATGTGGCACTGCAATCGCTTTCCAAGCGGGTTCCGTTGCTGGATGTTCACTTTTTCGTTTCGGCCGTACTTCTGCAGAAACGCACCGGCGGTAATCTGGCCGAGATTCTGGACAAGCTCGCTTACATCATTCGCGAGCGGTTCAAGCTTCGGGGCCGTATCCGCGCTATTAGCGCGCACGGCAAATTAACCGGGATTGCGCTGTCGTGTATTCCGATTGGCGTCGCCATTCTGATGTTTTTCACCAACCCGGACTATGTAAAGTTCTTCTTTACGGACGAAACAGGC
Source organism: Bryobacterales bacterium (assembly GCA_038230275.1). GTDB lineage: Bacteria > Acidobacteriota > Terriglobia > Bryobacterales > Bryobacteraceae > JANXXV01. The sequence goes on from JBBRNO010000116.1 coordinate 9,364, forward strand.
AATTTGATGTTGGGTATTGCGGTCTTTCTGCAGATTACCGGCTACTTGATCATGAAGAAGATCGTAACGATTGAGGTCTGACCGCGATGTATATTTTCATGAGTTTGTTCCTTTTCGTGTTCCTGGTGGTCATGATTTCGGTGGCCGGCCTGCGCTTTTGGGTTCGTCCCAAGGAGGCAATGGAGCGGGTATCGGGCGTTTCGATCGATCCGCGGGAACACGCGGCGCCGCATCCCAGTCTGGTGTTCGCCGACCTGATGAAAAAGATCGGCAACGTGATTCCTGCCAATCCGAAGGATGCCAATACCATGCAGCGGCGGTTGATCCGTGCCGGTTTCCGCGGCGAGAACGCTCTAAAGACGCTCTATGGCGCCAAAGTGCTGTTTGCCATCTTGCTGCCATTGATCATGTTGCTGCTGATCGCCAACTCGGGGACGGAGCAGGCCAATAAAGTGATGGCTGTCCTTGCCGCGGTGGCGGCCGGGTTTTTTGGACCGAATGAGTACGTCAAGATCGTTGGCCAGCGCCGGCAGAAACAGATTCAGCGCGGGCTTTCGAACTCGCTCGATCTGATGGTGGTCTGCGTGGAGTCTGGTTTAGGTCTGGACCAGGCCATCATGCAGGTGGCCAAGGAACTGCAACATGCGCACCCGGAGATTAGCGAAGAGTATTCGTTGGTAAACCTGGAACTCAAGGCGGGGAAGCGCAGGATCGAGGCGCTCCGCAATCTAGCTGAGCGAACTGGGGTGAACGATCTGAAGAAGTTGGTTGCGGTCCTGATTCAGGCGGACCGTTTTGGGACGGGCGTGGCGCAGAGCCTTCGAGGGCACGCGGACTATATGCGGGTCCAGGCGCGGCAGATTGCCGAGGAAAAGGCTGCTAAGCTCGGCGTGAAATTGATTTTCCCAATCTTTTTTTGTATCTTGCCCACGCTGTTTGTGGTTACTGTTGGCCCGGTTGCCGTAAAGATCGTTCGGGAATTGATCCCGATGATGATGTCGATTTAGCACGTTGTTTTGATGTAGGTTGCTTGGTTTGCCGGCATTACAAAGCGCGCCAGCCGGCCGCGCACCGGGTGTGCCGATCGAAGGTATCAGCCCGGATATTTTGACAGGGAGAAGAAAAATGGATTCGTCTACAGTACGGCTCATATGCTCGATCCTGGCCGTTGTCCTTTTGGGCCTGATCGTAATGCGCCGCAAAAATAACGCAGAGTAGTTGAGTTTGAGGTGGAATGAGCGGGTACGGCGAGATGCCGCCGTGTCCCGCTCACTAAGTAAAGGAACGACGGTTGGCCTGCCGGTTTCGCGGGCCGATCACTAGCATTGGTGTTTGTTTTCGAGCCGGAAATTTTTCTCGAAGGTTGAGCTGAGGGTTGGTCCTATGAAAAGCAAGTCCTGGATTTGGGGAGTTTCGATCGCAGTATGCCTCGCGGCTTCGGCCTGGGCGGGAACATTCGGCAAAGTAGTCGCCATTGGCGGCCACGCGTCGGATATAGCGCTGGACGAAGGTCGAGGTGTCTTGTACATCGCGAATTTCACTGCGAACCGCATTGACGTCATGTCGCTGTCCGATAATACGGTGCAGCGATCTATCAATGTACCATCGCAGCCGGCTTCTCTATCGGTGTCGCCGGACGGAAAGTACCTTGTTATCGCGCACTATGGGAATTTTGACAAACCTCAGTCTCCGTCGAACGGGCTTACGGTAGTGAACCTGGAAACGAATGCAAAGCAGACGTTTGCTCTTGGCGCGCCTCCCTTCGGAGTGGCGTTCGGGATCGACAACCGCGCCTTCATCGCGACGTCGTCGGAGTTCCTGCTGTTTGACCCGGTGCTCGGCACAACAATTACGCTCGACACAATCGCGAACGTGACGACGAAGACTCTTCCCCAACCGCCGGCCTCGTTCCCGCTGCAGATTACAACCGCGTCGCTGGCTGCCTCCCGGGACGGGTTGAAAATTTACGGACTAACCGACACGATCCGGTTTGGCTACGACGTAAATACACGTACGGTGCGTGCCGGGCTCTATGTCGCTTCTCCGCCACTGGGTCCCAGGGTGGTCAGCGTCAATCAGGACGGATCGGTCTTCGCTGCAGGTTGGGGGCTTTTTGAGGGTGCCGGAATTTTCGGCGGCCGGTTTGGATTAATCTCCGAATTCCCCAGCCCGACGGGCGATCTGAGCATCGGCAGCCATGCCATCGACTCCTCCCGCGGCGTGATCTATGCGCAGATGCCGACTCCACTGCTGGCGGGCGTCACCAATCCACCGATCCTGCAGATTGTGGAAGCCGACAATCTGGCAGTGCGGGAGCGCCTCCAACTGGCGGAGAATCTCGCAGGCAAGAGCGTTCTCTCGAACGACTACAATACTCTTTATTCAATTTCCGATAGCGGCGTCACCGTGTTCCCGGTGGGAAGTCTGAGCCAGGCGCGGCGTGTGACGGCGTCACAGGAAGACGTAGTTTTCCGCGGCAGTTTTTGTGACCGCCAAGCTGCCTCGCAAGAGATCACCATTCTCGATCGGAGCGGAGCAAATACCGACTTCGTGCTGACCGGCATCCCGGCCGGCGTCCGAGTATCGCCTACCAGTGGAACCACCCCCGCACGAATCCGTATTAGTGTCGACCCGGCGGGGTTCCAGAATTCGAAAGGCACCACGGTTGGCACCATCGGCATCGCTTCGGCGCGCGCCATCAATCTGCCAACCTCCATCCGGGTGATTGTAAATACGCGGCAGCCCGACCAGCGAGGAACGTTCGTCAATGTTCCCGGCAAACTGGTGGACATTCTTCCCGACCCCTCCCGGGCACGGTTTTATATTCTAAGACAGGACAAGAATCAAGTCCTTGTTTACGATTCCAATTCGAATACTCAAATCGCCACGCTGCGCACTGGCAATACGCCGACACAGATGGCGATCACCTTCGACCGCCGCTATCTGCTGGTCGGCGGCAACGATACGCAACTGTTATACGTATACGACCTTGAAACACTGCAGGCCACGCAACCGGTCCGTATGCCGGGCGGACATTACCCGAAATCGGTAGCCTCATCTGCCGGCGCCATTCTGGTGGCGAATCGCGTTGCCGGTCCCATTCATACGATTGACAAAGTCGACCTGAATTCCCGGACTGCTGTTGAGCTTCCCAGTCTCGGCGTGTATAAGAACGATATCAATATCAACACCGCGCTGGTGGCCTCGCCCAATGGATCGTCGATCATGGCCGTTGAGGGAGATGGAAATGTCCTCCTCTACAACTCGAATGCTGATACCTTCACCATTTCGCGGAAGGACGCAACGACGCTCTCCGGAGCCTACGCCGCCTCCAGCTTCGATCAGTTCGTGGTCGGTAACACCCTGTTAAACTCTTCGCTGGTAGCCGTTCGACAATTGGAAACCGGCACCGGTCTCTCGTCTGGATTTGCCTTCATCGATCAAGGCGGGCTACGCATCACGGCGCCGAACGCCTCCAGTCCCGGAATCATCCAGAAGGTGGATTTACAGTCCGGCACTGGTTCCGGTGTCACTCGTGTGATTGAAGCACCGCTGTTGAGCGATCCGCTGTCGAACTTGCCGTTCACTCGTACGCTGGCTCCGCTGGCGAACCGGACGGCTATCGTCGCTCTGACGACATCGGGTTTCACCGTACTGCCATGGAACTACGACGCGGCAGTCGCTCCGCCGTCCATTGATCGCGTTGTCAACGCAGCGGATTTCTCGCAGCCGATAGCGCCGGGTGGCTTGATCTCGGTCTTCGGAACGAATTTGAGCCCCATCACACAGGCGACAAACCCGGGTTCCCTGCCGACCGCGCTTGCTGACAGCTGCCTGCTGGTGAATGGACTCACCGTGCCGGTGTTGTTTGTTTCGCCCACGCAGATCAACGGCCAGTTGCCGAATTTCGATGGCAACACTACGCTGACCGTTTATACGCCGGGCGGGGTGAGCGACAACTTTAACCTGACCATACTCCCGGCCGCCCCGAGCGTGTTCCGGATCTCCTCGGCCGGCCCGGATGGCTCGAGCGCAGCCATTATCCGCGCATCCAATAACCAGCTGGTGACGCCGTCCAACCCAATTCATCGGACCGATACCATTGTCATCTACGCTACCGGGTTGGGACGGACCAGCCCCGAAGTTCCTGCAGGTACACCGGCGCCCACCGATGAACTTGCCGGCGTGCTAATTCCGCCAGTCGTCACCATCGGCGGTGTTCCCGTTGCTGTGGAATTCGCCGGATTGACGCCTGGACAGATCGGGGTTTATCAGATCAACGTCCGGATAAACGGCCGCGTGCCGCTCGGGCTCAGCGTACCGCTCGTCATCAGACAGGGTCTCGGCTCAACGTCAATTTCGGTGCGGGTGGTCGAATAGGTAGACGTCAGTTAATCAGACACAAGTAGAAAACTTAAGACTATAACTCTATGCGATTCCTTCTCTACACCATGATGGCGGCGTTGACGGTTCTCCCCGCCTGCGCCCAGAAATATGAATTCGCCGTGGCTGGCGGCGGGAGTTTCTATCAATCCCACACCGTCACCAATCCAAAGGGGAATGCCGACGCCGGATTTGAAAACGGTTGGGCTGCCAGTATTGCTGTCGGCAACAACATGTATCAGCACGTGGGCGGCGAGATCCGCTACACCTACCTGCACAATGACGCCAAGCTAAGTTCTGGCTCTACCAAGGCGACGTTCGGCGCAGAGTCTCATGCTATCCACTATGACTTTCTGATCCACGCTACCCCGGTGGGCTCAACTATCCGTCCGTATGTAGCGGCGGGCGGCGGTATCAAGTTCTACCGCGGAACGGGAACCGAAGTTCCTTTTCAGCCGCTGAGCAACATTGCGCTCCTGACTAAGACAACGGAGGTGCAGGGGCTGCTTTCGGTCGGCGCCGGTGTGAAGGTAGCGCTGACCAGCCGCATGTTGTTCCGCGTGGATGTTCACGATTACATCACTCCGTTCCCCTCCAAGATTATTACCCCAGCGCTAAACTCGAAGGCCAGCGGCTGGTTCAATAATATCGTTGCCACGGCAGGAATCTCATTCGCCTTCTGATTGGTCTATCATAGTGGGCAAGTGGGTCTATCTAACGGGGTATTGTTTTCTTTCGTAGTGTTTCTAGCGGTGGCTCGGGCACAATCCGGGCCTGCTGCAACTCCTGGCAATTCAACTTCTCCCGAGTATGTCGGCAGCGCGGTCTGCAAGACCTGCCACCCGAACATCTGGTTGAACTTCTACAAGAATCCGCATTACAAGAGCATCGCTTCCGGAACCGAGACACCGGCGCGAACTGGTTGCGAAGGTTGCCACGGCCCGGCGAAGGGTCACGTTGAGGCCCGAGGCGGCAAGACGACCATTCCGCACGCCTTTTCATTGATGCAGCCGAAAGAGATTCTGGACGACTGCCTCACCTGTCACGCGAAAGATTTTCCACGCGCCAATATACGCCGGTCCTCGCATACTGTCACGGACGTGGTTTGCAGCTCTTGTCATTCCATCCACAAGGCAGCGACGCCGAAGTTTCTACTCGCAAAGAAGCAGACGGACCTCTGCTATTCCTGCCACTCTTCGGTGCGGGCGCAATTCTCCATGCCCTTCAAACACCGCGTCAACGAAGGCGTGATTCAATGTTCGGACTGCCACAATCCACACGGCTCGGCGGCGCCCACCTGGCGCTCCGGATTGCGGCCGCGAATGGTGGAACAGGCGCAAGGCAATGAAGAGCCTTGCCTGCGATGCCACACCGACAAGCGCGGTCCATTCCTGTTTGAGCACGCTGCCGTTCGTGTAGATGGTTGCGAGAGCTGCCACAATCCGCACGGGTCCATGAATGCCCGGTTGTTGAAACGGCCGGTGACGTTCACCCTCTGCCTGGAATGCCACAACGGCGCGGGCACGTTTGGCCGCCAAGGTGACGGGATTCTAACGCAGAGTCCTTCGCATAATATGGCGGACCCCAGATACCAGAACTGCACCACATGCCATGTCCGGATACACGGCTCGAATGCGGATGCGAGGTTTCTGCGATGAACACCGCAAAGTGCATCCTGGCTGCCGCTTTTTCCATCGGCCTGGTGGCGCGGTTCGCCGCGGCTCAGCCGGTGGTCGCGCCTACCAACGAACCGGTGGGGCCGCCGCGGGGAGAGAACACCGGCGACTACAACATCACTAACTCGTTTGAGACCGGATATCGATGGCATACCGTTGACGGCAACATCGGCAAGTACCGCAGCGACGTGAATTTCGGCAACGGCATCCGCCTTTTGGGAAGCACGTTGACCGTCAATTCGAAAGATGGCCACGGGCATTACTTCGATGAACTGCAATTGACCACCGGCGGCCTGGGTAACGATCCGTACCAATTCGCGAATCTGCGAATTCAGAAAAATAAACTTTACCGCTACGATTTGTTGTGGCGCGAAAACGACTATTACAACCCGGCGCTAACAATCTCGAACGGGCAGCATTTTCTCAATACCACCCGCCGGTTTCACGATCAGTCGCTCACGCTCTTCCCGCAATCGAAGTTGAAGTTCTTCCTGGGATATGGACGGAACTCGCAAAGCGGCCCGGCCTTGACAACGATTCAGTACCCGGACAGCCGCGGGGATGAGTTCCCGCTATTCAGCAATATCCGCCGCGTTCAGGATGAGTACCGGCTGGGGACGGAATTTGAAATCGCAGGTATCAAGCTGGGTGTTCTCCGCAGTTGGGAATTCTTCAGGGACGATACTGGAGCGGCGATCACCGGGCTGCTGCCGGGAAATAACCTAACCGATTCGGCGACGTTGGCTACCTTCGCCAGATCGCAGCCGAACCATGGCAGCACCGACGGTTGGCGCGTGAATATCCTTTCCGATCGCAGTAAGCTCTACAGCCTGAGTGGAAAGTTTACTTATGCCGGCGGCCGGCGCGACTTCATCCTCGACGAAAACGCCCTTGGCACCGATCGTTTCGGATCGAACCGCCTGCGCCAGACCTACATTTTCGGCAATGCGCGGCGGCCGGTGACGGCTGCCAGTTTTACCGCCACGCTGTTCCCGGCCAGTAAGCTCACCATTTCGAATCAGACGTCATTCCACAGCACGCGCATGGATGGCGACTCCACTTTTACCGAAATCAACAACGCCACGCTCAGCACTACGCTGGTGAATTTTCAATATCTCGGTATTCGGGCCATCACCAACACCACCGACATCAATTATCAATGGAACAATTGGGCCTCGGTCTATGGCGGGTATCAGTTCTCGAATCGCCGCATCCGCTCTACCGAACAGACGGTCTTCGCCGGATTTCCAGATCGTCTGCAGGCCGAACAGGAAAATACCGTGCATGCGGGCCTGTTTGGCGTGCGGCTCAGGCCGGCCAAGGGCCTGACTGTTCGCCTGGATGCGGAGGTTGGCCGCGCGGACCGTCCGTTCTATCCCATCGGCGAGAAGAATTATCAGGCATTTGGCGGGCGCGTTCAGTATAAAGCGAAATCGCTGATTCTTAGCGCCGCCGCCAGGACGAACTACAACACAAATTCTGTTTCTCTTTCGGCCTATAGTTCGCGGTCGCGTAACTACTCTTTCGACGCCTCCTGGGCTCCGCGAGCGTGGTTCAGCTTCGACGCGGGATATAACAAGATTCATCTGGATACCACCTCGGGCATCGCCTATTTCCTGCAAGGCGATTTGGTGAACGGCAATTCGGTCTACATCAGCAACATTCATGCGCTAAACGCAGGCGCTCGTTTTACAGTGAAGCGCGCTGAGATCTACGTTGGCTATAACCGCGTCCAGGATCTGGGCGATGGACGAGCCATTTCGTCCACGCAGTTGCCGGGCATCGATCCGTTCTATCTAGCGCAGACTTTTCCGCTGTCTTTCGATTCCCCGCTCGCCCGGCTCTCCCTTAAATTGACACCGAAGTTGAGATGGAACGCCGGTTACCAGTACTATCGATACAACGAAGAATTTTTGGACCGGCAGAACTACAAGGCGCACACCGGCTTCACCAGTGTGACGTGGGCTTTCTAAACCATGAGCTTTCGAGCGACGAACTTTTCCGTAACGGTGCTGCTGCTCATCGCGCTCACCATCTTCATGGCTGGCGTTCGGAACAAGAAGCCGCTCGATAACAATTGGCCGCTGATCTACTGGCTGCTGGCATTCATGTTCACGCTGATTCGAGAAGAGGAAACCTACAACCTCAACATCATTTTGCTTGGCTTGGGCGCCGGCTTCCTGTTGCGCTTCGAGTTCATGAACAATTTCTTTGTCCGGCTGGTCAAGACTGTGGAGATTGGCGTCTGGGGCTACGTCATCTATCGCGGCTTCCAAATGGTTTTATACTGAGTCACTTTTCAACCGGCAGTTTCGCGCCTTCGTAAGCCCGCCATCCGCCGTCCAGCGAGAAAACGTTAGCATAGCCCATTTTCTGCAGGGCATCCGCCGCCAGCGCGGACCGGTAGCCGCCGCCGCAATATAGCACCAAAACAGCTGCCTTATCGGGAATTCCGGTTTCAATATCGCGTTCGATGATCCCTTTCCCCAGGTGAATCGCACCGGCCGCGTGACCGGCGGCCCATTCGCTTTCCTCGCGCACGTCAATGGTGAGAAACTCTTCTCCACTAATGGCCTTGTGCCGGTATTCTTCAATATCGATTTCCTTCACCCGCGATTTCGCGTCTGCCACCAGGGCCAGGAAGCCCGCATTGTGATGCTTTGCCGAAGTGCTCATAGCTCTTCCACCCGCTCAATTTTGGCGCCCGCGCCGTTCAGCTTCGCCTCTATGCTTTCATAGCCTCTGTCGATATGATAAACGCGGTCGATCGCCGTCTGCCCGCGCGCCACCAACGCGGCAAGTACCAGCGAGGCGCTGGCACGGAGGTCGGAGGCGATCACCTGCGCGCCTGTCAGTTCCCGCAATCCGGCGACAACCGCCTGCCGTCCTTCGATGCGAATATTGGCGCCCATCCGTGCCAGTTCCTGCACGTGCATAAACCGGTTTTCGAAGATAGTTTCCGTGATGAATGAGATGCCGTCCGCTTGCGTCATCAGCGCCATGTACTGCGCCTGCAAGTCAGTGGCGAACCCCGGGTATTCCTCAGTGGTCATGTCCACCGAGTGCAGACCGTTCGGCACCTGAACCCGCAAAGTGCCTGGCGCCTCTTCGTTGATCTCAACGCCGGCCTGGCGCATTTTTACAATTAGCGCCGTAAGATGTTTAGGTTCGCAGCCGCTGATCGTCAAATCGCCCCGGGTCATCGCGCCGGCAATTAGGAACGTACCTGCCTCAATCCGGTCGGGGATGATGGTGTGCTCCGCTCCATGCAACCGGTCCACACCGCTAATGCGGATCGTGGACGTTCCCGCCCCCTCAATCCTGGCTCCCATCTTCACCAGCAAGTCCGCCAGATCCGCTACCTCGGGTTCTCGCGCGGCGTTCTCCAGAACCGTTTCGCCCTTGGCCAGTGTTGCCGCCATGAGCAGATCTTCCGTTCCGGTCACGCTGATGCGGTCGAAGTGAATCGTTGTGCCGCGAAGCCCGCCCGCAGGCGCCACCGCTTCGATGTAACCGAACTCCTGGCGGGTTTCCGCTCCCAAACGCTCCAGCCCGCTGACGTGGAGATTGATCGGCCGCGCGCCAATGGCGCAACCGCCGGGCAGCGAAACGCGCGCGCGGCCGGTGCGTGCCAGCAGCGGCCCCAACACCAGGCTTGACGCGCGCATGGTTTTGACAAGATCGTAGGGAGCCGACGGATCCACAATTTCGGCGGCGTGAATCGTATGCGGCCCGCCAGGCGTTTCGCTGATGGTTGCCCCAATGTACCCCATCAACTTTTCCATGGTGCGAATATCGCGCACTCTGGGAATGCGGTGGAGGATCACCGGATCCGCGGTGAGTAAGCAGGCGGCCAGAGCCGGCAGCGCCGAATTTTTGGACCCGCTGGTGGAGATTTCGCCCGTCAGCCGAGTTCCACCTTCAATCAGAAATTTTTCCATATCGTCGAATAAATCAGGATTCCAGCGCCACTCTTACGCGCCCCCCGGCCGACCGCAACAGCCTCTCGGCATCGGCTCTTCCCAGGTTTCGTTTCGCCATCACTATCGCTGTTTTCACGCTCCCTGCCTCTGTTAGCAGCTCCGCCGCGCGCGAATACTCGATGTTAGCAGCCTGCGCGACGATCCTCGCAGCGCGGTCCACTAACTTCTCATTCTTCGGCTGTACGTTCACCATCAGGTTTCCGTACACATGGCCCAGCCGGATCATGGCCGCTGTGCTAATCATGTTCAGCGCCAGCTTGGTCGCAGTGCCTGCCTTCATCCGGGTGGAACCCGCCACCACTTCGGGTCCGGGATGCGGTTCAATGGGGATCTGCACCGCGGCCGAAAGCTCGGATGCGGGCGTACACGAAATTCCAACAGTCAGCGCGCCAAGCTCCCGCGCCCTCCGTACCGCGCCCAATACGTAAGGAGTCCGGCCGCTGGCCGCGATGCCCACCAGCACGTCCTCTGCCGTAAAGCCGCGCGCAATCAAATCGCGTTCCCCCATGGCCGGGTCGTCCTCGGTCGCCTCCGTGGCCTTGGAAAGCGCGCTTTCCCCGCCGGCGATAATTCCCTGTACCATTTCGTAGGAGACGCTGAAAGTGGGTGGACACTCGGCCGCATCCAGAACACCAAGTCTCCCGCTGGTGCCCGCTCCAATGTAGAACAGGCGTCCGCCGTTCTGCAGAGCGGCCACAATTCCATCCACCGCCAGCGCGATCCGTGGAATTTCCTTCTTTACCGAATCGGCAATCCTCTGGTCCTCCGAGTTGATAATACTGAGAATTCCTTCGGTTGGGAGTGAGTCAATCGAGGCGGAAGCCGGGTTCGCCTGTTCGGTAAGTAATTGTGAAAGTTTCATTTTGATTCCAAAATCGGGGATCGTAGGAACCTTCCCATGATAATCCTCCAGATTTGGGCGAAAGACAAGAATACGATCCAAAGGGGGGCTCTAAGGGTAGACCTGACGGGCCGCTAGTACTTTTGGTTCATTGATCGGAGGACGCCCTAAGGGGATTGCCCGTCACAGGCTAGGGTAGTAGGCTTAAATAGCTGAGTACCAGGCAGATACCCGCAAAATAGTGAAGCTCAACTTCTTGACACCGTCTATCGTCGCGGGTATAGTACTTCTATGCCTCAATCCGCTCTGAGTACTTTAGTTAGAGCCAATTTAATGGAACTTGCGGGAGACACGAAGTGAAGAGCGGCCGCCTCTTGTGTTTGGTTGCGTTTGTTGCCTTCTTGTGGGCATCACCCAGCGCCTTCGCAGGGTCGTATCTTTTCGGAGTTTCGGATGATGGCAAGATCCATCAGGTGAATCTGACGGATTTTGTCGACACCGTCGTTTTCAACACTGGACTTACCGGTTTGCTGAACGGAGCCGCTTGGGACGATACAAATGGCCGCCTGTTTTATCGGAGTCCGCAAGATAGCAATCTTTATTTTTGGACTCGTGCGAATAATACACAACATGTTTTAGGCGGACAGGCGCTTCCTGCGGCATTCAATGCCAACGCCTCTTTTTACAATGGCGCCTACTGGTATGTGCAAGATAATACGGATACTCTCTTCCGGGCAACGATGGATTTCAGTATTCCGGGCTTTCCACTGATCTCCAATGTGGACCACTTCGACAACTTCGATGGTACCGCGCTGACTTCGTTTAGCTTCGGAGACATCGCCATCAGCAATTCCGGAGTACTCTACGGTTCTTCGAACTACGGACTGTTTTCCTCCATTATTTCCGGCCTGACGCCGGCACAGGTTCGAATCTTGTCTCCATCATTTGGTCTCCGGCAGATCTCTCTCGATCCGACGAATTCGTTTTTATACACTCAGGATTATACGACTGGAAATTGGTATACTTCTGATTTGGACGGATATGAAGTGCCCCTTTATTCGGCCCCTAACGTACAGTTCAACACCACGCCGCTGCGAGATTTGGGAGCGACCTTGAGCACGGGACCGCAGGACACGGCATTGCCGGAACCCGCAGCTTGGCAATCGCTGGGACTGGGACTCTTCGCCTTTTCTTTGTTTGGCTACAACCGAAAGTTCGGCCACCGCTCCGCGAACCGATAACGGACGTTTTTTCAATACTAGCGTTTCAAAATCAAAAGAGCCCGGGACGGCGGATTGCCAGTCCAGGGCTCTTTTGATTTTGAAACGCTAGTCTGGGTGCTTAGACGCTGAATGAGCTTCCGCAGCCGCAGGTGGACTTCACTTGCGGATTGCTGAACTTGAACCCGGAACCTTCCAGGGACTCAACGTAGTCAACCTGGGCGCCGTCCAGGTAAAGCATGCTCGCCTGGTCTATGAAAACTTTCAATCCCTCGAAATTATAAGTCTTGTCCAGCATGTTCGGGCTGTTCTCGAATGCCATCGAATAACTGAACCCGGAACATCCGCCGCCGACGACGGAAATTCTGAGCCCGGCCGGCTTCGGTTCCTGTCCATCCAGGATCTCCCTCACC